>CASDLT010000001.1 GCA_949281375.1 uncultured Nitrosomonas sp.
CGGAGCGCAGGATTATGTATCGCGCTTTCCGTTTTCAGTAGGTGAAGGACGCCCAACACCCAAAGCCGCGATTATTGCACCCATCGTGCTGATCATTGCCGCCGCTGCTTTCTTCATCATGCGAAAGAAAAATTCCCCTTCGGAAGTCTGAATGACAGCGATTCATCAATAAATTTGCGGGTTGAGTTAAATTTTGAACTCCACTTTGAATTGTTAATCCAAATTTTTCGCAAACAAAATCAAAATAAACCTAAGATAGAGGTAAATTGTGCAAAATAAGCCATCATACATATATGTCATCAAAAGAATAACATCTCAATTGGCACTTTTGGCGGCGCTTTCAACCTTATTTCCGATTAATTTGGCAATGGCGCATGCAACTTTAGTGAAATCTGATCCTCCCCGAAGGGCATCACTTTCTATGCCACCCAAACAAATTCAGTTGTGGTTTAATGAAAAGATAGAAGCTTCTTATGCTTCAGTTACGGTAGTTGATAAAGATAAAAAGGCAGTCACTGAAAATAACCCCGAAATTGTTGCAGAGGATCCAAAATCGGTTGTGTTAAATCTCCCTGAGATTGATTCTGGTCGATATACTGTGCAATATAGAGTAATGTCGGTAGATGGACACGTGATTGAATCTAGTTATGATTTTAATGTAAAAAATAAAATGCAGTAAAAATGATTGAAATCATTGCAGCAGTTGCACGTTGGTTCCAGCTCGGAGCCAACCTGATTCTATTGGGTAGTTGTATTTTTTTGGCAATCCCTGAGGATAGGAAGCGAACGTATTCAAAAGCATGGATTGATCGATTAGAAAGCATATTTCCATGGTTAACGATAATAGTTCCCCTCGGATTGGTCGTCATTTTAATCACGACCATCATTCAAGCTACCGGCAATAATAATAATTTTTGGCATCAAGAAATCTGGCTGGGTTTTCTCAGCGATACTCGCGCAGGTCAAATCTGGCTTTGGCGAGCAGCCTCATCAATATTATTATTGCTAGTGATTGTCGTTCATCTACGTAGCAGAGTGAAAGCGCGGTGGCAATATATTTTTTGTGCCGTAATTGCTTCTTTTCCTCTGATTGCCAGCGCGTTTGTTAGCCATGCTGCGACAGAAGAATTTATCCTGTCAGCAATAATTCCTTACGCTTTACATCTAATATTTGCTGGGGTATGGTTCGGTGCGTTACCTGCTTTCTTAGTATTAATACGTGGTTACTTACCCAATAATAAGAATCAAAACAGCAGTAATTTGGAAACACTAAACCGTTTCTCGTCGATTGCGCTCCCGGTTATGCTCTTGATTATCCTCACGGGTATTATTGTGAGTGATCGAATTTTTGATGATCATTATGCAGCTTTATTTGCAACTTCTTACGGTTGGCTGCTTAGTGCCAAAATACTGTTACTGGCTGTGATTCTGCTCATTGCTTCGCGAATTCGATCGTATTGGCTCCCTCAGCTCGGAAATTCTCATCATATTCAGATTAACGAGCCAGGAAAACAACGCTTGCAAAAATGGGTAGGGATTGAATTTTTTTTGGCAGTGATCTTGGTATTACTGGCAACCCTCATTACTCACACCACTCCGGTAAAACATGCCTTAATCGACAATTGGCCATTTCCATTTCGTTTTTCACTAGCAGCAACCTGGAACCAGCCGAATGTGGAGGTGAAAGTTTGGATAGGGTTGGCTATATTAATACTTGCGTCAAGTGTAATCGCATCAAGACAATGGCTTAACTGGGAATTCAAACGGGCAATTGGAATTTCATCTATTTTGATGATTTTGGGGCTGGCTATTACCTTGCCACCCTTGACAATTCAGGCATACCCTGAGACTTATCGCAGATCCTTAATACCCTTTGACGTAGTTTCAGTCGATAACGGTTCAGATCTGTTTGCCCAGCAGTGTGTTGAATGCCATGGTTTCCAGGGAAAAGGAAACGGCATTAAGTCGAGAACCTTGTCAACTATGCTTCCGGATCTGCTGACTGAGTCTCATACAACAGATCATACACCTGGTGATTTTTATCATTGGATTACATACGGTATGATCAACACCGATATGCCAGGATATGCAGGTAGGTTGTCTGATGAAGATCGCTGGGATCTGGTTAATTATATTCATGCTTTATCGCGAGGTTATCAAGCCCGGATATTAAAGCCAGAAATCATTCCCAATAAGGCGTATGTCAAGCCACCGGTTTTTACCTATGGAGGTCATGAGGGCAACAATGGCGCTCTACATGATTTTCGTGATAAAAAAGTAGTGCTAATGGTAATTTTTTCTTGGCCGCAATCAAAAGAGCGATTGGAACAATTAAGATCTGCATATATCAAGTTGAGCGATCTTGATGCCGCGGTATTGGCAGTTCCATCACAAGAATTGACGGCTGAGGAATTGGCACAAGCAACCTTTGAGATGCCTTTTCCGATTGTCACACAAGGAGCTGCTGAGATAGTTAATAGCTATTCATTATTCCGCAGGACCCTTAGTCATCCCGATTTGATCGGAAAGGGGACGATTCCTTCGCATTTGGAATTTTTGATTGACCGGAAGGGCTATTTACGGGGACGCTGGATTCCATCCGTAGATTATTCTGGTTGGTCAGATATTGATCAGTTAACTCGGCAGATTAGTTTGCTGAATCGTGAAACCACCAAAATTCTTTACCCCGAAGAGTATCTTCGTTGAGTAACATTGGTTTAAATGCTCAAGAAAATCCAGAGACAGCACTGAATCAAGCTTAAGTCAATTAATTGGACAAAAAAAGAATATTGAGCAGTATGAGTATTCTGAATCCGATTTCATGTTGCACGATTGTGAATTAAAGCTCTGCAGGCATTTGTATTGTCTTAAGTAATTGACGATCAAAGTGTGGATTTAAATGGCCAGGTGCATTGGTTCCATTGGAAAATCTGACTTTTTTCTCTTTTGGAATTGAGTGTTACCGTCTTATTACTTCACGCTGTCACTCATCTGTGACTACCGCCTGCGAAGAAATCCGTTTTATTTGAAAGCAATGCATGCAAAGCTTGATAGGGTGGTTTTGAAGTTTTTTAACTATTTAAAACAATTGATTAAGGAGATGAAATTGGCAATAATTAATGGCACGAATTTCAATGACAATGATACCATTCAAAATGGAGTTTTACGTCCGGCTCTGATAGGTACAACAGCGGCTGATTCAATTTTCGGTCTTGGCGGGAATGACATCCTTGATGGTGGCGCCGGCGCTGATATGATGTCTGGCGGAGACGGGAATGATGTGTATTTTATTGATGATGCAGGAGATACCATTACCGATACCAAAGGTTACGATGTAGTAAATTCAGTTCGCTCCTATACGTTGAAAATTGGTTTGGAAACCCTCGCACTCATCGGTGATGCCGCTATCAATGGAACAGGCACAGGGAACAATGATGACATTACTGGAAATGACAACAATAATGTGTTGATGGGATTGGGCGGCAACGACCAGTTAGCTGGCAATGGAGGAAATGATACCTTAGATGGAGGGTCCGGAGCTGATTACATGGAAGGAGGCGCTGGAAACGACATTTATGTGGTGAACGATGTAAATGATGTTGTTGATGAAACAAGTTTCCTGTCCAATGGAATTGATTTGATCAATGCGTCCATTTCTTACGTTCTCGATTCTGAATTTGAAAATTTGACGCTGACTGGAACCACGGCGCTGACAGGCACTGGTAACGAATTCAATAACGTCCTGAACGGCAATAATGGCAATAATTTACTCAATGGCCTAGGTGGTAATGATAGTCTCGTAGGAAATGGCGGCAACGACACTCTCAGCGGAGGCTTAGGTAAAGATAATCTGAATGGAGGCGTAGGGCAAGACAAGTTTTTATTCAACGTGGCGCCCGGAATCAATAATGCCGACACGATCATCGGATACGTCGCTGTGGATGACACAATTGTGCTGGAAAATGCTATTTTTACCAAATTGACGGCAACGGGAGTTATCAATGCCAGTAATTTAGTGGCCAAGGCTAACCCGATAGCTGTCGATGCCAATGATTTCCTGCTCTACAATACGACGACTGGAGTATTGTCTTACGATGCAAATGGTAATGCCGCTGGCGCAGCAGTCCAGATTGCCACGCTGTCAGGAGCACCTGCATTGACAGCCACCGATTTTCTGATTGTGTGATGGGCATATTCGGTCATTTGTCATGATTGATTGGCTGATATTGAGCAAAAGTCACTCAGAAGACTTTGGCGTTTTTTACTCCGACTTGTATGAGCGCTCAATTATATTCACTCAGATATTTACATGGTTGAGCAGGAGGAAATCGGTCTGCGTGAATTCATAAATCAATGCCTTTTTGCGCTTGAATGCCAGAACGGAAAGCATGTTTAATGTCGGTCATGTCAGTCACCGTGTCAGCGAGTTCACAAAGCTGACCTGGAGCCCCACGGCCGGTTATGATGACATGCTGCATGACGGGGCGATTTTTCAAATCCTCCAATATCATCGGTAAATCCAGCCAGCCAAATTTGAGCGGGTAGGTCAATTCATCGAGTACAATCAATTCCATTGTCGGATCACGTAACATGGCTTGAGCAATGTTCCATCCTCGTTGCGCCGTTGCGATATCGCGTTCAAGGTTTTGTGTATCCCAAGTATATCCCTCTCCCAGAACATGCCACGTAACCTGAGGTTGGTTGCGGAAAAAAGCTTCTTCGCCGGTATCAGAACGACCTTTGATGAATTGTGCTACCCCAACTCGTAGTCCATGGCCCAATGCTCGCGCAATCATGCCAAATGCTGCGCTTGATTTGCCTTTGCCATTACCGGTGTGAATCAAGAGTAAACCTTGTGTTCGGTCGGCGCGGTCAATCGCTGCATCGATAATTTCCTTTTTTCGTTGCATGCGGGTGCGATAACGTTGCGCGCGTTCGTTTTCCATCGTCATAAGGTTATTTATTTTGTGGCTGCGCTGTGCAATCCCAAAGCTTGCACTAGAATTGTGAAAAGGATATGAATGGTCGCTGCAGTACCGACATAAAATACAAAGGTTTCAATATACAGCGGAAAATATTTACTTGCGAGATCAATGAATTCATTCCAGTTTGTCGCTGAGAAATGACCTGAAAAGAGATAGAAACCGCCATTTGAAAATAATTCACAGGCTGTGAGTCCGGCTCCGCTGCTGATGATCAAAGGCGTGAGGCTGCGCCAGTCGGGTTGATAGCGTCTTGCAAACCATTGCCCTGACATCCAAAGCGAGGCATATGCGGGTAGCAAGAAGATATAAGCCGGAGTGACACAAAAATCATTTATTCCTCCCCAAGTAAAAGCCGAAAAATCCAGCCACCAGCTCAGTGTAAGAAAACCGAACAATGGCCACATCGAACGTAAATAAACACCGGCCAGAAAGAAAATTGCCCACGACGCATCCGCTAGCTGATGTGACGATGCAAAATGATAACTACGCGTGAGTATCATCAGAACTGCAAGTAACATAGCTATGATCAATTGCGCGCGAAAGGATAGGATCAGCATAATAAAGTCCAATTAAGGTTGGTAACGTACCATCGCGAAAAAATTTCGCCCAGGTTGATTGAAAAAGGCTGCGGTTTCATAGCGTTCATTGAATAAATTCTCGATACGCCCTTGAAGCCGCCAGTGCTTATTAAAAATATATTCGGCACGTAAGTCAAATTTCACGTAACTGTCAAGTTTGCGTGTATTGGCGAGATCATCATAACGCTCACCTTCGGCCAATAGCATGGCGCCCAGCCGGTAATGCTGACCGAACTGGCGATCGGCATCGAGTCGGAATGATTGTTCGGCACGGCGGGGCAATATATTTCCTCGATTCAAGTCAGAAGTGCGATTCTGAGGATCCAATAATGTCAGATTAGCATTGAATTGCCAGCCCTTAAGTTTGGCGCTGATAATGCCTTCAAATCCGCGAATTCGTGCATTGTCGATATTGTCCGGCATCGATTTACTCACGTTAAATGCAATCAGGTTATCAATATACGTTTCATAAAAATTTAATGACCAGCTTCCCCAAGTAGCTTTACCACGTGAGCCAAACTCATAACTTATAGAATCTTCTGGATTCAGATGAGGATTGCTAAAGAAAGGAAAATATAGATCATTGAATGTCGGCGCTTTAAAAGCGCTGCCAAAATTGGCCAGTAATCGAATGGCATCAGTAATCGGATAACTCCAGCCTGCGCCACCGGTAACCCGGCTGCCAAATTGCTGATTATCGTCATGGCGAAGCGACAGTTGTACATCATGCTGGGCTAGCGTTGCCTGATGCTGCGCAAATACTCCCCAGTTAGTACGTGAATGTACCGTGAAAGCTTCATTGCTCTTGACATGATCTTTTTGATAATCCATACCAATGGTCAATAAGTTGTTAGAAGATAACGTGAAATCATTCAACACCGAAATTGTGTCGCGGATGGTGTTGAACCGACTGAAGAACGCTTGATCGAGAAAATTGTCCGAATCATCCCGACTGCGGCCGCCAATCAAGCTGACGCGCCAGAAATCGAATGGGGAATAACGTGCGGTACCGCCGATGACTTGCTGCATCAAAACGGCTTTGTTTGCGATACTGCCGTCATATTGAGTTTTGCCGGCTGAATGCATGAAGCTGGCATCGATTTCGAGGCCATTGTGAAACCGGTAGCCAGCCCGTGCGGAACCCGCGGCATTGCGGTAACCATCCCGGTCAGGCTGAGGTTCATCGATGAAGCATCCGGAAAAGCTTGAACCTGTGCAGGCATTGAAACCCTGCGTGCCGATACCGCTGGCGCTCATATTGAGCCATCCTTGCTGACTGGCATACGAAATGCCCGTGGAACCCTCCAGCGTGCCAAAACTGCCCCCGCCAAATCCAAATGTCGGCTTCAATCCGATACCGCTGCCCTTGCGTGTAAAAATGTGGATGACGCCGCCAATAGCTTCGGAACCATATAAGCTGGAGCGTGGGCCGCGCACGATTTCGATGCGATCGATCTGCTCAATGGGGATATTTTCGAACGCGGTGGTGCCGGAAGTAACTGAGCCTACCTTGATGTTATCGATCATGACCAGTACATGATCAGATTCGGTGCCGCGCATTTGAACGAAGGTGGCCTTGCCGGATCCACCCTGATTGACGACATTGATTCCGGCGACGCCACGCAGTAAATCCTGCATCGATCGTACTTGTTGACGTTCAATATCGCTGCGGGTGATTACGGTCACAGACGCTAATGATGAATCGGCAGTTTGCGCCGTTCGGGTTGCAGTAACCATCACCGGCTTTTCCTGGTGCTCAGTATTGATAGCTAATGGGCTGGTTGAGTAAAGCCCTAGCATAGCCAGTACCGCTGAGCGGTATTTTTGCATGTTCAGATTCCTTCGCGCCCACCCGCGCGTGATTGATTGGAAAATTTGGAATGGACGAAGGATTTCCGAATGGATAGAGGAGTGAGTTCCGGGAACTCATCGCTATACCATTGATTGCCCCCCGCAATCCCGCAGTATGTGCTGTAGGCCGGTCTCCGGACTGATGAGCGGAATATCTCCTGATCTGCGCCTTCCCATGTTTTCACACAGTGGCATTTTGCAGAGGGTTAACTCAATCACCGTTGCGGGGGCAGTACTGGCATTGACTGAACGAATCAGAACGCACCAGTTTCCCGTTTAACCCTTAAGAAAAACACTCAAGGGCACCTAAAGAGGCCGGAACGTTACATGAGAGGAGGGAGTTTTGTCAAGAAACCGGAATTAAGGGGGTGCTGCTCGGTTGGCAATGTTATTTGCATATCAACAACGCTACCTGCTTGGTCAAGAAATTGCTATCTGACAGGTCGGCAGGATACTACCCAAAAGAATCAGACCTTGACTTGGTATATTTATTCCGTCGTAACGGATTGATTGACTGATTCACTGATTCGGTTTGCCCAGGCTGCTGCATCGAGTTCCATTCGAGTAAATTCATTGAGATCGAGAAAGGGCATTTCATTCATCATGGCCGAGACTTTTTCTATTTCGCCTTTTTCATAGGCTTCAATCAATTGCAATTGCTGCCCCAGATAACCGTGTCGGCTGAGCAAGGCTTCGCTCATATCTTTTTGGATACTCAGGGTTTCAACCATTTGTTCCATCTCGACACCCAGCAGCGTATCCAATAAGGACAATACGCCGACCATGAATGCGCGGTCTTGATGATTCTTATCATGTGGGCGGTCGGCAGTGGCAATAAATTCAAGCAATTTTCCCCGTATGGCGGCCGTTTGCATCAACGCGTCCGATGAACTGCCATCTCGCTGTTTGGCGGCATAGAGCAAAATCTGCACCCAACGCTGAAGTTGCTTGCGACCCACGATCATGATCGCGCGCTTGATCGAATTGATCTTGCTGGGTAAGCCACTTGCGGCTGAATTTACCATGCGCAATAAGTTGTAACTTAAACCAGGTTGATATTTCAATTCGTTTTCTATGTCAGTCACTTCACTGTCTTTAACCACCAACAGCAACAGCTTCAGCAAAGAGAGTTTGGATGGATCGATACGTTTGCCGCTGATGATCTCAGGTTTGGAGAAATAAAATCCCTGCAACATTTGAAAATTCATTGCAATGCAGCGCCGGGCGGTTTCCTTGCTTTCGACTTTTTCTGCCAGCAGCAGCACAGGCCACCGCCTCAGCAGTTTGACCAGATTGATGAGTTCAGCTTGGTTCAATGGATTGACATTAACTTTGACCACATTGATCAAGGGTAACAGCGCAATGCTTTGCTTGTTGAGCTGAGAAACATTGGAGAGCGCCAATTGATAGCCCTGTTTTTTCAGGAATGAGCAGCGATTGATGATCTCTTGATTGACCTCGACACTTCTTAAAATTTCCAGCACTACGTGTTTTTTGGGCAGCATGCAAATAGCGTCATTCATCAACAAATGCTCATCGACTTTGATGAAGCCGCGGCGTTTTCCGATGACATTTTCTATTCCTAATTGTCCGTAGGTGTCGATGATGACATTCGCCGAAGCTGCGGAGTTGTTGGTCACCGTAACGGTATTTTGCTGATCGGAGCGGAATAAGAGTTCAAACGCGACTAGATTGTGTTTGCTGTCAAGGATGGGTAGTCTGCCAAGATAAACTTCATTCATGCTTTCTCCTATTTTTCAATGCTCTGGTACGCTTTTGTTATCGTCCAAGATGAATTCAACTTGAGTGCTGAGCAGCAGATCATCAGAAAATGGAGCTTAAATCGGAAGTCAGGAACGCATCTGCAGGCAGAATGGTCGAACAGGTAAAACCCATTGATGAAGAAGCTTTATGGGCCGGCTTCCACCTCATTCCAGACCGATGGCAATGCGCTCAATGCGTGGAACCCATTATCGGCGTCGAGGATGAGCGTGATGATGTTTTTGGGAGTCCTGACCGTTTTCGACCATATGCGCTCGTTCCAGAGGAAGTGTTTCGCCTCGGAAGAATTTCGGCTCGCGCATATTCCACAGTATCATCAGCGGAATCCCCAGCAATAACGTCACCACGCCAATCAGGAATACTGCACCGATGCCTGCAATCGATCCACTCGAGCCATAGCTTGGATCCATCATATTCAACGCTTGAAAAATGCTGACAGCGATCAGAATCATTGCAGCAATCAATGGCAGAATCACTTGTGATAATGCGGTGTGCCAGTGATTGAATGCCGTCCGGTGAAAATACAGTACGCAAGACAGCGCTGCAATTGTGTAATACGTGCAAACTGCGATACTGACGCTGTGGATGGTATCTTGGACGACAGATTCACTGATGGCAGTTAACGTTAAATAAATCGTGAGCGTCATCAGTCCGATCGTCCAGGTGGCAAATTTTGGTGTTTTCGTGGTCGCATTGACCGAAGAGAATCTGCGTGGAATGGCACGGTAAGTCGCCATTGCCAGAGTTGCGCGTGCGGCCGGCATAATCGTTGACATTGTCGCTGAAAACGCCGAAATGGCAATGATAAGGGCGGCAATCAATGCGCCTTGCTCGCCTATCATTTCCGTTGCCAGAACGGTAATGATCGAATCAATGTTGTTTTTGAAAGTCAGACTGGATTCATCATTGGCGTCAATTCCGGCATATGCGAGGGCTGCAGTTGAAAACATTACATAGGTAATGACAGTGATGATCATGGACAGAATGCCACTGCGTCCGACCTGCTCTGAACTGCCTTCGGTTTCCTCAGACATCGCAAGCGATGCATCAAATCCCCAGAATATGAACAGCGCAACTAGAAATCCATTCAGGAAAGCCTCAAACGAAGTAATCGCAAAAGGGTTGAGCCATTCCAATGAAAAAGGCTGCGCGGTACTGACGGCTTCGCCCTGCTGGACCCGCATCAGCAAAAAGGCTGCCAGGGCCAGCAGGCCTCCATATTGAGCAATGGTAAGAATCATCGTGGTGCGGGAAGATTCCTCGGCGCCGAGTGCCGTTAAATAGGTTGTTGATAAAATGAAAAGAATGGCGACACTGAGGTGGAGCCATAATGGAGTGTCTGACAGACTGAAAATGATAGCTGTGGCATTGACGATGATTTGCGTTGCTGCAACGCCGGCCAATATGCTGGCAAGTAATAACGCCCATCCACCGAACCACCCGAAGCGAGGTCCGATGGCTTTTGCGCCCCACGTGAACACCGTGCCTGAATCCGGCGCGGAAGTCGTCAGGTGCTTATACGATAATGCTACAAAAAACATCGGGATCACCGACAAAATGAACACGATCGGCAATTGATAACCACTTTCCGAAGCGCCGTATCCGAGTGCGCCCGTCAATGAGTAGGCCGGCGCAGTTGCCGCCAAACCGATCGTGATTGCAGCCATTCTGGATACCGAGCCTTTTTTCAATCCTTTGGCCTTCAGGCCATGCATGTCGGTTTCTTCGTGCATCGTATGCCTCGTTTTGGGAGTATGGCGTGAATACCTTTTCTGCCGGCTGGAAAATAACAAAGATCTGGAGTGAAGTCAAAGCGATCGAAAAATGGAAAAACCCTGCAAATCGCCGCTCCCTTGCAGCATGCAGAATCATCGTGGAATGAGGTTTTTGACCACCGCAATGATCTTTGTTACATTCAAAAGTAAAATCTTACTCATTGATTAACTCATTCGAAACAGATCACCTGTATCAGGTTAAACCGCAACTAAATCAAGAAAAGGAAAAATGATGCAACACAATCCAGGATTTTTAGAGTTGGTGGAACAGGCTAGGCAACGCATCAAGGAATGTTCCGTGAAGGATGTGCAAGAAAAAATAAGAAATAAAGAACAGTTTCATTTTGTTGACGTGCGTGAAGATCATGAATTCTGGGTAGATCATGCAGCAGGGGCTCGGCATTTGGGAAAGGGAATCATTGAACGTGACATTGAAAGCTTGATACCCGATAAACAAGCAACCATCATATTGTATTGCGGCGGGGGATTCCGGTCAGCTCTGGTTGCAGATGCGCTTCAGCAGATGGGATATACCGATGTGCAATCCATGGATGGTGGAATCAGAGCATGGCGCGAAGCGGGGTTTCCTCTCGAAAAGGACAAGTCAATCTGAATCAGAGCTTGTGAGGTGAACGAGTGTATAGAGCGGTATTTAAAGAAAGCGGATCTTGGCCAGATGGGCTTGCTATGGAAGAGATTTCTGAAATGATGGGTGATAGGGTTTGGGGTTCAAATTCTCCATTTCTTCATGAGTAACTTCTGCTGCAGAGCTAGTAGCTTTGATTCATGAACGGATTTGATCAATTCGGTAACTTCATTCATTTTTGCTGTGGCGGATTGGTTGATGTGATGGGTGCCTCATAATGCTGCGGAATCAAGCGCAGCGGCGGATTGGAACCTGCCGGGCCGGCGATGACTCTCCATGTTTTAATCGCATGATACTGCTGCGCTGTTGAGCTTCACGGTTGATGGCGACATGCGCACGCTGGAAAGTAGGCTGGATTGGGTTTAACATTCTTTGTCAGAAAATATCAGCACACTGCTGTTTCAATCTCATCAATACTTCATTGCGGATACCGCTGAGAACATGCATTCAACCATACATCCCATCATTCTTTCGGGGGGAAGTGGCACCCGATTATGGCCACTGTCCCGAGCCAATTACCCGAAGCAATTGTTGCCACTCGTCGGCAAAAAAACTATGTTGCAAACGACGATTGACCGGGCAGCCGCTTTGCCCAATGCACAGGCGCCGATTTTAGTCTGTAATTCCGAACATCGGTTTTTGACTCAAGAACAATGCGAAACCATACATATCAAACCCGAGGCGATTTATCTCGAGTCGATCGGACGCAATACGGCGCCAGCGATTGCGCTGGCAGCCTTTCATCTTTTTCAGAAAGATGAGAACGCCATCATGCTGGTTCTACCCGCAGATCACATCATCGATGATCAAGCGGCATTTACCCAAGCGGTCGAAACGGCAGTGGCAGGGGCGCAGGAAGAGTATCTGGTTACGTTTGGCATTAGGCCATCTGCGCCCGAAACAGGCTATGGCTATATACAAATAGGAGATGCGCTGGATCTTGCCGCTGCTCCCTCGCTTTCCGCTTTTCATGTAAGGTCTTTTACCGAGAAGCCCGACCGTGAAACGGCCGCGGCGTATCTTGAAAATGGCGGCTATGTATGGAATAGCGGAATATTTGTTTTCACTGCCAGCAGCTACTTGCATGAATTGCAACGACATCGGCCGGATATATTTTCCATCGTCCAGGATGCATGGCGAAAAAGAGTCACTGACCTGGGTTTCATTCGTCCCGATAATGATGTATTCGTAGCCTGTCCGTCAGATTCAATTGATTATGCGATCATGCAAGTCACCGATCGAGCGCTGGTGGTGCCTGCGCAATTTGGCTGGAGCGATGTAGGTTCTTGGGATTCGCTCTGGCAGATCGCGCCCAAAGATGACAATGGAAATTTCACCAGTGGTGATGCGCATATTATGGATACGCAAAGGAGCTACATACGCGCCGAGAACCGCTTGGTATCAGTGATTGGCCTCGACGATGTGATCGTAATTGAAACGGCCGATGCGGTGCTGGTGATGCACAAGAGCAAGACTCAGCAGCTCAAGACAGCGATACAACAGCTTGAAGCCAATCAGCGCAAGGAGCATCTGGAGCATTTGCGCATTCATCGGCCTTGGGGCTGGTATGAAGGGATTGATCGAGGAGAGCGGTTTCAGGTGAAACGGATCATGGTCAAGCCTGGAGAAAAACTCTCACTGCAAATGCACCATCACCGGGCGGAGCATTGGGTGGTTGTGAGTGGTACCGCCAAAGTGACAGTAGAAGACAAGGAAATGTTATTTGCAGAAAATCAATCAACGTATATTCCGCTAGGTAAGCCCCATCGCCTCGAAAATCCGGGAAAGATTCCGCTGCATTTGATTGAAGTGCAATCCGGGGCTTATTTGGGAGAAGATGATATCGTGAGATTCGAAGACTCATACGGTCGTATGATGTGACACTCGATCTGCTGAATTAATCGATCACTTCAAAACCGGCGTCAAGAATGGCTTCTTTCAGGCGATCCAGACTGACCATGCCGGGTTCGTACTGAACCGTGGCTTGAGCCGGCTCCAGGGTAACGTCCACTGCCATGATGCCGGGCTGATTTTTAAGCACGTTTTTGACGCTATTGACGCATCCCATGCAGGTCATGCCTTTTATATTGATGACGGATCGTTGAGTCATGATTTTTCCTTTGAAAGTTTTAATGAATGGCAAGGCTGCCAGCGCTTCAGCAATAGCGAATTAGTAACTACCGAAACTGAGCTCATCGCCATGGCGGCCCCAGCGATGACTGGATTGAGCATGCCGATGGCCGCCAGAGGAATACCCAATATATTGTAGATAAATGCGAAGAACAAATTCTGGCGGATTTTCTTAAGCGTGGCATGGGACAGCGAAATTGCATCAGCGACACTCATGAGATCATTTCGGATCAAAGTAATATCGGCTGCCTCGATGGCCACATCAGAACCTGCGCCGATGGCGAAGCTGACATCGGCCGCAGCCAGAGCTGGTGCATCGTTGATGCCATCGCCGACCATGGCGATGACTTTGCCATTAGCCTTCATGTTGATGACTTCGGCAGCTTTATCCTGAGGCAATACTTCAGCGCGATAATGAACGATGCCGGTACGATTAGCAATGGCAGCGGCAGTAATGGCGTTATCTCCGGTCAGCATGACGATATCGATATTCATTGCCTGCAGGCGTTGAATTGCTTGAAGTGAAGTGTCGCGCAAGCGATCGGCGATGCCAAGATAACCCAGTATCTGGGGTTTATGACTGCTGCTGGTTGCAACGCCGATGACAGTTTTTCCTTCAGACTGTAAAGCAGTAATTTGATGTTCATCCAGCGTAGCACCTTGCTGAGCGAGAAAGCGGGGTGATCCCAGCCAGTACTGGACACCCTGCATTCGAGCAGTAATGCCGCTGCCGGTAATCGCCGAAAAATCATTGATCGGTTGAAGCGTGAGGTGTTGTTTTTGCGCACTTTCCAGTACAGCGCGTGCCAGCGGGTGTTCGGAGCCTTGCTCTAGGGATGCGGCGATTTGCAGTATGTCTCTTTCACTGGTGAGAGAAACCGTAACAATGTCAATCACTTCCGGTTTTCCTTCAGTTAATGTGCCTGTTTTGTCCACAATAAGGGTCTGAATCTTTTCGGCATGCTCCAGTGCGGCTGCATTCTTGACCAATACTCCCGCCTGCGCGCCACGCCCGGTACCGACCATGATAGCCGTGGGGGTAGCCAATCCAAGCGCGCATGGGCAGGCAATGACCAGTACTGCGACGGCATTGATGAGCGCTGCGACAAATTCTTCAGTAAGCCACCAGGTAATTCCCAAGGTCAGCAAACTGATCAGCACGACGACTGGAACAAAAATGCCCGAGATTGTGTCGGCCAAGCGCTGGATCGGGGCTTTCGAGCCTTGTGCTTCTTCAACCAGATGGATGATGGCGGCAAGCTGAGTATGAGCGCCAACGCTGGTGGCACGGCACTTGAGCAGGCCCTGTTGATTGACTGTGGCGGCAAAGACGCGAGTGTTTGCTTGTTTATTGACCGGTAAGCTTTCTCCGGTGAGCATTGATTCGTCGATACTGGAAGATCCTTCAATGACGACGCCATCGACAGGCAAACTTTCTCCAGGGCGGACGATAAAAACATCGCCGACCTGCAGGCGGGCGGCTGGCACTTCAATGATTTCGCCATCTTTCTCAATCCGGGCTGTTTTGGGTTGCAAGCGGATTAACGCTTCGATGGCTTCCGACGTTTTTCCCTTGGCGCGCGCTTCCATTAATTTGCCCAGTAAAACGAGCGTGATGATGGCCGCGCTCGCTTCGAAATATACATGTTGATCAAGCGCAAATACGGTAACGACGGCGCTGAAAAGATAAGCCATGCTGGTACCCAGCGCCACCAGAACATCCATATTGGCGCCACCACCGCGCAATGAATGCCACGCTCCAATATAAAATCGACGTCCGATCCAGAATTGTACCGGCGTGGCCAGCAGCCATTGCAGCCATTGGGGCAGCATTTCGCTATCATGGCCCCAAAACATGACGCCCATCTGCAGTACCAATGGCAGAGTAAGTAGCGCCGAAATCCAGAACTGACGCAATTCAGTTTGGTAAGCAGCTTGCCGTCGCAATTTCTCTTCGTTATGGCTTGATTCACTGATTTCATTGGCGCCATACCCTGCAGCGATAACCGCATCAATCAATTGGTCGACTGTGACAAGCCCAGGAGTAAAACTGACTTTGGCGGTTTCGTTGGCAACATTTACCGAAGCTGAAACGTTCGGTAATCGATTCAAGGCCTTTCCAATGTGATCGGCGCAAGCCGCACAGGTCATGTTATGCAATTGCAGGCGCACTGATCGTGGCGGGATATGAAAACCCGCTTTTTCCACGGTTTTGATCAGTGTATCCGCATTTGCCTGTGTTTCATCGTAATCGATGTGCGCCTTTTCATTAGCAAAATTGACCGATGCCTGAACACCGGAAAGTTTGTTCAGATTTTTTTCGATCCGCGCCGCACAGGCAGCGCAGGTCATACCTTCAATAGGTAATTCGATATGTCTGGGATTGATGATATTTGCTGATGTTTCTGAAATCATGGCGAGGTTGCCCATTATCGATAGTTCGTCGGTAATTTCTCATTTCTATTGCCGTTGTTATTGCTAGCGATCGACCACGATAGCGCCGTCGATTAGCTGAACCCTGTCTCCATGTTGAAGATGAGAAACATCAGGAAGCACAATGATCGATTGACTGCCATCGGACATCGTTACGCCAACCTGATATTGGTTGGGGTGATGCATTGGGCCATGTTGGCCATTAATGCCGTCCATTGGATGCGGAGGATACCCGCTACCGATGGGGTAAGGAGATTGATAAGGATATGGGGAAGTCTGATGTGGCGCCTGACGAATCACTTCTCTAGCGATCGTACCAGCTACGACACCCCCCGCGATGGCATTTAAGTTAATTTTATTGATGGAATCAATAATACCGCAGTTGCTGCAGGTTGTTCTGGAAGGTCGCCGGGAAGCCGGGCCTGCATCAGTGCTTTTTAAGCTGACGCTGCCTGGCGGAGTTTCCAGAGCAGTTCCGATACGATGAATCTTTCTGACTGGCTTGGGAGAATCGGATATTTCTTCGGCCTGAGACCTTGATTCCGGAGAACGTTGACTTAAATTAGCGGATGATTGCGCCCATGCGGAGCTTGCAGTCATAACAGCGAGAATGATTACACCTAGAATTATCCGTTCAGAACCAATACGGAGTGAAGTATGAAACATGATGCCTGCTCTCCTTCAAAATATCGACCGTTAAAATAACCTAAATAACCTTTCCCATTCAGATGAGGGCAACGTTGGTTGGTTTCAACCCGCATTTGATCGTTATGTAAGTTTGCTATGAGGCCTTATCGTCATCCGCTGTTTTTTTCTGAGTGTGAGTTTCATCGTCGTCGGGATTGTCGCCAGAGGGTGTCAATGGATCGGAAACCAGCGCCGGATGGCGGGGTTTGATCATCAAGGTGGAAATGAGAATGCCCAGTTCGTACAAGAGGCATAAAGGCACTGCAAGCATGAATTGGGATATCACATCCGGTGGTGTGAAGATTGCAGCGATGACAAATGCCCCGACAATTACGTAGGGACGAATTTCCTTGAGCTTTTGAATCGTGATCGCCCCCGTTCTGACGAGAATGATGACAAAAACCGGTACTTCGAAAGTAACGCCGAACGCCATGAACATCGATAACACGAAACTCAGGTATTTTCCAATGTCAGTCATCACGGCAACACCTTCCGGGGCGAAGTAAGTGATGAATTCGAACACCAAGGGAAGTGCGGCAAAGTAGGCAAATGCCATGCCAGAAAAGAACAGAACGCTGCTGCCAATCACCAGAGGTAGAGCCAGGCGTTTCTCATGCATGTAGAGCCCGGGAGCAATAAAGGCCCAGATTTGATACAGAGTATGTGGCAACGTGATGACAAAAGCCATCATCATCGCGACTTTCATCGGCACAAAGAACGGAGTGGCGACATCGGTTGCAATCATCTGGCCGCCCTGCGGCAATTTCTCGAGGAGCGGTTGCGCTAATAAGGTATATAATTCACGAGCATAGAAAGCACAAGGAAGAAAGCCCAAAAGCAACCCACCCAGTGCACGGATCAATCGCGCACGTAATTCCACCAGATGCGATAGAAATGAGCCTTCAAGCATGATAATCGGTTAAATGACAATGAAATAAAAGGTGCATCAATGGATGATACACGAACGATGATCAGGCAATTAGTTCTTTTCCTTGCCTCTTTCGCTATCGAGAGATTCCCCGTTCGGTGCATGCGATTGAAGGGGGGCTTGAGGGACGGGCGAATGGTTCGGTGTGCTTTCGTCGGTGGAAGAGGGTGTCACGGTATTTTTAAGCTGGTTGACTTCGTGTTGCACTGATTCTTCAATCGATTGAACAGTATCATGAACAGACGATTGCATTTTCTTGAGTTCTTCCATGCGCATTTCATTATGAATATCAGTTCTGACGTTATACACAAAACCACGGAGACGGGCATACAGATGTCCAACTGTTCGTGCCACCCCAGGCAACCGTTCGGGGCCAATTACAATCAATGCGACGATTGAAATGACCAGAATTTCCATAAAACTGATATCAAACATGAGGCATAGAAAAAAAGATTTTTCCTTCGTTGATTGAAATATACTCTAAAAAGTCAACAGTTTTAGCAAATCTTATAGCTTAGTATGCGTTTTTTCCTTGGTATCCGTTCCTGGGGGTTGGTGAGAAGCACTGCTGGATGAAGAAGAGCTATGTACAGTATAGTCAGGGGTATTTTCGACCTTGGCCTGAGCATCGATGATGCGCTCATTTGCCGCAGGATTCGGGGAATTTTCCGTTTCAGTTTCTTTCATGCCGTCTTTGAAGCCTTTGATTGCACTCCCGAGATCTCCTCCAAGATTTCGCAGCTTTTTAGTACCAAATACCAACACTACGATCACCAGTACAATTATCCAATGCCAGATGCTGAATGTACCCATTACCTTCTCCTGTTAAATGGAATAGTACGTGCTTAGCCTTGATGGTGGATCATTCCGGGTAGACGTTCGCGTCCACCGATAATGTGAAAGTGCAGATGTTGTACTTCTTGTCCACCCACACGGCCGGTATTGATGATGGTGCGAAAACCATCGTCGCATCCTTGCTCCTTGGCTAGCCTTGAAGCTAATAATAGCATTTTACCCACAAGGTTCTGGTGATGATCTTGAATTTCAGTGAGTGAATCGATATGTAGCTTGGGAATCAATAAGAAATGTACAGGTGCGGCAGGATGGATGTCATTGAATGCCAGTAGATCTTCATCTTCATAAATTTTGTTGCAAGGAAGCTCTTTCCTGACGATTTTGCAAAAAATGCAGTTGTCCATAGCTTATGTTGTCCGTGACAATTTTTCTTCAATTCCAGAAATACCTTCGCGTCTCTCCAGTTCCTGCAGAACATCATTCGGAGTAAGCCCGTGATAGGAAAGCAATACCAAACAATGAAACCACAGATCTGCAGTTTCATAAATGACTTGACTTGAGTCACCGTCCTTTGATGCCATGATTATTTCAGCCGATTCTTCTGCTATTTTTTTGAGAATTTTATCCTGTCCACCCTGAAATAATTTGGCGACATAGGAGTTTGGAGCGCCTGCCTCGCGGCGAGCTTCGATTGTTTGCGCCAAACGGTCGAAAATGATCGGATTGGTCATTTGTGGTAAATATCCTCAGGATTTTTGATCACCGGAGTTGTAATGATCCATTCATCATTCACAAGTTTCCTAAAAAAGCACTGATGTCTGCCGGTGTGGCAGGCAATGCCGCCTGTTTGTTCGACGACGATAAGTAATACATCTTCATCACAATCGAGATAAATATTCTTTACTTTCTGGATATGACCCGATTCTTCACCTTTGTGCCAGAGTTTTTTTCGAGAGCGTGACCAATATACGGCTTCACCCTTTTCAACTGTAAGCTTCAATGCTTCCCGGTTCATCCATGCAAACATCAGAACGGCGCCACTTTCAGATTCCTGCGCAATCACCGGTATCAACCCGTCGTCAGACCAGTTAATTTTATTGAGCCAAGTATCGGCAGGCATAGTTTTATTTAGTAAATCGGTTAATAGTTGATGATAACTACTGCTATTTTAACATTATAACCGCACTTCGATGCCGTGCTGAGCCATATACTCTTTTGCTTGCTGCACAGTAAATTCGCCATAGTGAAAAATGCTGGCGGCTAATACCGCGTCTGCATGACCTTGCAGAATACCGTCAACCAGATGATCGAGATTGCCCACGCCGCCGCTGGCGATGACTGGAATGTCGATGGCATCCGAAACGGCTCGGGTTAGTGTGATATCAAAACCATTGCGGGTACCATCCCGGTCCATGCTCGTCAGTAAGATTTCACCGGCCCCAGATGATTGCATTTTTTTCGCCCATTCTATCGCATCAATGCCAGTCGACTGCCGTCCGCCGTGAGTAAACACCTCCCAGCGGGGTGCATGTTCAGGCGATGGAACTTTTTTTGCGTCTATGGCGACGACAATACATTGGGAACCGTAGTGGTAAGAAGCATCCGCCACCAACTGAGGATTGAGCACCGCCGACGTGTTGATGCTGACTTTATCGGCCCCCGCATTAAGTAAGCGCCGGATGTCGTCCACCTGACGTACGCCACCACCGACAGTCAATGGAATGAATACCTGCGAGGCGACATCTTCGATGATGTGCAATATAAGATCACGATTGTCAGAACTGGCTGTAATGTCCAGAAATGTGAGCTCATCCGCTCCTTGTTCATCATAGCGACGGGAGATTTCCACTGGATCTCCCGCATCTCGCAATTCAACAAAATTAACGCCTTTTACGACACGTCCATTGGTGACATCCAAACACGGGATAATACGTTTAGCGAGGCTCATCAGATTTAAAAGCCGATTATGAAAATAAGAAAGGATTAAGAGTTACAGGTTGGTGGCTGGAATGTATGAATTAAGACGCGCCATTGTTTTCGCTGATCTTGTCAGCTAATTCTTGCGCTTCCCTGAAGTCGAGCGAACCTTCGTAAATAGCCCTACCGGTAATTGCGCCGATGATGCCTTCGGATTCAATTTCGCATAGTTTATGGATATCATCGATGTTGGTGATACCGCCGCTGGCGATTACCGGAATGGTGAGTTCTTGAGCGAGTTGAACCGTGGCTTCAATATTGACCCCTGTGAGCATTCCGTCTCTGCCGATATCGGTATAGATGATTCCTTCAACGCCGTAGCTTTCGAATTTCTTGGCCAGGTCGATGACATCATGTCCGGTTACCTTCGACCAGCCATCCACGGCTACTTTGCCATCCTTGGCATCCAGTCCGACGAAGATCTGGCCAGGAAAAGCATTGCATGCATCCTGCAGAAAGCCTGGTATTTTGATGGCGGCCGTTCCGATAATGACGTAGGTGATGCCATCGTCCAGATAACGTTCAATTGTGTCGAGATCGCGAATGCCTCCACCGAGTTGAATGGGAATCTGATCATCTATGGCTTTGACAATTTCACAAATGGCCGTTTCATTTCTCGGTTTTCCTGCAAATGCTCCATTCAGATCAACCAGATGAAGCCTTCGCGCCCCTTGGCTTAACCAATGGAGCGCCATTTCACCCGGTTCCTTCGAGAACACGGTAGCATCTTCCATAATCCCCTGTTTGAGTCGGACGCAATGTCCATCCTTGAGATCAATTGCAGGAATAATCAGCATATCTAACCTGGGTTGATGAATAATAAATGATGTTTGATTTGAGCGATCTTGATTCTATGAATATGGAGTCCATGATGCGAAATTACGTAATAGAGTTAACCCTGCGTGTTGACTTTTTTCCGGGTGGAACTGTACAGCGAAAATATTATCCTTTGCAACAGCACAAGTAAAAGAAAAGGGATAATTGCTCTGTGCTGCAATTAATGTTGAATCAGCAACTTCAACATAATAACTATGTACAAAATAAAAGCGCGCGTCTTCCGGAATACCTTCCCAGAGCGGGTGTTCTTGCGTTTGATGAACTTGATTCCATCCCATGTGGGGCACTTTCAGCTTCTGCCCGCTTGATGTAACCATTGCAGAAGCAGGAAAATGTATGACTCTGCCGGGAAGAATGTTTAAGCCTTCGGCATCACCTTCTTCACTTTTTTCGAATAACATTTGCAGGCCGATGCAGATACCCAGAAAGGGTTTATGAATCGCCGCATCAATGACGGCTTCGCGCAGGCCACGGCTTTCTAGCTCGCGCATGCAATTACGCATGGCGCCTTGACCGGGAACTACGATACGCTTGGCTTTCTGCACGACGGAGGGGTCGTTGGTTACAACCACTGACGCAGTCGGTACTACATGTTCGAGGGCTTTTTGTACAGAACGAAGATTTCCCATTCCGTAATCAACAATTGCAATATCAGTCATATAGTAATTTTTAGAAACAGGTGACTTATAGTGTGCCTTTGGTGGAAGGGATAATGCCCGCTGCACCATGATCAAGCTCGATAGCCATGCGCAGCGCTCGTCCGAAGGCCTTAAAAATGGTTTCGGCCTGATGGTGTGCGTTTCTTCCTGACAAATTATCAATATGAAGAGTTATCAATGCGTGATTGACGAATCCCTGGAAAAATTCATGGATGAGATCAACATCAAAATCTCCAATACGTCCCCGCGAAAACTCAACGTTGAATACCATGCCGGGGCGGCCGGATAAGTCGATCACCACCCGGGATAATGCCTCATCCAACGGAACATACGCATGACCATAGCGACGCAATCCCTTTTTGTCTCCTACCGCTTTGCTTACAGCCTGACCTAAGGAAATGCCGATATCTTCTACAGTATGGTGCGCATCTATGTGTAGATCGCCCGCGGCGATAATTTCCAGGTCAATCAAACCGTGACGTGCAATCTGATCAAGCATGTGATCTAGAAAGGGTACGCCTGTATTCAAGGTAGAACGGCCTGTGCCATCCAGGTTCAAACTGATGCTGATTTGGGTTTCGAGCGTGTTTCTAGTGATGTCTGCGCGGCGCATAGCGATGGGTTTGTGATTAATACGGAGCTGAGAGAGGGGTGTAAGTTATTGATTGAGTATTGTATCTAACGCTGTGCAAAATTGCTTGTTTTCATCTGGAGTGCCTATGGTGACACGCAGACAATTTTCTAACAACGGGTGTGAGCCATCAAGTTTTTTTATTAAAATGTTATGTCGTTTTAGTGCTTCAAAAATATGATCCGCTTTGTCAACGCGGAACAAAATAAAATTGGCATTAGAAGGAAATACTTCTACCTGTTCCAGTGAATTAAGATATGTATTCATCTTTGAGCGCTCAGATTTGATGGTTTCAGCTTGTTCCAATAATACGCTGGTATGCTGCAATACTTTTTCCGCAATCAATTGCGTCATTATGCCAACATTATAGGGTAAACGCACCTTTTCAAATTGCATGAGCCAACCGGATCGACCTGCCAATAATCCCAATCTTAAACCAGCCAATCCCAGTTTGGATAGTGTTCTCATGACCAAAAGATTAGGAAAATGAGTTAATTGTTCCATGAAGCTGACGCCGGCAAATGCCTGATAGGCTTCGTCGATAACCACTAAGCCAGATGACGCCTGGATAATGCTGAGTATTGCGTCTGCATCGAATAGATTGCCGGTTGGATTGTTGGGATATGCCAAAAATGTCACGGCTGGCCGATGGTGTGCTATGACGCCAAGCATGGCTTCTAGGTTCAAAGAAAAATCTTTTTGTAACGGAACGCCCACATATTGAATATTGGTAAAGGTGGCGATCATTCGGAACATCGCAAATGCTGGCTCAACACTTAGCAGTACGGCGTTCGGCTTGGCCACAGCCATCGCGATGATCTGAATGATTTCATCCGAACCATTGCCTAATAAAATCTCCATCTCACTTGGAATGCCCAGTGCTTGACGTAACGCGAATTTAAGCGAATCGGCTCGGGCATCAGGATAGCGATTGATGGGAGCGCTTGCTGCCAGTTGTGCAATCTCTTCAAGCAATGCGGGGGGTAATGGATAGGGATTTTCCATGGCGTCAAGCTTGATCATGCCGCTTGCAGCCTGAACATGATACGGTGAAAGCCCTAGAATTTCAGGGCGAATGATCTGGTTAGGATTTTCAAGGATTGACATGATTCAAATTAAATTCGTTGCAGATTAAGTTGTTATTTTTAAAGGGCAAGAGTGAAAGAAGCGTATGGCTGAGAATTCTTTCCGTCGGGCAAGGTCGTATTTTCAATCTATAAGAAGGGCCACGTACTCTCTGCGCTGACAAGAATATTATTATGGGATACAATAAAAAGGGTAATAGATGGTCAAAAAATCAATTTCATTTATAGGTTTAGAAAAAGAATTGTAAGTGATTTTGCAACTTTTGAGTGATGATTCATATCCTCCCTTAACTGAAAAATTTGGATCAAATTCAATTTCATGCACTTAATCAACCATAAAGCGTTTTAAGCTTCCGATCGTTTTTTCGTCCACAGTCGCGTAAAAATGAATTAAAGATTATATAAATGACATCGTTTATTTCTCGATAACGAAAATCCCATATATTGAAATGACTCTTTGCTGCAAAATTTATAGTTAAGCTAAGGAAATTATTGATAATGTTGACACATTTACAACGCCTTGAAGCGGAAAGCATTCAAATCATGCGCGAGGTGGTCGCAGAGTGCGAACATCCCGTCATGCTGTATTCTATCGGCAAAGATAGTGCCGTGATGCTTCATCTTGCAGTAAAAGCATTTTATCCCTCGAAACTGCCATTTCCATTGCTGCATGTGGATACTACCTGGAAATTCAGGGAAATGATCGAGTTCCGTGACGTAATGACTAAAAAACTGGGGCTGGATTTAATTGTGCATATCAATCCCCAGGGTGTCGAAAAGGGTATTAATCCCTTTACGCATGGTTCGGCTGTTCATACCGATATCTGGAAGACTGAAGGTCTCAAGCAGGCGCTCGATAAGTACGGTTTCGATGCTGCCTTCGGGGGGGCACGTCGGGATGAGGAAAAATCCCGCGCCAAGGAACGGATTTTTTCGATCAGATCGGCGCAGCATCGCTGGGATCCGAAATTGCAGCGACCTGAACTCTGGCGGTTGTACAACACGCGCAAGCACAAAGGAGAAAGCATGCGTGTGTTTCCTTTGTCGAATTGGACTGAGCTTGATATCTGGCAATATATTTACCTAAACGACATCCCTATCGTGCCCCTTTATTTCGCCAAGGAACGTCCCGTTGTAGAACGGGATGGTACTTTAATCATGGTTGATGATGATCGTATTCCGATGAGAGAAGGAGAACAGCCCACGATGAAAAAAGTGCGATTCCGCACGTTGGGCTGTTACCCCTTGACGGGTGCGATCGAGAGTGAAGCAAGTTCCTTGATAGACATCATTCAAGAAATGCTGCTGACTAAAACTTCTGAACGGCAAGGCAGGTTGATTGATCATGATTCCGCAGGATCGATGGAGAAAAAGAAACAGGAGGGGTACTTCTAATGGCGCACATATCCGATTTGATCGCTGAAGATATCGAGCTTTATCTAAAAACGCACGAAAATAAAAGTTTGCTTCGTTTCATTACCTGCGGCAGTGTCGATGATGGAAAAAGTACGCTGATTGGCCGCATGCTGTATGAGTCAAAAATGCTGTTTGAGGATCAACTGGCTCAATTGGAAGTCGATTCAAAGAAAGTCGGCACGCAAGCGGGTGATCTAGATTTTGCGCTCTTGGTCGATGGTCTTTCAGCCGAACGTGAGCAGGGCATCACCATTGATGTCGCCTATCGTTTTTTTTCCACTGATAAGCGGAAGTTCATAGTGGCAGATACCCCTGGCCATGAGCAATATACCCGGAATATGATTACGGGCGCCTCCACCGCGGATGTGGCGATTATTCTGATCGATGCGCGTAAAGGCGTATTGACCCAGACTAAACGGCATAGTTATCTAGTTTCCTTGATTGGCATCCGTCATGTGGTATTGGCGATCAATAAGCTCGACATGGTTGAATATTCCAAAGAAATCTTTCAGCAAATTGATAAGGATTATCGCCAGTTCGCACAAGAAGTAGGGTTGCAGAATATTGTGACTATTCCCATGTCCGCCTTGAAAGGCGATAACATCACCTCACTGAGCGAAAATACTCCGTGGTATCAGGGGCAAACGCTGATGGGTTATCTCGAGGATGTGCACGTTGATGACGGTGAGGAAGAAGCGGGTGTTTTTCGCATGCCAGTGCAATGGGTTAATCGCCCCAATCTGGATTTTCGCGGCTATTCGGGAATCGTTGCGCGTGGCAATATCAAGGCGGGGGACGCGATCCGTGTTTTGCCTTCTGGGAGAGAAAGTCACGTCGCGCGAATTGTCACCGCTGATGGCGATCTTGATCAGGCGGTTTCAGGGCAGTCGATCACCTTGACCCTGACCGATGAAATTGATATCAGCCGCGGCGATATTCTTGCGGCTACTGATTCTCCGCCAAGTGTGGCTGATCAGTTTGAGACAACTATTGTATGGATGGCCGATGAGCCAATGCTGCCGGGAAGACCCTATTTGATGAAAATTGGCACGAGAACGGTAACCGCCACAGTATCCATGCTGAAATACAAGGTCAATGTCAATACGCTTGAACATGTGGCAGTCACAAAACTTGAACTGAATGAAATTGGTGTCTGTAACGTGAGTACGGATCGTTTGATCGCCTTCGATCCTTACAAGGAAGATCGTGATACTGGCGGCTTTATCATGATTGATCGGTTGAGCAACAATACCGTTGCAGCAGGAATGCTGCACTTTGCTTTACGCCGTTCGCAGAACATTCACTGGCAGGCGATCAATATCAATAAACAAGCCCATGCTGCAATTAAAGGGCAGAAACCGTTCATCCTCTGGTTCACCGGACTATCCGGCAGCGGTAAATCAACCGTTGCCAATCTGGTTGAAAAGAAACTTTATTCATTGGGCAAGCATACTTATTTGCTGGACGGCGACAATGTACGTCATGGACTCAACAAAGATCTGGGATTTACCGATGCAGACCGCGTGGAAAACATACGCCGTATAGCAGAAGTTGCCAAACTGATGGTTGATTCGGGACAGATTGTTCTCGTGTCCTTTATCTCCCCTTTCCGTTCGGAGCGCCGAATGGCGAGAGAATTGGTTGAGCGGGGTGAGTTTTTCGAAATCTTCATCGATACGCCCATTCATATTGCAGAAGAGCGTGACCCAAAAGGGTTGTACAAAAAAATGCGGCGCGGTGAACTCAAGAATTTTACTGGCATTGACTCGCCTTACGAAGTGCCAGAGAACGCGGAAATTCGCATTGATACCACTAAGCAAATCCCGGAGCAAGCAGTCGAGCAGATCATCAACTATCTGACTCAGGTCGGCGCATTGGAATCGCAATGACACAATCATTGTCGAACGAACGGCTTCTCTAATTTCCTATGAACAAATTCTATGTTTTTAATGGTGATGCGGATGGAGTGTGCGCATTGCATCAGTTGGGACTTGCGCATCCAGAACCGGCGACGTTGATTACGGGTGTCAAACGCGATATCAAATTACTTGATCGGGTTGACGCGATTTCCGGAGATCATGTTACGGTGCTCGATATTTCACTGGATAGCAACCGCAAGGGACTGGACCGCTTGCTGGAAAGGGGGGTGATCATCGAATATTTTGATCATCATTATGCTGGAGAAATGCCGCAGCATGAGAATCTCGCCACTCACATTGATGTATCCGCAGAGGTATGCACAAGCCTTCTGGTTGATCAATACTTACATGGAAAATATCATTTATGGGCGATTACGGCAGCCTTTGGCGACAATCTGACCAATAAGGCTCAACAGCTGGCCAATTCAGCAGGTCTAACCGCACCAGACACCCAGCATCTCTCGAACTTGGGTGAATATCTGAACTACAATGGATATGGAGATAACCTGGAAGATCTGCATTTTCATCCAGCAGAATTGTACGAAGAAATTAAACCTTACGCTAATCCATTTGATTTTATAGAAAAATCATTGGCTTTCAGCAAACTCTCCCGAGGCTACAGCGATGACATGGCGCGTGCCGATTCCTTGCAGCCTTTGGCCAGTGATGAGCGCCATGCAGCGTATGTGTTGCCGGATTCGCCCTGGGCGCGGCGGGTCAGCGGTATTTATGCAAATAAACTGGCGAATTCCTACCCAAATCGCGCCCATGCTGTGATGACACCCAATCATGCCGGTAACTATACGGTGAGTGTTCGGGCCTCACTTGTTAATCCGCAAGGTGCAGACCAATTGTGTCTACAATTCGATACCGGCGGTGGACGAAAGGCTGCGGCTGGTATCAATCACTTGCCCATGAATGCATTAGATCAATTTCTGGTCCGCTTCCAGGAATTTTTTCACGACTGAAGAACGGCGAACCGTTTCGATTACCTCAACTGACGTTGCGTTATCTCTTTTATTAGGGGGCATTATGATTTTTGTAACTGGCGGGGCAGGTTATATCGGATCGCATGCCTGCGTTGAATTATTGAATGCAGGTTTTGATGTCACTGTTTTTGATAATTTTTGTAATAGTAGTCCTGAGGCGTTAAGTCGCGTACAGAAAATTACGGGTAAGAGTGTAAAATTCATTAAAGGTGATTGTCGCGACCGTGCGTCGTTGAGGGCAGCGCTCAAGCAAAGCAAGGCGAAAGCGGTCATTCATTTCGCCGGTTTGAAAGCGGTTGGTGAATCGGTTGAAAAGCCGCTCATCTATTACGATAACAATGTGGTTGGAACGTTGCGGCTCATTGAAGCAATGCAAGAATGCACTGTCAAAACGCTTGTTTTTAGCTCATCCGCCACGGTATATGGTGATCCGGTCCGGTTGCCATTGACTGAAGATCATCCGTTGTCAGCCACTAATCCTTATGGGCGCAGTAAATTGATGATTGAAGAAATTCTTAGAGATCTTCAACATAGCGATGAATCTTTTAGAATCAGTATCTTGCGATATTTCAATCCGGTGGGTGCACATGCTAGTGGCTTGATTGGCGAAGACCCGCAGGGAATTCCAAATAATCTGATGCCATTTGTAGCGCAGGTTGCCGTTGGGCGAAGAGAAGCGCTGAATGTGTGGGGAAATGATTATCCCACGCAGGATGGCACCGGTGTGAGGGATTATATTCATGTGGTTGACTTGGCGCTGGGACACCTCAAAGCCTTGGAAGCGCTGGAGCGGTTGCATGGAAAACAACGCGATTGTTTGACCGTGAATTTAGGGACTGGGCAGGGCTACAGCGTTCTCGAAGTAGTTCGCGCGTATGAACAGGCCAGCGGAAGATCTGTTTCGTATAAAATTGCTCCACGCCGCCCTGGCGATGTGGCTGCGTGCTATGCTGATCCAAAACGGGCGCAGGAATTATTGAACTGGAAAGCAAAACGTGGATTGAACGAAATGTGTACCGATAGCTGGCGATGGCAAAATACCAACCCAACGGGTTATCAGAACTGATTTAAAGATATTTACCCTAATTTTCCAGTAATAAGGAAGATTGGCAATGAGTCTTGTTTCCTATTGAGGAGAATTGAATCCATGAAACCGATAAGAAAAGCTGTTTTTCCTGCAGCAGGATTAGGGACGCGTTTTTTGCCGGCCACTAAAGCAAATCCAAAAGAAATGCTTCCCATCGTTGACAAGCCTCTGATTCAATTTGCCGCTGAAGAAGCGGTAGCCGCTGGGATTGATGTGCTGATTTTCATTATCGGACGTAACAAAAGCTCAATACCTGATCACTTTGACAAGGCTTTCGAATTGGAAGCTATCTTAGAAGCTGGTGAGAAAGAGGATATGCTTGACGTCGTCCGAAATATTTTACCTCCTCATGTGGATTGCGTTTATATCCGCCAGGCTGAAGCGTTGGGTCTCGGGCATGCGGTATTGTGTGCACAGTCGGTAGTTGGGGATGAACCGTTTGCAGTTTTGCTGGCGGATGATCTGATTGACGCGGGTGAGCGCACTTGTTTGAATCAAATGGTGGATATGTACAATCAACATCACTGTTCAATTCTTGGAATTGAACAGGTACCTCACCAGGCAGTCAATCGATACGGCATCATTGATAGTCAGCCGATAGATGATAGTCTTTTCAGAGTCAATGCAATTGTTGAGAAACCACCAATCGATAAGGCGCCTTCTAACTTGGCCGTCGTTGGGCGATATATTCTGACCCCTCGTATTTTTAAGTTACTGGAACAAACCCAACGCGGTGCCGGGAATGAAATTCAGCTGACTGACGGGATAGCTAAACTGTTGAAGGAAGAATCAGTCTTGGGTTATGAGTTTGATGGTAAACGTTTCGATTGTGGGAGCAAATCAGGCTATTTGAAGGCGACCGTAGAATTCGCACTTCAACACCCTGAACTCAAGGAAGAATTCGACGATTATTTGCAAAATCTCTTCAAAACCTCAAAATCATAAACCAAGCTGTTCATTAAATTGAAATAAATTAAGCCACTCATTCGTGGTTCATTAATTCTCTTAGCACATACGGCAAAATACCCCCCTGTTTGTAATAATCGACTTCGATAGCGGTATCAATACGGCACAGAAGCTGCACGGATGAGCTGCTGCCATTTTTGCGGTGAATGGTCAGCCTCACTTCCTGCTGAGGTTGAATGCCACCCAGTTCTGAAATATCGAATTGCTCGTTTCCAGTTATATTGAGCGATTCCACACTGTCATTATTCTTGAATTGCAAGGGCAGTACGCCCATGCCAATCAGGTTGCTGCGGTGGATGCGTTCAAAGCTGGTGGCGATCACTGCTTTGACACCGAGAAGCTGAGTTCCTTTTGCGGCCCAATCCCGACTTGAGCCTGTGCCATACTCTTTGCCTCCAAACACAATCGTGGCAACGCCTTTCGATTGATACTTCATGGCAGCATCGTAAATACTCATTTGTTCGGGTTCGCTGCCGGAACCATCATAATAAAGGGTAACGCCACCTTCGGAGCCCGGGATCATCAGATTTTTAATACGTACATTGGCGAATGTGCCACGCATCATGACCTCATGATTGCCGCGGCGGGCGCCATAGCTATTAAAATCAGCTTTGGAAACATGATGATCCAATAGATACTGACCCGCAGGAGAGGTTTCTTTGATGGCCCCGGCGGGGCTGATATGATCCGTAGTGACCGAATCGCCAAATACTCCCAGGGCATAGGCATTAGTGATGTCAGTTTCTGCAGAGCTTGTTACTGAACTTTGCAAGGAGAAATTCTCGAAAAAAGGTGGTTCGGCAATATAGGTAGAAGACGGCCAGTTATAAGTTTGCCCAGTGACTGAAGTTACGTTGTTCCATAACGGATGATTCTTGGTGAAGTTACTGTACAGTCGCTGGAAGGTATCCGCGTTTGTGGCGAATTTCAGCAATGCATGAATTTCTGCGCTACTTGGCCAGATATCTTTAAGCCAGACGGGTTGGTTGTTTTTGCCGATGCCGAGGGGTTCGTCGATCAAATCTTTCAAGACTGTGCCAGCGATCGCGTATGCAACAACCAACGGAGGAGAGGCCAGAAAATTGGCGCGAATATTGGAATGAATACGTGCTTCGAAGTTGCGGTTTCCCGATAAGACCGCCGCACAGATTAGATCATTTTTTACGATGCTTTCTTCAATTGGATCGGCCAAAGGTCCAGTATTTCCAATGCACGTCGTGCAACCGTAACCCACCAAATCAAAGCCCAATTGCTCAAGATAAGGCAATAATCCGGTCACGGTTAAATAATCGGTTACTACCCGGGAGCCCGGCGCCAGCGATGTTTTGATATGCTGCTTGACGGATAATCCTTTTTCTACTGCCTTTTTAGCCAGTAATCCTGCGGCCAGTAAAACACTCGGATTGGAAGTATTGGTGCAAGAAGTGATGGCAGCGATGAGCACGTCGCCATGGCCTAAATTAATCGAAGATGCGCTTAATTCACTTTCCGGTGTTTTGAACGTATTCGGTGTAGGATGATTGGCCGTCATTTCGGTAATGTGACGTGCAACCATGCGGCGCTCTGTGTCTGCAGGCGCTTGCTGATGAGGGAGGTCATGATCGCCCTCCGCTGTATTTACTGAACTAACGGTCGATTGACGGTTTTCGTCAATTGTATGAACACCGATGTCCGTGCAAACCTCTTGATCCTGAGTGCGAGTATTGCGGGTCAAATAACGCTGATGAATATCGTTGTCTTGTTTGCCATATCCGCTCTCCTTGATAGGTTTGTTGAAGAGCTCAATAAATTTTGACTTGATTGCTGATAGTTCGATTCGGTCTTGAGGGCGTTTGGGCCCTGCAAGTGATGGAACCACTGCATTTAAATCGAGAGATAATTCGATTGTGTAATCAATCTCGCCCTTTTTGGGTATGCCATACATTTCCTGTGCTTTGAAATAAGCTTGGAATGCGGCAATTTCTTGCTGAGTTCGTCCTGTGCCCTGGAAGTATTCGATAGTGACGTCATCGACTGGAAAAAAACCCATCGTTGCACCATATTCAGGTGCCATGTTAGCTATAGTAGCCCGATCAGGCAGTGCCAAGGTAGAAGTGCCTTCGCCAAAAAATTCCACAAATTTTCCCACGACATTGGCTTTGCGTAACATTTCAGTAATTGTCAGCACCAGATCGGTAGCAGTAACGCCTTCTCGCAATTCACCGGTCAAATGAACACCGACGACATCCGGTGTCAGAAAATAAACGGGTTGTCCTAGCATGCCTGCTTCAGCTTCGATACCACCGACCCCCCATCCCACGACACCGATACTGTTGATCATCGTGGTATGGGAATCTGTTCCCACCAAAGTATCCGGGAAAATGATTCCATTTTTTTGGTGTACGCCACGAGCTAGATACTCAAGATTGACTTGATGCACAATTCCTATTCCCGGAGGGATGACTTTGAAAGTATCAAAAGCTTGCATTCCCCATTTGATGAACTGATAGCGTTCGTTATTTCTGGAAAATTCAATTTCCATATTTTGTTCAAGCGCATCTTTAGTGCCATAGTGATCAACCTGAATGGAGTGATCAACAACAAGATCCACTGGGACAAGCGGTTCAATTCGCTTGGGGTTCTTGCCCAATCTAACCGCCGCGCTACGCATGGCAGCCAAGTCTACCAATAGCGGTACACCGGTAAAATCTTGCAGGACGATGCGCGAAACAACGAAAGGTATTTCATCCACTCGAGCCGCATTGGGTTTCCAGTTTGCTAATTGCCGGATGTGAGTTTCGGTAATTTTTTTATTGTCATAATTGCGTAATACCGATTCCAATATGATTCGGATCGAGATGGGTAAACGAGAAATCTTGCCGATGCCACTTTTTTCCAGAGCGGGAAGTGAGTAAAAGGATGCCTTATCTGTCTGAGTAATCGCTAATGTATGCAGAGTATTCAAAAAATTGTGATTCGTCATGGTATTCCTAAAGATAATGCAAATGTTGATAAAGTATAGTGCTTGAAATCACCTGTGTCACATCAGTTTAAAGTAATTACATCTTAAGTAGGTTCTTACCTCAGATAAAGTCATTTCTCCTTATATAAATCATTGTGGATGGCGACTCAACTGCTTTGGGGCGCTGATTTTGCCATTGATTGATCGTGAAGACAGGGCTCATAAAATCCGCGAAGTCAATTTCTTTTCTTTAAAGCCTCCGAAAACCTGCTTGCCTCGCTCTGAATTGCTGTTTCTGAATGAAGAAACAGGTATTGTCACAGAAGGGGCGGTGACTGAATAACAATGATTGCAGATTCCTGAAGGCGTCCAACTAGCAAGAGCTTATATGTATGCAATCTTGCAAAAGGTTGAAGTAGAAGACAACGTGATCGTTACTTTTTTTTAATCATGATCGTTGACGATTGCAAGCAGCATCCAGCCTTTTCCGGCAATTGAATACTTCGATGCTTTCTCCCATAAATATAAGTGCAGATCATTTTCCCGTTGCTGGATGAAGCTTGCACCTATCCGTTCATGAAAAAATTAAAATATGATAATAATCTTGGTTGAGCTGGTATTTTTACTGCATGATGATTCTGGAACGAGTTGATCGGAAGGATGGTTTGTGGATATCGATGCTGAGAAGGGCGGGTAGCTTTTGCTTCCATCGGCCCTGACCATAGTTTCATCCCGCTTGTTCGGCCCAAGGCAAATCGTTTGTTGTCTTGGAGACACAACCGTGTCATGTACAGGAAGCGCAACGATATCGAACGATTGTTCAGAAGACTCTAGGGATTCCTCCGCATGTTCTCCAGGTTCGATAAACTTGATGTCGTTTTCTGTTGATGTCAGGAGGTAAGTATCCCGCGGATAACGCACACTCAGAGAAAAATTTTTTCTGACCGAGTGATCAGTTAGAGCTTATTCATCTTTCGTTAATTTTTCTCCGGTATCCTTGTGTTCCATACACAACGCACAGATTGAGTTCGATCATGTCAATACCAAATGTACAGAATTCGAGTGAAGTGTCCCAAAAATGGAATTTGCACCAATGGTTAAGCGCTATTGACGAGCAATTTCACAAGCGAGACTTCCGCCAGGCCCGCAATTTGATCTCGCAGGCGTTACCGATCTTTCCAGACCATGCCATGCTTCGGAACAGATTACTCATGGTGGACTCACGCTGGAGTGAGTCGATTTCAAGCCGGGGGATTCATCTCGTTACACCGAACGAGCATGATTTATCCTATTTGCAGCGATGCTATACCGATGAAGTGTTCATGCAACAATTTCTGCCAATGGGAAGAAAAAAACAAAGCACTGAGGCCATTCAGCATGCACTCAGACAAAGTGAATTTTCTGTTGCCCATTACCGGAGCATGCATCGAATCATTAAAAAAGAAGTGCCTTCCACTCCCGAACGATCCTTCTCTCAATGTGACCTCAAACCGATCGGACTGGCAAGTTTGGTGGACATTCAAATTGCGCACAGGCGCGCCGATCTGCTTGTCGGCATTCCCGATCACAGTGAGCGCCAAAGGGCCACGGCTGTTGCCATGATGCTTATCATGGACCTTGCCTTCAACGAAATTGGATTGCATAAATTGACATCGCTCGTGCTGGCCAATAACCCTCATTCGCAGCGAAGTACCGTGGCGATTGGATTTACCCAGGAAGGCTTGCGCCGCCAGCATCTGTGTGATCCACAAACCCTACAATGGCTGGATTGCTATGAAAACGGCATTGTTGTGGATGATTTTCGCCATAACCCTATTATTGCGCGCGTATCGAAAAGATTACTCGGGCGGGATATTACTACGAAACCAGTTTGAAGAATAATCACGTAAAGGAGGAATCGGAAAATGATGAATTAACGATTATGTATCAGTTGCATGCCTTGAAATGAAACATCCTTAGTTTGTAAATCAAGTATCTCAATTAATAGGGGAATATTATGACTGCATATATTGGTACTAATGGAAGCGATACTCTGGTGGGCCTTGATGATGTATCCGATGATTTGACAGGCAAGTTGGGTAACGATGTTCTTATAGGCGGCGAGGGATTTGCAATGGATTGGGCTCATTATGATAGTGCGCCAGCCGCAGTGACAGTCAATCTGGCGGCGGGTACCGCTACCGGTGGAGATGGCAATGATACCTTGAATGGTATCGAAGGGGTGACAGGCAGCAAGTTTAACGATACGTTACGAAGTGGCGCCGGTTTCGAATCGAGTATTTTATATGGTGGTGCCGGGAATGATGTATTGATTGGTGATGCTGGTTTTGATTCACTGAAGGGGGGAAGCGGCAATGACGCACTGACTGGTGGGGAAGGTTTTGATTCTGCCGATTACTCGGATGCTACGTCAGCTGTAACTGTCAACCTCAGCACTGGCACCGCAACTGGTGGGGCTGGAAATGATACGCTCTCAGGTATAGAAGACGTTATCGGGAGCGCCTTCAATGATATTCTGGTTGGAAACATCAATACTTCCGGTGGTAATAATTTATATGGAGGCAAAGGTAACGATTCCCTAATTGCTGGCGATAACAGCTTCAACTGGTTGGAAGGTGGCGATGGCAACGACTCGTTGTTAGGAAGTAATGGCAACGATACGCTTATTGGTGGATTAGGTGCGGATATTTTGTCTGGTGGAGATGGCTGGGGTACCGATACAGTTGATTATTTTGATGCATCTTCGGCAGTAACAGTAAATCTGGAGAATGGAACGGCATCAGGAGGTGCAGGAAACGATATTCTGAAAGGTATCGAGCAAGTTGCTGGCAGCTCTTATAACGACACAATTATCGGTGGAACTGGGAACAATTGGTTGTGGGGTTCAAACGGCAATGATGTATTGGTTGGCGGAGATGGTTTTGATAACCTGGAAGGCGGTTTTGATGATGATACGCTAACAGGAGGAGCAGGTGACGATCAGTTGAATGGTGGTTGGGGAAATGATGTTCTGACTGGAGGAAAGGGTACTGATTGGGCGAATTTCTTTGATAGTAGTGTGACGGTCAATCTTGCCAAGGGTATAGCCACTAGCGCGGGAGGCAACGATACGCTGCAGGAGATTGAAAATGTTAATGGCAGTTTCGATGCTGATACCCTGATCGGCGATGCCAATGCCAATACTTTGAATGGCGGGCAAGGAAATGATTGGCTAACTGGAGGGCAAGGAGACGATACCTTAATTGGATATAAAGATGTCGACTGGGCTAGTTATAGCGATGCCACTTTTGCAGTGAACGTGGATCTCGCTGCGGGAACAGCAATAGGCGGTGCTGGTAATGATATTTTACAAGAGATCGAGAACGTTCAAGGAAGCCAGTTTAACGATACCCTGAAGGGTGACGGTGGAGATAACAGTCTGGATGGTGGAGCCGGCAATGATGCGCTGAACGGAGGAGGCGGGCTGGATACGCTGAAGGGAGGCGCCGGCAATGACAAACTTGACGGGAAGCAGGGGCAAGATACATTGACAGGTGGGGGCGGCAATGACATTTTCAAATTCACCGTGAATGGTATCGCTGACAAGATTACGGACTTCAATGTGATCAACGATACCATTCAGCTTGAGAATGGCATATTCAACGCGCTGACTACGACGGGTGTTTTGGCTGCTGATCAATTCAAGGTGGGTGCTAAAGCTGCCGATGCCAATGACTTTGTCATCTATAACAAGGCCGCAGGTTCATTGTTATATGATGCTGATGGCAACGGGGCCAATGAGGCAGTTCAAATCGCTACGGTAGGTACAGGTTTGAACATGACAAATGCCGACATCGTCGTAATTTAGCAAATCGATAGGAAAATTGGCAGTTTTCAGATTTTTTGAAATTGCTGATCAATTTTAACAAGCAACTCCGGCAATTTAATTGTTCGGCGGCATTTTGTCGCCGAATTTTCTTTGTCTCTACCAATGCTTTCTTTGCGTAATGGCAAAACTTGATGATTTGTTCCATTGGGGGAAGGCAGAGGAAATACCCATCGATATTCTTATCGATCAGTCTCTCTGTGATACTTGAACTCAGTGAATTCGCTTTTACCAAAGTGTTCCCTGTGCTGATCAATAAACACCATCTTTACTTCTGCCGGCGGTCGAGCGCCGCCTGGGCAAAATATGCTGATGCTTTTCGTAATATCTCATTGGCGCGCTTTAATTCCCGATTCTCGCTTTCCAATTCCTTGAGCCGCTCGCGATCAGAAGTCGATAACCGCCTTCGAATACCTTGATCTGTTTCTGACTGGTGCACCCAGCTACGCAGAATTTCCGGCGAACAACCGATCTTCGATGCTATGGATAATATCGCTGCCCACTGCGATTCATATTCCTGCGGAGGTGCGTGTTGCCATTGCTCTGCTTGAATGCAGTTCGGTGCAGAAAGTGGCTAATCACCTCAATATCAGTCCTTATACGGTGCGCACTCACTTAAAACATATCTTTACCAAATTAAATATCAACCCTGATTCAGAGTTATATGAGATGAAAGTTGAAACGATAAATCATGAGGATATGTTAAATAATCTATACATTTTTGATATCGAATCGAAAAATACCATTGCTGAATACCTATAACAGCTTTAGAAAATGAATTGCAGGGGAGAAATTTATAATAGAGCTTGGGATTCTGCGGTAGCTGAGGAAAAGGTAAACAACGACGAAAGAATGGATTACATTATATTTAAATGTTGCAAAGACGGCCTATTGAATAGCTGATTTATGCCAGGGCGGGTTTATATAGACAAAGTTTTGGCATGCACTTAAAGTAAAACAGATAATTTTGTGTGCTGAATATTTCTTTTCTGAGATACGGATATCTTCCTAGATGCTAATAAATATCAAGTAATTGTTTAATGATTCACTAAATATTATGGGCCATTGCTGTCATCAAAGCTTGAATCGATACTTTCTGTAAACCCGAAAAAGGGCGCGCCTTATAGTCCGCGGTATTGCTTGGCTTCAGCGAATAACTCTTCTATCGCCCATTTCCGCGGTATCATCTAGGATAAAGGCTTTGGTTTCTTGCCGTCCACGAACCTTATCGACTTCAAGCTGATGCGGGTTCTGATAGACAAATCGAGCTCTGCCTCTGGCCGACCCCGGTAAGCAAACAGTTCGCAGGGACATATGCGGCTGTGACCGCCCATAATTCGGTATCGTTTGATCAACCAGCTATACAATTTTTCATAAGGGGTAGAGAAAATGTCCTTTTGGCCATTGATATCGATCAGCTTGACTGTGATACTTGAATGAAGTGGACGTGAGTTTACCTTGCATTGATCTTTACCAGGAATTGAAAGTGAAGCTCCTATTTTTTATCAACTCACCGCAGTATGAGGGTTTCTTAACAGGCCATCTGAACTACTACAAATTAAATCACCAGAATATCTGCATTGGTCATTGTTAGCCTGGAACTCTACGTGGCAATTTGTTGAATAGCTCCAGCGCCATTGCCGTCTGCGTCATAAAGTAGGGCCACTGTTACAAAGGAATGGAACACAGTTCAATCAGATGGACTGTCAACTCACTGAGTTTAGACAACTTAATATTTACTGGGTTGATTTGGAACCCACTCAGGGTGCTGGAACGCAAAAACTGCGACCTTACGTGATCCTTCAAAGTGATCTGGTGAATACACAATCAAAAACTTTGATTGTGTCCGCTCTACTACTTAATCATAAGTCTTGACCACTTGTAGTTAATTTGATGCCAACAATTGACAATGGATCGGACAAAGATCGTCATATTAATTTCAAACAACTACGTGCAATTGATATTTCTCGAATTTTCAAAAAGCATGGAAAAATTGAGAATCAATGCTTACAGGTAATCAAATAAGCTTTAACCATTTAATTTGATTGAGTCGCTCACAAACCTGAACAAACTAACTATCACCAAGCTTGCCCAGTGGATGTGGTTTTGCACTATGTACCCGCCAATCAAATGACCTAGGTTGATGGTACAGCACATAACATAACATAACTAATCTGTTCTATCTTACGTTTAGTGGTTTTGCCTGCGGCCGCCGCAAAAGGATTATCAGCATTGTATTCGGGGGTAGTCATTGGCAAACAAATCGACAGCGAAGTTTTATCGTTAAAGATGCGTGGGAATAATACAAGTAATGGATCAATATCGCACATTTCTTGTCCGGCTTGTGGGTTGCAGTCAATCCAAATAATGTCCTGACGATCAGGTACCCACAAGTTAGCACTAGCGATTTTCACCATGCTCAGGCTACCACTTTTCTGTACCTAGGGTTTGGTTAATGACATTGCTTCACTACCATGTCTGGCAGGATTAAATCGCACTAAACGCTATTCAAGCGTCAATTTCTTTTCCTGCACAGGTGTGATGATGATCTGCCCATTCGATACCGGCAATTTCACCTGTTAATCGGCATGAACATTGGCTTCATGTGCAATTGCTACAAGCAGGGCGCAAACCTAAATTATTTCCCCATTGCTTGATTTCCAGAATCACTTCTTTCATGATCATACTTTCTCATTTGTCTAGGTATAGACTTGAATATAAACATGCTTAACGTAGAAAGCAAATGAGCAAACATGTACCTCGGCAAAGCAATATGGAATTAACAGATTCACTGATATGGTCAACTGCGCAGTTACTGCAGCACTTTAAAACTATTAAAGAAAGAAATATGCCGCAATTTTCCGAATTACATAGTATTTGAGGTTCTCGAAAATTGCGCTATTAGCTGTATCGGATTAACACAGGAGTCATTACAAATGCGACTTGGTATCGTTGAGCAGATAATTTTGAGGACTTCATGGTTTTATGAAGTGAAAAGCGCTTCTCTGTTGCAGAATGTACACGCAATATGCTTTTATCAAATGCGCCACTTAACTCATAGAGTCTTACTTGGGCTGTTGGCATTGTGCGGATTTTTTCCTTTGTTGACGCAAGCCGAAATTTGGCACAGCACAAGAACCAGCGAAATAAACGATGTTGCTATCGCACCCAATGGCTTTATCTGGCTTACTGGAAAAACTGGAGTCATTTGGGTATCAGATAATATTTATGGCTCTTCTTTTACCCAAATCAAGGCAAGAGATTTTAACCGGCTTTCTGTTGGTCCGGATAGCACTGTATGGGTGATTAAATCTAACGGTACGTTATGGAAGTTTATTGCGGGTAACTGGACGAAAACAGCTGCGAAAAGTGTCGAAGACGTGGCCATTGCTGTAGATGGCAATGTCTGGCTGGTTGAGAAAAGTGGCGCCGTTTCGTTTAGTCGCGACAAAGGTCAGAGTTTCACACAAATTGCGGCCACTGGTTTTAGCCGGATTTCTACCGGACCAGATGGCACAATCTGGGCCGTTGGAACTAACGGCATATTGTGGAAGTTTGTAGCTGAACGCTGGATTCAAACAACAGCAAGTAATATCGGTGACGTTGCGATCGCGCCTGGTGGCCTAATTTGGCTCGCAGGTAAAAATGGAATCGTTTGGAGTTCTTCGGATGATGGCGTTACTTTTACTCAAGACGAACATGCAAGTGGCATTGAAAATATTGCCGCCGGAAGATCGGGCGCTTGGGCGGTTGGTTTCGATGGCACACTCTGGCGGAAACTTTTTTCTCCCCAATACTAGCTCATGCCATTTTTTTGTTCTTTTGGGGTCGATGTGACATGGTCAAATAAAACTGGAGTATTCAGTTAAGCGATTTTTCTCAATTTTTCCACTTCTACCTTATATTGCTTCGGGCTTTTATTCCCCAATTATGAATGCAGTCGATGGAACATTGATTAGCGTAACTATTCGTGAAACCAAAAATTCAGGGGCTACAGCTTTTACGCTACTAATTTCAAGAATTGAGCTAAATTCTAAAAAGGAAACTTATCTTCAAACTGAAGGAATAATGACTAAACATAAATTCTCAACTGATACCAATTCAATTGTAGGACAATTAGATTCTTATAAATTTGTTTTACTGAAAGGTACTGCAGATTTATTTTAGGCTCTAGACTAGCAGAGGTAATCTGTTAGTCTAGAAAGATGTTAAGAAATAGTAAATTAAGTGATTATTGCATCAAAAAAATAATTCAATGCTTTAGCATTGATATACCAGCCAGTAAAGCAGCTCTGCTGTTAGGGAAAAATCGTAACACGATTAATCGTTGGTATGGCATATTCAGGCAAACAATATATCACCATCAGACTGCCCTTAAAGACAAGTTGTTAGGTAGAGTGGAAGTTGATGAAAGCTATTTTGGCGCGAAACGGCATCGTGGTTATCATGGCAAACTCAAGCGCGGCCGTGGCACATTAAAACAACCCGTGTTTGGTGTGTTTGAGCGAGATGGCAGGGTATACACCGAAATAGTACCGGACTGCAAACGCTTGACTTTACAAGCAGTGATACTGGGTAAGGTATCCATTGAAAGTGTCATTTATAGTGACGGTTGGCGTGGCTACAATGGTTTGGTAGACGTAGGATATTCCAAGCATTTTCGTGTATCTCATGGTGATAATGAGTTTGCTCGTGAAGGGCATTGCCATATTAACGGCATCGAATCGTTTTGGAGTTTTACCAAGCGGCGGCTTGCAAATTTTAACGGCGTGTCAGTTAATTTTGAACTGCATTTAAAAGAATCAGAATGGCGCTGGAAAAAACATCCTGATCAGCTTGCCAGTGAACTATGGCAACTCATCAGATTTTATTAATCTCTCTGATAGTCTAGAGCCTATTTTATTACTAATCTCAACGATAGCTATTATGGTCGCGTGTGAAAAATTTCGATCGTTTATGACATTAACAATAGATTTCACCTAAATCGGCGATGAATTTGGCTAATTTTCAACCATAATCGCGAAAAAGACCGTCGCTTCCTATTATAGTTTCTCTCTCCAACTTGCGCTCTTTGATTAGCGCTTTCAACTGCCGGATTTCTTCCTGCTCTGGCGTCAGTTTCCCATTACCCCGGAATGACTGGTCAGCATCATCCGACTGGTATTCCTTGATCGCATCTAATTTGCATTCTTTTGTATATTACTTTATCTGCCATCTTCTCCTCCAATTAACCCTATGCGCTTAACTAGTGTTTCCGGTTTCAGTAAACCATGTGACTGATTTACAAGGTAGTTAGCACTAATCTAGAATAATTTTGTAGTGATTCAAATTGCATTATTTATTATTCTATTTTAGTTATTTTGGGTTTATTGATTTGTTCATAAATTCATTTACTTATGATTGCAATTAAATCCAGATAATGTTCGATATTCCGTCGCTTATGCAAAACACTTGCAATTTATGCGCCTGTTTTTAGGTAACAATAAGAAATTACATGCTAATTATATTCTTGGTAAGGCACTTCCTGATGTCATCGAAAGCACAGCAATTACCGATTTGTCGGTAAAGATGAGATATATATCTAAATTCACCATGATAATTTTTTGTAATCCTATATGTAGCGGAATAATCTCGTCACATAATTTTTGAAGAAATCACTAATAGTAACAATCCGGTGCTCATGATTCTATTGATGGATTCTTCTTTCTATAAAAAGCTGCTGTGTTTCTGTTCTTGGAATAATGTATCCACCATATTTACCTGTTGCTTGGTCAATCCAATAAACACGGTACTTTTTTCCCGTTTCCGGATCAATCTTATAAACATAACTTGTGCCGTGCTTTTTAGCGTTTTTATTGTTACCACTCACTTTGAGTGGGGATGAGCAAGCGGACAAGATAGCTACTGTGGAAATCATAATAAGCAAGGTATAAAGTTTTAGTTTCATTTTTGGTTGTATTAATTGTCATAAAATCACTTAAGGGGGCGAAGTTCAAGATTAATTTCGTACTCAACTTCATCGTTTACCAACTTCAAATTTAATCGAGTTACGTAATATGTTGATAATATTGACCCATGATGCGATCGACAAAGGTCACCAAATTTTTCTTTGTAAGTCCATGATCTTTTAGCGGCGATTCGATAGGGCAACCGATGATATTGATTAACAGTCCAAAAGCAGATGCATCCAGTGTGGTCGGGCGTACTCCAAAAAAATAACTTTTACTCCCTAAAAAAGTCGCCAATGCATCAATGTCTTCTTTACCCAACGTGAAAATCTCTTCAGACTGGTGTCTACCAGTGCCTTGGCCATAGATTTGCTTTAGAATATTACGACGAGTCACACTTGCACCAAGATCCCGAACGATAGGTGGTAACGCCGAAAAAATCGCTGTTTTATTGGTTTGCCAATTTTCATCCGTGTATTGCCACCGCGAATAAAGCGCTATCCAAAATAAATGCTCTTCGATTAAGCGCTGTAACGCTACCGAGATAGCTAAATCCGTAGCAGGCAATTCATCGTCCAGATCACGATAAGTCGATTTCAAATGGAACAGAATAAAACGCGAATCTGCAAGTGTTGTGCCGTCATCAACAATGTAAGGCAGCTTGCCTTTGGGCGCAGTTGTCGGTAACGCCGCTTTCGTTTCGTAATCGATCCCGGCAAAACGCAAATACGTTTCAACCTTGCAACAAAATGGGCTCAAATTTGGAATTCCCCAAGTACGTTCAAATTGATAAAGTTTTAACATGCTCTAACTCCCTTGAAAGATGAAAAAGTAACTTGTATAATGCAAGTTATATTAATATGTATACTTGCAATTTGCAAGTCATTAGATAAAAATTTTTACCTTTATGACAAAAAATATCGCTCAACCAAGTGTCGAACGTTCGTTCTGCCCTATTGCTTGCGCATTGGACGAACTTGGCGACAAATGGACGCTTCTAATTATTCGTGATTTGTTATTGGGAAAGAAACGTTTCCAAGAATTCCTGGCTTCACCGGAGCATATTGCAACCAATATCTTAGCCGACCGGTTAAAAAAATTAGAGTCTGCGGGGTTTATCACGCAACAAGCTTATCAGCAGAAACCATTGCGGTATCAATATGATTTGACTCAGAAAGGTAAGGACTTGGGGCCAGTATTACAAGCTTTTGTTAATTGGGGGAAGATTTATTATCCGAACAGTCAAGTGCTTAAACCCACTGTGTGAACACTCGCTGTAAATCTCTGCAATGCATACCCCTATAGCCGAGCCCCAATGTGGATGACCCTGCAAACCCAACGACTGTTCGCACCCAGTATCAAGCAGCATTTGGCGGCTATATGACATTTGTTTGATTGGTTTGTAGTCGGTCAGATTGTGGCACTAATCCGGCTCCCCTGTCAGTGTCCCTGCTCATCGAGTTAAAACTGGAAAAAATCCTATTTTAGATAGTGAAGATATCCGCCAGTTGTTGAGCAACATCGATATCAACAAACCTTCAGGATTAAGAGATCGGGCGCTGATTGGCTGATTGGCTGATTGGCTGATTGCATTGATGGTTTATTCCTTTGCACGCATTGGTGCCGCCTTAGCGATGATAGTTGAAGATGTAGATACACAAAACAGAAGGCTCTGGGATCGTCTGCATGAGAAAGGTGGCAAACGACATGAAATTCCCTGTCACCATAATCTCGAAGAATATTTAAGCGCCTATATTAATGAAACCAACTTGCGAGATGACCCGTAGGGTTTTTTATTTCAAACCGCTGCTCGGGGCACAAGAGAATTAGCATCCTTTCCCCTAATGCAAGCCAATGCGCATGCCATGATACAAAGACACATCAATAAATCGATCGTCGAAACAAAAGTGGGAAATCACAGTTTTAGGGCTACCGGTATAACTGCTTACCATTAAAAATGGTGTCACATCAGAATGAGCGGCAGTTATGGCCAACCATTCCAGCACTCGAACATCTCAGCCCTATGATCGGCGTCATGACGAGATGACGCCTGATAAGGTAGAGCGGATTATGGTTTAAACATTTCGTATAAATCAGAAATGATCGTTGGTAATCGAGCTGAAGGAGTCAGAGCAACAATCGCTATCGGAAAAAATAACTTCACGAAATCTATCGAATGGTATACGGTGATTTAAAAATGGTAATAAGCGATTAAAGAATTCATTCATTCGTGTTACAAGTCTATTTATAAATTTTTTTAGCAAGGAGAGCCTCATGCGGTATTTACATCTTCTGCCTGTGATTTCTTGTACATTTTTGTTCACTTCGACTGTCGTTGCAGATGATAAAAATGCACATAAATCCTTGGACATGCAAGAAATGATTGCAACTTACCAAAAACTGGCTATACCTGGAGAACAGCACAAACTGTTGACCGGTCTTGCTGGTAGCTGGACAACCAAGACAAAAGAATGGATGGATCCGCAGGAACCACCGGTAGAATCAATCGGATCTTCTGATGGAAAGGTGTTGTTAGGCGGTCGTTTCTTGCAGCAGGAAAGCAGTGGCCGTATGCATGGAGAACCTTACGCAGGGATTTGGACCATCGGATATGACAATCTTCTAAAGCGATATGTGTCAACATGGATTGCTACTATGGGAACGGGCATTTTTCAAATGGATGGCACAGCCAGTGATGACGGTAAAACCATTACCTTTACTGGGCAACACGCTGAATTGGGCGGTGGACAAATGGCTCATCGTGCTATTTGGAAAATCGTGGATAACAATACCCAGGAGTTTGTAATGTATGTCACTCATCACGGTGGCCAAGAGATGAAAATGCTGGAAACTGTTTATACTAGAAAACAATAAGATAAAGTGTGGTAGTTAAGACGGCTTGGTGAAAAACTCCTGATGCTACGTCGAGTTGATAATAAAGTAGGAGCTTCACTTTCGATTTCTGGTAACGGTCAGTCTAAGGCAAACAAACGCACCAACGGGAGTTATTCTCGACGATACACCTGGAGCGCTTTATTCCTAAGGATTATTTATTAAGGAAGGTCGATAATTTGCTGGATTGATAATTTTTGGATGATCTGACCAAGGAAATCTACTTTATGGACAATGGACGAGCTTCCATCGATCCGGTATGTTTTCTCGGATGCAATTGATCAGTTATCCTTAGGAATTGAGTCTGATCGTCAGCTATTTTGTGATATCCGTTTAAATTTGGCATATCACTGGTTTTGCCGACTTCGGCTTGACCTGCCTGAACTTCATCACTCATCATTAACTCCTGTACGGGACAGGATGGGGGAATCCAGATATCGACAAGGAATTGAATTGATATCGCTGCAATGGCCAAAGTAAGGTCAATTCACTGGCAAGCAAATTGTTGCCAGCTTTCAATAATTATTTTGGCCTTGAGCCGATTCCGAAACCGTTCCATTGATAGGCATTCATCACGAAATTTTCCATTAAAGCTTTTGTTGATACCATTCTGCCAAGGTTTTTTCTGGGCCATTATCTCAAGTTATATTGGATCGAGAAAGCCAGATCAGGTTATCTTAATAATCAGATGTGTTGCGACGACCCGTTGAATTCATCCACTATTACAATCACGTATTTCATAATACATTCATTGAGTATGGCATGCACAGGTATAAGAACAGAAAAGGAAACCGCTGGGATAACGCTCTCATGGAAAGTTTATGGGGATCATTGAAGGAAAGTAGATTGTATGGAATGCGATTTAAAACACGCTGTCAGGCAGTAGATGAAGTTATTGATTATCTTGACTATTACCACAGGAGATTACATTCATTATGGAATTACATCAGTCCAAAGAAGTTTGAGCAAAACTGGTTTATGGCATCGTTATAAAAGCCGCATAATAAGCCCGTTAAAATGAACGAATTATTTGAGCAAGGTCAATGAATTGCTGTAATGGTTCGAAAGACACTACAACGAACTGCTGACCGTAGGAACGCCAGGGATCATTAACTAACATTGGTTTCACTGGTTCATTGGTGTGAATACTGTGGCGAGCCTATATTAATATGATCAATAAAATATTGTGCTGGTTTGGTGGCAATTATGAATTTTCGCGTTCTCTAAAAATATATGAAGCTGAGCATACAGTCATGCCCTCTGTTGTCGGGAATAAGATTATTTCAAAATGCAAGCAACGATGGAAAGTGAAATCATGATTACTATTTTTTTTATGCTCGGATGTGCATTTCTTATCTCTTATTTGTTGTCGTTAGATTTATTCTGGAACACAGTTTGGTTCAAATTTATTGGAATTATATTGATGTGGGTGATTCTTTTTTTTGCTTCGTATGTGTTGAATGAATTAAAACCATGACCACTGAACAATTACTCCAAATATCTATCCTAGGATTTCCTGAAGGGTGGAAGGCGGGGGCGAAGGTCAACAAGAATGTTCTAAAGGACAAAATGAAATGAGCTTTTTCGAATGGCCGTGTGAACTGTTTTTCAGTGTTTGTACCATCATAGTAGCGTCAAAGGCTTTATTGGTATTGATTCTTTGCATTATCTCGCTCGGGATGATCCTCATAGTAATGAAAGAATTAATCAAGGATTTGAGAAAATAATTTGATATGAACTACTTTCTGCGAAAGTATGAATGGAACTACCAGAGCATGGGTTAAATTGTACGGATGTGACGGTATGATAAAAATACTTACTGACACACTAATTAGTCAGTCCTGAACAACGCAATACAAAGCGAGGCCAAGGAGCTTAATTCGGTATATTGCGATTGCCAGCGATTAGTCTTGGCAGTCGAGAAGCACAGCATCCAGGCTCAAAAAAGCCGGATGGCTCGCAGGATCATCCGCAGATTGTACCCGGCACCGCATAGGACGGCATTAAGGGCGTCGCCAAGACTACCCTTGAGCCAGTTTCGCCGCAGTCTATCGTCATTTTTCATATGACCGATTGCCGGTTCCATCGTGCTTGAGATTAGTTTTTTAATATTTAAAACATGATAGATAGACGATTTGGTACATGATATGAAAAGTGTACGGAGTTTTGGGAGAAGTTACCTTATCCCTTACGTCTGACGACTTGTCACAAGCGCTGGATGTTTGGTTTGTGCATCCTTTATTTGCGTAACGTGAAGGGTTTTGTATCGAATCACAAACGTGTGTATCGCATTTACCGTGAGCTGGAATTGAATTTGACTATTAAGCCGCGCACGCGGTTAAAGCGGGAGAAGCCCTGAGCCATTAGTTGTGCCAGAACGGCCCAATGAGACACGGTCGATGTATTTTATGGCTGACCAACTCACCAATGGTCGGTCTTTTCGAATTTTTAGTGTGCTGGATGACTTCAGCCGTGATGGGGATCGAGTGGATGTATCGCATTCATCAGAACACATTACGCGTGTTCTGGATTGGGTTTTGAATGACGCGGCAAACCGGTATCCAGCTTGATTACATTCAGCCAGAAAAGCCACAACAGAATGCTTCTGTAGAACGCATAACAGAACCGTTCGGCATGGTTTACCCTCTCAACACTTCCTGCAACGGATGATTTGGGGTATTCAGCTTTAAAACATTATATCTATCATTGCGGTATGCCTTTTTTATTGGTTGATCTGCCGAGATCTCTACCAACCGGTTACACCGCTTTCTTCTCTTGGTATACACCAGAAATAATCATAGCTCGTTGACATGGCATTATTACCCACGTATATTGTCCGAACTTTGGGTTAACCCTACTAGATGATAAGGAATAAATTATTCTCTTTCACTGCTAAAATTCAGGGTTATTAAATATCGTAACCATCAGATAGAATGTTTTTAATCATTCTGATTCGTATGAGGTGGAAATACCATAGATAAGGAGAAAACTAACCAAAAATTGATATATTGTTTAATATCTTAGCGGTTTATAATTCTTAACCAAGGAGTACTCAAACTCCGGTTTCTTTTTAAAACACGCTCAGATCAACAAAACCTTTCAGCAGCCAACTAAGTTACAATTGTTAGTCGATATAAACGAAGTAGCTATGCAGTTTATGCTATTACCAAAATCAACAATAATCATCGCGTAATCAGTGTCCGTATCTCAGCTCTACATTAGATATGGCATTCTCACTTTCTTCGCAACAATAATAAATATCAACGCAATTTAACCATGTGATTCGGCGGAACGCACACTGTTCTCTATTTTCGCCTAGCGTGACTTGTAAAATCAGTATCGTATCCGAATCTTTCAAGCTGAAGACTGTTCCATCTCAATTTAAGGAATTTTTGAGACAGATCACCAGTGATACTCTCTGGCAGTGTGGTATTGCAATTTCTCAGAACCCCCCATTAATCAGTTGAATTTTTTTTCGATTCATAAGGAGAGCCTTACTTAATAACACATTAATTATTTCTAAAAAATATTGTTAAGCTTATCAAGACCGCGCGCGCGGTTAGTACCCAGTCCTTCGCCGTCGATAGCGATTCAGGGGCTGCGAGCAACATATTTCCTGTGATATCTCCTCGTAAACATTAGCTTATTTATAGCTTTTGCTCTTCAGGCTCGCTTTATGGGCTGCACATATGCATGTGGGCAGCAGTATAGAACAGGATTCTTAGGATAACCGGAGCTTAAGTGAAGCAGAATCACTGTAATATGCGCCACTTATGTCCTTATCCCTCTTTCGTGCTGACTCTAACTCGTTAGGGACGCTCTGAAAATTACTGCGCTCGATCGTGCCGCGCAGAGATCAGGTTCGAAATACTTTGATTCGCAAACTGCGCTTTTCTCCTACTTCCAACTGGTCCGCCCTTCCTTTCAGAGTTTCCATCGATTAATCAGCTTTTCAACTAGGTACCTTGTGCCCTACATTTTTTTAAGTGCCAGTTTTTAATCATCTTTAAGAAAGGAATATCATGATTTACAAGCATTCTTTTAAACGCATTGCATTGTTAGCAGCTCAAATGTTATTCATAACGCCTCTGTTCGCCGTTGACGATCTGATTGATAGCCGAGGATTGAACAAAACGACTGCGACCACCCCCATTAGTATTACGGGAATCAATGCGCATGGTTTAGACAAAACATACAGCACGGCAGGTTTCATTGATCTCAATAACGCATTCTTTAAAAAATTTGGCACCAATGATCGAACCTGCGCAACCTGCCACGTTCCGACCGAAGGTTGGGTGATTACGCCCAAAGGCGTGAAAGATCGTTTTGATAAAACCGCAGGGCTGGATCCACTATTTCGCCTGGTCGATGGCGCCAATTCACCCCTCGCCGATGTGTCAACCCTTGAGAAACGCCGCAAGGCCTACAGCATGCTGCTGAACAAAGGAAACATTCGCGTCGGTATGGGCATCCCAGCAGACGCTGAATTTGAATTGGTTCAGGTGGACGATCCGTATGGTTTTGCAAGCGCATCAGAGCTATCACTGTTTCGCCGCCCGATGCCAGCGACCAACTTAAGATTCCTCAGCACCGTCATGTGGGATGGCCGGGAAACAACAAGTGATGATAAATCCAATGATTGCCTTTGGGGAACAACAACCTGCTTCTCGCCGGTTTCCTATGATTTATCGACACAGGCCAATCATGCCACCCTAGGGCATGCCGAAGCACTGGCGGATTTGAATCAAGCAGAGCGCGAAGAAATCGTTGCGTTTGAATTGGGGCTGGTCACTGCACAAGTACGCGACAAAATTGCCGGCAATTTGACCCACAATGGCGCACTGGGAGGCTCTAAGCGGCTTCTGGCCCAACCGTATTATTTTGGCATGAACGACACCCTGGCCGGAGACTATCGCACACATGCCGCTTTCAATCCCAATGCAATGTCACTCTATACTGCTTGGAAACAGTCTTCACGTCGCTATAGAGGCAGACAGGAACAAGGCCGTGCTGCGATCGCGCGTGGCGAAGGGCTATTTAACAACAAACTCATCCAAATTAGTGGAGTGAAGGGCATTAATGATGACTTGGGTGTAAACGTTGTGGCTGGCACTTGCACGACCTGCCATAACACGCCCAATTCAGGCAATCACTCAACGCCGATGCCGCTCGATATCGGTATTGCAGATGCCTCGCGCCGCACGCCGGACATGCCCCTCTATACGCTGAAACATAAAACCACCGGAGAAACCATGCAAACGACTGATCCTGGACGGGCGCTGGTTACCGGAAAATGGAAAGATATCGGTCGTTTCAAGGGGCCGGTATTGCGCGCGGTAGCGTCACGTCCGCCGTATTTTCATGATGGCTCGGCAGAAGATCTGGTCGCCGTGGTCGAATTTTATAACAAACGTTTCTCGATGGGATTGACCCGCAAAGAGAAAACCGATCTCGTGGCATTCCTAGCTGCGTTGTAAGTTAAGTCATGCAATCCTTATCTCGCTAATCGCTTACTTTTTGCTAGGCTTTGAGTTAATGATTTTGGGAAGGTAAGGATTGTTGCTATTGATCCGAACTATGCATAAGGCGCATTGCTTCTGTCTCTGATGGAATTCTTTCAGTGGCGCCTTATCACGCCAACATGCTCTATGCATCTGGTCAAATTTAGGTTCAACTACTGACGGTTTTATTCTTTCTTACCATCATTTTATAATTGCCCGTGAAATCGGGGGAGTTTCATGGCCGATCAGAATCATTAACCCAAGCATGAGGTTCTAGTTCTAGGTAATGGGAGATTCCCACAAGTGTCAGCAAATTAACATTATCTAGTGATTTTCATGACTGCCAGAAGGAGATTTTTCCATCTCATGGTCGAAAGGTGCATTATTTGTAGAGGGGTCACCTGCTGCAGGGCTGCTTAAACTCTCATTTTCAAGCTTTCTTTCACGTGCCATTTCTTCCTGCGGAGTGTCCGAGGAAGGTGCGGAAAGCGATTGTGATTGATCATTTACAGTTGGTTTGTCTGTTTTAGATGAGGGATCAGAAATTGCTAGATTGCTCATAAGCAAGAATACAGCAGTTGAAATCCACAATAAAACTGTTTTGGCTAATTTGTTCATGTTAATTCTCCTGATGATTATTGAGCAATAATTATCTCGAATAGATGATTTAGTTGATGTTCGATAACGTACACATCGAGAGTAGGGTTTTAATACAAACGTTGATGGGATTGTCGATGGCAGCTCATCTCTGTCAAGTCCCTGATGAACAGGCTAGCTGTTGTTCATAATGTTCGACCGGGGATTTTAAATATTTTTCATCACAAAATATTTACATACAGTAGTTATACTTTAACTGTCTGCTTTTTACCCTAGGAGCGGATCTCAATTACCATCCTTTAATTGAGTCTGAAGTAATTCATGTTGTTGTTCATAGAGCGCGTGTTTCATTCGAAAAACGCGCTCTACTCATTTGCTAAATTTTTATTGCGCCGTGTCTTTGATTTAAATGCATTGAAAAAATGCTTTAACATCTTCCCAACGTTTCTAATATATCTTTATGTTTTATAAGGAGTTTACATGAAGCAACTGAACAGAACTTCTACCGCCAAATAATAGGTGAGTTAATCGAATTCAATTATTCTGTTTGATGCTTTACCCGAGACTGCGCCCCTTTATTTTTATATATCAATAAAATGTGAATAAGGAATAATCGTGATCTATACCAAAATTTCACATTTAATATGATATGTTGTCATTAACTATTTAATTCACTCTTTGAATTGAATTGTTACAGTTATTCTTAACTTTTAGCCATTTTATTGATAACTGAGATATACCCTCTGTATCAGCGCGTTTTTCGAAAGGGAGACGCGCTTTTTTTGATGTTTAACTGCTTTCAATCCGCATTTGTTATTTACCTCAGCACGATATATTCGCGACCCTGCATTCACCGCAAGACCATTTGATAGAGATTAATAAACTTCAGCGAAGCCTCCAATATCCCCTCCTATTGTTCATCCTGCTACATGGATGCTCACTCCAGCCTAGCAACTGCCACGATTGATATCGATATTGACGCCGAGCGCGGCTTTTGTAAGCGTGTTGTTGATGTACTAGGTGTTGCTGACAGTCAGCGTTTGGCACGGAGAAATGTCAACTATTCCTCTCAAACGTGTTTGTTCGGTCAAAACCGGCTATTTGGGAGAATCGGCGTTTCATTCTTATTTCTTTGGGATGCTTGCTTCGGATCAATCTCTGCCGATTGATGGAATGGTTTTACAGAATGTGCCCAAGCGTACGGAAAGGATATCTCGTATGTTTAAAATTATTTCTACCATAGATTGTGTGCAAACACTATGGAGCTTAAGAATTTCTCAAGCACTAATTAATTCTTTTAATTAGTTCCCTATAAGCGGTAATTCCCTGGCACGGCAACTCAATAGACAACTCTCTGAACGTGCTAGGGTAATTATTACCTTAAGCGTTATATGGTACAGATATGACCCGATGGCCATCCGCCCATCGATTTCGATTTAATGTCAAAAGCCGTCGCGCAAAGATACCATGGCGAGTTGTTGCTTTGCGCTAAAGAAGTGGTTCCGTGAATTTAGATAATCCATCAAGTGAAAATCTTGCACAATTCAAGCGGTGTAATTGACGCCAAACAAAGATAGCAAGAGCATGAGAAGGACAAGTGGGAATCACGCATGGCAATAACTGTACAAGATAATTGCTGCTGAGTTAGCTGAACAATTTGATGAGCATCCGAATCTCATCACATAAATAGTCGATCCTGGCAAGAAGGACAGGACCTTCATGGGTAGCGCCCATTGTGGTATAGCAATCAGTAATAATTCGCGTCTTTACATCAGTGCTATAGTGAACCTTATATTTAATACCGCCCTCAGTATCTTTACGATATACCATTGTGGCATCCGGGTCTGAGGCACTGATATGGGTCTGATTGGCTACCCCGCGTTTGCGTTTTTCATGCTGAAAATCATGATACTGCTTCTCATATTGCTTTAAAACTCTGGCATCAGAATCAGTATCCTCGCGCTTCACCAAGGAATTCATGGAGGCGTTAGCTTTCACGAGCGTCGCATCAGCAACAATTTGCTTGCCGGTAAATCGACCTTGCTTTTGCCATTGCAGTAGTATCAGTTTGTATATTTGTCGGTATCTGGATTCTCCCATCCTGTCCCGTATGCGGGTTAATGAGGAGTGATGCTGTACAGGCAGGTCAAGGGGGAGCCGACAAAACCAGCGATATGCAAATTTAAGTGAATATCACGGCAAAGCTGGCGGTCAGACTCAATCCCAAACAGATAACTGATCAATTGCATCCGAAAAAACAATACCGGATCGATGGAAGCTCGTCCATTGTCCAGACAGTAGAGTTCTTCTGTCAGGTCATACAAAAAGTCTAAATCCAATAGCTTATCCACCTTCCGTAATAAATGATCCTTAGGAATAAAGCTTTCCAGATCTATCGTCGAGAATAATTCCTGTTGATGCGTTTGCTTGCCTTGCATTGATCTTTACCGGCGGTCGATAGTGAAGCTCCTATTTTATTATTAACTCAACGTAGTATTTGGGGTTTTTCAACAGGCCGTCTGAATTACTACAGTTCGATGCCAAAGCGCTACGTTACCGCGGCAAAGCCTCAGCGCATGCCTGGCATCTGCTACTGGCTATGGCGTATAACTTGAAAAGGCTCCCCAAACTGTTTGACAATCGTCGAATAGTTGCGCATACATAGGAATATTGCACCTTCTTGACCGGAAATGCCCGGTTCAGTGTGATTGTTCTTGGCTGATTTGCGGGAAAAATAACTACAAATGCCCAATTTCCTCACAAATTAATCCAAAGTTACTCCGGAACGAGAAATTTGCGTCATTTTGCAAAAGTCTCCTGAAGTACCGATCTTCCC
>CASDLT010000002.1 GCA_949281375.1 uncultured Nitrosomonas sp.
CTTTAAGAAATTTCCTTTTCGGGTGCGCCGCGTTACATCATAGTCTGAAAAACTCATGCTTAGCTCTTCAATCATATTGTTTTAAAATACAATTGTACCACTCGAGCCATTATCCTGCGATTATTGCCGTGCAAAGGTCTCATAATATCAATTGCATGACCAGAGCATCCTCCCGTCCGCACATTGCGGGGTAGTAACCTTTGCGAGTCGCAATGTGCTGGAATCCCATTTGCTGGTAAAGTTGCGCCGCGCCGCTATTAGATTCCCGTACATCGAGGAAAACCGATTTTGCGGCTTCGTTCCGTGCATGCAGGATGAGATGTTGTAGTAATTTCTTACCCCAACCTTGTTTTTGCCAGTCTGCCGCGATGCCCAACGTGAGGACATGAGCCTCTTCAGGACTCATCATCATTATCCCGTACCCGATGGGGATGTCAGTATGTTCCAGAACCTGGCAAACATATTCCGCCTTGATCGAGTCTGCAAAATTTCCTGGAGACCATGGAAACAGAAAAATTTCGCGCTCAATGAGAATGATGCGATCCAGATCGGATGACTGCATGGCTCTAATACGAACTGACGGAGGCAAAGAAATGCTCATCGTTCTTTTTCCTTGAGAGCGACTTTGTTGCGAAGATAGATCGGTGTGGCGTTCATCGGATCAGTGAACGAGTGATCGGATGCAGATTTTAATGCTGCAAGCTGAGCAATGTCTTTGGCTCGAGGATGAAAGCCAGGAATAATGGAGGAAAGCTGTTCTTGATAGCGTTCCGATAATTGCTGGGCATAAAGTTCAAAACCACTGCCGCATCCGATCCAGTCGTCGCCTTCTAATAAAGGAGCTTGAGCGGCAGAGCACAGGATTGGTTCGCTGAGGATTTTTAAATGAGGATTGGTATACCTAGAGTAGGCAGCATGGTAAATTTCATTCATGCGAGCATCTAACGCAACAATGATTTTTTGTTTTCCTGATTGTTGTGCAACCGCTTCGAGAGTGCTGATTCCCAAGACTGGAAGTCCTGTCGCATAGGCTAACCCCTGAGCAACTCCGCATGCAATGCGTAAGCCAGTAAATGAACCCGGTCCAGCACCAAAAGCGATCGCATCGATTTGCTGAAGGTTCAGTTCTGCTTCAGACAATAACCCTTGCACCATTGGAAGAAGAATTTCGGAATGGCGCCGCTCAGCATACTCTTCCCTATCGAAGGATTGTCCTTCCAGGTCGAGTGCAACTGAACAAAATTCAGTGGAAGATTCAAGTGCGAGAATTTTCAAAATCGTATCAAAAAGAATGGGTCGCTAGTTTTTTCACCCCTCCGGCAGCTTGACGGATCGCATGAAGCCTGAAGAAGATTGCCGGCGACGATCAAATAAGCGAATGGTATGAGTGAGGCTGTCTGCTTGTGTTAAGTTTAATAAGCACCTTGAGCTCGATTTTAGCGCAGCATGTGTCAAGAGCAATAGCTTTTCAAAGCTTCCTTAGAACCCACTGGCCGAGTGTATCATACCGAACACCTTTGTCTGTCTGAAGGGATTGAACAAGGCTCCATTCGTCAACAGGCCAACGAATCGAGTTATCCAGATGGGTGATGACTGGACGAATTGCATCCCGGATGAGCGTAACATGAGGGCGGTAAATGCGCTTGTCAACTATAAAGCCTGCCGCTGAGACATGATTTGTCAATGACTCCGCCAGTGTAAACAGTTCTGAAGGAAACTGTCTGGCTTGAATATAAACGATTCGATTATGCTTCCAGTAGCGTATTTCTTCTAAATTTAGTTCAAACGATCTTGCAGAGATATGATTTGCAATCCGATGCAACTCAGCAATGCGATTTGGCAGTACATTTCCTAAAAATAATAGCGTGAGATGGATATGCCGTTTTGTAATTTTGCGGCCGGCGCATAACGATTGTAAATAGATGGCTTGATCAGCTAATAGTGATTGAATGGTTTTATTAGGAAAGATGGCAAAAAATACGCGAATGGGCTTGGCGTTGGCATTTGCGGAATTGCTATTCGTCAACTTGATTTCCTGCACGGTCAATTAAACACACCACTTCCGCGACAATTCCTTCCTTGCGGCCTATGGTTCCAAGGTATTCGGCAGTTTTGGCTTTGATGTTGATATTGTTGACTGATGTTTTCAAATCCTGTGCAATATTCCTCCTCATCGCGGGAATATGGGGAGCCATTTTGGGAGCTTGAGTTATAATGGTTGCGTCGATATTGACGAGCAAAAATTGATTCTTTTCGAGCAGAGTATATACATTGCGCAGTAGTACTCGGCTGTCGATATTTTTATAGCGGGGATCGGAATCAGAAAAATGTTGGCCGATATCTCCCAAGGCTGCTGCACCTAAGAGTGCATCGCATATTGCGTGCAGTAGAACATCGGCATCCGAATGACCGAGTAATCCCATTTCATGAGGGATCGTCACGCCGCCAATGACCAATGGGCGATCTGTTACTAATTGATGGATATCAAATCCTTGGCCAATTCTCAGATTATTCACGTATTTTTCCTATTATGTAATATTAATTCCGCTAAAGATAAATCTTGCTGATAGGTTACTTTGAAGTTATAGGCATCGCTGAGCACGAGCTTGGGATGTAATCCCAGAGCCTCAATCGCACTGGCGTCATCGGTAATGGTGGTGTTTGCGGTTTGGTAGAGTGCTTTGCTGAGTAAATGATATCGAAACATTTGCGGGGTTTGAGCCTGCCATAAATGTTCGCGAGATTCAGTGCAGGATACCCGCTGCTCTGAATTGCTTCGCTTGAGCGTATCTGCAACAGGTACTGCCAGTAAACCCCCTACTGCGTCATCAGCGATTTCCTTTATTAATTTGTCGAGTTGATCTGAAGTCAAACAAGGTCGGGCGGCATCATGCACCAAAATCCAATCATTCTCATCAACTATATTTTTATGTCTTGCTTCTGATAAGCCGTTCTGGACGCTTTGTGCACGAGTTTTGCCGCCACACTTGTATATGGTTAATTTTCGGGAAAATTCCGACCAGTCATATTTTGCCCAGTCATTATCGCTTGGCGCCAGTATTACCAGAATTTGTGAGATGTGAGGATCATGATATAAGGTGCTAATCGCGTAATAAATCATTGGGCGATTATTTAAGGTTAAATATTGTTTGGGTAACTCATGACCCATGCGCGAACCTGAACCTGCTGCTGGAATGAGTGCAAAGAACTTTGGCATGAGCGTTTTTTCGAAGAATAATTTCTGAGTCGATTGATCAAGCGCGAATGTTAAATACATTTGCGAACATTATGATGACTGTCAATTGAAAGATTCCGGGCAATTATCAAATAAATTCGGACATTCGAGAAGGAAATTTTGATTGACAAGAAAAAGAGTGCCCTTAAGTTTGAATTGCTTGAGCAGGTATAATTAAAAATTATCTATAGTTGAAAGGTGAAAAAATGGAAGCAGAACAAATTAATGCTATTTCAAGTCATCTCCTAGATCTGGAGAATCGGATCCACGAATTACGGAGGTTTCTTTGACTTCGATACCAAACAGATTCGGCTTGATGAACTTAATCGAATGCTTGAAGACCCTTTGCTCTGGAACGATAGCAAGCGCACCCAAGAAATAAACCGGGAAAAAAAGCTACTAGAAAGTACGGTAATGACATTGAAAACAATAGGACATCAATTACAAGATGCTCAGGAATTGTTTGAAATCGCCAGAGACGAATCAGATGATGCGGCGCTAGAGAGTATTGCCAATGATATTGGCGGCGCTGAGAAAGTGATAGCAGATTTGGAATTTCGACGGATGTTTTCAGATCCTATGGATCCGAATAATTGTTTTGTGGATATTCAAGCTGGTTCTGGGGGGACAGAAGCGCAAGATTGGGCATCGATGCTGGAGCGTATGTATTTAAGGTATTGTGAAAGACAGGGGTTTGATGTCGAAATTCTCGAAGAATCTCCCGGTGATGTGGCCGGGATCAAAAGTGTTACCTTTAAGGTATCCGGAGAATATGCATTTGGTTATCTTCGTACAGAGACAGGGGTGCATCGTCTGGTCAGAAAATCGCCATTCGATTCTGGCAATCGTCGGCATACGTCATTTGCGAGTGTATTTGTTTATCCAGAGGTGGATGACACGATCGAGATAGAAATCAATCCGGCAGATTTAAGAATAGATACTTTCAGAGCATCAGGAGCAGGGGGGCAACATATTAATAAAACCGATTCTGCAATTCGTATTACGCATAATCCCACGGGGATCGTCGTGCAGTGCCAGAGCGGGCGATCGCAGCACAGGAACAAAGCTGATGCGCTTTCGATGCTTAAATCAAGATTATACGAAGCTGAGTTGCGGAAACGTAATGAAGAAAAACAGGCCATGGAAGAAACCAAAACTGATATTGGGTGGGGACATCAAATCCGTTCCTATGTATTGGATCAATCGAGGATCAAAGATCTTCGTACTAATTTAGAAATTGGTAATACACAAAGTGTTCTGGATGGAAATTTGGATGATTTCATCGAAGCCAGTCTAAAACATGGCGTGGTTTAATTTCATCAGAGCGTTGGGTTTATCAATATAGATAAGGCAGAATCGTGAATTAAGTTAAAGGCTTTAAAACTTAATCTACGCAAAAAAATTAATAATAGACTGTTTTAACGATAAGAAATTGAATCACTCCAAAGAAGGATTAAAACATTGGAAAAATAAAATAGGAAAAGGCTTGACCCGTTAGTTTTAGTCTGTATAATTCCGTTCTTCTCTGCTGAGCAACATTAAATAAGCAGCAGAAACGCTCTTTAAAAATACAATCGATAGGTGTGAGTACTTAATAAAAAATGAATTGTAATAATTCATAAGTATATAAGTACTCGCAAGAAGTAAGATTTTTGATTTAATCAAAATCAAAACGTCAAGCGAGGGTTTTAATGGATTTAAACTTAAGAGTTTGATCCTGGCTCAGATTGAACGCTGGCGGCATGCTTTACACATGCAAGTCGAACGGCAGCACGAGTGCTTGCACTTGGTGGCGAGTGGCGAACGGGTGAGTAATGCATCGGAACGTGTCTTAAAGTGGGGGATAACGAATCGAAAGATGTGCTAATACCGCATATTCTCTCAGGAGGAAAGTAGGGGATCGAAAGACCTTATGCTTTAAGAGCGGCCGATGTCTGATTAGCTAGTTGGTGAGGTAATGGCTTACCAAGGCGACGATCAGTAGTTGGTCTGAGAGGACGACCAGCCACACTGGGACTGAGACACGGCCCAGACTCCTACGGGAGGCAGCAGTGGGGAATTTTGGACAATGGGCGCAAGCCTGATCCAGCAATGCCGCGTGAGTGAAGAAGGCCTTCGGGTTGTAAAGCTCTTTCAGTCGAGAAGAAAAGACTGCAGTGAAGAACTGCAGTTCATGACGGTATCGACAGAAGAAGCACCGGCTAACTACGTGCCAGCAGCCGCGGTAATACGTAGGGTGCGAGCGTTAATCGGAATTACTGGGCGTAAAGGGTGCGCAGGCGGCTTTGTAAGTCAGATGTGAAATCCCCGGGCTTAACCTGGGAATTGCGTTTGAAACTACAAGGCTAGAGTGTGGCAGAGGGAGGTGGAATTCCATGTGTAGCAGTGAAATGCGTAGAGATATGGAAGAACATCGATGGCGAAGGCAGCCTCCTGGGTTAACACTGACGCTCATGCACGAAAGCGTGGGGAGCAAACAGGATTAGATACCCTGGTAGTCCACGCCCTAAACGATGTCAACTAGTTGTCGGGCCTTACTAGGCTTGGTAACGAAGCTAACGCGTGAAGTTGACCGCCTGGGGAGTACGGTCGCAAGATTAAAACTCAAAGGAATTGACGGGGACCCGCACAAGCGGTGGATTATGTGGATTAATTCGATGCAACGCGAAAAACCTTACCTACCCTTGACATGT
>CASDLT010000003.1 GCA_949281375.1 uncultured Nitrosomonas sp.
AACTCTTCGCTTCTCCGCCAAATTTCTTCGTCAATATCGTCGTTATCGCCGCCGTTAGCGTCGTCTTTCCGTGATCCACATGACCTATCGTTCCTACGTTTACGTGTGGCTTCGACCGCTCAAATTTACTCTTTGCCATGATCCGTTCCTTTTACAAACAATTTTCAATTATTTTTTGTTGATTATCGCTTCTGCTACATTTTTTGGCGCTTCTGAGTAATGCTTGAATTCCATCGAATAAGTTGCTCTACCCTGAGTTGCTGACCGCAACGCGGTAGAATATCCAAACATTTCTGCAAGCGGCACTTCCGCACGTATAACTTTTAATCCAGGAACATCTTCCATTCCTTGGATCATACCTCGTCGAGAGGATAAATCACCTACCACATTTCCCATAAAGTCTTCCGGAGTTTCTACTTCAACCGCCATCATAGGCTCTAAGAGCACCGGGTTTGCTTTTCGCATACCATCTTTAAAAGCAATAGATGCAGCCATTTTAAATGCGTTTTCGTTGGAATCAACGTCATGATAAGACCCATCGAACAGCGTGACTTTAACATCAACTACAGGATAACCCGCAAGCACTCCACTTGGCAGTGTTTCTAGCAAACCCTTCTCTACTGCTGGTATATATTCTCTGGGTACCGCACCACCCTTGATTTCATCAACAAACTCGAAGCCTTTACCAGCCTCGTTTGGTTCCATCTTGAGCCAAACATGACCATACTGACCACGTCCACCCGATTGTTTTACAAATTTTCCTTCTATTTCGATTTGTTTCCTTATGGCTTCCCGATAAGCCACTTGCGGTGCACCAACATTTGCTTCTACGCCAAATTCCCGCTTCATTCGATCCACGATAATTTCTAGGTGCAATTCACCCATTCCAGAAATAATCGTCTGTCCTGATTCTTCGTCGGTACGAACTCTGAAGGAGGGATCCTCTTGGGCAAGCCTATTCAGTGCAATACCCATTTTTTCTTGATCCAACTTAGTCTTTGGCTCAACAGCAACATGAATTACCGGTTCAGGGAAATCCATTCTTTCCAGAGTGATGATTTTTTGTGGGTCACATAAAGTATCTCCAGTAACCACATCTTTCAAACCAACAGCAGCAGCAATATCGCCTGCGCGCACTTCCTTGATCTCCTCACGCTGGTTCGCATGCATTTGCAATATTCTGCCAATTCTTTCTTTTTTGCCCTTAATCGGATTATAAATAGTATCGCCCGAAGTTACGACACCAGAATACACTCTAAAGAAAATTAATTGACCAACATATGGATCAGTTGCAATTTTGAATGCCAAAGCAGAAAACGGCTCGCTATCATCGGCTTTACGCTTATCAGCTTTCCCATCTTCATTTTCACCTTCAATAGCCAAGACGTCTGTAGGTGATGGCATAAAATCGATCACCGCATCAAGCATTGCTTGCACACCCTTGTTTTTAAAGGCGGTGCCACACATCATCGGTACTATTTCATTGTTAATAGTTCGCGCTCGAAGGCCAGTTTTTATGTCAGTAATTTCCAGATCACCTTCTTCGAGATATTTGTTCATTAACTCTTCGCTAGCTTCTGCTGCAGATTCGAGCATTTTTTCACGCCACTCACGAGCATCACTCACTAGATTTGATGGGATATCTCGTTCTTCAAATTTCATTCCGCGACTTTCGTCATCCCAATATATCGCCTTCATTTTAATCAGGTCGACAATGCCTTCGAATTTATCTTCAGCACCAATAGGTAATTGAATAGGAATTGGCGCGGCTTTAAGGCGAGTTTTGATCTGTTCATAAACGCGCATAAAATTAGCTCCTGAACGATCCATCTTATTCACGAAAGCCAATCGCGGAACCTGATATTTATTTGCTTGCCTCCAAACTGTTTCAGTTTGTGGCTGCACACCTCCGACTGCACAGAACACCGTACACGCCCCATCCAGAACGCGCAATGATCGCTCCACCTCAATCGTAAAATCTACGTGTCCTGGTGTATCAATAATATTGATTCGGTGCTCAGGATAATTTCCAGCCATCCCTTTCCAAAAACACGTAGTAGCAGCCGAAGTAATGGTAATTCCTCTCTCTTGCTCCTGCTCCATCCAGTCCATTGTGGCAGCACCATCATGAACCTCTCCAAGCTTATGCGATACGCCTGTATAAAACAGCACGCGTTCAGTCGTCGTTGTTTTACCGGCGTCGATATGCGCCATAATACCGATATTTCGATAACGTTCTATGGGTGTTTTCCTTGCCACTGTTTAATGCCTTACGTTAATTTCGATTAAATTGTATTTAGAGGGATAGATTTATTAGAATCTAAAATGAGAAAATGCTTTATTTGATTCAGCCATTCTATGCACTTCTTCTCTCTTCTTAACAGCCCCACCTCGCCCTTCAGCAGCTTCGGATAATTCACCTGCCAATCGAATATCCATTGATTTTTCACTTCTCTTTCTGGCAGCATCTCGCAACCATCTCATTGCCAACGCATTGCGTCTCACGGATCTGACTTCAACGGGTACTTGGTAATTAGCGCCGCCGACGCGACGACTTTTAACCTCCACGATAGGCCTAACATTTGTCAAGGCTTGCGTAAAAACTTCCAATGGATCGTTACCTGTTTTTTTCTGAATATGCTCTAGCGCCCCATAAATAATTCTCTCTGCGACCGATTTCTTCCCTCGAGTCATCAGGACATTGACGAACTTGGCCAATTCTACATTGTGATATTTGGGATCTGGCAATATTTCGCGTTTCGGAACTTCTCTACGTCTAGGCATGGTACGACCTCATAATTTCACTTCTTCTTTTATCAACTTTTAAAAATTAAGCGCTCTTGGGCTTTTTCGATCCATATTTAGATCGACCTTGCTTGCGATCTTTAACGCCGGCTGTATCCAAACTTCCTCGAACCGTATGATAACGTACGCCCGGCAAATCTTTTACACGCCCTCCACGGATGAGAACTACCGAGTGCTCCTGAAGATTATGACCTTCACCGCCGATATAGCTCGATACTTCAAACCCATTTGTCAACCGAACCCTTGCAACTTTACGTAATGCTGAATTTGGTTTTTTTGGCGTAGTAGTGTACACCCTGGTACATACGCCTCTTTTTTGCGGGCAATTTTCTAATGCAGGAACATTGCTTTTCACACGTTTGGCAACACGAGGTTTACGAACCAATTGACTTATTGTCGGCATTTCTATGTCCTAAAAAACGGGACGGCGTTAAACCATCCGCTTATATACTTCCATTTATTAGCTTTATTGAAACGATGTTCAATTATCGCGATCCTTTCGGCTCACCGTTGCCACCGTAGCGTTACACGCTGCAGATGCGACAAAAAAGAGAGCGGATTCTAGGGGGTTTATCTATGCATGTCAAGACAAACATCATTCCTGCAATGAGATGTACAACCTAGACCTTCAATTCTTCAAATCCTTATTTTTTAATCTCGAAAATTCTGGAATTGCAAGGGAAAATCAATCACCATTTTCCTGACACATTGTATTGCTTCTTGCAGAACGTCCTTCTTGACCCCCGTCACACGAACTGCTTCACCTTGAATACTAGCTTGAACCTTAAGTTTACTATCTTTGATGTTTCTTATGATCTTCTTGGCCAGTTCCGTATCAAGTCCAGTTTTGACAGTCACCTGCTGCTTGATTTTATTTCCACTGATTTTTTCGATCTGCCCTTTTTCTAAACAACGCACATCAATTGCACGCTTTGTTAATTTTGTTCTTAAAATATCCAGGATCTGTTCCAGCTTGAAGTCATCATCTGCGAAGACCGTCAATTGAAGTTCAGTCTGCTCAACCCGCGCATCAGAACCTTTAAAGTCAAACCGCGTGCTTATTTCTTTGTTGACTTGATCTACTGCATTTCTAACTTCCTGTTTATCTACTTCTGAAACAATATCAAAGGATGGCATGATTAATTTCGATCCAGACTGAGTGGAACATAAACTATCTATTTATTAGGCTTATTTTTATCCGCACTAGCCGCAATACGCATTCTAAGTGCATTGAGTTTGATAAATCCTGCTGCATCAGCCTGATTGTACGCCCCTGCATCATCTTCAAAGGTAGCAATATGAGGATCAAACAGCGAATCGGTCGACGAATCCCTCCCAACCACTATAACGTTGCCTTTATATAATTTTAACCGCACCCAGCCGTTGACCTTTTCCTGTGAAGCATCAATCATGGTTTGTAATATTTTTCGCTCAGGACTCCACCAGTATCCGTTATAAATTAATGATGCGTAACGCGGCATTAATTCATCCTTCAAATGAGCAACCTCCCGATCCAGCGTGATTGATTCAATAGCACGATGCGCTCGTAATAAAATGGTACCGCCAGGAGTCTCGTAACATCCACGCGATTTCATCCCGACATAGCGATTCTCAACCAAATCTAACCGCCCAATGCCATGTTTTCCTCCTAATTGATTGAGTCTTGTCAACAATTCTGCAGGAGACATCAAATCACCATTTAAAGCTACCGCATCTCCACGTTTGAATTGCATTTCCACGAATTCGGGCTCATCGGGTGCGGCTTCCGGTGATACGCTCCAGCGCCACATGGATTCCTCTGGCTCCACCGCCGGATCCTCGAGAATGCGACCTTCATACGAAATATGTAGAAGATTGGCATCCATACTATAAGGAGAGCCTGCCTTTTTTTTCATTTCCACCGGTATTCCATGCTGTTCAGCGTACTGCAGCAATTTCTCACGAGAAGTCAAATCCCATTCCCGCCATGGCGCAATCACATGAATATTTGGCTGCAACGCATAATATCCCAGCTCAAAGCGCACTTGATCATTTCCTTTACCTGTTGCGCCATGCGACACTGCATCAGCACATGTTTCTTGCGCAATCTCGATTTGCCTTTTCGCGATCAATGGTCGTGCGATGCTTGTGCCAAGAAGATATTCTCCCTCATAAATGGTATTTGCCCGAAACATCGGAAATACGAAGTCTCGCACAAACTCCTCACGCAAATCTTCAATATAAATTTCTCTGACACCCAGTTGCTTGGCCTTCGCGCGAGCTGGCTCAACCTCTTCTCCCTGGCCAATATCAGCGGTAAAAGTCACCACTTCACATTGATATGTATCCTGCAGCCATTTCAAAATGACCGACGTGTCCAATCCGCCAGAAAAAGCCAAAACCACTTTATTGATTTTTTTCATTATTTATAAATATACCCGCTTACTTATTTATCGAACCTATAATCAGCACATGCATCGATTGTCTGATATAAATAAAATACCTAATTATTTGTCAGTCAATTTACCTAAAAGCAGATATTCCATCAGCGCCTTCTGAGTATGCAATCGATTTTCTGCTTCATCCCACACCACCGATTGAGGTCCTTCCAGCACTTCAGCACTTACTTCTTCTCCCCGATGAGCAGGTAAGCAGTGCATAAAAAGCGCATCTTTCTTGGCCAGCGCCATCATTTCGGTATTGACACAAAATTCCGCAAAATCATTTTTTCTTTGTTCTGTTTCTTCTTCAAACCCCATGCTCGTCCATACATCTGTCGTAACTAGGTCTGCATTTATCACTGCCTTGCGAGGATTGGCAAATACTTCATAATGCGTGGCGTCCATCACACCGATCTGCTCAGGACAAATATCATATCCTGGCGGAGTTGACACATGAACCTTGAAATCGAAAATTTCTGCCGCTTGCAGCCACGTATTGCACATATTATTGGCATCACCAATCCACGCTACTATTTTTCCGGAGATATCACCCCGATATTCAGTAAACGTAAAAATATCACTCATGATTTGGCAAGGATGATATTCATCGGTCAAACCATTGATGACGGGCACTCGCGAATTCTCGGCAAAGCGCTTGATGATGTCATGTTCATGCGTTCGAATCATGATGATATCAACCATGCGGGAAATGACGCGAGCCGCATCTTCGACCGGTTCACCGCGTCCAAGTTGAGTGTCACGTGTCGACAGATAAATTGCCGCCCCGCCCAGTTGATGCATGCCCGCTTCAAAAGACAAACGAGTGCGCGTGGAATTCTTGTCAAATATCATTGCCAACGTGCGATCAGCCAATGGCCAATACTGCCGGTATTGCTTGAATTCCTGCTTTATCCAGCGAGCACGTTCAAAGATATACTCATACTCTTCACGATCAAAATCATAAAATTGCAGAAAATGCTTGAATTGCATACGTTCCATTGAGCAGCTAATCCACCGAACATACTTGCATGCAGGTCATTCAGCTATTCAAAAACTCCTTTATTAACGAACTCATCGTATCAACCACCTGTTCAGCTTCGGATTGTTGCATGATGAATGCCGGCAACAGGCGCACAACTTTATCGGATGTCACATTGATCAACAATTTATTGTCCAGTGCTCTCTTCACCAAATCACCACACGGGACTGCTAGTTCGATACCAATGATCAAGCCTTGCCCTCTGATCTGCACGACACCTGACACATCGCGCAATTGATTGTTGAGTCGATTGCGCATGAACTCGCCCAGCTTTGTGGCGTGATCCAATAATTCTTCATCCTGAATCACCGTCAAGGTTTCGATTGCTGCCGCGCAAGCCAGTGGATTGCCGCCAAAGGTAGAGGCATGATTGCCCGGCTTGAATACATCAGCAGCCACACCTCGAGCGAGACATGCGCCAATCGGCACACCCGCCCCCAGTCCCTTGGCCAGGGTCATCACATCCGGCAGAATATCACTGTGCTGATAGGCAAACCATTTTCCACTGCGGCCAATCCCAGACTGCACTTCATCGAGCATCAACAACCAGCCATATTGATCGCATAGCTTACGCAATTCACGCAAATAGTGGGCTTCGGGAATATTCACTCCACCTTCACCCTGAAAAGGTTCCACCAAAACTGCCACGATGTCCTTATTATTGATCGCAACCTGCGCAACCGCTTCCATATTGTTATAAGGAACGCGCACAAAACCTGTCAATAATGGCTCAAATCCAGCCTGAACCTTGCGATTACCACTGGCAGTCAGCGTCGCCATCGTTCGGCCATGAAAGGAACGCTCCATGACAATAATGGTAGGCAACGCAATTCCTGTGTTGTGTCCATGCAAGCGCGCTAGCTTGATCGCCGCTTCATTGGCTTCGGCACCAGAATTGCAAAAGAATGCTTTTTCCATACCCGACAATTCAATCAATCGATCTGCCAGTCGTTCCTGGTTTTCAATATGATATAAATTAGAGGTGTGAATCAGTTTGCCAGCCTGTTCACAGATCGCTTTAGTCAACCGGGGATGACAGTGCCCAAGTCCGCACACCGCCACACCTGCCAGGGCGTCCAAATAGCGCTCCCCTTGATCGTCCCATAGCCAGACACCTTCGCCTTTAATGAATGTAACAGGCAACCGTGAATAGGTATTCATCAAATTAGACACAATACAACGCTCGCATTTTTTTAATAATCCGGGTGAAAATCTCTATTGAGGCTTACAGTAGAAAATTCAGAATATCAGGAAAATTCAGAATAGGGGCTTATCTTTACTTATTTGATCAGCTTAATCAAGCTTTTTTCTTTAAAGATTCATTGATTACCGTGATAATACCCATCCAACATTTCAAAGTTAGCTGAGAAATTGCATCAACATGCTAGAATGAGCAGCCTTAAAATCATATATTTCTAGAGAAACTCTGAAAAAGACTACAAGCGAAGATCAGGTCAAGCGAAATCGGGTTGTTCCGAATAGCTCACGCAGGCTAAAAACGATATTAAATCCAATCCCCGGTAAAAGCTGGACCGTACCTGAGCACATGGGTTTTTCAAGGTTCTTTAACATACATAAGAAATATACCTCTATTCAATTACTTTCGTTTCTCCAACGCCATAACCTATGAATCAATTTGCCAAGGAAACTTTGCCCATCAGCCTTGAAGAGGAAATGCGGCGTTCCTATCTTGATTATGCGATGAGTGTCATTGTCGGTCGCGCACTGCCGGATGTTCGGGATGGCTTGAAACCGGTGCACCGGCGCGTTCTGTTTGCAATGCACGAGCTTTCCAATGACTGGAACAGACCTTATAAAAAATCTGCCCGTATCGTCGGCGATGTCATTGGTAAATATCATCCGCATGGAGACACGGCGGTATACGACACCATCGTTCGTATGGCGCAGGATTTTTCGCTGCGTTACATGCTCATCGATGGGCAAGGCAACTTTGGTTCTGTGGATGGCGATAATGCTGCAGCCATGCGTTACACCGAAATCCGCATGTCGCGCATCGCCCATGAATTACTTGCCGATCTTGACAAGGAAACCGTCGACTTCGGCTCCAATTATGATGATTCCGAAAAAGAACCGCTCATCCTTCCGGCCAAGATTCCAAACCTATTAATCAATGGCTCATCCGGTATCGCCGTGGGCATGGCTACCAATATTCCGCCTCACAATCTCAATGAAGTGGTGAACGCCTGCCTTGCTTTGCTCAGCAATCCGGAGATCACCATCGACGAATTGATCGATTTAATCCCGGCGCCGGATTTTCCAACCGCGGGAATCATTTATGGCGTCGCTGGCGTTCGAGATGGCTACCGCACCGGCCGCGGGCGTGTAGTCATGAGGGCACGCACGCACTTCGAAGACATGGAAAAAGGCAGCCGCCAATGCATCGTCATTGACGAACTGCCCTATCAGGTCAACAAAGCCAATCTACTCATTCGCATCGGTGAATTGGTTCGCGACAAAAGAATTGAAGGCATTTCCGATCTACGGGACGAGTCCGATAAATCCGGCATGCGTGTCGTCATCGAGCTGAAACGCGGAGAAATGCCCGAAGTCATCCTGAACAACCTGTACAAAGAAACGCAGATGCAGGATACGTTTGGCATGAATATGGTCGCCCTGCTGGACGGTCAGCCGCGCTTGCTGAATCTTAAGCAGATACTGGATGCGTTCTTGCGTCACCGCCGCGAGGTCGTCACGCGCCGCACCGTATTCGAATTGAAGAAGGCACGCGAGCGCGGTCATATTCTGGAAGGTTTGGCGGTGGCTTTATCCAATGTCGATGAAATCATTGCATTGATAAAAGCCGCCCCAACTCCGGCGGATGCCAAAGAAAAGCTCATGGCGAGAACTTGGCACTCCGCACTGGTTGAGGAGATGCTCTCGCGCGCCATGGCGGATGCCCATGCCTTGCGTCCCGAAGGTCTGGATGGATCCTTTGGCTTGCAAGCACAGGGTTACCGGTTATCCGACGTACAAGCCCAAGCCATTCTGGAATTGCGCTTGCAGCGCCTGACCGGTTTGGAGCAGGAAAAAATCGTCGAAGAATATCGCAACGTCATCGATAATATCATTGATTTCCTTGATATTCTGGCAAATCCCGGACGCATCACCAGCATCATCACCGAAGAACTTGGCGCCATCAAGCAACAATTCGGTGACGAGCGCCGCAGCGAAATCGTCGTCGACACACAAGACTTGAATGTAGAAGACTTGATTGCTCCGGCTGATGTCGTGGTTACGCTCTCGCATAGCGGTTATATCAAATCGCAATTATTGGATGACTATCGCGCCCAGAAACGCGGAGGTCGCGGCAAACTTGCCACGAGCACCAAGGAAGACGATTTTATCGACAAACTGTTCATTGCCAACACACACGACTATATTTTATGTTTCTCGAGTCTGGGCCGCGTATACTGGATCAAGGTCTATGAAGTACCCCAGGGTGGCCGTCAATCGCGCGGCAAACCCATCGTCAACTGGGTGCAATTGGAAGAAGGAGAAAAGATCAACGCCATTCTGCCGGTCAAGACTTTTGATGAAAATCGTTTTGTCTTCATGGCTACGGCATTCGGCACGGTCAAAAAGACGCCATTATCGGAATTCTCACGACCGCGCAACAATGGCATTATTGCGATTGGACTGGACGATGACGATTATTTGATCGGCGTCGAACTGACCGAAGGCAAGCATGATGTCATGCTGTTTTCTGATAACGGAAAAGCCATGCGCTTCAGCGAAAACGATGTTCGTCCGATGGGACGGGTGGCGCGCGGCGTGCGCGGCATGAAGCTCGGTTCGGGCCAGAAGGTGATTTCGATGCTGGTGGCTGAAAATGAAGACCTTGCTGTGCTCACCGCGACCGAAAACGGCTTTGGCAAACGTACCCCGATTAGTGAATATACCCGCCATAACCGCGGTACACAGGGCATGATTGCGATCATTACCAGTCCCCGTAATGGCAAAGTCGTCACCGCCAAGCTGGTGAAACCGGATGATGAAATCATGTTGATTACGTCCGGCGGCATCATGATTCGTACTCGAGTCAAGGAAGTGCGGGAAATGAGCCGCGCCACTCAGGGCGTAACCTTGATCAATCTGGATGACGGAGAAAAACTGGCGGGATTGGAGCGCGTGGCCGAAAGTGAAGACAACAACGATGACAACGATATTTTAATGGATTGATACTTCACCGGAAAACACATCATGGATCAGGTCTACAACTTTAGCGCAGGCCCAGCGGTACTTCCCAAGGAAGTGCTGCAACAAGCTCGCGACGAAATGTTGGATTGGCGCGGCAGCGGCATGTCCGTAATGGAAATGAGCCATCGCGGCAAGGAATTCATGTCCATTGCCGAAACGATCGAACAGGATTTGCGTGAACTGATCGGTATTCCGGATCATTACAAAATCCTGTTCCTGCAGGGCGGCGCTTCCAGTCAATTCGCGATGGTGCCGATGAATCTGTTGCGCGGTAAACAAAAAGCGGATTACATCAATACCGGACATTGGTCGACCAAGGCCATCGAAGAAGCCAGGCGATATTGCACCGTGAACGTCGCAGCAACCTCCGCAGCGACGAACTTCACCGATATCCCCGCTCAGGATGATTGGCAACTAAGTTCCGATGCCGCCTATATGCATTACACCAGCAACGAAACCATTGGTGGCGTCGAATTTCACTGGATACCGAATATTGATCCCAGCTACGATATTCCGCTGGTGGTCGACATGTCTTCCGACATCCTGTCTCGTCCGCTGGATATCACGCGTTTTGGACTGGTTTATGCCGGTGCGCAAAAAAACCTCGGTCCTGCCGGCCTCACATTGCTCATCGTCCGCCAGGATTTACTGGGAAAAACGCTGCCAGGCACACCCACGTTGTACGATTATCAGGTTCATGCAAACAATGATTCGATGTATAACACGCCGCCGACGTATGCGATGTACATCATGGGTCTGGTGCTGGCATGGCTTAAAAGACAAGGCGGATTGACCTCTATGGAAAAAATCAATCTGACCAAAGCCAATCTGTTGTATGACGTGCTAGACAGCAGCGATTTTTATCGTTGTCCGGTGGCACAATCCAGCCGGTCGCGCATGAATGTTCCGTTTACCTTACAAATTCCGGCGCTGGAGGATGAATTCCTTAAACAAGCCCAGGCGAGCGGCTTGCTTCAGTTGAAAGGACACCGCTCGGTCGGTGGTATGCGGGCTTCAATCTACAATGCCATGCCGATCGAAGGCGTTGAAAAACTGGTCGCATTCATGAAGGACTTTGCCAGCCACCATGCTTGATCATTCGCGTGCCACATTCAACATCCTGACCCTGAATCAGATTTCCTCGCAGGGATTGAATCGATTTTCCGCCGCTGATTTTCAGGTGGGAAACGATATCGCTGATCCTGACGCCATATTGGTACGCTCCTACAATCTGCTGGACCGTGACATTCCTGCCAGCGTCAAGGCGATCGGGCGCGCCGGAGCCGGGACTAATAATATTCCCGTTGAGGCAATGAATGCCCGCGGCATCCCAGTGTTCAATACTCCGGGCGCAAACGCCAACGCCGTGAAGGAACTGGTACTAGCAGCGCTTTTCCTGGCAGCGCGCAATCTCGTTCCGGCATTGCATTTTGTCGACACGCTGGAAGGCGATGATGCGGCATTGAACAAGCAAGCCGAGGATGGCAAGAAACGTTTTTCAGGAATCGAATTACCGGGGCGTACGCTCGGGATCATCGGCTTGGGAGAAATCGGACGACTGGTTGCCAACTCGGCCATCAAACTGGGAATGAAAGTCATCGGCTTCGATCCTAAAATTACCGTCGAATCAGCCTGGAGCTTGTCGGCGGAAGTCAAAAAAGCTCATAGCATGGAGGACCTGCTGCGCCATAGCGAATTTGTCAGCGTGCATGTCCCGCTCCTTGATTCCACTCGCCACCTGATCAACCAGAGCAGCATCAAGCTCATGAAACATCATGTTATTCTTCTTAACTTCTCGCGTGGCGCGATTGTCGACGAAGATGCCGTGCTGGCCGGCATCGCCGCCGGCAAGATCAAAAGCTATGTCAGCGATTTTCCGAGTCAGCGGCTGCATCATCAACCTTCCGTGATTACGTTGCCGCATCTCGGTGCATCGACATCGGAAGCGGAAGAAAACTGCGCAGTCATGGTCGTCAACCAGCTGATCAATTATCTGCAAAATGGCAATATCGTGAATACCGTCAATTTTCCGGACATCGAAATGGAACGCGAATCGCCCTACCGGGTCGCGGTGGCGAATGCGAATGTACCAAACATCCTCGGTCAAATTTCCACCAGCATGGCGAACGCCGGATTGAACATCCATAACATGATCAACAAGTCCCGCGGAGAAATGGCGTTCACGCTGGTCGACGTGGACAGTCCGGTACAACAATCTGTTCTGAATGAAATTTCAGGAATTTCCGGCGTACTGATGGCGCGCTATTTGCCCTTACCAAAATAACGTCGTGCTTGTGATGAATTACCGTTAACGAAAATTTCACCCTTCCATGCTTGAACAACTCAAACAATTACGCGAACAAATTGATGTCATCGATGATGAGCTCCTTCGATTGATCAGCCAACGCGCGACATTGGCCCAGGAAATCGGCAAAATCAAGAAAAGCGGCATTGTCTACCGTCCCGAACGCGAAGCGCAGATATTGACCCGCATCCAGTCCCTCAATCCCGGCCCGATCAGCAATCAGCACATCAGCCATTTTTTCACTGAAATCATGTCATTGTGCCGTGCATTGGAAAAACCCATGAGCGTGGCATACCTGGGGCCCAATGGCACTTTCTCCGAAGAAGCGGCGTTAAAACGTTTTGGTAGCGCCATCACTGAAATCGCCTGTGATTCGATCGATGACGTCTTTCGCAATGTCGAGTCTGACGCAACCAATTATGGCGTGGTGCCGGTTGAAAATTCATCCGAAGGTGCCGTGGGCAGAACCATGGATCTACTGCTGCAGACACCGTTGCTGATTTGCGGTGAAGTTCAACTGCCGGTGCATCAATTTTTGATGGCACAGCAAACCGACCGCACCCGGATCACTAAAATCTACTCTCATCCGCAATCATTGGCGCAATGTCACCACTGGTTAAAGGCCAACCTGCCCCACGTTCCGACAACGGCCTTCATCAATGCAGCCAGCAATGCCGATGCTGCCCGCCAGGCGGCCGGGGACAGCCAAGCCGCCGCGATTGCCAGCCGGCGCGCTGCCGAGCTGTATGAACTATCGATTTGCGCAGAAAATATCGAGGATGATTCAAACAACACCACGCGTTTCGTCGTGGTTGGCAAACAGGAAACGCCCCCTTCCGGTAAAGACAAAACCTCGCTGGTCATGGCAACCAACAATCGATCCGGCGCGATCTACCAATTGCTCGAGCCATTGGCGCAGCATGGCGTCAGCATGAGCCGGCTGGAATCCCGTCCATCCCGTACCGGGCTGTGGCAATACGTATTTTTTGTCGACATCGAAGGACATCAACAGAATGAGCAAGTCGCCGCAGCCATTTCTGGCCTGCGTGACCGAGCGATATTCCTGAAAATACTGGGATCATATCCCGCGACTTGATCCAATGCGCCCATCTCATCAATGATATCGTGTATTTAGCAGTCTATTTTTTCCACCCATCAGTTTTTAAATCTTAAATCGTATGAATCTTTGTGATTTTGCACCGGAATATATTCGTTCCATTCAACCCTATCAACCTGGCAAACCCATTTCCGAATTGGCGCGTGAATTGGGTCTGGATGAAACGACTGTCATCAAGCTGGCCTCGAATGAAAATCCCCTGGGAACCAGCCCATTTGCGCTAGAAGCCATGATCAATGCGTTGCATCAGATCGCATTGTATCCGGATGGCAGTGGCTACGAATTGAAGGCAGCGCTCTCGAAACGATATGACGTTGATCCAGACCAGATCATTCTCGGAAATGGCTCCAACGATGTGCTGGATCTGGCAGCACGCGTGTTCCTGAAACCCGGTGCAGCGGCGATCTATTCTCAGCATGCTTTTGCCGTCTATCCATTGGTGGTTCAGATGATCGGCGCAAATGGCATTGCAGTGCCTGCCCGGGATTATGGTCACGACCTGCCGGCGATGCTGGATGCGATAACTCCGGAGACGCGCATCGTGTTTATCGCCAGCCCGAATAATCCAACCGGCACGCTTTCCACCGAAGAGGAACTCTACTGTTTCATGGAACGCGTTTCGCGCGACGTGCTGGTGGTCATGGATGAGGCCTATTACGAATATCTTCCCGAAGCAAACAAACCGGACAGCATCAAATGGCTGAAGCAATTTCCAAATCTACTGATCACTCGCACCTTTTCCAAGGTGTATGGTCTCGCCGGCGCGCGGATCGGTTTCGGATTGGCGCATCCTGACGTGGCCAATTTGATGAACCGGGTACGCCAGCCGTTCAATGTCAGCAGCATCGGGCTGATCGGTGCGCTGGCTGGTCTGCACGATGCCGAATTTGTGCAACGATCGTATGCGCTCAATCGCGCCGGAATGCTGCAGTTGACTGATGGTTTCAGACGGGCGGGTATTGAATACATCCCCTCGTATGGCAATTTCATCAGCTTCCGCGTCAAAGGCGACGCAGCCAACACTCCCAAGGTCTATCAGAGCCTATTGCGGCAAGGTGTCATCGTGCGACCCCTGGGCATTTATGAGATGCCTCATCATCTACGCGTAACCGTGGGTCTGGAATCCCAAAACAAGCGCTTCCTTGAATCTCTTGCGCATGCCTTTGAGGAATTGGCCTGAAACTCCCGATCCCATCAGGGTATATGACATCCCATCATGCATAACTTGAGTAACCCGCATGCAATTTAACAAAGTAGTCGTCATCGGTGTCGGGTTGATCGGCGGATCGTTTGCCGCCGCGATTCGCAAAAGCGGCATGGCCGGGCGCATCGTTGGCGTGGGGCGCAGCCAGCGCAATATGGAGCATGCTCTGACCCGTCATATCGTTGATGAAATTGCCACCGATATCGCATCTGCCGTGCACAATGCCGACTTGATATTTCTTGCGATGCCGGTCGGTCAAACCAGCGACGTCATGATGCAGCTAGCAGCGCATGTGCAGGCCAACACCATCATCACCGACGCCGGCAGCACCAAACAGGATGTCATTGCCGCAGCGCATGCGCACCTTCCGCTCCAGAGCCGGCATCATTTCGTACCCGGCCACCCCATTGCCGGTGCTGAACACAGTGGCGTTCAGGCCGCACAAGCTGACCTATATCAGAATCGGCACGTCATCTTGACGCCGCTGCCAGAGACCAGCCCTGAAAGCATCGAGCATATCCGTGGATTATGGCAGGCATGTGGCGCGCATGTTTCTCTAATGGCTGCCGATGAACATGACCGGGTGCTGGCTGCCACCAGCCATTTGCCACATGTGCTGGCATTCACGCTCATGAACCACCTCAGGCATGGCGCTTCTCAGCCAAATGACTTATTGCGTTTCGCCGGCAGCGGGTTTCGTGACTTCACACGCATCGCCAGCAGTTCCCCGGAAATGTGGCGCGACATTTGTCTGGCCAATCGCGAGTCGCTGCTGGCGCAAATTGAAGCTTACCAAAATGAATTGCAAGCGCTAGCGGACATTTTGCAAAACGTCGATGCAAAAGCCTTGGAACAGGCGTTTTCGCAAGCTCGAGCACTCCGAGAGAACTGGCTCAAGCACACCCAGAGCACGAGCAAATAGTCATATGGCATGGCCCATAGTTCATGTGTGCTCAGTCAACGGTTTTCGCGGATAAACCCTATGATGCTGATATGACGGCGATTATCCACGAATTGTCTGGTGTTTCAGACATCTTCTTCAGTACCCACAAATACTTACGGGTTAAAAAATGGATTATTGTCAGTATATAATTTGAATTTTCTTCTGTTTCCTATACCGACATTCCCATGCAAGAATCCAAACCTCCGGTGATAGAACCGTATTCTTTTGTTTTCAGTTGGCGACGACTGTTGATTCATAGCACCATCATGGGTGTGTGTATAATCTTGGGTCTCATGACATGGTACTTTGGCAAGCCACCCAGCGTACGATTCTATGAAACCAAATCTGAAGAATTGACCACCAAAATAGCCCCCCATATCAACATGGCGCTGGATGTGCGCAGCTCGGTCGCCGTGAAGGAAAGCCAGCCACTACAGGTTGAGCTATTCAAAGGCAATGTTTTTTTCAGCACCGAAAGCAATTCGTCCAATCAGCTTGAAGTCAAGGTCGGCAATGCCCTCATCAAAGATATCGGCACCCGCTTCAGTATCGAAACGCAAAAGGACGGCAACCATCATATTGCCGTTGCCGAAGGTCAGATCAAGATTCATGTCTCATCCGGGGTATATCACATCAATGCGCTCGAGCAGGCGGATTTTGATGATATGAAAATCAGCAAGCACACATTGGCGTCCGAACGAGATATCGCGCCATGGCGCGTCGGCCAGTGATTCGCTGATTGCCATGACCTACCCTTCAGGTTATAAAATTCACATATCATTTACGAGAAATAAAAATCCCCGGCAAGCCGGGGATTTTTTTAGTTGCGATCAAAAATACGATCGCTTAAAACTCTTCCCAGTCATCGGCGCCGCCCCCTGCCGCCACTTTTCGGGGTTGAACTCCGGATCCTGAGCTTGAGGCGGAACTAATGGCATTCTTTTTGGTTACCGACCCGCGATTGGGCAACGTGGAAACCGAAGAGGGTCGGTTACTTCTTCTTACCGGCGTAGCGGTGGAGTATCCGCTTTCACTCAGTTTGAAGATCGTAACTGCATGAGTGAGCGCACGCGCCTGTTCCTGCATCGATTCTGCCGCGGCGGCGGCCTGTTCTACCAAGGCTGCGTTCTGCTGGGTGACTTCATCCATTTGCGTGACCGCTTGATTGACCTGTTCGATGCCTGAACTCTGTTCCTGCGATGCGGCCGATATCTCGCTCATGATGTCCGTCACCCGTTTCACGGCATTGACGATTTCATCCATGGTGGCACCGGCTTCGTCAACCAATTGAGAGCCTACTTCGACCTTGCTGACCGAATCATTGATCAATTCCTTGATTTCCTTTGCTGCGGCCGCTGAACGCTGAGCCAGCGTACGCACTTCCGTCGCCACGACCGCAAAACCGCGTCCTTGTTCTCCCGCCCGCGCAGCCTCGACAGCCGCATTCAGCGCCAGAATATTGGTCTGAAACGCAATGCCATCGATGACACTGATGATGTCAACGATCTTTTTCGAACTTTCATTGATCGAACTCATCGTCTGCACGACTTGCCCCACCACTGCACCACCCTTCACGGCAACTTCCGATGCACCGGCTGCGAGTTGATTGGCCTGGCGCGCATTATCGGCGTTTTGTTTGACAGTCGATGTCAATTCTTCCATCGACGATGCGGTTTGTTCCAGACTGGAAGCCTGTTCTTCGGTGCGTTGACTCAGATCCGAATTACCCGACGCAATCTCACTGGATGCCGTGGCAATCGAATCCGTACCGGTACGTACTTTGCTCACCAAATCGACGAGATTGTCGTTCATGATTTTCAAGGCTTGCATCAGTTGGCCGGTTTCATTGGTTGAGTCGACGACGATTTTGCTCGTCAAATCACCGGATGCCACGGCATTCGCGACTGTAACGGCCTCATTCAGCGTACCGACGATAGCTCTGATCAATATAAAACCCACGACCATTGCGAAGATGATACCCAACACGATCGCTGTCGCAGTGATCATGAAGATACTTTGGTAATTAGTTTGCGCTTCAGCATATTCTTTTGCAGATTCAGTACGTTGAAGTTCAAGCAGTTTTAGCAGGGTTCCATGAACAGCATCAAATTTACCACCGGCATCACCTGTCAAATTCGCAATGGCCGCATCAAAATTTCCAGCTGTAGCCAGCGTGATCGTACGATTGCGTGATTCCACATAGCTGTTCCATTGCTGGCTGAATTGTTCCGCCAGCCCTGATTCTTCCACGGTCAGATTCGTAGCCATGAACTTTCTCCATAACTCGGCTAGTTCAGCATCGCGCTGGCTCGTCATCGCTGTCCGCTCCTTGACGATATCCGCACTTCTGCCATATGCCGTCAGAGCCGCATTTAACCGCACACGTTGCATGCGATCCAGCACCATGCTGAGATCTCCCAGAGGCACAGCCCGATCTTCATAAACGCTCTTGAAAGAATCGTTCGTTTGGCTCAATCCATGCACACCGAAACTGCCCACACCGATGAGCAACAACGATAACATCCCAATCACCAGCATTAATTGCGACTTTATTGTCATATCATTCAACATCACACTCTCCTTAAAATTCCCTTCACAAAATAACTATCGCTCGCTGACGCTCTGTTCCTGGTTATCGTCCTGTTCAATTAGACCCATGTCGTCGCTACTCATCAGTTTTACAATGTCGATCAGTATCAGCATGCGCTCATCCACTGTGCCCAGACCTATGATGTATTCAGTGTCGATTACGGAACCAAACTCCGGCGTGGAGCGAATATGGCCATGTTCCAGGTTGATGACATCAGACACGCCATCCACCACGATTCCCATGACACGGCCTGCCACATTCAATATGATCACCACCGTGAATTGATCATAATTGGCTTCACCCAATCTGAACTTGATCCGCAAATCGATGATCGGCACGATAATGCCGCGCAAATTCACCACCCCTTTGATGAACTCGGGTGCGTTGGCGATTTGCGTGATGGAATCGTAGCCTCGGATCTCCTGGACTTTGAGTATTTCGATACCATATTCTTCACTCCCCAATCGGAATGTTAAAAATTCATTCATGACTACACCCGCGCCCTTGTCCGATGTTTCGGAAAGAATGCCTGCTCCCTGCTCTGGTAACATGACTCATGCTCCTTTTATCTGTTATAAAAGCATAGCTAGTCGATACGATGATGAACCACGCACGCAGAGATGCAGATACATTGTGTATCATTCCACTAAGCTATAGATTGATGATTAAAACGGTTTTGGTATCGCTGTTTGACGTTATAAGCAGTACTTCTTGTTGTTAATTCATGTACCTCATCTCATATCGTTTGAAATAATCGGATTGAAAGGCAGTAAGTCCTTACGGAATATGGATTAATATATTTTGTCGGCTGATTCTTTTTTACCGCTCAGAGAGCAAGTGATCCACGTGTAGGAAATTTCCTGCACAATAGCTATCTAATCACTATATATTCGGGCCAGACCAGTGAAGCTGGAACTCAATGCGTCAAAAATTGCGTAACACGACAGCCCGGGAAATCGCCTCATTGGCACGGGATTTTTATTTTAGTAAATGTCGGTAATGAACTGTTCTGTAACCACTAAAAATAATCCCCTGATTTTTGGGTCAGGGGATTTTTTCAACTGCGGATCAGGAATTTCCTGATGAGTGAAATGTCAGATGCAGTTAAAATTCTTCCCAATCTTCGCCGCCTACCGCCGCTTTACGCGTTTGAGCAGGCGTAGCGTGCACGGTGGTCGAATTGATTGTCGCCGTCTTCCTGGTGGCTGGGCCGCGATTTGGCAATTTAGAAACATTAGCGCGATTGCTGTGTTTTATCGGTTTTGTCACAGATGAATGCACGCCCGATAATTTAAACTTGCTGACCGCTTGCATCAAGGCTTGCGCTTGTTCCTGCATGGTTTCCGATGCCGCGGCAGATTCTTCCACCAGGGCGGCATTCTGTTGGGTTACTTCATCCATCTGATTCACTGCCTGATTCACTTGCGCAATACCGGAACTTTGCTCCTGTGACGCCGCCGAGATTTCTTTCATGATATCGGTGACGCGCCGCACTGCATTGACGATTTCTTCCATTGTCGCCCCCGCTTCATCGACTAATCGACTGCCTTCATCCACTTTAGTGACCGAGTCATTGATCAATTCCTTAATCTCCCTGGCTGCTGATGCAGAACGTTGCGCCAAAGTGCGAACTTCAGTCGCGACTACTGCAAAGCCACGACCCTGCTCTCCAGCGCGGGCTGCTTCAACGGCGGCATTCAGCGCCAGAATATTGGTCTGGAATGCAATACCGTCAATAACACCGATAATCTCAACAATTTTCTTGGAGCTTTCATCGATGGATCGCATGGTATGCACCACCTGTCCGACGACCGCACCGCCCTTGACTGCCACCTCTGACGCACCGGCGGCCAATTGATTGGCTTGCCGGGCATTTTCGGCATTCTGTTGGACGGTCGACGTCAACTCTTCCATCGACGAAGCGGTTTCTTCAAGGCTGGAAGCCTGCTCTTCGGTGCGCTGGCTCAAATCGGAATTGCCTGATGAAATTTCACTGGCGGCAGTCGCAATTTGTTGTGTATCGCTTCGTACGGTGCTGACGATCTCGACCAGACTCTCATTCATCAGCTTCAACGCGTTCATCAAGCGATCAAATCCATTCTTGTCGCCATACGATCCGATCTCCGAGGTCAAATTACCTGCGGCCACATTCCCTGCGATCCTGATCGCTTCCTCAAGCCGGCTTACGATGCCCCGCAGCAGGAGATAGCCCAGCACGATCGCGATCACGACACCGGCTATTATCGTTGTGATGATGATTAAAAAAATCGTATCAAAATTACTTTGCGCAGTAGCGTATTCCTGCGCAGCGACATCTCCTTGCAATGTAATCATTTTATAAATCGTTTCGTGCAATTTATAGAATATAGGCTCAGAAGTTCCCTTCATTTCGATCGATGCACGCTCAAAATTGCCCGCCATGGCCAATTGAAACACGCGATTCACCGAATCCACATAAGCGGCATGAAATTCCAGTTTAGTTTTCGCCAGTTGATCTTCTTGTGGTGTCAATTTGGTCTTGATATATCTTGCCCAGATACCTTCTGCTCTTTTGATCGTTTCAGCGGTTTCCTGAGCTTTAATTTTGGCTGTTACTGCATCCTTCGAATCTACCGCAGCTGAAGTATTCTTGCGCACGACTTCCCAGATATCATTGATGGTCGCCAAGTCGACCGCTGGTACGGTGCGGTCTTCATAGACGGATTTAAATCCGATGTTTGATTCACTCATGCCATGTATACCCAAGTTACCGATACCAATCAGCAGAGTTACCAAGAGACTGAGCACGACAATTAACTCGGTTTTAACTGTGATCCCCTTAAACATTTCCCTATTCCTCCAATATCATTCAAAAAAAATCGATGATGATTTAATTGATGCTGTGTTCGATCAATCCCATATGACTGCTCATCATCAATTTTTCGATATCGATCAATATCAGCATCCTTTCATCAACGGTTCCCAGTCCCATGATATATTCGGTGTCGATCACCGATCCCATGCCAGGTGTGGGCCGCATTTGCTCGGTGCTCAGCGTAATCACATCCGATACGCCATCCACCACGATGCCCATCACCCGGCCAGCAACATTCAATATGATGACGACCGTGAATTGATCATAATCAGCTTTTCCCAATCTGAATTTAATTCGCATATCGGCGATCGGTACGATGATGCCGCGCAGATTGACCACCCCCTTGATGAAATCCGGCGCGTTGGCAATATGAGTGATCGCATCATAACCACGAATCTCCTGGACTTTGAGGATCTCAATGCCGTACTCTTCGCCACCCAGTCGGAATGTTAGAAATTCATTGGTGACAGGATTCGTGTCCATTCCTGCCGACCCTGCGGTTTTGTCTGCTGTGTGTTCATGTAACATGGCTAGTATTCCTTTAACTTTTTGTAATATCGCAGATGAGTTATCACCCATAATTAGCATTAAGGTATTACGCCATTCAATATCATGGCCTCTTTCCGGGCAGTAGATAATTTGAGTGGATACTAGCGGCATATACGGCTTACCCATAGTTTCCTTTATAGATTCTTCTTACAAAGAATAAAGCAGGGATTATAAATAGCTAAGTATTACACTTAGCAATGCGTTGATTAATTTCACAGAAATCTCATCCTTCATAATCACCAAAAAAAATACGGGTATGTTACGGCTGATCTATGTTTTCCAGAATTTTCTCCAGGTGATAACTTTTGCCCAATCGATAGGATGAACGTTCATTTAAAAATCCCCGTAACGGCATTTCGCGCAAAAGCAATCCATTGTGTAAAATATTTCTTATATTATTAAGTTGAGTTCGATGAACAAATGACCGTACTTTTTCAAAGTGCGATTGCAACATCGATATGACCGGCAAGCCGGGCAACAATGAATCAATATTTCATCTAACAATAATTTAAGTACTCGAATTCAAAAGATTGACGTAAGACACGCTATATGGCAATGACTGAAACTCGACACTAAAACAAGAAATATTCCTTCCCGCATTCCATAAATAAATTCCTGCACTGTTCAAGTTTTCCTTCATCACGACACACATGGATCTAAGCGAGGTACCGAACAGAGGAAAAGAACACGACTGCGTATCTTACTTATCAGCCGGTTAAAAGCAGCTCTGGAAAAAATTTGTACCCGTCATCAAGGTTCATCAATGTCAATAGCGCTTGAACTACTTATTTCCTGAAATACATTTTCCAGTGGAAGTCCTGATATCTTTTACCAGGCTCATGAACAGCATTCCTTCAAACATAATGATTTATAGGAGTTGCCATGGATTCTGAAGAAATGGATCGTGTTCGGCGAAATACCCCTGCCGAGATCAACCATATGATCGATTGCCGGATTGACTCGAACTTGCATCATTACGCCAATCTGAATGATGAAGAAATTTCCAGAAGGATCGATGAACTGGACAGAGAATGGGATATGGAGCGGATACTGGAAACGAATGCAGCCAGTTTTACGTTATTAGGGCTCGTGTTAGCTAAAACCAAGCATCGTAAATGGCTTTTGTTATCCACCGGCGTGGCGGGATTTTTATTACAGCACGCGCTACAGGGTTGGTGTCCTCCCGTATCGGTTTTTCGCCGGTTAGGAGTCCGCACGCGAGGCGAAATCGATCGAGAAAAATATGGCTTGAAGCATTTGCGGGGGGATTTCAAAAATCAACCTTGAAGGTTACTCTTCAGGGAAACGCTGTCAATAGATCCACCCGATGAAGGCAAAACCCCAACAAAGCGAAATCCGCTGCAAAAGCCACTCTCACGACATCCAAAGGCGTTGGATGATCGTGGGATTCATGGTAAAAGGCTGTTTTTACCTGGAGCAGCGAAAAGATGATCAAAGGAATGAATCATTTCACAGTGCTGAGCAGTGATCTGGAAACAAGCCGACAGTTCTATATCGACGTATTGGGATTGCGGGAAGGCTACCGGCCTCCGTTCGCATTCCCCGGCGCCTGGCTGTATGCCGGTGAACAAGCCGTTCTGCACATCATGGGCGGAAAATCAATGCCGACGAATGCAGCAGGCGTGATCGACCACATGGCATTTACGGCATCGAATCTGCAAGAAACGATCGATACGCTGAAACGTCATCATATTTCCTACGATTTGCACCGTCTAAAAGGGTTGGAAATATGGCAATTATTCTGCCATGACCCAGATGGCGCAAAAGTGGAACTGGATTTTCCCGCCGATGAACCGGAGCCTCAGCAATAATCACTCCTCACAGACTATTTCTTGCAATTGGGATTCTTTCCTGCCGCTTGTGCCTTTTGCATGAGCGCCGTGGCTTTGGGCAACAGCTTTTGCAAATCATGAATGCGGGTTTCATGAGACGGATGGGTCGACAGGAATTCCGCTGGTTGACCTTGGCTCGCCTGCGCCATTTTTTGCCAGAGAGTGACGCTTTCAGCAGGATTAAATCCGGCCTTTGCCATCAGATCAAGGCCAATTTCATCAGCCTCGCTTTCATGCAGACGGCTAAAAGGCATGATCAATCCATACTGAGCGCCGACCCCCAATAAACCCATCGCGCTCCGGCCCAATTCGGTCTGTGGCGCTGCTACCGCTGCAATCAACGAAATACCGACTTGCGCGCCGACTTTTTGAGACAGCCGCTCATTGCTATGCTTGGCTAGCACATGGCCAACCTCATGGCCAATCACCGACGCCAATTGGTGTTGATTATCCACCAGATCGACCAATCCGGTATGCACGCCTATCTTGCTGCCCGGCAATGCAAAAGCATTGAGCGTGTTATCCTCAAACACGATGACTTCCCAGTTGCCGCCAACCTCGCGCGTTATCGCTGCCGCAATGCAACGAACAAATTCATTTTCATGGGTATCCTGACTGATCTTTTTTTCTTTTTTTAATTCAGAAAAAGCTTGCAATCCCATACTGTCAATTTCATTATCCGGCATGAAAGCCACCTGGCTTCTGCCCGTCGGGGTGGTCGAGCATGCAGTAAAGGCCATCGCAATCAATATCAAAATTATCGTTCGAGTCATCATGTTAAACAGTCCTTGCAAAGAGTGGATCAAAGAGTCGCAGTGATACAAACCCATCGGAAACTAAGGCAATTTATCACGCAAAAGATTCGGCATTACTCCTAACGCACAGCAGCGCGTGAGGTTGATGATTTAAAGTATGATATAACGCTTCTTCCCACGCTATAAACAGGAGAATTTCAGCATGAACGATCACATCTATAAAATTATCGAAATCGTCGGCACATCAACCAAAAGCAGTGATGACGCGATTCAGCAGGCGATCACCAAATCCGGCAAAACCCTACGCAATCTCGATTGGTTCGAAGTGATCGAGACGCGCGGTCATATTGTTGATTCCAAGATTGCACATTTTCAGGTAAAGATCAAAATCGGTTTCCGCCTGGATTAGGCTGATCCCAATTGCTGCCGGATAATCCCTCAGCGCGCTCGCAACGGAAGTCTCCATCTGCTGGCAAACAACTCTCCCGGCAAATTGTATGCCGCCGGGAATGAGTTGAACCAAGTAAACGCTGTTCTTGTTGAGCGTTTTTTTTCCTTTTTACAACGAGAAACCTACGGGCTATCCGTGCAATCCGGATAACAGCGCGATACTTCACGGTATAATCCGCTTTTCACCGTATAAATACACATTCATGCAAGAAAAATATCATCCTCAGGAAATCGAGAAAAACGCACAACTGCATTGGGAATATACCGCCGCCTTCAAGGCTCGGGAAATTCCCGGCAAACCGAAGTACTACTGCCTGTCGATGTTTCCCTATCCTTCCGGCAAATTGCACATGGGCCATGTGCGCAACTATACGATAGGCGACGTATTGTCGCGCTACCGCCGCATGAAGGGGTATAACGTATTGCAGCCGATGGGCTGGGACGCATTTGGCCTGCCGGCGGAAAACGCGGCAATGCAAAATAACGTATCACCCGCGCAATGGACGTACGACAATATCGCCTATATGCGCAAGCAACTGAAAAGCCTGGGTTTGAGCATCGACTGGCAGCGCGAGATCGCAACGTGCGACCCCAGCTATTACCACTGGAATCAATGGCTGTTCCTGCGCATGCTGGAGAAAGGCCTGGCGTATCAAACCACCGGCACCGTGAATTGGGATCCGGTGGATCAAACCGTCCTGGCGAATGAGCAGGTCATCGACGGTTGCGGCTGGCGCACCGGTGCACCGGTGGAAAAACGCGAAATTCCGATGTACTACCTGAAAATTACCGACTATGCCGACGAACTGCTGTCCTCGCTGGACACCCTTCCGGGCTGGCCGGAGCGGGTCAAAACCATGCAAGCCAACTGGATCGGCAAGAGTCATGGCGTCGACATTACATTTCCAGCCGATGTCGAATCAGGTACACCCCAGGACCTGAAAGTCTTCACCACGCGCGCCGATACGCTGATGGGCGCAACCTACGTTGCCGTCGCGGCCGAGCATCCGGTCGCGCTGCACGCCGCGAAAAACAATCCAGCGCTGCAAGCCTTCATCCATGAATGCAAGCTTGGTTCTGCCAAGGAAGCCGATTTGGCCACGCAGGAAAAGAAAGGCATGGATACTGGCCTGTCTGTCATCCATCCGCTCAATGGTGACAAACTGCCGGTCTGGGTCGCCAATTACGTGCTGATGGGCTATGGCGAGGGCGCGGTGATGGCCGTGCCTGCGCATGATGAACGCGATTTTGAATTCGCCACGCAATACGCACTGCCGATCAAAGCCGTCATCAAGCCACTGGATGACGAACTTGAATTGCCATTGACACAAGCGTATGTGGAACACGGCTTTACCTTCGATTCCGGCGCATTCTCCGGATTGCATTTTGAACAAGCAGTCGATGCCATCGCCTCGGCGTTGCAGCAAAAAAATCTCGGCAACAAGCGCGTGCAGTTCCGTTTGCGTGACTGGGGCATTTCCAGACAACGTTACTGGGGCTGTCCGATTCCGCTGATCCATTGCAGCGATTGCGGCGTGGTGCCGGTGCCCGACGATCAATTGCCTGTGGTTCTGCCGCAGGATCTGGTACCGGACGGTTCCGGCAATCCGCTGGTCAAAACACCGTCGTTTTACGAGTGCACTTGCCCGAAATGCGGCAAAGCAGCGCGCCGCGAAACCGATACCATGGATACTTTCGTCGATTCCTCGTGGTATTACGCCCGCTACACCTGCCCGGATCAGCGTCAGGCGATGACCGATGACCGCGCCAATTACTGGCTGCCTGCTGATCAGTACATCGGCGGCATCGAACACGCCATTTTGCATCTGCTGTACTCGCGCTTCTGGAGCAAGGTCATGCGCGATCTGGGTTTGCTAAAACTGGATGAGCCATTTACCAACCTGCTGACGCAAGGCATGGTGCTGAATGAAATCTTTTACCGCAAATCGGACAGTGGCCGCATCACGTATTTCAATCCCACCGAAGTCATCCTTCAGCATGACGAACATGGCAAACGCTGCGGTGCAATTTCTCAAGCTGACAATCAACCGGTGGAATCAGGAGGCATCGGCACGATGTCCAAATCGAAGAACAATGGCGTGGATCCGCAAAAGCTGGTGGAAGAATACGGCGCCGACACTGCCCGCCTGTTCATGATGTTCGCCAGCCCGCCGACGCAAACCCTGGAATGGGCCGATGCTGGCGTCGATGGCGCATACCGATTCCTGAAGCGGCTCTGGCGGCAGGTGTTCATACACCTCCAGGGCGGGAATGTTAGTTTCGATCCAGCATTGCATGCAGAACTGACAGCGGAACTCAAGACCCTGCGTTGCCAGTTACACCAGACCATCGCCAAAGTCAGCGATGACCTGGAACGTCGCCATACCTTCAATACCGCCATCGCTGCGGTGATGGAACTGATGAATAATCTGGCGAAAATAACGGGCAACGATGCCGCCAGCCGCAATCTGATGCAGGAAGCGTTGGAAAATATCGTGTTGCTATTGTCACCAATCGTGCCGCACATCTGCCATGAACTATGGCGGGAGCTGAAACCGGGCACGGAATTGTCCAACCAGCCATGGCCTAAAGCCGATGATGCCGCGATGATTCAAAATGAAGTCACACTAATCGTGCAGGTGAATGGTAAATTGCGCGGGCAAATCACGATTGCCAAGGATGCCGAAAAAGAGGCCGTGGAGCTCGCGGCGCTGGCTAATGAGCATGTGCAGAAATTCATCGAAGGCCAGACCGTGAAGAAAATCATTACCGTGCCGGGAAGACTCGTCAATATTGTCGTGTAGCGGCGTCATTAACCCTTAGGTTTCTCTTGCTATGATTATCAAGCTCAAACAGCGCATCATCCTGCTGATTATCGTATTGTTCCTAGCCGCCTGCGGTTTCAAATTGCGCGGCCAGGCTGCACCTCTGCCTTTCAAGTCGTTGTACATCACGGCTCCAGAGGGACAAATCATCGGCACTGAGCTGGAACGCGTCATTCGGGCGTCCTCCCGCACCAAACTCGCACCCAGTATGGCAGACGCCGAAGCGACGCTTGAAATTCTCAATGTTGCGATGGATCGCTCGATTCTATCGTTATCTGGCGGCGGACGAGTGCGTGACTTCAACTTGATCTACCGCGTCACGTATCGCGTGCTGGATCACCGCGGCGAGATAATCGCCCCCCAAACCGACGTTACGTTGACGCGTATCCTACCGTTTCTCGACGCGTTGATCATCGCCAAGGAATCAGAAGAACGCCTGCTGCAGAAGGACATGCAGACCGATGCCGTTCAGCAGATCCTGTGGCGATTGTCAGCGATCAAGTTTCCACCGGAAGATAGGGAGAAACCAGTGGAAGCGGAAAAATCGACTAAATCCGATTAAAGCTCCACATTTTTCTCGACATCATTCATCAGCATGCGCATCAAGCTTGAACAACTGCCGCAGCATCTGAGAAATCACGCGACTCCGTTATACACCCTGTTTGGCAATGAGCCTTTGCTCATTCTGGAAGCTGCCGATTCGATTCGTAATCATGCACGCCAGCAGGGTTTTACTGAACGCATGCTCTTCAGCGTCGACCAGCATTTTGATTGGTCTGAGGTATTGAATGCCGGCAACAATCAATCCTTGTTTGCCGACCGAAAAATGATCGATATCCGCATCCCGTCAGGGAAACCGGGAAAAGAAGGCGGCAAAGCCATTGAAAGCTTTTGCCGCGCGTTGCCGCCCGATACATTGACGCTGATCACGTTGCCGCGCATCGACAAACAAGGTCAGTCAACTAAATGGTTCAAGTCGCTCGACGATGCCGGCGTGATGATTCCCGTGTACGCGATTGAACGCGACCAGTTGCCGGGCTGGATCGACCAGCGCCTGATCAAGCAACAGCAGAAGGCCGATCCGGCATCGCTGCAATTCATCGCTGATCAAGTCGAGGGCAATCTGCTCGCGGCTCACCAGGAAATTCAAAAACTGGGTTTGCTGTATCCCGGCGGTTCACTGACATTCGACCAGATCAAGGACGTGGTGCTGAACGTGGCGCGTTATGACGTGTTTCAATTGTCCGATGCGATGATGACGGGTGATACGGTACGTTTCGTCCGGGTTCTGACCGGCTTGCAAGGCGAGGGCATCGCGCCACTGCTGATTCTCGCTACACTCGCCGAGCAGATCCGGCAATTGATCGCGATCCGCACCGGCCTCGACCACGGCCAGCCACCCGCGCAACTACTGCAAGCAGCGCGCATCTGGGGCGAGCGGCAGAAAATCGCTCTAACCGCCGCGCGCAGGATCGGCATTCCGGCACTTACTCAGGCACTGGCGCAGGCAGCCCTGATCGACCGCGTGATCAAGGGGGTTGCCCAAGGCGATGCCTGGGATGCGCTAATGCAATTGGGATTGCGCTTCACACTCCCCTCATCCGCCGGAAAAGCGCCGGCGCGAGCTATTCCAGCACGATCCGCTGCAACTTCGTGATGGTCGCGTCCATTTCGGTGGAGCCATATAAATCCCAGCTCACTTCCACTTTGCCCTGACCGGCGTTCTGCAAATTGATCAATGCAAAATTATTGGTCTTGCACGGTTCCATCAATAACTGGAATGCAACGTTTGGATCGCTATTGTCGGCGTCACGCTGCAAATAACCGTGGTTCCGCACCGCCCATGCCAGCGCGGTCGCCTGCACCCACGGCAAATCATAGGTAATGGCGCTCGACGTCAATTGATACACCAGCGTGTCGGGATAATGTTTGTGCGTCAGGCGGAATGCCGCACCGATGTGCACATCGCCGCTGAGCACATACAGTGATTTGCCGTGCGCCTGCGCCGCCCTGAACATGGCATCCAGCAGATCGTCTCGTTCCGCCCAGTTGGTTTCATGTTCCCACTGATCGCGCATATCGTCGGTCAACGTTAAAATATCTAGGTAATTCACAACAAAACTTTTCACGTGCACGACCGGCACTGGGGAAATAATGAAAATGGCAGACGCATTCCTGACGGTATCGGACGCCAGCCAATCTTTGAACCGCTGCATCTGGGCCTGACCGAGAATGCGGTCATTGCTGGCGCGGGTATAGTCGCGCTGGCCGCGCATATCCAGCACATAGTAGGCCGCCGTACCCCAGGTAAATGCATAATCAAACTGGCCATCGGGCGTCGATGGATTATGGCTATGCTCGTATTCGTGATAAGTCAGCTTTGCCGCTTCGTACATCTGATAAAACAACGACAGTTTTTCATCATCGTCGGCCCAGTCCCACCATGAATCGAGCAAATTCCTTCTTTCTTTCTCGTTATACGACCCCCAGCCATCGAGAATCTCGTGATCGTCCCACATCATGTACGTTGGAAAACGCGACAGCACACGCCGCAATTGACGATGCCCCCAATAACCGCGGTAAATGTCGCGGTACCAGGATCGCATCACCTCTACCCGATCTTCCGGTTTGACTTCTTTCACGAATTCTGTGCGATTCTTCTTCAGCCATTCCCAGATACTGACCTTGGAATTGCCATCCACATACACCTGATCACCGACGCCGAGAATGAATTCGCCGTCATGTTGATCCAGCTCTTCACCGAACCGATCCCACATGTGAATATTGATCAGGTCAAACGAATTTTTTTTGTAAGGCATATGACAGCTGAACAATCCGAAGGTCATCGACGTCTGTCCCTCATTCTGCGTTCGGAAACGATTGAACCGGCTATCCGGCGTTATCTCCCACGCCGACTTCCGGGTCGTCATATCGAGTGCAAAAGCCGCATAATAATACCGCTGTCCAGCTTTCAGACCATTGATTTCCCACACTTCAGTGAGATCGTGTGCAAATCTCAGCTTCGATGCGGTCGTCAGTATTGCGTCTGGAAATTCTCGGGTAAGGTTTCGATCAAAGAGGCTGCGCAGGAAAAAAACGTCCTGGCCCGCAACCGATTTTATTTCGGGATTCCAGTCAGCTGCCATGTCATTCTCGCCCAATATCGGCGCCGGATTGATGACCATGCGGTAGGTATTTTCCTCATACGCCCGCATCCAAAGTTTGGTGCTGGTCGTCGTCGTATGACCCACGATCACAGCGTTCGTGAGCAACGGATTGATCCAGGGACGATTGCCTCCCCGGTCATAGAAATCAAATGTTTTCATGATGTGCGCCCTAGAATGAAAAAGGATCAAGTCGTCGAAATGATGTGTTCGAGGCCATCGTGTCGGAATTCGATGGTGAAACGTGCGTTCTATTGATCAATGAGTTGTCCGGCACCACAACAGTGTTTCTCAACGGCCTGCCAAGCTATTGTAACTGCATATCGGCGCCGCACCAGCAGCTTTTTCCAGACGGCGGCCCGTCACGGTGCTGCCACTGAAATTCGGTATGCTATAGTTGATCGCGCACGATCGAACAATGATCGCCATTTCTGCAATAAACCATTTCTATAAGGATTTATCATGCAAACTCCACTGATTCAGCCCTATCTGATGTTCGGCGGTCGTTGTGAAGAAGCGCTGGAATTCTATCGCAACGCGCTGGGCGCACAGGTCGACATGCTAATGCGCTTCAGCGAAAGCCCCGATCCCACGCCGCCCGGCATGTTGCCGCCGGGATTTGAAAACAAGGTCATGCACGCCAGCTTCCGCATCGGCGATAACGTGCTAATGGCTTCGGACGGTTGTGAAGTCGGAGCGAAATTCAAAGGCTTTTCGCTGTCGATTGCGGTAGCGACTGAAGCCGAAGCCGATCATTTTTTCAATGCGCTGTCCGATGGCGGCCAGGTACAGATGCCGCTGACCAAAACCTTCTGGTCGCCGCGCTTCGGCATGCTCACCGACCGCTTTGGTATCGCCTGGATGATCAATGTCGTCGGCGACGGATACGCCGCATGAATGTCCGCATCCTGCCCACAGCCGTCGCCGCTGCCGCTCTGATGGCTGCAACCGGCTGCACCACCCAGCAACTCTACAACACGGGCCAATCGTGGCAACGCAACCAATGCACCCAGCTGATGGATCAGCAGGAACGCGAACGCTGCATGGCCAATGCAGGTTCTTCTTATGAAACTTATAAGAAACAGTCCGATCTGGAAAACATGCAAGGAAAGTAACGATCCGGTAGCCGGACACTTCCTGCTCATAGACAAAACCATCAAGGAGACTCTCATGAATCAAAAGGTATACAAGGGCCATTGTTTTTGTGGTGCGGTTGCGTTTACTGTGACCGGCGAGCCGGATGCGATGGGTTATTGTCATTGCGAATCCTGCCGCCATTGGTCCGCCGGACCGGTCAATGCTTTTTCGCTGTGGAAGCCAACAGCGCTGCACATCACGCGCGGCGCAGAAAACATCGGCACCTTCAACAAAACACCGCAAAGTTCGCGCAAATGGTGCAAGACATGCGGCGGTCACATTTTTTCCGAGCATCCCGGCTGGAATCTCATCGATGTATTTGCTCCCATCCTGCAGAATTTTTCGTTCCAACCAGCTATTCACGTGCATTACCAGGAATCCGTGCTGCGCATCGCGGACGGACTACCCAAAATGAAAGACGTTCCGCAGGAAATGGGTGGCTCGGGCATCAGCATCGCGGAATAAATTTACTCAGCGCGTGCCGCACCTACCCCCACGGAAAGACCACGAAGAACCGCAGGCTCCAATTTTCGCCGGAATAAAAAACCGGCATTAGCCTTGAAGGAAATGAAAATGACCCTGAACTTTGAAACAATGACCGAACAGCAACTTTGGGCGATCGCCAATCCGATCATGGACAATTTGATGGATGCATCAACGCAGCGCAATCACGCCCGGCATGTCCGCGATTTCACCGAGCGACTAAAAGGCATCGTCACGCCGGATTACTTAACCTGCATCTGCCAGCAATACCAGGCAGAGAAAGGCTACTTCACCACTCGCACCCCCATCGCCATCCTCCGCCGCCCCGATTCGGCGGCGATCCTATGGAAACAACGCTTCACGAAAGCGCCAGGGGAATTTGTTGCGGAAATGGTGCTGGTGTATCGAGATGGCCGGTATTTAGTCGATCATGTGATGGTGTTATAAGAGCGTATTGTAAAAAATAAAACAAGGAGTAGCCTTTTCTGATAGACACAACTTGAGCTAAAGAGTAGAGAGATACGGTCGTATTCGAGGTGCTTTCTTCAAAAGATATATTGTTAGGGAAGCGCTGATTAATTCAACAAATGCGTTGAAGATCGAGGCGTATGGAACGCAACAACTGAGACATATCAATCTGATAGACGAGGGAGTGAGTGGCGCGCAACGAAGCAATTCGCCCGTGCAGTCATTAATCAGCGCTTCCTTAGATTGAAAGCCCTAGCATTCCACAAAATGTAAAATGTATTTTGTTAACTCTCCTAAAAAATTTTACTTACTATGATAAGGCGACGACAATGGCAACGTTAATAGCAAATAGCACGACAAGTAATAACGGCTTTAACATGGCTAATATACCTTATTTTATTGGCGATTTTGCATCGTCTTGGCTTTCAACTTCCAACATTCATATTTCAAATTTTATCCATCAGCAAGATTATTATGGCACTTTTAATTTTGACAAGAACGGGAATGTTTCTGGAAATCTCATTTCTACTTATTATCATGGTTTTAATTCTGATTTTCCTGACTACTCCATAACTGATACTTCTATCGATGCAAAAACTGCGTTCGGTTTCATAGATAGACGTGAGATAAACTCGCTTTTCAGTATGCTACTTTATAGCGACGATTTCATTGGAGGAACCATCAATAGCGATAATCTAATCGGTTTTAATGGAAACGATACACTTGTTGGTCAAATCGGCGATGATATATTGAATGGCGGTGAAGGATCTGATACCGCCCAGTTTAGTGGAATTTCCGCACAAACAACATTAACCAGAATTCCAGTTGGATGGTCGGCATCGGGTCCGGATGGAATGGATACACTAATAAATATTGAAAACATAAAATTTGATAACGAAACCGTAACCCCTCAATTTGATGCGCTTCAATACACTGCTTCATATCCTGATTTGATAATCGCATTTAGCACTAATGAAATTAAAGCAGAAGCACATTATTTACAAATGGGTTTTTACGAAGGAAGAGTCGCGACATTTGATGCTCTAAGCTACATTGCTTCCTACCCCGACTTAATAGCAGCTTTTGGTACTGATGAAAGAGCAGCAGAAGCTCACTACATACAAAATGGTTTTTACGAAGGTAGATTCGCCACGTTTAATGCCTCTCAATATATTGCTTCATATCCTGACTTAGAAACTGCTTATGGCACTAATGAGAAAGCGGCACTTATGCACTACATCCAGTATGGCTTTTATGAAGACAGACAGCCTGCTTTTGCTGAAGCAAATTTGATTGGAATTTCCTCATTAATCGATTCAGAGAATATTCAAACTTTTTGACTTATTCATTGCATTATTCGCTAATTAAGTAGGTCCCAGCATCCTCGTCGAGTAGAGTATTATCTCGCTGAGGACGGTTACTTCGTTATTCTCGAAATTGTTTCAATCTAAGCCTCTTACCATAACATCTCAATCTTCTTGTACTATAATTCCCCATCTACTAATCGATAGACTCACACTATCCAGAATTAATCGATGAACACCACTGATATCAAGAATTATATGCAAACGGTCGGGCAAGCAGCGCGCGCTGCGTCGCGCTTGATCGCGAAAGCCGATACCGCCACGAAGAATCAGGCGCTGACCGAGATGGCGCAGGCCATCCGGCGCGATGAAGCGCTTTTGCTGGAAGCCAATGCCAAGGATCTCGACAATGCCCGAGCCAAAGGACTGGAATCTGCGATGATTGACCGCCTGACCTTGTCCGCCAAAGGCATCGCGACGATGGCGGAAGGTTTATTGCAGATTGCCGCGCTGGCCGATCCGGTCGGTGAGATCAGCGGGTTGAATTACCGCCCGTCCGGCATTCAGGTGGGAAAAATGCGCGTGCCGCTCGGTGTCATCGGCATCATTTACGAAGCGCGTCCGAATGTCACCGCCGATGCCGCCGGGTTATGCCTGAAAGCGGGCAATGCGGCGATTTTGCGTGGCGGATCGGAGGCGATTCACAGCAATCAGGCGATTGCCGCGTGCGTCAAGGAAGGTTTGCGCTCAGCCGGCTTGCCGGAGAGTTCGGTGCAGGTGATCGAAACCACCGACCGCGCAGCGGTCGGTGAACTGATCACCATGAAGGATTTCGTCGATGTCATCGTGCCACGCGGCGGCAAGGGGTTGATCGAACGCATCGCCAACGAGGCGCGCATTCCGGTGATCAAGCATCTGGACGGCGTGTGTCATGTCTACATCGACGATCAGGCGGATTTCGACAAGGCGATCCGCATCGCAGACAATGCCAAAACGCAGCGCTACGGCACCTGCAACACGATGGAAACATTGCTGATTCACGAAAATATCGCCGCCAAAATTCTGCCCGCCCTGAGCAAGATGTATTTCGACAAAGGCGTTGAGTTGCGCGGCGACGCAGCGGCGCGCAGCATCATTGCACAGATCAAGGAAGCTACCGAACAGGATTGGTACGAAGAATATCTCGCGCCAATTCTCAGCATCCGCATTGTCGACGGATTGGATCAGGCGATCGACCACATCACGAAATACGGTTCGCAGCATACCGATGCGATTGTCACGGAAAACTATACCCGCGCACGACGTTTCTTGCGCGAAGTCGATTCCAGTTCGGTGATGGTGAATACCACCACGCGCTTTGCCGACGGATTTGAATATGGATTGGGCGCCGAAATCGGCATTTCGACCGACAAGATTCATGCGCGCGGCCCAGTTGGCCTGGAAGGATTGACCAGCCAGAAATTCATCGTCCTGGGTGACGGTCAGTTACGGCAATGAGCTTTTCCATTCGTTGGGATCACTAGACAGAGAGCATCGAGCACTTCACTCCAAAGGATGTTATGACGAAAACTATTGAAATAAAAGTGCCCGATATCGGCGATTTCAAGGATGTGCCGGTCATTGAATTGCTGGTTTCGCCTGGCGACGTGGTCGAGAAGGAAACCTCGCTGATTACACTGGAAACTGACAAGGCTTCGATGGAGGTGCCGTCTCCGCAAGCCGGCGTAATACAGGCCATCAACGTCAAGGTTGGCGATAAAATATCGGAAGGCTCGGTTATTTTGACCTTGGCCATCGCTGATCAACCCCCTGTCAACGTAACAGCCCCGGACAACGCTGGAACCGGTCAAAAATCCGGCACTGCTGCTCCTTCGGCTACCTTAGCGACGGAAAAGGCTGCATGGGAAATATCTAACGATGCACCGCGATCGCCCGCACCTGTGGCAGACAAACATGCTGACGTGGTGGTTCTCGGCGCTGGGCCGGGTGGATATACCGCCGCTTTCCGCGCCGCTGATCTGGGTAAAAAGGTCATTCTCATCGAACGTTATCCGGCACTGGGTGGTGTTTGCCTGAATGTCGGCTGCATTCCTTCGAAGGCGTTGCTGCATGCCGCCAGAGTCATTACCGATGCCGCCGATGCGCAACCGCATGGCATCACGTTCGGTCAGCCGAAGATCGATCTCGATCAATTGCGCAGTTGGAAGGAATCCGTGATCAGCAAGCTGACCAAGGGTCTCAAGGCGCTGGCCAAGCAGCGCAAGGTTGAGGTCATGAATGGAGCCGGTAAATTCATCACGCCGCACACGATCCAAGTAGAAACAGCCGATGGAAATACGACGGTTTCCTTTGATCATTGCATCATTGCCGCCGGTTCCAGCGCAACCCGGATTCCCGGCTTTCCGTATGACGATCCACGCCTGATGGACTCGACCGGTGCGCTGGCGCTTCGAGATATACCGGATCGTCTGCTGGTCATCGGCGGCGGCATCATCGGGTTGGAAATGGCGACCGTGTACTCGGCCCTCGGCAGCAAAATCAGTGTCGTTGAGTGGATGGATCAGTTGATTCCCGGCGCTGACCCCGATCTGATCAAGCCGTTGCAGCGCCGGTTGCAGAAACGCTATCAAGCCATTTATCTGAAGACCAAAGTCACCCGCATCGAAGCCCAAGCATCCGGGCTTGAAGTTACGTTCGAAGGAGATAATGCCCCAGCCCCGCAGATTTATGATCGAATTCTCGTGGCCGTCGGACGCCGTCCAAACGGTTCTACCCTCGGGGCCGAAACCATCGGCATTCAAGTCAACGAACGCGGCTTCATTCCGGTGGATCAGCAGATGCGCACCAACCTGCCGCATATTTTCGCTATCGGCGATATCGTCGGCGAGCCGATGCTGGCGCACAAGGCTACGTATGAAGGCAAGCTAGCGGCCGAAGTCATCGCCGGACATAACGTGGCGTTTGATGCGCGCACGATTCCATCAGTCGCTTATACCGATCCCGAAATTGCCTGGATGGGACTGACCGAAAAAGAAGCGCTGCGGCAAGGCATTGAGTTCGAGAAAGTTAGCTTCCCGTGGGCCGCGAGTGGCCGCGCCATTTCGATGACCCGCGACGAAGGCGTGACACAGTTGCTGCTCGATAAGCAAACGCGCCGCCTGTTAGGTGCGGGCATCGTCGGAGTCAACGCCGGAGAATTGATCGCCGAAACGGTACTGGCATTGGAAATGGGCGCAGACATGCAGGATATCGGTCTGACCATTCATCCTCACCCGACGCTATCGGAAACCATTTTGTTTGCCGCCGAAATGGCCGAAGGAACCATTACCGATCTTTTTGCGCCAAAGAAATAACTGATTCATTGCAAATCAATTTTGAATGTCTGACCGATAACCGATTTTTCTTTGATGATTCCGAACATGCTTGCTATCAAACATTTATTACTGTCATGTACACTCCTGCTGGCACTGCTCGGCATGGCGCATAACTCCCATGCCACCCATATTTCACAACCTGTGCTGATCAATCCCCAAACCCGGTTTGTGGTGGGAGATACCATTTTGCTGCATGGCCGGGTTGATTACAACGAGAAGCCAGCGCCGGACGTGTTGCTCAATTTCAAGCTGACACGCCCGGACGGGACGGTCGCCGTCGACGAATTCTATCCCAGCGATAACAAAGGGCAGTTTGACTTCAAATTTGACACCCACAACCAACCACCAGGTACTTATCAGCTCACCATAACGTCTCATTGCCTGGAAATTCACCGCTATGCGTGTACTTACAAAAACGAAACCCTCACGATTCAGTTGAACAAACCATGAAACGACTCGACAAGATAAAGTCGCGCCTGGATTCAGGTTTCCTGTATCCCTAACGGCTCATGCATCGGCAATAAATCCGCGACGCCATCTACTCTACAAACTAAAAAAATAACAACCATGGGAATTGTACGTTCCATCTTCTCTGCAAACCGTTACACCCAGGCAATCTTGCCGGCCCTCGGGCTGCTGCTTTCCGCTTGCAATACTGCGCAACAGGATGATCTGGCGGAGCGGGAAGCACGAATCCGCGCCAGGGAATCCGAACTGATCAGCTTGTTTGCGGAATTGGTCGAGCAAAAAAAATCCTTGCTGCCAGACTCATCCAGTTCATCCAATGCGGGACAGGAAAATCCTGAAAATCCCACCTCCGCGACAGACATCGCCGATCCGTGCGAAACACGCCCGGCGCAACAACCCCAGCAGCCTACTACTCAGAATTCATCCAGAACCATTCTTGGGGCAGTGGAAAATGTCTATCTGGATCCGCCCGGCATCGAATTCAGCGCCCGCATCGATACAGGCGCACAAACGTCCTCATTGCATGCACTCGATATCGTTGAATTTGAACGGGATGGAAAACCCTTTGTAAAATTCAGCATGATCCATCCTGAAACCAAAGAAAAAATTCAGTTGACCCGGCGTCTGCGGCGCTATGTGCGAGTCAAGGAATTGGGCAACCGCGAATCGCAGCGCCGGCCGGTGGTCAGGATGCGCGTAGTGTTGGCCGACATCGACGAACGTATCAATTTCACGCTCGAGAACCGTAGCCGATTCAAGCATCAGGTATTGATCGGCCGCAATCTGCTGCAGGACCTCGCCATCGTGGATGTCAGTCAAAAATTTACCGCCGCCAAACCGGATCGGCCCGAACCCCGTGGTGCGAAATAATGCATTCCAAACTTAAACTGTATGTATTGGTAGCATTGATCATGGCATTAGGAATCGGCTTGATTGCCTATAAACACTTTGCATTGGGTTTTCCTTTGTTGCCGGATGACAAAAAATCCGTCTGGACGATCGAGGCCAAAATCGATTTCGTAGCCCGCGGCGATCCGGTCATCGTTTCCTTCGCCCTTCCTGCAGAAACGCCATCGACGGTGATCATGGAAGAAGAATTTGCGTCATCCGATTATGGATTCACGGAGCTTTCTTCTCCGTCAGGACGGCGTGCGCAATGGAGCAAACGTGCAGCTTCGGGGCATCAGACCGCGTATTATCGCGTCAGCGTCTATGAAACCGACCCGACAATTCCGGCTTCACCTCCGGCGGCGGATTTGCCGATAGAACCCGGCAAACCGGAATTTGACGAAGTCATGAAAACCGCTGCTACGACATTCCTGGATCAGGTGCGCAGCAAATCTGCCAACACTGAAATTTTCACGCGCGAATTGATCACTGCGCTGAATTCCGAAACTCCCAATCAGAATCAGGGCTTGTTGCTGAATGAGAAATCGAGCGAAGATTCCAAGACCCACCTGATCATCAATTTACTCGCTTTGGAAGGTATTGGCGCTCGCATCGTCCGCGGCTTGTATCTCGAAGACGGCCGACGTCGGCAATCACTGACCAATTTCGTCGAGGTGTATATCGGAAATCAATGGTTATTGTTCAATCAGAACACCGGTAAAATTGGCAAACCTGAAGATTTTCTGATCTGGCAGCGCGGCGATGAATCCCTGCTCGATGTTATCGGAGGCAAGAATTCCCAGATCTCATTCTCGATCATCAGAAATGTCCACCCCACCAGAACCCTGGTGTTGCGTGACAGTATGAACAAGCAAGCAGGCATCATCGATTTTTCGATCTACAGTTTGCCGATCGAACAACAAAACGCCTTCAAGATCATTCTATTATTGCCCATCGGCGCATTGATCGTCGTTATCATGCGGTTGCTGATCGGCATACGGACATCAGGGACATTCATGCCTATCCTGATTGCGCTGGCATTGATTCAAACGACATTATTGACAGGTATCGTGATATTTCTTACGGTCGTTGGCACCGGATTGCTGATCCGGTCTTATTTGTCGCAACTCAATCTGTTGTTCGTGGCGCGCATTTCAGCCGTCATTATCGTCGTCATTGCGATCATGGCCAGCATCAGCATACTGAGCAACAAGCTTGGGCTTGACCAAGCGATGACCGTGACGTTCTTCCCGATGATTATTCTGTCCTGGACGATCGAACGCATGTCGGTTCTGTGGGAGGAGGACGGCCCAAGAGAAGTGTTCATTCAGGGCGGCGGCAGTTTATTGACGGCAATCATCGCTTATCTTTTCATGACCAACCGCACGGTGGAATACCTGACGTTCAATTTTCCCGAACTAATGCTGGTCAATCTCGCCCTGATCCTGATTCTGGGGCAATACACCGGCTACCGGCTATCTGAGCTATATCGCTTCCACTCCCTGGAACGGCGCAATGTTTCTGGCAAGCCCTAAAAAGCTCAGGAGTTTTGGCATCATCGGCATGAACCAACGAAACTTTGGTTTGATCTTGCGCTATAATCCGCGCCATCTATTCCCGCTGGTCGACGACAAGCTAAAGACCAAGTTATTGGCGCAAAAAGCCGGCATCAGCGTTCCTCAATTACTCGGCACCGTGCACTACCAGCATGATGTCAAACAACTGAAAGAATTGCTGCGGCCTTACGATCAATTCGTCATCAAGCCCGTCAAAGGCAGCGGCGGCAAAGGTATTCTCGTCATTACCCGCCATGACCATCACCTCTATTTCAAGCCAAGTGGCGATGCGCTGCAGTTAGCGGATATCGAACGCCATGTCTCCAATATTCTCAGCGGCCTGCACAGCCTTGGCGGTAAACCGGATAGCGTCATGATCGAATCCCTGATTCAACTCGATCCGGTATTTTCCGACTACAGTTACCAAGGCATTCCCGATATACGAATCATCGTTTTCCGGGGGTATCCGATCATGGCGATGTTGCGCCTCACGACCCATGCTTCCGATGGCAAGGCCAATCTTCATCAAGGTGCGGTGGGTGTCGGTATCGACATTGGCACCGGCCGGGCACTCCATGCCGTGCAGTTTGGCCGCACCGTTCTGCACCACCCTGACACGCGCAAGACCTTCTCCGATCTGGTGATTCCCCACTGGGACAAACTCCTGCAACTGGCTGCGGCCTGCTACGACATGACGGGGCTTGGCTATCTGGGTGCCGATTTAGTCCTGGATCGGGATCAAGGTCCGATGATCATTGAACTGAACGCCCGCCCCGGCCTCGCCATTCAAGTTGCCAACTATGCCGGCCTGGCGCCGCGCGTCGCGATCATTGAAGCGCTGAAAACCATTGACGCCAATCCAGAATCACGCGCCGAATTCAGCAAAAAGCAATTTTCTACCGGCACCACCCCTCATCCACTTCGTACATTACGCACACGTTCAAGCGACGGCACCATCTAGCTCCTAACTCATTATTCCGTTTCGCGGATATGAGCATGAAATGTGACAATTTGCCACATTGCCATAGACTGGATTCTCACTGAGAATGGCCAGCGAATGTATGGTATTCCCAGCGGCTTATTGCATGTCATTCTTACTTTTTAAAGATAGGGCAAATCCTGTGTTCTAGGTTCTTTCTGAAAGAGACATTTACAATCACTGAAATATTCAATCAAAACATCATGAAACAAACTTTTATCAATTTACTCAATGTACTCAGCGGTTTGATTGTCAGCTTTCATGCAGTGGCGCATGACGGTTTTAGCTCAGAAGTTCTCGAAGGTACCGGAGAGGTCATGCATCTCAGCATTAATCATGGCTGTGAAGGCAATTCAGTCATTGCGCAAAGCGTGATATTTCCTACACTTAATCCCATACTCAAAGGCATGGACGATACGGGTAATGAAATTCCCGCACCCACCGATCTTGCGGAAATCATTGAAAATCAATCCTTGGAAGGACTTACTGCGTTGATCCAAGAACGCAATATCTTTTGGGAACAGGATAATAAAACCAATGCGCTAAAGAATACGATCGGCTTTTATGGCAAGAAAGGGCGCTTGAAGTCAGGTCTGATCGGAAGGATTGCGTTTCAATATTATGGACCTTTTTTTGTGCCAACGAGTTGCGTCAAGGCCCTGCATATCGAAACCGCGATCGCCGATATTTGCAGCATCAAGCCACCCGCACTGCAGGTAGGCAAGGTATCGCTTTTCATTCCTGACAATGGATCGAAAATTGCTGCTGAAGCACGAGTGAATGGCCTCGAACATGGCATCGGTGAACCATCGTTTCTCAAAGTAGTGAGGAACCTGAAGGCAAACCCGTTCCGCGATGCCGGCGGCAAACCAACGCAAGCGTGCGGCAAGGGCATTACCGTCAAGGTCACACCATCGGCTGAGGATATCGACCACAATTTGCCCATCCCGGGTTATTGGCCGGTCAACAACAGAGACCCACAATAAAAATTGATCTTGCTTAGTTCTGGATTGCACTCATTAAAACTTGTGCGCAACCTGGTTTAATGAGTGCAGCATAAAGTCAGTCGATTTTATTCTTCACCTCTGATGATGTGTCCTTGATGGCATCTTTGGCTTCTTCCGCGCGATGTCCCAATTTCTTCTTGGCACATTCTGTGTCTGTGCCAGTACAAGTCTCTTCATCGATACGGTTGATCGCTTTATTGGCGTCCCGCTTCACCTCATTTTTCTGTGCCTCGCTTTTTTCCAGCAGAGTTTCAGCCGCATGAAGGTTCGCCGTTGAAACAAACATGCCCAGCATAAATAAGACCATAGAAATTTTCATGATATTCTCCTGATTGATGTTGATCCCAAGGAAAACCCTGAAAAGCCACATTGCTCTCGACATCAAGCTCGAATGCACATTTACCACATCCAACCGCATTTTCTCGCATTTCATCTTGCTTGATGCTTTACTCGCTGCTTTTACAGGGCTTCATTCGCATTCTCAACGAATGCGTTATCAATCATGACGTTTTTTAACAAGCTCATCTGTACGCAAAAGTACATTCAGGCAGGATGGATTGTGCTTATTCAGACAGAGAAAGGGGGAAGATCCCGACTGGGCCTGACAGGAACTGATGAGCCATCAGGATTATTGACTGGCTTTGATTCAACCGGATGGTGTGATGTGTTTTGGAAAATTGCAAGTTGTTATCGTGAATCCAGGTTTTCAATAATCGTTCGAGTGGCTCATGGCATGAGCCACTCGACAGAGTTTCTCGGATCAATCACCCACATTCACAACGACTTTGTTGCGACCGCGCTGCTTGGCTTGATACAGCGCCTTGTCAGCCGCTTCGCTCAAGCTGGCGACATCGGGAAAGTGAGCCAGATCGGCGAGACCACAGCTGAAATTCACCGAAAATTCTTCTTCATGGCTCAGATGAATCAACCGAGAAAATACATTCCTGATCTCATCGATGACTTTTGCTGCCGAGCTGGCATCGGTATCGTTCATGATCACAGCGAATTCCTCTCCGCCGTAGCGACCAACAATATCCGTATCTCGCAGGCGCTGCTTGAGCAATCGCGCTAGGCTCTTCAGCACCCGATCGCCCGCCGCATGACCATAGGTATCGTTTACTTTCTTGAAGAAATCGATGTCCACCATCGCAAACGACAGGGGGGTATTCAGTCGCGTCGAGCGACCTACTTCACGTGCCAGTTCTTCTTTGATCGCAGTATGATTTAACAATCCGGTCAGGCCGTCATGTATCATCAATGATCGCAATGAGCGCGCACGCGATACCCGTGCCGTAATGGCCGCGATCAAATGAGCGGGGTCGATTGGCTTGACCAGGAAATCGTCACCCGACAGGCTTTTTGCTTCGGGTTGCGTGTCAAAATCGTTTTCAGTCGACAAATACACGATCGGCGTGCTAAGGAAACCATCCATTTGGCGGATGACTCGGGCCAGTTCAATACCATTGCACTCGGGCATGTATAAATCCATCAAAATGATATCAGGATTGAAGTCGCTGAGCACTTCCATTAGCTTCATCGGTTCTGGCAAAGCTTTCACGATCATTTCAGCCTGTTCGAGAATGGCTGTGTGATAGGCAAGCACTGTCGGACTGTCATCGACGATCAATACCCGAAACGGTTCCTGAATTTGCGACGCGGTAATCAAGTCAAGCTGATCGATCAATTCAGTGGAATTGATGGGTTTGGTGAAATAAGCAACTCCTCCCGCTCGAACCGAGCCCAGCCTGAAAGCCATATCATCATGAACAGAAATGAAAATCACCCGGGCCGGACAAGGTAATTCTTTCTGAATGGCCTCCATGACATGAATACCGCCAAGCGTATCTTCTGGAAATTCGACATCCATCAGAATAATGGCATTAGGCTTGTGCAGAATAGCGCTGCGGAATTTTTCCAGATGATTGAATACTTCAACTTCATAACCGTAATAGCGCAATTGCAGCGCAAGTTCTTGCGCAGTCTCGGCATCATCTTCGACGACGAAAATCAGATTCGAATCATCGACATCCGGCAAAAACGTATTTTCATCAGCCCCCATCGCCATATCGCTGATGACCACCGGTTCCTTATCAGTCGATAGGCGTTTAAGCTCAAGTATCTGCTGCCAGATGGCATCCGCCTGAGCGATATCGGTTAGGTGCGCTTCACGTAACAAGTTCTTTAGTACTCGTTCCAGCGCGCGCGCTTGGCTGCTCAGTTCAGGATAACCGAATGTTCTGCCGTTGCTAACCAGATTATGCACTGAGCGGTGCAGCTCTTGCAGGGCCTTGATATTCCAATCGGTTTGTAAACTTTCCCACAACGCTTCAATTTCAGAAATTCTTTCTGGCAATTCCTGTGTAAAGGAAACTAATACCGAATGCATTCTTTCTCGAAATTCTTTATGCTCGCTAGTATTCATAATAAGTGTACCCGATTGAAGATTCCGTAATAACACCAGCTGTCGACACCCAATGCCTGCACTGCATGAATTCATCAGGCTGTACAGCAGCAGTCCTAGCAAAAAGAGGGAATAGCCCATTTCTCGCACGCGTTCACATTGTATAAAAAAAATAGTCACTCGGTTTCACAATTTAAGGCTTTGAAGCAATTATTTAACCTTTCGAGATTTAATTTGGTGATTATTTCTGGAACCTGCCATTGATGATGAGAAAATCATCACTGCATTGAAATCAGGATCATGGATTGATTGGGATCGACAAATTTCCCGGCTCAATCAATCCTATTATCAACCTCTCTAAAAATTCTGATTAATTAGCGTGTAAATGCGGCTTTGTTAGTCGATTCTATTGACGTCCACTCGAAACCGATGATCAATTGCGAGACAACGCATCAATCATGACGGCACAGCCATAGCGATTATGATAAAGTCGATTTCATTTGTTGCGGCGTCACGTTGCCATCGCACACATTTTTTCAAGGGAATAAAATGAATCACTATCGCAACATTCTCATCGCTATTGACTTTTCCGTCCACGACCATCAGGTCGCCCAGAAAGCGAGAGGACTGGCAACTCAACTGAATGCCAGCCTTCACATCATTCATGTGCTGGACAATATTCCGATGCCGGATACGCCTTATGGGCTGGTCATTCCGCTAAATGAAGACTCATCGTACCCCTTACTGGAATCTGAGAAGAACAAGTTCAAACAAATCAGCGATAAACTTGATATTGAGCCAGGATGCCGCTGGCTGATCTGGGGTGAACCTCAGCAGGAAATTACCCGATTGGCGGCACAGCAACAAATTGATTTGATCGTGGTCGGATCTCATGGCCGGCATGGATTAGCGGTGCTGATGGGTTCAACCGCAAAAGACGTGATGTATCACGCAGACTGTGATGTCCTTGCAGTGCACTTGCCGGAATCATAGGAAATACTGAGAAAGGATTTCGCTGACGCGCAATCTGGCCGCATTGTGATTGGGTTTAAATCGTTGTTGGTCATGCAAACTATTTCTTGTGTCTGATTTTAATATATTACGGCGTTTACGCGCTTTCATTTTCAGCTACTTAGAAGAATGCTGATTAATTCGGCGAACGAGATGAGCCTCAAACGCATTGAACGCAGCAACCGAGATCTATCAGTACACTAGTTGAATGAGCGAGTGCTGCGCAACGAGGCGATTCGCTCGTGCAGTGAATTAATCAGCGTTTCCTAGAAACGAGACCATCCTTCGATCAAGATTTCCAGAATTCCCACCAGGCTTTCGCACCCACTTCGGGTAATTCGCTCAGGAAACGACTTTCTGGAAAATTGATGCGCATCACGCGCTCTGCATCATCGCGAAGGTCGTACATTTCCAGTTCTTCGTAAGCTTTGACCATGATATACAAGGCTTCTTCGGTTGCCGGCGTTCGCGGATATTCCTTGACGGCGTTCTGGGCGCGATTGGCGGCAGCAATATATGCCTTGCGCTTCATGTAATACCGCGCGGCATGGATTTCACTCATGGCTACGGAATTGAGCAGATAGGCCATGCGCTGCCGGGCATCAGCCGCATATTTACTCTCCGGAAAACGTGTCGCCAGTTCCTTGAAGTTTTCGAAGGATTCGCGCGACGCTTTGGAATCACGCTCGCTCATATCTTGCCTGAGCGGCCCCTTCATCATAAACCCCATCATACCCCAATTATCGTTAAAACTTGCCAATCCCTTGATATAATACGCATAATCCACATTCATATGGTTGGGATGCAATTTGATGAAACGGTCGGCCGCCGTGATGGCCATTGCCATTTCTTCGTTCTTGTAATGCGCATATGCGGTTTCGAGCTGCGCCTGCTGTGCGATGCGGCCATACGGATAACGCGCTTCCAATGACTCATACAATTTGATCGCAGCGGTATAATTGCCTTCAGTCAGCTTATTTTTTGCTTCTGAATAAAATTTATTGGCAGACCAATCCTGTTGATCTTCGGTATGCTCTGGCAATAACCCGCATGCAGTAAGAACCAGAGCCAGAACCAACGCTAAACTTCGTAACATGATGAATTCCATAAAAGACAATGACGCTTCTACGAATTATAACGCAAAGCCAACTCCGTCAGCACATGTGCAACCCATCGACCTAATCATCCCGGCCGATTTTGCAGGATTGCGGCTTGACCAGGCGCTAGCGAGGCTTCTGCCTCATTGGTCTCGCAGTCGATTGCAAAGCTGGATCGAAGCACATCATGTGCTGATCGACGGATGCATCGGCACCGTCAAACAAAAGGTCTGGGGGAATGAATGCGTTTTACTTGCTCCTCCGTCATTGGCCAGTAACTCATGCCATTCAGCCGAACCTATCGGCTTGACTATCATCCATGAAGATGACACGCTCATCGTCATCAATAAACCAGTGGGTCTGGTCACCCACCCTGGCAATGGCAATTGGCAGGGCACATTGTTGAATGCCTTGCTGCACCACTCGCCCCAACTTGAACAGGTGCCTCGCGCCGGTATCGTTCATCGGTTGGATAAGGATACCAGCGGGTTGCTGGTGGTCGCAAAGACATTGACAGCGCAAACCCATCTGGTGCGTCAGCTCCAGCAACATACCGTTCAACGCGAATACCTCGCTGCGGTGCTTGGATTAGTCAAGCTGGATGGCATGGTCGACGCGCCGATCGGCCGGCATCCCGTGCACCGCACCAAAATGGCAGTTACAGCGCGAGGTAAACCGGCCCGCACGCATTATCACGTCATCGAACGGTTCCAGAACTGTTCATTGCTGGCATGCAGCCTCGAAACAGGACGCACGCATCAGATACGCGTGCATATGCATTCAATTGGACATCCGTTGATTGGCGATCCGGTCTATGGAAGCAAGGTGAAGGTTGCCCGGTCTGGTATTGACGAGGCTATCACGAATTTCAGCAGGCAGGCGCTGCACGCGCAAAAACTAACACTGACTCACCCGATTACGGGTCTGAGGGTCAGCTGGAAAGCTGAGATACCGGAAGATATGAAAAATTTACTGGATGTGCTACGACAGCACAGTATCGAAGATTGTTAAGCCACTGTACTGCTTGAATACTTAGCAGTGGGAATGACGCAAAAAAAATGCGCCCTGGGGCGCATTTTTAACATCATAGGTCATCGATAATTTCATAATTCAGACTCCTTTCCTAGAAAGGAAGAACGGCATCCAGTGAAAATAGAATCTGGTCTTTGTTGCCACCAAAAGGACGATAAGCAGAGGCCTGCAACGATTCATGCAATGCATCAACCCGATCATAGCGAATATTTGGACGGATATTCAACTGACTCAATCCCTGCCATGCGATCTTAAAAGTTTTGGCCGCTTTCCAATTCGCACCGATGGTCACAGCATAATAATCGGCTGGGGTGCTTGTCCCGAGCAGACCGATATTACTGGCATAGCTTCTGCCCAGATGATTGGTAGCAGCGGTTACCCGACCTGGTGCAAACACTCGAAAACCATCGCGATCACGAAACCACTCGGCGCGAACACCGACCGAAACGTCAGGCGTCACATCATAGTAAAAATGCGAATTCACGCCATACCATTCGGCATCCTTGACCACACCGGCATAGACATTGTTCGCCAACAAAACATTGTCTGCAAATCCATGATCATGCTGCAGAACCATGTGGGTTTTCTCCGTGAATTTATGTTTCAGAACAATGCTGTACATTCCCCAGAAGCTGCTGTTGCGCGTCGATGTGGTGCTGCCGGTGCCGCTGACATTCAATGACGTATTATGGTCATCGCTGGTCCAGGTAATACCGCCGATACCTCCCCAATTTTCCATTTGCTTGTCAAAATTGCCATCCCAGCCACCCGTTCCGCTACCGCCGATGGTGCCAAACATAGCAGTGAAATTCCTGTTGATTGAATAATTACCGAGCACACCGGTATGGGTGAACGGTTCGCCATATTGCATCGTATAGGCATGGCTATAGAAGAAATTGTTCGGAGCTGGAACCGTTTCATAACCGATGGGCGTATAAAAATGACCGACCTTGACGTTCAACCCATTCCCGAGCGGCGCATAAATTTCTGCAAACGCTTGGGGAATTGCAATACCATAGGTGCGACTGGAGTTACAACAGATATCCAAATCCCAGTTGCCGCGATCCGCCAATGCCCTGCCGTTATTGACATCAAACGCGGGATTACCGTAAGCCTGCGTAAAAATAGCATCGGTACCGAACATGAAATCAGCCCGAAAACCCAGATCCCATCCTCTTCCTTCTGTTCTGACGCCGCGTTCGATGAAGAAATTAAGCTGATTCAGTTGAAACCGATTGGCCTGATCCGAAAAAGTGACTGGTCCATTGAATCCGTGCGTCTGGCTAGGATTATAAGTTGCGCCACCTTGTACCCAGCCCCCGATATTGATGCCATTTTCCTTGAGCAACTTAGTAAAACCGTTGTTGGTGCTCATGATCGTGTTCGCCTGAACACCCGAGACACCGATGCCGATCAGCAGCACCCCTCCTGCAATGACCTGAACCGTGCGGTTCGTTTGTTTTTTTAACCGGTTTTTCATTCTTTTCCCTCAAAATTATTTATAAACATTCACAAAGGATCAAAAACCATAATCTCTTTATGGGCAGCACTCTAACATCGAATCCCGCGAAGGGTCAAACAATTCACGCCGAGTCGCCAACACAGAAAATACCACAAAAGCATCATGAAATAACAATCGGCAAGCATTAAAAACAACACCGCGGCAAACCCGTTGACCGCAATGCTCAGAGACATGACCTTACCGGTCAGCAAGGTTCAGACAGTTGATTAACCGGTGTTTACCGCAAACCAAAAGAAGCCTAAATTTATAAAACCAACAGGGTAAAGTACGAAGCGCACGAAATACAGTAACAAAAACATATCGATCAGATAGGCAGAAGCGTGATTAACACAACGAGGCAATTCGTTTATACAGCCAATTAATCAGCGCCTTCCTGACAAATTTGACCAATCCTTGGCCATAGCAACATCATCCACTATCGATATACGCTGCTACTACAAATGACTTACAATCCTTATTGATTACATCGACCCACCCTTCGTCTGGATACATTAATGTCAGCCACTCAACCACCGCGCTGTCCTTGTGGCAGTGAGCAACGATATATCGATTGCTGTGGCCGTTTTCTGGAGAATGGCGAGACGCCTGAAACCGCAGAAATTCTGATGCGCTCGCGCTACTCGGCCTATACATTGGAGCGTGAACAATATCTGCTGATGACGTGGCACTCATCCACCCGCCCTTCATCGCTGGAATTAAAGCGCTCACCCTCTCAACATTGGCTCGGACTGACAGTCAAACGGCATCTGCAATCTGACATCGACAATGCCACCGTGGAATTTGTCGCACGTTATAAAATCAATGGGAAAGCATATCGCCTGCACGAAATCAGCCGCTTCGTCCGTGAAAATAAAACATGGCACTATCTGGACGGCGATATCCTTGAAGCTTAGATTTTCACACTTCAAAGTATCAAGAGGACTATTGAATTTACTATAATTCTTAAAATCCGGAACAATCAATATATTTTCTATATATGGTGATATAAACCACAGTCGTTTCCTTACCTCAGATTTATCATTTCAACCTGCAAAACATTCAACCCATTACCGGGGAGCACTAAGATGAGCAAGATAATCGTTCTAAGTTTAGTATTGATGCTGACCTCACTCTGCGTCAGGGCGGATTATTTCAATACCGTTCGAACTGAAAAAATTTTCGGCATTTTCCTGACTGAAAGCGCCCAGATCGAAGAAGTTCACGCTCACAGCAATGCCTTCGGATTCTGGCCTCAAACTTTCGAGCAAATCACCGAATACCTCAACGTCAACAATAATCGATTGCTGCCCGTGATGAAAATCAATCATTTCCTGATGAATGGGGAGACGGGCATTTACCATGATGATGTCTCAGGAATCATCGCGGCGATAGAAAAATCTGAATTACATGGACGAGACATCCTTTTTTCCATGGATGAACCATTGTGGAAAGTACGGATAGAATGCCTCATCAGAAACAAAACGGCTGCATGTGACGAAGTAAACAATCGATATGCTCAGACACTCGTTACTTTAAACAGAGCCGTGCAAACTTTACGGCAACGATTCCCCGGCTCCGGCATCATACATTTAGAGGCTTGGATTGAATTGGCTCTACAGAAAAAAGCATCTCCTGGAGATAACGTCATCATGCTCAATGATGCAGAATATGTTGGATTCATTTGTTATGGAGCTGTCCATCACTGCGGATCTGAACTGGAGAGTTACCGGCATCAGATCGAATATGGCGAATGGGTGTGGGAAGCCATGATGACATTGGAAGCGAACAACCCCATTGGACGCAAATTAATGCTAGTGCCGGGCACATTCTTGGCTGAAGATGGTTTTGATAACATCAAGACACTATTGGAACAAATTGCATTCCATGCTTGGGCGTTTCAGCAATCCGACAAAATCGGCGGATTTAGCGCTTTTTTGTGGGGAGATATGATCGAGGAAGGCAAATATTTTACCGGTGCGCGGAATATTGGCGCGGTAGCTAATTTTCTCACACTCATTCCAAAACTCAATGGCATGCAGAATCTAACACTAGAACAATGGAAATGCCTTGCCGATCCAGACACTTGCAATTCGCTCACCATGCCTTGACCGCAATCATAATGTTGCATATCGAATCGCAATCACTTCAAGTTCTTCCTTTCCTCCCGGGGTATGCAACATCACCACATCGCCTTCGCGCGCCTTGAGCAGCGCCTTGGCCAATGGCGAAATCCAGCTGATATGACCACGACCCGGATCCGCCTCGTCCATTCCGACGATACTGTAGGTGTTTTCGTTGGCTTGCGCATCGCAAACCGTCACGGTCGCTCCAAAAAATACTTGATCGCATTCCCCGCGCAGCGCGGGATCGACCACCTCGGCGTTATCTAGTCGTTTGGATAAAAAACGCAACCGGCGATCAATCTCGCGCAGACGCCGCTTGCCATAGATATAATCGCCATTTTCCGAACGGTCGCCATTGGATGCCGCCCAAGTAATGGTTTTAACCAGCTCAGGGCGTTCCACTCTCCACAACTGATCAAATTCCTCCTTCAGGCGCTGGTAGCCTGCTGGCGTAATGTAGTTTTTCACGCCTTGCGGCAATTTTGGGCTGCTGTCCGGCATGTCGTCATTGTCCTGGTCTTCTTTGGTAAATGCCTTGTTCATACAGATCGGTACTCTCACGAAAATTATTACGATATCCGGCTTGAATGAATGGTTCAAGATGAACTGCTGAAATTCGCCCCTCAATTTACCTTAAGACATTGATCTAACTTAATTTATTTTAAGAAAAATTCAACCTCCCATCCGCTTTGCGCCAAGGGATGCGTCAGCCAGCAACTAAATTGCACTCATGGCATTCAGAGGGAAATGCTGCTGGAAAACACATTGATCACCACGACACCCGCTACGATCAGCGTTAATCCGATGATGGCAGGAAAATCCAGCGTTTGTCCGAGAAAAAGCCATCCACTTAGTGCAATCAGCACCACGCCGACTCCAGACCAGATGGCGTATGCGACCCCGACAGGAATGGTGCGCAGTGTCAGCGATAAAAGATAGAACGCCACCATGTATCCCACTACAACGATGACCGATGGCCACACCCGCGTAAATCCTTCGGCCGCTTTCAGGCATGATGTTGCGATTACTTCACTGACAATCGCTGCGGCAAGTATCAACCATTGTTGCATGCCGGTATTTTCCTCTGTTCAGCGCTGATTGGCAGCGCCTGGATGCAGCGCATCCATGATTTGATTGAAGGGTTCGTTTCGAAAGAAGTGGCTGATATTATCCGCCAACTGATCCAGCAAGCGCTGCCTGGATTCGCGGCTGGCCCAGGCAATATGCGGGGTCACGATGAGATTGGACGGTAGTTGCCGCAACAATTCATTATCCGCGCGAGGAGGCTCCTCTTGAATCACATCGATTGCAGCCCCGGCAATACGATGGTTATGCAAACAGTGCAGCAAGTCGGCTTCGTTCACCAACTGGCCCCGGGCAGTATTGATCAACAGCGCCGTCGGCTTCATGAGTTCAAATTCCCGGCGGCTGATCAGATCTTGTGTCTCCTGCGATAAAGGACAATGCAATGTAATGACATCGGCTTCACGAATCACATCATCGAACGCCATCCGACCCGGGCGCGGCGCTTTGCCTTTATGATCCGCTATCAATACCTTCATGCCAAAAGCTTGAGCAACCTCGGCCACTGCATAGCCGAGATTTCCACAGCCAATGATGCCGAGCGCTTTTCCAGACAGTTCCTGGATATCATAATCCAAAGGGCAAAAGAATCTGCTTGCCTGCCAGCCGTCATTTTTTACGAGGGCGTGATACTCGACAAAATGGCGCATCAGGTTCAGCATCAGCATGAATACATGCTGTACCACCGAAGGCGTAGCATAGCCACGCACGTTGCAAGCCGGCACCGCGCGTTCCGCTGCAGCCGCAAGATCGATATTGTTATAACCGGTCGCCGCCACGCAAATCAACTTCAAATGCTTCGCCGCAACGATCGCTTCGCGCCCGACATATACTTTATTGCTGACGATCACGTCGGCGTCTTGAATACGCTCCAGCACTTCCTGTTCTGACGAATCATAAAAATACTGCCAGGGCGTGATGGCCCGCTCAAGCGATTTACAATCCAAATCACCGCGGTTTACGGAACCGAAATCAAGAAAAACTGCACGCACCTTACCCTCCTGTCATGACCGAAAATCATACCATAAGGCGCAAGCTGCTTCCTTGTAAGGAAATTACTTGGCAATCGTGATACTAGGCACGCCGACGCGCGGAATATCTGTGACAGTCATCTGAAACAGGAGAAACAATAACTGAAACGCATCGCGATTCCAGCGGGCGTAGGGGCCGGTAGTTTTCACCGCATAGAACCGGTCATTCCAACGGACGGAAATATCCGCCTCTGACGGCGGCAGCTGCGAAACTGCCAGTTCCATTGTTAAGTCAGGATTTTCATTGTTCAGAATTGGCGGTGTTCTGACATCTTTATCGACATGATAGCCTGCTTCGGCGCCGAGTCCCTTGCCCAGGAAACCAAGAATCGCATGAAAACTCCTGAGCCGGAAAACCCCTCGCATCGGCCATTCACCGCCATACTGACCAGCGCGGATATCAAATGCGACATCGCTGACATCCCAGTCATCGGCCATATCGTTCAATTGATTGCGCTCTTCATCGGACAACAGACCCGGATCGTAATTGGTGATCAGAATCGGTCCGGTGGTGTGCTTGCGTAGCGTATACGTATCGCTGGCCAGATCGTGACGCACGGTAAATTCTTTTTGCAATGCCTGAAAACCTTCCGCTTCGATGGCACGTGCAGGAATGGTCCACGTATAAATGAGGGGCAATGGCTCAGCATAGAGTCTGTTGTCATCCTGAATGGCCGACAAGTGCAGCACGACTCGCCGGAACATCTCGTAGTTGGCCTTATCACGCGGACTGTTGCGGTAAATCTGATAGTGCGGGGATTGGAACAGACGTACCTCCTGCGCCATCATCCGCAACAGTAAATCGACATCGTAACGCTGCCGCAATAACAAGGTCAGTTTGCTCTGCGGAAAGGGCGTCAGTAAACGCTGAGTAAAATCATCTCCTTCGATCGGAACGATGCTGATCGTTGGATTTTCAGCGAACGTGCCGCCAAAGATCGGCATGATCGATGCGCCTGCAAGCCCGCCTGGCGAAGGCATCGCACCTGCGTTGGCCTGAAAACTGAACGTCGCTGCAATATTGGATACGCCGGTAAAGTGAATCGGCTGACGATGGTATGCGCGCGCAATATTAATCAGCAACTGCTGCGACAACGCATCGGTTACGGCATCATCGTAAGCAATGACGGCCCGGTTCAACGCGATCGGTGACACGCAGCCTGCAAGCAGAATTACCATTAGCAGGCACAGCAGCATTCTGTGCATAGTTGAGCTAGGCAATGAGTCGGTGCCCCTGCTCAACCAGCAATTTTTCAAATGCTTTCCCCTTGATGGCTTCAGAATATAAAAATCCCTGCACATAATCGCAGCCGAACTGCGTCAGCAGGTCCTGCTGTTCCTTCGTCTCGACCCCTTCGGCAATCGTCTTGATGTCCAGTTTGTGCGCCATTACAATAATGGCTTCCACCAGGGTACGGTCAGTTTCGCTGTCGATCAGTTGATTGATGAAAGAATGGTCGATCTTGAGATAATCAATATCGAATTTCTTCAAGTAAGAAAGCGATGAAAAACCGGTGCCGAAGTCATCGATCGACACTTCGATGCCATTATTCCGAAACTCCAGCAGATATTCCTGCACCACCGACGAATCTTTCAACAACACGCCCTCGGTAATTTCCACATTCAAGCAACTGCCGGGCAGTCCCAATTCGGTCAGTTTTCCGATCCAGTTGAATTTATTCATGAACTTGAACTGAACCGGCGACATGTTGACGCTGATCTGGATGATGTGACCAAACCGTTTCTGCCACTGATGGATAAACGAGATCGATTGCTTGAACACCAGTTCGCCGATATCCAGAATCAGACCACTCTCTTCCGCCAACGGAATGAATGTTGCCGGACTGATCATGCCGCGGCGCGGGTGTTTCCAGCGCACCAGCGCTTCTGCTTTGATCATGTGGCCAGTGGGCAATTCCAGGATTGGCTGATAGTAGACATGCAATTCCGAGCGTGCGATCGCCTGTCGTAAATCATGAATCAGAACCATTTTTTCATGCGCTTGTTGCTGCATGGAATGCGTGAAATGGCAAAACCGGTTGCGCCCTTCCTGCTTGGCCGCATACATGGCCTGATCGGCATGTTTCATCAAGCTTTTCATATCCGCGCCATCCTGCGGATAAAAGACGATGCCGATGCTGGTGGAGATGTAGTAGTTGGTACGGTTCTGATTGAAATTGAATGGCTTGTTCAATTGCACAATGATTTGCTGTGCCATGGTTTCTACACGTTCATGATCCACTGATTCCGATAGAATGACCGCGAATTCGTCACCTCCCAGGCGCGCTACGGTATCGCTATCGGTCACGCATGATTTCACCCGGATGGCAACTTCGCGCAATAAATCATCGCCTTTATCATGCCCCAAGGTATCGTTGATATCCTTGAAATGATCCAAATCCAGAAACAGCATGGCCAAGGTCACACCGCTGCGGCGCGATTTCTTAATCTTCGTTTCCAGACGCTCTTTGAACAGGTTACGATTGGGTAACCCCGTCAATTGATCGTAATTGGCCTGCAACAAAATCAGCTCGTCATTTTTCTTCTTCTCGGTGATGTCTGTAAACTGCGATACATGATAATGAATGCAGCCATCAGTATGCCGAATCACGCTGACGCTCAACCATTTGGCATGCACAGTACCATCCTTGCGCACATCCCAGATTTCACCCTGCCAATGATCCTCGTTGAGCAAGCGGCGGCGAATCTCTTGATAAAACTCATTGTCATGCCGTCCGGATCGAAATAGTTCGGGGCTTCTCCCCAGCACATCGGCGATTTCAAAGCCTGTCATGCGGGTAAACGCTGGATTGATTTGTATGATCAGATCATTCTCATCGGTTACCATGATGGCTTCATTACTCGACTGATAAATCGCTGCGGCCAGACGCATCGAATCATCGGCCTGCTTCTGTCTGGTGTTATTGCGGTAAATCCCGAGCACACCAATGATCTCATGGTTTACGTTCAACAAAGGTACTTTGGAAGTCTCTATCCACATCGATTCTCCGGTAGCATTGTTGAGCGATTCTTCAAAAGACAGCTTGGGAACTCCAGAATCGATAACCTGACGATCGTCAGCCCGGTAATGATCCGCCTGCTCCTTAGTCCAGCTTAGATCATAATCGGTCTTGCCAATGATGTCCTGCAGCGACGTGACCCCGGCATCGCGAGCAAACATGAGATTACAGCCTAGATAGCGAGATTCCTTGTCTTTCCAAAAAATACGCACGGGTGCGGTATCGATGATCGTTTTGAGCAAATAACGCGATTCCGCCAGTTCGGCTTCTTTCTTTTTCTGGTCGGTAATATCGGTGATCGTACCCACATATCCCTGGACATTGCCATTCTGATCGCGCTCCGCCTGGGCATGCCCCAGAATCCAGGTAATCACTTTCTCTCTGGTCTGGAAACGGTACTCTGAAATGAACTGCCGCTGATATTGCACCGCCCTGCCCCATTCATTCATGACGCGCTCGCGATCTTCGGGATAGATGGCGGTAACCCAGCCAGAATCAAGCGCCGTTTCTGCATCCATTCCCGCGATCAAGCACCAGCGTTCATTGACATACAGGCACTTGCCAGTCTCATCGGTTCGAAAAATACCCACGGGCGCGACTTCCGTGAGGCTGCGAAACAACTGCTCGTTATTACGCAATGCTATCTCCATGTGCTTCTGCCGGGTTATATCGACAAGCACCCCACGCCAGCATGTGCTGCCGTCCTTGTCCCGTCGCGGAATCGAGTAGCCGCGTAGCCATTTCTCGCCACGTGGCGTCGTGACGGGATACTCATGCGACCAGGTAAGTAAATGCTTCATCGACTGCATAATCGAAGCATCAAGCTCGGCCATTGCATCTGGGTGAATCTGTTTGAACATGACGCCGACGTCGTCCATGCAATCCATTGCGGAAATTCCGGTCAAACTGGCGATACCCTCGCTCATAAAGGGCAACGAACGGCTTCCATGGGCGTCGATGCAGAACTCATACACCGCGCCGGGTATGCTGGCGATGAAATCCCGGAACCGTTTTTCGCTCATCCTCAGTTCCTGCGTACGCTGCGCCACCGCATGTTCAAGCGTTTGGTTGAGCACGCGTATTTCGTTCTCCGCCGCCTTACGTTCCGTGATATTGCGAAAAATTCCGCGAGTCGCGATGGGTATGCCATTGACGGAATAGAGACTGACATTGCCTTCCACGATGATCACACGTCCATCCTTGGTCAGAAAAGGCACTTCCATGAGACCTAAATTCTCCCCGGCCATGACGCGCTGCATGATTTGAAGACAATTCGCGTGGTGATCGGGATGGATAATGCTGAAAATCGTCAACGCGGCCAAATCGTCGGGTGCATAGCCGAGCAGCTCACGCCAGGCACGATTGACAAACAAAAACCGGCCATCCGGTGTCACGCTCTGGATCAAATCGTTGACGCCATCGAACAATTCTCTGAGTTGTTGATCACTTAAGATCGTGGAAATCGGAATTGTCGTGCTCTCGCTGGAAGGTTCTTTCGAAGTGGCTTTATCGTTAATCATGGAAGGGTTTGACGATGATTTTCGTAAACCCCGAATACGACTGTACTCGCCATCTTAGCCTGAGCTTCCCTCAACGTGCGTTTTAATTCAAGCATGTCTCATCCCGGCATTATCTTTCAGAGATTTGATTTTAATCTAAAATACAGAAGCCTAAAAAAATTTATGCATGAGGTGTAATTTTAAAGCAACACATCTGTGCTCACCCGTTTCTGCGTTGACATTTATGGCCAATCACTTCCCTTCCCTGCAAGCAATCACCTAAAACAGTTCATCTTCCGCAATGCTTAAGTTATAACCAAAATTCCAGCAGAACAACAGGTTGGCAAAAAGGTATTGAGTCAGTGAAAGACATAGAGCATACTAGCGCGCGTGATTAATTTAGTTCGACTAATCCACTAACAATACCCAGCGCCCAGCGGCATTATTTCCATTTGTTTTTTCACAGGCATTTTCATGTTCATCAGCGTTCTTGATCTTTTTAAAATAGGCATTGGCCCGTCCAGCTCGCACACGATGGGGCCGATGGTGGCCGCGAAAGATTTCCGTGATCGAATACAGGCGTTTCTGATCAACCATCCTGTGCCACCTTTCCTGCATGTTCGATGTACCTTGCGAGGATCCCTGGCGTTCACAGGCAAGGGACACGCCACCGACCGCGCCGTAACCTTGGGAATGCATCGTTACACGCCGCTGGCATTGGCCAAATTGGATGTGAACGAATTGTTTCAGAAGTTATGGTTACAAACCACCCTTCAGATCGATGATAGCATCGTCATTCACTTCAATCCCGCAGAAGATATCATTTTCGATCGCGGAGATCCGCTGCCGGAACATCCAAATGGCATGATTTTCCAGTTACTGGATGGTACGGGCAAGACACTGCTCACGGAAACCTACTTTTCGATTGGCGGCGGTTTCATCAATACCCTGGCCGAGATTGGCCAATTGGTCGCTCCGATCAAGATGGAAGTCGCAAGTTCTTGCGGTTTTCCGTTTGATTGCGCCAATCAGATGATGAAAATGTCCGCTGACAGCGGCTTATCGATTGCTGCGATGAAACGCAGCAACGAACTAGAACGCATGAACGACCAAGCGCTCAACGAAGGACTCGATGCGCTGTGGGAAGCCATGCGAACCTGCCTTGAAAAAGGTCTGGTGGCGGAAGGTCGTTTGCCAGGCGGGCTCAATATCAAACGCCGCGCCCATGCGCTATATCTGCAATTGCAGAGCCATCCCGAAAAAGCCACCCTGAATGACTGGCTATGCGCGTATGCGATGGCGGTCAACGAGGAGAACGCAGCGGGTCACATGGTCGTGACGGCTCCCACGAATGGCGCAGCGGGTGTGATCCCGGCAGTGATCTATTACGCCGTCAAGCATGAAGGCGCAACGCAGGAGCAGGTGCGTGATTTCTTACTGGTGGCTGGCGCCATCGGCGGCTTGATCAAACATAATAGCTCGATTTCCGGTGCCGAAGTGGGTTGCCAGGGCGAAGTCGGCTCGGCATCGGCAATGGCGGCGGCAGGCCTGTGCGCCATCAAAGGGGGCACCACCGCGCAAATCGAGAATGCAGCCGAAATTGCGCTGGAACATCATCTCGGCATGACGTGTGATCCGGTCGGCAGCCTGGTCCAAGTTCCCTGCATCGAGCGTAATGGATTTGGCGCCATCAAAGCATACACTGCGGCATCACTTGCAATCCGCGGCGATGGCCAGCATTTCATGTCGCTCGACAATTGCATCGCCGCCATGAAACAGACTGGTCTGGAAATGTCGATCAAATTCAAGGAAACTTCACTCGGAGGTTTGGCGGTCAGCATCACCGAATGTTGATAATGATGGGCACGATTCGGTTAATGGCGTTGCAGTTTCCGAAAAATATGCCGAACCCCCGTCACGATGAAGAAAACACCCAGCACCACCACCGGAATCGCCATTCCGGTGACTAATTCTACGTCGAGATCGTGCCCTGCCGCCTTGAGTGCTTTCAAGCCATATCCAAGAATGCCGAGCAGATAATAGCTCAATACCACCACCGACAAGCCTTCGACCGTCTCCTGCATGCGCAATTGCACATGCGCACGGTTATCCATAGATTTAAGCAAATCGCGAATCTGGCCTTCCATCGACAAATCAACGCGAGTGCGCAACAACGCCGAAGCTCGCCCCAATCGCGTAGATAACGTTTCCAGCTTGGTATGAACCAGTTCGCATGTGCCCATTGCGGAAGACAGTCGCTGGATCATGAATTCCTGTAACATCTGCAAACCTTCGATCCGTTCTTCGCGCAGTTCGGTAATGCGCAGCTTGACGATATTGTAATAAGCCCGCGAGGCATTGAAACGGTGACTTGTCTGCGCTGACATCCGCTCGGTCTCAGCTGCCAATTTCGTCAATTCCTCAAGCAATCGCTGTTCATCTTCTATGCTGTTAGTCTCGACATTGCTGGCAATCAGCGCCGCCAACCGCTGATCGGCGCGCTCCAGCCGCGGAATGATTTTTCGAGTGACCGGCAATGGCAACATCGCCAGCATGCGATAGGTCTCGATTTCCAGCAACCGCTGAACCAGTCGTCCCACTTGGCGGCTGCGCAGGTTGTCGTCATGAATCAGGATGCGACCGAAGTTATCCTTGTGAATCTGATTGTCGCTCCAAACACTGGCTGCTCCGCCGGCGACTTTGGAGCCGATGACCGTACCCGATGAGAATAGCGTTACCAGCTCGTGCAAACTGCGTTTCGGCCGTGACCGGTCTTCCAATGCGATATGTGTCGCCACCAATAACTCGCCTGGCAACCGCGCCACCCATTCTGCCGGCACCTCGTTGATGGCCGGATGTTCAAACGGAACATTAAAAGGCTTGGCGCGATAAATGGTATAGGTCGAATATTCCGTATGGCGCTCCCAGCGCAATCGGAAGTCTCCAAAGTCGGCGCTGAAGTCGCTTTCATGAGCACCCGGCGGATTGATGCCGTAACGTATGCAAAGTTCACCCAGCAACTGGCGCTCCTGATCAACCCGATCGCGCTCAGATATCAACACCAGATGTGAAAGCTCGAAAGGAGGAGCCAGTAATTCATAAGCAACCGAATTCAGTTCGGTATGTAATTCCAGTCTTTCCGGATATTCCGGCACATGCAGGGATGATTGCCGGGAAAATTGCTGCTCTGCTGACGTTGCAGTGAATGACGCGTGAACATTCATAAACAATGGCCTGATTATATTAAAACAAGTGGTTATTCGCTTGATCTGACATGATCCAGCAAGACATAACATACCGAAACAAGATGATCTGTCGATGAATCTTTTATGACAAACTCATGAACCGATGCAGCAGGGTCGGCAGGAACTTCATGCAGCAACTTTCTAAAAGCCTCGTCCGTTAATTCTCGCCCAAACCAAAACTGTTGAACGCACTGTTCTCATTGCTGTACCGAACATTTGCCCTTCTCGCTACCAGCATTTTTTACTAGTACATCGATGAATGATCTGTGTATCATCGTTCATGCGATGCCAAACCTTGGCCGCACAATATAACCCAATTACTACACAAACAAACAGAGGGGAAAATCATGGGCGCCATTTTCTTTTATATAGTCGTTTATTTCGTTGGATACTACGGTTCCAACATCCTGAATATGCTTACAGTACGACCGCTGGTGAACAATCGCTATATGGCGGCACTCATGCCCGTCTATGGAATAGCCGCGATGCATGCGTACATGATCGTCACACGGCCATTGCCGGCAGGCGCTGACATCACGATCGAATATGCCTTGCTGGTATTCGTCACGTTGCCGGTGGTGGTGGTGACGTTGGGTGCAACCTATTTCATGTGGAATCATAAAGCCAAGCAGGACGATCATTCTGAACATTCCACCGAGGACGGACAGCCGGCAGCTGAAGCGTTAGCTGCCAAGACCCCATTGCCGGACACACACGCTCAGGCTGAAAGCAGTGACTCAACGACTCCACATTCGACCCAGACCATGGACACCGCTGACAAGCCCAGCGATACCAAACCTCATTAAGGTCGTTCTCAGCAAGCCGCAAGCGAGGATCAGGCTGGACTGTTCATTGACTGATCACAAACCATGCTTGCTGAACTGATTTCAGCCCGGCCTGACCGATTGCTGGCGATTGGGGAACTCCTTCAGCTTATCTGTCGACGATGACATGTTCCTTCTGTGCGCTCAGTGTGCCTTGTTGAATGATCGCCAGCGTCAGCCGTGAAATCGCCACTCGTTTGCCAGTGGCTTCCTCGATGATATCGGTCTGCCAGACCTGTGTGCGCCGGCCGGTATGCAGCGGGGTGCAAATGCCAATGACATGACCTTTGGTCACGGCCCGGATGTGATTGATGTTCAATTCCAATCCTACCGCACGGTATTGTTCCGGATCGATCGTCATCCATCCTGACACGCTTCCCAGCGTTTCCGACAATACGCAACTCGCGCCGCCGTGCAGGATGCCAAACGGTTGCGTCGTTCGCTTATCCACCGGCATCCGTCCTTTCAGATAATCAGATCCCAATTCGACGAATTCGATGCCGATATGCTGGCCCATGTTGGCATTCCTCAAGCCTTCCAAATAATCAATGGTATATTCTTTAAACCATAATGCGCTCATAACTCTCCTTGTTGTGATTGATCACCGCAAGCCGTCTTCAGCGATGAAATAATAAAGGAACGGATTATAATGCAAGGAAGGTGCAGGGCGAACTGCCAAGCTGTAACAGGGATTAACAAAATATTTTCGGTTAGCCCTTGAGTTTGCTGATGAAGCGCTGATCGATCAAACAAACGAAATGCGTGCAAGCTGAAAAGAATGCGACAACCGAAACCTACCAATCAGATAAGCCAAACCAGAAATGCACACGAAGGCAACGCCGATTAATTCACTGCACGAAGGAATCGCTTAGTTGCGCGCCACTCGCTCCTTCTCCATCGCTGATAGTCCTCGTTTATGTGTTCCGTGCGCCTTATGCTCCATCTCGTTCGCCGAATTAATCAGCATTTCCCTAATGAAGAAGTTAGCGCACGCTGCCGATCAATAGATTGCCGGCGACGACTCGCTGTGTTACAGCGCCTCAAACACCCCCGCAGCCCCCATACCGCTGCCGACACACATGGTCACCATGCCGTATTTCTGATGGTGCCGCCGCAGTCCATGCAATAATGTCGCAACACGAATCGAACCGGTCGCACCCAAAGGATGACCCAAGGCAATCGCTCCACCCAGCGGATTCACCTTGGCGCGATCCAGTCCGAGGTCGCGAATCACTGCCAGACTTTGCGCTGCAAATGCCTCGTTCAATTCAATCCAGTCCAGATCATCCTGTTTGATACCGGTTTGCGCCAATACCTTGGGAATCGCCTTCATCGGGCCGACGCCCATGATTTCAGGCGGCACGCCAATCACGGAATAACCGATGAACCGTCCGAGCGGTGACAGGTTATACCGTTTCATTGCCGCTTCACTCATCAGCACCACGGCGCCTGCGCCATCGGACATTTGCGAGCTGTTACCGGCAGTCACCGATCCCTTGGCGGCAAAAACCGGCTTCAATTTCGCCAGCGCTTCCAGGCTGGTATCGGCCCGCGGCCCTTCATCAGTGCCTTTGATGACGACTTCTTCCCGCACGGTGTGCGATGCCAGGTCAGGATGCTTCTCATCCACCGGATACGGCGTGATCTCCTGCAGAAATTCTCCCGTTTCAATCGCTTTCAACGCACGCTGATGACTGGTCAATGCAAATTCATCCTGATCCTCACGGGAAACGTGCCATTGTTCCGCCACTTTCTCAGCCGTCATTCCCATGCCATATGCGATGGCGACGTTCTCTTCGTGCTCGAACATCGCCGGATTCATCGACACTTTGTTCCCCATCATCGGCACCATGCTCATGCTCTCGGTTCCGGCAGCGATCATCACATCGGCTTCGCCGAGCCGGATGCGATCCGCCGCCAGCGCTACCGACTGTAATCCGGACGCACAGAAGCGGTTGATTGTTATACCCGGCACATGATTCGGAAAACCTGCCAGCAATAAGGCCACGCGTGCAACGTTGATACCCTGCTCCGCTTCTGGCATGGCGCATCCGACGATCACGTCTTCGACCGCTGCTGCATCGAGTCCCTGGCATTGCTTCATCACGGCCTGCAACACATGCACCAGCATGTCGTCAGGACGAACGTGCTTGAACATGCCGCGCGGCGCTTTACCCACCGGCGTGCGCGTGGCGGCGACTATATAGGCTTCCTGCGTTTGCTTAGTCATAGATTTCTCCGTATTTCGTCGATCGGGATATGGGTTCGGATGAGCGGCTCATCAGTTTCTCAACGGCTTGCCGGTTTTCAAGGTATGTTCGATACGCGCTTGAGTTTTCTCGGTTGCGATCAGTTCCATGAATGCTGTGCGCTCTAGTTCCAGAAACCAGTCTTCATCAACCAGACTGCCGGGCGTCAGATTACCGCCACACATTACATGCGCCAGTTTATTGCCAATTAGGAAATCATGTTCGGAAATGAACTCACCTTCCAGTAAATTGACCAGTTGACTCTCGATGGTCGCAATGCCGGCGTCACCCGCAACTGGAATTTCGCGCCAGTGCAATGGCGGGCGATAACCCGATTCAGCCAGCGCCAATGCTTGCGCCTTGGCCACATACAGCAATTCGAACCGATTCATGACGACGATATCGGCGGGACGCAAAAAGCCCAGTTCTTTTGCATGCTCCGCGCTTTTCCCCAGCTCGGCCATCGCAACGGTTTGAAAATAGTGTTTCAGTTGCGGAAACGGATCGCCATCAATGGCATTCTGTGCTGCCCGCATCGCAAACTCTTTGCATCCGCCGCCGGCCGGCAGTAAACCCACGCCGGTTTCTACCAATCCAATGTAACTCTCCAGCGTCGCCACCGCGCGATCGCAGTGCATTACGAATTCGCACCCGCCTCCCAGCGCCAGGCCATCGACAGCGGCAACGGTAGGAATCATCGAATAACGCAATGCCTGAGAAGTCTGCTGAAATGATTGGATCATGCCATTGACTTCCGCCAGTTTCTTGCTCATCAGAGCATCGGCCAAGTCGAGATCTCGCGCAACTTGCAACACGGTCGCCTGCGCCGACTTCTTGAATTTTTTCAGAAAGGATTGAAACGGTGAAGGTTTGGGTGGCGCACCGGCTGCGCCACCCTGCTGCGCATTCGGTTTGGGCCGCTCGGTGGCTTTTTGTAAATTTGCGCCCGCCGAGAACGGTGGCTCGGTTTGCCAGATTACGAGAGCGCGCCAATTTTTTTCAGCCTCTTTGATCGCTTGCTGCACGCCATTCAGCACGTCGATACCGATCGTGTGCATCTTGCTCTTGAAGCTCAGGATGGCAATTTGATCGCCGGTATGCCACAGCCTGACGGCATCGGTTTCAAAAATGGTTTCACCATACACCGCTTCTTCACCCATCAAGCGATCAGGAAATAATTGACGCTGATAAACTGGTAACTGAGAGCGTGGCTGCATTTTTCCGGTAGCCGGTGCAAAGGAACCTTGCGGGGTATGAACTCTTTCCGTCAAGCCATCGGCAATTTCCATGACCCATGAAGGCAATGGCGCCTGACTCATCGTTTTGCCAGCGGCGATGTCTTCTTGAAGCCATTGCGTGATCTGTTTCCAGCCGGCAGCCTGCCAGATTTCGAATGGCCCTTGATTCCAGCCAAATCCCCAGCGCACGGCGAGATCCAGATCTCGCGTGTTGGCTGCGATAGCTTCCAATTGCACGGCGCAGTAATGGAATAAATCCCGGAAAATCGACCATAAGAATTGCGCCTGGGGTTCCTGGCTGTTGCGGAGCGCAGCAAATTTTTCCGGTGGACTGCTGTATTTCAGCAATTGCTTTAATGCCTCATTAGCTTCAGCATCTGCCAAACGGTAAGCGCGCGTCGCCAGGTCCAGCACATGAATTTCTTTATTGATTTTCTGATAAACCCCGCGTTTGACCTTTTCTCCCAGCGCCCCTTGGTCTATCAGGCCCTCCAGCCAATCCGGCACGACAAAGAAGGCATGCCACGGATCATGCGGCAAGGTATCGCGCATGGTATTGATCACATGCGCCAGCGTATCCAGACCAACCACATCAGCCGTGCGAAACGTAGCACTCTTGGGACGGCCGATCAGCGCACCTGTCAGCGCATCCACCAGATCGAAGCCGAAATCGAATGCCCGACCATGGTGCATCGTGGCCAGCAAAGAAAATACTCCAATCCGGTTGGCGATGAAATTGGGAGTATCCTTGGCGCGAATGACGCCCTTGCCGAGCGTCGTAACCAGAAATTCTTCCAGATGATCCAGCATGTCGGCATCGCTGACCTGGCAGGGAATCAACTCGACCAGGTGCATGTAACGCGGCGGATTGAAAAAATGAATGCCGCAGAAACGGTGCCGAAGACTTTCCGGAAATGCTTCAGCCAATTGATTGATCGACAAGCCCGAGGTATTACTGGCGAAAATCGTATTCTCACCCAGAAATGGCGCCACCTTGACATACAAATCGCGCTTCCAGTCCATGCGTTCGGCAATCGCTTCGATCACCAGATCGCATTCTTTGAGCAATTCGAGATGTTGATCATAATTGGCGGATCGAATGAAAGCTGCTTTGGCCTTGATGGACAGCGGCGCAGGTTCTTGTTTATTCAGCTTCTCCACTGCCTTGATGACATTGGCATTGGGATTTTTCGCATCGCCGGGCAGTTCGAACAACAATGTTTCAATATTGGCATTCACCAGATGCGCTGCAATCTGCGCGCCCATGACGCCTGCCCCGAGTACCGCCGCCTTACGGATTAAAAAACGCTGGTCACCCAATTTCGCCTCCTGCTTGATCCGGTTATGGAAGAAAACATGTTCGTATCGGTTGTTGCTGAGAGAGTACAAGCATGATGCGCAAAGCGCAAGCCTGTTCGTTCACAGAGATTCTACACAGCTATTGCGCCGTTCCTTTTCGCTTCACTGTGCCAAGGAAATCCCTAACAGCCCGCCCGCTATCTGTTTCAGAATTGACTGAGCAAAAATGATATATCTGACAATGAAGCCCGCGGCCCAGTAGCAAGCCTAAGATTCATCCGTTAGCAGCAATCCTAGCGCCATACCGCCGTAAATTGCTCCTCGTTGAAACCGACGGTTGCGCGCACACCATCCGTCAGCAGCGGCCTTTTGATCAAGCGGCCGTTACTGGCGAACAAAGCCAGGATTTCGCGCTGAGACAATGCCGGCAAACGCTCCTTGATCTTTAATTCACGATATTGCACGCCACTGGTATTGAACAGTTTATTCAATGACACTTCGGCGCGAGCAACGATTGCCGTGAGTTCTTCTGCCGAAGGCGGATTTTCGGTGATATCGATAAATTCATACGCGGCCCCGATCTGTTTCAGAAATTGTTCCGCTTTGCGGCAAGTCCCGCATTGCTTATAGCCATAAAATTTCAGCATTGGTCGTTCTCCCGGCTTGGAATCATCGAAAACGGTCATTCGCCGCCTTTAGGCCCCCAGAACACCACCCAGGTGCAAAAATCATCGGAAAAATTTTCAAACCGATGCTCGGCATTGGCCGCAACAAAAAAAACCATGCCCGGCTCGCATCGATGGCGTTCGCCCGCAACCACGATTTCGCCTTGACCGCTATGAATGAAATACAATTCATCCTGATCATGCGGTGTTTGAATGTCGGTTCCTCTCGGCGCATAGACTTCGACCGACATCGAACCGTGCACGAACGCCTGTGTAAACGGTTCGCCCATCGGCCATTCAGCAGAAGCCGGGCCGGGAATTTTTTTTATCAGATCGGATAGGGTCGCTTTCATCATGTCGCTGCCGGTGAATTCATGCAGTTTTGAAGGTGTAGGTGAGATTTGAATGAGAGCAAGTATAAGTGAACTCCCTTGTCACTACCAACTTTTGCCTTATCAAGAATTTTTTGCGCATTCTGTCCCGGCGTGCTCCTCCCCGGCTCTTAGCAGATCATCGGCTGACCTGTTCATGCCTTACACAGGGTTACTTTGCATGAGGTCATTGAGTCCGCGATTACTCGATCCTTGCTGAGTCACGGCGGCTCAAGCCTGACAAATCCATTTGCAATCGATTCCGGAACGCAGGAAACATTCCCATCGTCTGAAGCAGAATGTTCCTCAGCAGCCGTTGTGGCGTGCTTTTGATCAGCGTCATGCGGGTGAGTCGTTCCGCCAGTTGAAGCACTTGCTCAGCTGCGGGTTTGCGCAATGCATCGTAATGATCCAAGGCACAATATTCCTTATGTTTCAGGATCACATCACTGAGAATCCGTCCCAACACGCACGCATCGACCAGGCCAGCATTCATCCCTTGTCCACCAGCCGGGCTGTGCACATGCGCCGCGTCTCCGATCAATAGGTAACGTCTGCGGTGGAAGTGATCGGCGACGCGGTGATGCACATGGAAACGCGAGCTCCAATGCACCTGAGCTATATGACCAGCGTCACGGGTCATTCCCCGGTTATCGATCAGCGCCTGCACATCGTTCAATCCAAGTTGCGCTGGCGCATGCCCAAGCGAGGCAACAATGCGGTACTGATCCGCCTTCAATGGCGCAATGAGCAGCAATCCATCCGCTGACAGGAACAGCATGACTTCGTTATTACCGTGTTTCCAGTCCATGCTGACATCCGCCAGAACAAACGATGCTTCGTGGCTGCCGCCACTGAATCTGATGCCGGCCGTCTCACGAACCAGACTGTTCATGCCATCAGCACCAATCACATAACGCGCGTGCAGCGTCTTCTTACCTTGGCTTGTGAGCACAGTGGCATGAATCCCTTCCGACGTTTCGGTCAAGGATTCAACCCTGCAATTCCAGCGCACCGATCCACCTGCTTCGGCCAGCGCTTCCGCCAGAATCCGCTCAGTCACATCCTGTGGCAGCATCAGCAAAAAATTGTAGCGTGTCGGCAGCTTGTCGAAACGCAACCGTAGCAGCACGCGATCGCGATCTCGCATGCTGACTTGCGTCAATTTGAGCCCCTCGGCCACGAGCCGCTCAGACACTCCGATCGATTCCAGAACTTCCAGCGTATGAGCATGGATGACGGCTGCTCGCGAAGTATTCTGACCAGCAGCCAGCTTATCGACGATGATGGGATTGATGCCAGAGCGCAGCAGCATGTTCGCCAATGCCAGTCCGGCCGGACCAGCGCCAACGATCAACACATCTGCCATGTCTCCATTGGCATTTCTGGTGTGAGTCGACAGTACCATCTGAACACCTCCTGACAGTTGGACAGCTCAAATAGACGTGCGTTTTACAGATCAGAGAGTTACACAAATAACCGAACGAGATGCTGCTTCATTCTATCGATTTCGTCACGGTGTTTGCAAACTTGGCTGACGTTGACGAGGCCAGATGCCGATGAATCCACTGTTCAATTTTCTGCAAAATCTCCGTGCGCAACGGCTCATTCAGAAATAAATGCTGGTGATATACCAACCCCGGCAACGCCACGCTGTCATTATGCGAGTGATGGGGAAACGTGGCACGGATGAAATCTTCGTTACCCCATGCCGGGGTAATCGGATCATGTTTCGAATAGATCAGCAAGTACGGCAGGGTAAATTGATCCATCTGACGGCGAAAATGAACGATTTCTTCTTCAATGCCTTTGACATAGCGCAGCAGCGTACGCCGAACGATCCAGCCATCGTCGCGCAAGCGAGCTTTTTCCGTTTCACTATCGGTCAAGTAATCTCTGACCCACGCCGGTGAAACTGGCGAAAAAACGCTGCGCAATCCGGGCAACGACAGCATATCGAAAATGCCATCCAGAACCGGCGCGATGAACACAGCGATAAGCTGATTGAATGCCAGCACAGGCCAAGGCTCATCGTGAGGATTCATAAAATGCGTTTCGGCATGAAATGACAACTTGATCAATGGATTCGCCACCCATCCCCGCCAGCCCGGCGGTTCACTGACGGCAAAACCCGGCGCCATAAATACGACGCCATGCACACGCTTGAGCGGATCATCCTCGGCATGTTCCCGCACTAAAAACGATGCGGTAACCAGAGCACCCAAGCTATGCGCCACGATATACACTGGCCGGCCCGGTTCGCCCTGTGCATCGCACAACGCTGTCAATCGTCTTAACGCCTGATCTAGATTCCGCCGCAACGGCTCCAGATCGCGCAACTCCGATTGTGCTGTATAAGCGTCGCTGACGTCCTGTTTGGCCACACCCACAAGAAGCGCCTGATTGGCCTGCCGCAGAACTGGATTGGAGAGGCCATGCGCATAGAAATCGAAGCCTGCGACAATGAACTTCCGCGCAAAATAACGCGCCACCTCGCCATAACGGCCGATATGCTCGTTCATGCCATGCACAAGCAATATACAGGCTGGCGCTGTGGCAGGCTCCGGCGACATTAAGGAACGCAGGATCAGCGGCGCGCTGCGGTCGGATGGATGAAACTCATGCGATTCTCCCCACTCCGGATAAGGAGCGCTGACGAACTGACGGTGGACGCAGCCGGTCAGCATTACCAACAAAAAAATTGCCCCGAGAGAATGGCTTACGTAATTGGGCAAATAATTTGTGACGATCAACATCATTGATCGCCACGTAAAGTAACTTATGATGAACAATATAGGGACACGCCAAACACAATCCTAAGCATCTGCAATATCACTGAAAGACACATTCACAACCTTCTAAGCGGATGATGAGGCGGGCAATTATTCTCTATAAACATTTTAATGTGAGGATATGCAAATACGGCCTTAAATACTGTAATGGACTTTTTTCTGGCTACATCCTTCAAGGTATACAGTCCTGTCTGTTCAGCATATCTCGTGTCTATTTCAATTTCATTTTCCCAGCCGCATACAATATCTTTTCTCCCGCGCCAATCCTTATAAACAAGACCGCTCTTTGTCAGAAAAACCGGGGATACCTTGGATTGAATTAACGCTCCAAGTAAAAACGACCCTATGAGACCGCAAATCATTACAGCGATTGAATAGCCGCTCATATCATAAAAATAGGCAGCGCCGCCGCCAACCAAAATTACTACCCATAGATCAATAAATTGGAACTTGAGTGCGTCAAGATATCTTGGTTTGAGCGGGATTGATTCCATGTCAATCGCCATTAAAATTACAAATTACTGAGATAGTTTGCATCACGTCTACATCTATTTTTCCAGGTTCTGTGGTGGATGCTTACTCATATAATCGATAATATCCCCCACGCTGCGCAATCCCTTGACTTCGTCGCCATCGAAATTGACGCCAAAGGTTTCTTCGGCATCGAACAAAAGCTGAACGGTATCGAGCGAATCGAATCCCAGTTCCTCGAACTTGGAGGCGGTGGTAATCGTGGCAGTATCGATGTTCTCGGTTTTCGAAGCAATGAATGCGATGACTTTCGATTCAAGTTCTGTGGTATCCATGTCTTTGTGCGCCTATGTTGAATGAGTGGTATAAACGAGTGTCGTGTTGTTGCCCCCAAATGCAAACGCATTCGATATCGCTACCTGGGCATTTTTTTGAATTGCTTGATTGGGGGTGTAATCGAGATCGCATTCCGGATCCGCTTCTGCGAGATTGATGGTCGGATGTATCATGCCGGTATACAGCGTCATGACGGTGGCGATGCTGCCTATGGCTGCCGAAGCGCCGATGCTGTGACCAACCATTGACTTGGTGGCGCTGATGGCGATTTCATAAGCACGTTCCCCGAAAACCTGTTTGATCGCCTTGGTTTCGACGACGTCGCCCAAAGGTGTCGAAGTGGCATGCGCATTGATGTAATCCACGCGTTCAGGGGCGATGCCGGCATCCTGGAGAGCAGCTTGCATCGCCGCAGCCTGTCCATCGACATCCGGCGCAACCAGATGCGTCGCATCGCAGGCACAGCCATAACCGGCCAACCGCGCGTAAATTTTAGCCCCGCGCCGCAGCGCTTCCTCCTCTTTTTCCAATATCAGCATGCCAGCCCCTTCCCCCATCACGAATCCATCACGGCCTTTGGCGAACGGTCGCGAAGCATGATCAGGATCATCATTGAAACCGGTGGATAACGTATGTAATGCTTCAAAAGCGGACATCGTGAGTGGCAATACGCATGCTTCTGCGCCACCCGCAATGACGGCGTCTGCTTTGCCGGTACGCAACAGGTCGAGCGCCATGCCGATGGCGTTGCCCGCTGACGAGCACGCCGTGCTGCAGGTCAGATTCGCACCTTTCCATCCAAATTTGGTCGCGATCCAGGCAGCAGCGGAATTGGCCATGATGCGAGGAACAGTGAATGGCGGCATGGATTTATTCTGAAACTTCCGCGCCACTGAAGATTCGAACGTTCCGAACCCGCCCATGCCTGAGCCAAGACTCACCGCCAGACGCCGAGGCGCATATCCCGTCAGGTCACCGGCGTCTGTCAGCGCTTGCTGCGCCGCGCTGATGGCTAACTGCGTAAACCGGTCAGTTTGTTCAATTTGTTTAGGTGTTAAAAAATCCGCAGAATTGAATTGCGCGATTTGACCTGCTATGCGGGAATGCAGGCCAAAGGGATCAAAACCTTGAATAGGAGAGATTCCATTGGCACCCTTTACAGCGGCATTCCAGAATTGATCGATTCCAGTGCCTATCGGTGCGACAATCCCCATTCCAGTAACAACAATATACATACGATTAAACAGAAAGTTCAGGGCGGGCTATTGAAAAAAACGACAGCAATTATCCGTCTTGAATATACTGAAAGCACCATGGGCTGTCAAACGAGCACTTAGTGGGCTAGCGTAGGTACATGGGCAACATGACACACCGTCTTGAAACCTGACGAATCGTAACAGCAAGAACACCTGAGATTGTATTGGATGGAAATTTCAAAAGACGCAATATGAATGCCGGCTGATACAATTCAGATTTATCGCATCGGAGGAATTATCATGAATCGCACTATCTCCATGATGTTCTCAATAGGATTGGTGAGTTTAGCCACCGGGTTTTTAACCAGCGGCTGCACCACGGACATCGATATCAAAAATACCCAAACTTCCGCTGCAGATTCTTCAAGAAATAAGAATTCCCTGCCATTCTCACGAAAACCACCCGACAGCTGGTTCTGGTCACACGACATTCAGCCCCACCATTTGGATGATTTGCCATTTCCCGGAGCCCATCTGGTGCGGATCTCTGCTTATGTTGCTTCGAACAACGAAAAAGGCCGCCGTTTTGCAGCCATCGTTTTCCAGGAAAATGGTGGCGGAAGTCATGCCTTACAAAATCTGTCATCCGCTGAACTTGAGGCCAGAATATTTTCCAGTGGTGAACATCCGGTTTCCATCACCGCTGAAGATGGGGCCGAGCAGCCCTATTTTTCCCTGGTCTTGCATCAGGAATCCGGCCCAAGCGTCAAGATCATTACTGATCTGGACGCTGCCGGGTTGAGTCAATTAAGCAATGATCAGCGCCGTATCGCGGATTTCACCAGCTATAGCGTGAATGGTGTCCGTAAATATGCGTCAATCGTCGAAGAGCGCCCAGGCCCTTCGCTTGTCTTTATCCGCGTCACTGCCAGAGAATTGGAAGCTCAATTACGCAAGCATAAAGCCACCCCGGTTCGCATACGTGGTTTTTATGAAGGCAATGAACGATTCTTCACTGTCGTGGCAGAACGTTTCGACGCCGGCAACTGGAATTGGTATGACGGCATAGATGCCGATGCGGTCGCCGACAAACTCGAAACACACGATGCATATCCGTTCGATCTGGATGCCTATCGAACCGAACAGGGGATCCATTACACGGTACTCATGTACCGAAACCGTAAATAAGCGTGAATTCGCCGTCACGGTTCATAAGTATTCAGTATTTGCAAACTATCGAACCATCCGTTAACTGACCGCTGGGTTGCTGGCAATGAATGGGGCGATTCAAGAAAGTTTTATAGGCAAACACTGGCCGCCGCTGCCAGCTTAACGTGATTATCCCTTGGTTTATTCCCGAATCCGATGGGGTGCACGCTTGCGGAAAGTGCTGCACGATATCTTGATAGAATGCCTGGCGCTGCAGATAGTCTATATGAATACCATCGAGGCCAAACCAGATCGGCTTCTGTTCATACAATTTAAAATGGCGGCGCGAAGCCATCTCCGTCAATCCCTGATGCACTGCACGGGCGCAATCGACCGTCTGTGCCCGGGACATTTGACTGGAAGAATAAAACATCGTACGGAAAAACGTGTAACGCCGCTCAGAGAGACCTTCTATCGACGCAATCGGCAAATTCGTCACGACAATCTGCGCAGCGTGATGCTGTAATTGCCCGATGCACCATTCGACGGAATGTAGAATCTGCTCAGGTGGCAAGCCATAAAGAATATCATTGCCAATATCGGTTAACATTGCTACGGTCGGGCGCGGCTGCATCGAATCCAGTTGCTGCCAAAGCCCGCATGCAGCAATTCCCGGAAGTCCGCGCCACATCACCTGGCTGGATACTCCATAGGCACGCCCATGCCCAACCGCCGTTAAAATCTCGCTCGGAGAACCCACGCGCCGTTGCATTAATTGAATGACCAGTCGTAACGATAAGGTCAGATTGCTGGCACCGAGCAGAACGATGCGATTATGAGCATGAACAACGCATGTACGGACGTTTTCCTGGCGTGTCATGACAGGCTTTCTCCTGCTGGAAGTCTCATCGCGCAATGGCGGCATCATCATGAAACGATTGCCTGTATCCGGTATCATCAAAGCAGGTTATTTCCATCCAGCCCAAGAATTCATTGCATCGCATGCCGTTCGTCACCGTTTCATCAAACTCGAGTATTCATCGTTTCCCAAGCGGAGGAAATTGTCCGACCAGTTACGCCATGATAGTCAGCGGTTTTTTCCTGTTTTCTGGCTCTGCCTGGGCGCAGCAACCTGTTCTGAGGGGTGCCGTCATTCTCGATCCCATCAACATCACCGCCACTCGCAGTGAACGTTCACCGACGCAGATTCCAAACAGTATCACGCAAATCCGACGCGATCCACAACAAGGCTTCCAGCCGGGTGCAACACTGGACGAGTTTGCGCGCGGAACGCCCGGAGTATTTTTTCAGAATCAGTTCAATTTTACCCAGGATTTACGCATTGCCATACGTGGCTTCGGCGCACGGTCGGCATTTGGTGTTCGCGGCATTCAAATGCGCGTCGACGGCATTCCACAAACTCTGCCTGATGGACAAACCCAACTCGATTCGATTGATCCCTCGCTGATTGAACGCATGGATATTCTGCGCGGCCCTTCTGCATCCCTGTATGGCAACGCCTCTGGTGGCATGATTGACATCACGACGCGCGAAGCACCCAAGGAAGCGTTCGTGATTATGCCCCGGCAAGTAATTGGTCAATACGGATATCTGAAATCGGAGCTATTCATGGGCGGCAGCAACGGAAATGTAGGTTACAGTGTCTTTGGTTCACATTTGCAACAAAATGGCTGGCGCGATCACAGCGCCATGCAAAATATGTTTTCGCAAGCAAAGCTGAATTTCCGCACAAGCGCCAATTCTGACCTGATGCTGGTGTTTCGCGAATTTTACTCACCGCTTTCCAAAGATCCGGGTGCGTTGACCAGCACAGAAGTTCAGGCGGACCGCCGTCAGGCATCGGCTCGCAATGTGCAATTCAACGCTGGTGAAGAAATCCGCCAGGAAGAGATCGGCATGCGCTATCGCAACCGGTTTTCAGCTGGCAAGGAATTCACCGCAACCACGTATTTATTGCATCGCGATTTTCAGAACCGACAGGCTTTTCTGGAAGGTGGCCAGGTCCAATTCGATCGCTGGGTGGGCGGGTTGATGCTGCAATTCGTCAATGATCATATTTTGTTTCAACGGCCGAACCGCCTCCTAGTTGGCGTGGATTATGGAATACAAAACGATGATCGTCAGCGTTTCGATAATAATTCCGGCAGACGCGGTGCGCTGAATTTGAGCCAGATCGAACGCGTGCAGAGTGTCGGACCCTTTTTCCGCAATGAATGGAATCTGAAGGACAATCTCGATGTGGTCGTCGGCGGCCGTTGGGATTGGCTGCATTATCAGGTTACGGATGTTTTAAAATCCGATGGAAATCAGTCAGGTGTGCGAACGGTATCGCAAGCCAGCGGCTCAGCCGGGGTGGTGTATCACCTCTCAGAACAACATCAGGTCTATACGCATATTGGATCGGTATTCGAGGCCCCCACCACGACCGAGTTGATCAATAATCCTTCAGGAACCGGCGGTTTTAATCCCAGATTGAATGCCCAAACATCCTTAAGCAGCGAGCTGGGTTTTCGCGGCAACTCAGCCGGGTTTCAGTACGATACTGCAGTATTCTTCATCCGTACCTGGGACGAGATTACGCCATTCGAACTGGCTTCATCACCTGGCCGGGCATTTTTCCGCAATACCGGCCAGTCGCGCCGCATCGGTGTCGAAACTCGCGTGGTCACACCCGAATGGAAAGGTTTGCGCGGTGAAATCAGTTATACCTTTTCCAACTTCGAATTCGAAAAGTACCTCGTCAGTGACGCCAATCTGAAAGGCAATTTTTTTCCGGGCATTCCGACCCATCGCTGGGAAGGATTGTTGCGCTATGCCCATCCGCTGGGATTCTTTGGTCAATTGCATGTACAGCGTGTTGGGGAATTTTTTGTCAATGACGCCAATACTGCAACTAATCAGGCTTACAACTTGGGACAACTGTTGCTGGGCTGGGAAATGAAACGAAACGGAATAGAGGGTTCGGTATTCTTTGGCGTCAACAATCTCTTCGATGCGAATTATAACGCCAACACTCGAATCAATGCCGTGCTTGGTCGTTATTTCGAACCCGGCCCACCACTGAATTTGTTTGGTGGTGTACGAGTTCGTTTAATTGCATTCTAAATTCATTTTATAAGATCCATAAAATAATTACCCTACAAGAAGGTGGAACAAGGAAATTACATCCGTGTGAAAATTTTCCACAAATAATTGACATGGGAATTTTTCCCGCATATAATTATTCCTACATGCAAAATAATTTAGCAACTGACGATCTAGCGTGTCAGGGATTTTAGAAGTTCGTGATGTGAAGCTTCTTAACCCAATAAATCGTCTGATACCACAACCCAGACTTAATTAAGGAGAAATAAGATGAGTTCACGCAATAATGATGATAGCCCCAACCATGATCTAAATGACGACCATGGAGGACGCCGTGATGATAATGGCGGTGATGACAATTCCTCTGGCGGACACAAAATTTTCAAATTTGACATTGTCAACGGCCAAGTGACAGCTGTTTTTGAAATGGATGATGGTGTCCTGGAACCCAAGTCACTGACTGATAATGGCAGAAAATCGTATACCGTTGAAGGATCCAATGTCATCCGCACCGAAATCAAGCCTTTTGGAACAGAAATTACCCGCTATTCCGACCCTGACGGCGATGGACTGTTTTCGCGGATTTCTGAACAATGGCAAGTTTCACCGAATGGTGGAAATGGCGTAACTCCAAAATTTACCGGTAACCTTAGCTATTTCGGCACGAGCGGAGATGATTTCATCGCGGTTCGTGGAGGTGAAGATTGCCACGGCGGTCAAGGCGCGGATGATTTCATTTTTCGCGAAGCCCATCATCTCCGCATTGATGATTTTCGATCCCAAGAAGGCGATATGCTGGTTTTCGATACCGGTTTGGGATTGACCTCGCGTGAACATCTGGCGAGTTATATTTCCGATAGCCATCATGATGGTCAGAATTTCATCGTCAATTTTGGCTCGGACGTATCCATCACGCTCATCGGGGTACAACCCGATCAGATCGGTTGGGATGACGTTAGCGTCCTGAGTTAATTATCTAAGCTGTAGCCATTTCCTGTCATCCATCCAATCGATAAATATTCGATTGATTGGATGGCAGTTAACAATGCTCACTCACCGTTATAAGCATATCTTCGAGAATCAGTCACACTCTTATCAAAACTTCAACTACTGCCTCTCCTTCCCGGCTCAATCGAATAAAAGGGATGTTTGCTCATCTGTCTCACTCTCCGCCTGAAAATTCTTCAACTCACGAAAATTTGACCGTTATTGATTTCAGATATAGTTATACAGTGACGTATAACTCACTGTTTAATCGAGCCGTGTATTTAATAATTTAATTGTGGAGAACCCAGCAATGCTGAAAAATGCAAAAAAAGATCAACAAACAATTACGACGGATGGCAAGCCGATTCGCGCTTTACTGCAAGGCGTAACTCAGAAAGAGATACCCAACATCATCACGCGAAACGGCATTACGACCGAACTATACCGGCCAGAATGGACGATTGGCCCAGATCAGATACGCCATATGATTCATGTCAACCTGCGCGCAAATGCTATCAGCGCATGGCACATGCATGAGCATCAAATGGATACGTTCTTTGTGATCAATGGATCCATCAAACTGGTGTTATACGATGACCGTCCAGATTCCAGCTCTCGCGGAGAAATCAATGTTCTCCACCTCAGCCGGATGCGGCCGATGTTGACGACTATTCCACCCGGGATCTGGCATGGCCTGCAAAATATTGATCTTAGCGAAAGCGGCTTCATCAATTACTTCGACCGTCCCTATAATTACGCCGATCCTGATGAATGGCGTTTACCCTTCGATACTGATAGCATTCCCTACCGATTTTGATCATTCGCTCATCTTGAACCTGGATCTGCCGTTAACACTCATAATTTCAACCTGAGAGGTGTGGCATGAGCTACGGCAGTGATTTTGTTTTGACTCTGTTTACCAATGACCCCGGTTTGGCTCAAGCTGCGAACGATGCCGGTGTTGATCGGATTGGTCTGGATCTGGAAAAGATAGGCAAGGAGCATCGGCAAGACGCCAGCAAAGCCTGGATTTCCAACCATCAGAGTTATGAGCTTCAGGCTATCCGGAATCAACTGACCCGCGCGGCATTGTTCACGCGCACCAATCCCATCCATGCCGGCTCGCGCAATGAAATTAATTACCTGCTGGATCAAGGGGTTGATGTGCTGATGTTACCCATGTTCCGGACAGTAAATGAAGCCGCAACATTCATTGAACTTATCAATGGCCGTGCGCAAGTATCCTTATTGGTAGAAACCGCCGCCGCCGCAATGCGATTACGCGAAATCATCCGGCTGCCCGGCATCGATGAAATTCACTTTGGCCTGAACGATCTCTATATCGATATGAAGCTTTCGAATCATTTTGAAGTGCTAACATCCGGTTTGCTGGATATGCTAACGGATACCATGCTGACTGTGGGAATTCCGTTCGGTTTTGCCGGTATTGGCCGAATCAACGATAACCGTTTACCGATCCCCAGTGATTTAATTTATGCGCAATATCCACGCCTGGGTGCAACTCGTGCATTGGTTTCACGGGTATTCTATTCACCCGATTACCGCAGCCTGGATCTTGCAGAAGAAGTGCGCGCCGCTCGCGAACGGCTCGACTACTGGTCTCAGGCAGGCCAAGAGAAACAGCTCGTCGCGCTGGATTCGTTGCGTCATATCGTAACCGGCTGGGAAGCTTGATCAACATCCAATCATCCGAGGCAGGAAAGGCCTGTTGCCGGAAATGAACACACCCCGTCTTGTTTTTTATGACACGTCGCAAGTGTATTACGCGAGTTATTATCTGAATGGTTTTCATGAACTGACAAAAACGCACGGATTGCGCATGCAGATCGCGCATTCACTGCCAACCCGCTTAAAAAAGGCTGTTCAGAACCGTGATTGGCAACATCTGCTGTTTGCCATGGTGTTATTCAAACTTCAACAAGGCAATCAAACGTTATATGTCTGCATCGACACCCACGATGATAATTCACTGACTGTCGAAAGCCGGGGAGGAGGATATCATTGGCCGCTGCTACAAACCGTCGATGCATATTTCAAGGTCAACTACAACCCTCGGATTATCTATGAAACCGCTGCGCTGTCAGCCAATCAGCAAACAATCCACGGCATAGCGCAGTTTTTTCCTATCCGTCCACAATGTTCATTCCTGCTCAGTCAGCGCCTTCTGCTACCTTCGATCTGGTTCGGCTACAGACCCAGTCTCGGGCATGGTCAACCATACCGTGGTTATATGGCGGCTACGAGACGTCGTCTGCGGGATCTGAAAAACTTCCTGACACTCGATCAAATCATTGCGCACCGCTCCATCCCGAAGGACATCGACATCTTCTACGTGACCAGCTTTCGCCCTGGCCCTCGCCATGCATCCATCATGCAACGTCGCTACCACGTCATGAACAGGTTAGACGGTATCAGCCATCTCAACATTGAAATGGGATTCACCAGTCAATCAGCGCTACCGCAACACTATACTCATCGGTACCCTCAACGCTTGAATCAAGCCGATTACCTAAAAACACTGGCACGTTCGAAAGTCGTCATTTATACCCAGGGCATGGAAGGGTGCATTTCATCCAAATTCAGTCTGGCCATGGCACTGGGTATTCCGGTAGCCGGAGAGCCTCTACTAAATAATCCTGAATTATTGATGGCTCATCCTCATTTATCCGGACAATTCCGTTACAGTGATCCCGATGAATTGGTCGAACAGGCATTAAAGCTCGCAACCCATCCACAGCAGGCACATCAGCTCGGTCATCTCAATGCAGCATTGTTTGATCAACATCTGGCTCCCCGTCCGACGGCAGAATATATCTTTCGCCTCTTGCAAACCCTGTAGAGTGCTCCGGCTTCGATAAAGCAGACCAGCCACACTCTCCAGCAAGGTTGAGATGAACAGACAGGGATGTTACATTTAAACACCCTCAACGCTTTCTCATTCATGCCATGAAACCATTGCTCAAAACCATCCTCTTTTCAATCGCATTTAGCCTGCCTTTCTCATTTGCCGCGCAGGCACAGCGCATCCAAGCAGAATTCGATGTGGAACTGCTTGTCAGAGGACTGCAATTTCCGTGGGGCATGGCCTTCATGCCGGACAAAAACCTGTTAGTGACCGAGCGAACCGGCCAGTTGCGCATCATTTCACCCGACGGACGGATATCGGAACCCATCAAAGGCGTTCCGGCGGTTTTCAATGAAAAACAAGGCGGCTTGCTCGATGTCGCATTGGATCCCGACTTCACTATCAATCGATTGATTTATTTATCCTACGCCGAACCTGAAGGAGCCAAAGCCAGCACAGCCGTAGCACGTGCCAAACTTGTCAATGGCGAGCTGCAACAGCTAAAGGTCATTTTCCGGCAATTGCCGAAAACGGTGGGAGGCGTTCACTTTGGCTCGCGACTGGCCTTTGCTCCCGATGGCAATCTGTTCATCACTTTGGGTGATCGCGGCGAACACGCAGAAGACGCCCAGCGGCTGGACAACTATTTCGGCAAAATCATTCGCATACGTCCTGACGGCACCGTCCCCGCTGACAATCCTTTTTCCAAGGATTCCCAGGCAAAACCGGAAATCTGGTCGTATGGCCACCGCAGCGTGCAAGGCGCGGCCATTCATCCGAAAACCGGCGATCTATGGATCCATGAGCATGGCCCCAAAGGCGGCGACGAAATCAATATTCCCCGGCCCGGAAAAAATTATGGCTGGCCCAAAGCAAGCTATGGCAGTCATTACTCGGGAATTCCGATCAAGGATGAACACGCCGAACAAGGTTTCGAAGAGCCCATCTATTATTGGACTCCTTCCATCGCACCATCCGGCATGGTGTTCTATACCGGCAATCTATTTCCGGGATGGCGCAACAATATCTTCATAGGCGCGCTGGCCGGTCAGCACATCGCCCGCTTGATGTCCGAGAACGGCAAAATACTCGGAGAAGAACAATTACTCACCCACGCGGCACGTTTTCGGGATGTGGAGCAAGGCCCGGATGGCGCACTGTATCTGTTGACGGATGAACAGGATGGAAAATTACTGAGGCTGATTCCCAAACGCCAATAAAGTAACCATGTGATCCGACATATTCATTGCCTGGGCTATCAAGTGTGTCGCTAAATGTAGACACCGTCTCCATAAAGAATCAGACGAGTCACAAACTGCGCTAGAATCCTTCCGTTTGCTTTTTCTCCAGCCCATTTCCGCCAACCGCCCGTCATGAATACGAGTGATCTAAAAAACCCAACGCTGTATATCAATCGCGAACTGAGTCTGCTTGAATTCAACCGCCGAGTCATCGAACAGGCCAAGGACGACAGCTTGCCATTATTGGAAAGATTGCGATTTCTCTGCATCGCCAGCACCAATCTCGATGAATTTTTTGAAATTCGTGTGGCTGGCTTAAAACAGCAAGTCAAATATGGTTCGATACAAACCGGCCCTGATAACCTGTCACCCACCGAAGTGCTGGCGCGCATCAGCGAAATCGCCCATCAGTTCGTCGTCGAGCAATACAGCGTCTGGAATGACATGATCATCCCAGCATTGGCAAAAGATAAGATCCGATTGCTGCGCCGCTCGCAATGGAAACCCCAGACTGCGCGCTGGATCAATCGCTATTTCAAGAACGAAGTATTGCCCGTGCTGAGCCCTATCGGCCTGGATCCGGCACATCCGTTTCCACGGGTGCTGAACAAGAACCTGTATTTCATCATCTCGCTCGAAGGTAAAGATGCTTTTGGGCGCGATTCTGGAATGGCCATTGTCCAGGCGCCGCGCTCGCTACCCAGAGTCATCCATATTCCTGCCAAATACAGCGCCGGAAATCATGACTTCGTGATGCTCTCGTCGATTATTCACGCCCATGTCAGCGATCTTTTTCCTGGCATGAGTGTGACCGGATGTCACCAATTCAAGGTGACGCGAGATAGCGATCTGTTCATCGACGATGAGGAAATCGATGATTTGCTGCGCGCGCTCGAGGGTGAATTGCCATCGCGGCGCTTCAGCGATGCCGTGCGTCTGGAGGTGGCAGACAACTGCCCGGATGGCTTGAGCCATTTTCTGTTGCAAAAATTTGATTTACAGCCAAACGATTTATATCAGGTCACCGGGCCGGTCAATCTGGGACGCCTACTCGCCATTTGCGATCTGGTCGATCGACCAGAATTGAAATTCGCTGGATTCACGCCCGACATTCCACGGCGATTGCTCAAAAATCTAAATATTTTCGATGCATTGCACAACGGCGACATTTTGTTGCATCATCCGTTTCAATCGTTTGCGCCAGTCATCGATTTTCTGCGCCAGGCCGCTGCCGACCCGAATGTGCTGTCGATCAAACAAACGCTGTACCGCACCGGCGCCGATTCCGCCGTGGTTGAAATTTTGAAGGGCGCTGCCCGGGCGGGAAAAGAAGTTACCGTCGTGATCGAATTGCGCGCCCGGTTCGACGAAGAAGCCAATATCGAACTGGCCAGTGAATTACAGGACGCAGGCGCGCACGTGGTCTATGGCGTGGTCAATTACAAAACTCATGCCAAAATGATTCTGGTGGTGAGACGGGAAGGCCGGACATTGCGCCGCTATGTGCATCTGGGAACCGGTAATTATCATGCGCGAACGGCTCGCGTCTACACCGATTACGGTCTATTGACCTGTGACAAAGCCATCGGTGAAGATGTCAATAAATTATTTCATCAATTGACCGGGTTGGGCCGGGCAGGAAAACTCAAAAAGCTGCTGCAATCCCCGTTTACGCTGCATAAGGGCATACTAGGTTATATCGAAAAGGAAATCAGCACCGCGACCGAGGGAAGAAAAGCATGGATCATCGCAAAAATGAACGCGCTGGTCGACCCCGAAATCATTGCGGCGCTCTACCGTGGATCACAAGCAGGGGTCAAGATCGATCTGATCATTCGGGGCGTCTGTTGCCTGCGCCCCGGCATTAAAGGCGTATCGGACAACATTACGGTACGATCGATCGTGGGTCGTTTCCTGGAGCACACGCGCGTCTATTATTTTCATAACGATGGCAACGCCCTAATGTTCTGCTCCAGCGCCGACTGGATGACCCGTAATTTGCATTATCGCGTCGAAGTATGCTTTCCCATCGAAGAAAAACGCACCAGCGATACCGTGTTCAAATACGGCCTGCTCAGCTATCTGTCCGACAATACTCAAGCCTGGCAATTGCAAAGCGATGGTTCTTACAAACATTTGAAACCTGGTGCCGCCAAGCCGCGTTCGGCACAGCAGGTACTGCTGGAACATTATTGCGATTTTCCCCTAGATCTCAAAATCTAATCAAAAATCAGATTAAAATCGGCGGCATCCAAAAAACCTTGTTCGGTAGACAAATCGACTCGGGTGAGCGGATGATCATCAAACCAGTCCGATGGAAAATCGAGATTGATGCGATTTTTGTTCACGCTGATGCGTATCATGGGCAGATCGCGAGTAGACCGGCTGCGATGCACTACCACTGCCAGTCTCAGCAAAACACACAGCCGTGTCACTGAAACCTTCTGAGCATTGTTGATCTGAGCAAATTCTTCCAACGGAAATTTGCGACGGTGACTACGCACCAGCATGGCCAACTTCGCTTGATCCTGTCTGGAAAAACCGGCCAGATCAGAATTCGCCGTCAGATAAGCGCCATGACGGTGATATTGATTATGCGCCACCGATAAACCGATCTCATGAATGAGCGCTCCCCACACCAGCAATTTCAGATCGGCCTTTTCATCCAATTCCCAATCGTTCTTGACCTGATGAAACAACTGTTCTGCCGTGACCCTGACCCGATTCGCCTGATCAATGTCGGCGTTGTAGCGCTGACCCAGCGCAGTAATCGTCTGGTCACGGATATCCTCATTATGAACCCGGCCGATCAGGTCATACAGCAACCCTTCACGCAACGCGCCTTCGGATACCTCTATCTTGTCCAGATTCAGCACTTCAAAAATACCGCTCAAAATAGCCACGCCACTGGCGAACACCGGTTTTCTCCGATCCGGCAAGCCAGCGAAATCGATCAATGCACTATCACCGATCGCAAGCAGCGCTTCCTGCAATTGCTGCAACCCTGCAGCAGTGATGCCTGCCTCACACCATCCTTGTGCCTGGACGACGTCGCGTATGGCAAGTATGGTACCCGAGGAACCCAGTGCACGATCCCAGCCCACTTTTTTATACATAGTTTCGATCGATTCCAATTCCTGCATTGCAAATAACATAGCTTTTCGCATCCGCTTGGCCTTGATCTTGCCATCCTCAAAAAAGCGTTGCCCAACGTTGACGCAACCCATGTACAAGCTTTCGGTGCAGTAGGTGTCGAATTTCCGGCCGATGATCACTTCGGTACTGCCGCCGCCGATGTCGATAACCAGCCGTTGACTGTCCTCATCATATAGGCTATGGGCGACGCCCGAATAGATCAGCCTGGCTTCTTCGCGGCCCGCGATGATTTCAATCGGATGTCCGAGCGCAAGATGAGCCTGAGATAGAAAAACATGGCCATTCTTGGCCTCACGCAACGTGTTGGTGCCAACGGCGCGGACATTGACATGAGGAATTTCCTTGATGCGCTGGCCAAATCGCTGCAAGCATTCCAGCGCTTGCTGGGTGGATTCTTCAGACAGTTCCTGCTGGTCGTTCAACCCCGAAGCCAATCGGACCATTTCCTTCAGGCGGTCGATAACTTGCAGATTTCCATCGACCAGGTTGGCAACAATCATATGAAAACTGTTCGAACCGAGATCTACAGCCGCATAGGATTCATCCATAAACGACGGCTTGCGATTGAGATTTCGAAAATTGATACATCGATTTCATGAGTCATTAAAACAATATTCGTGGGTGATGCCGCGCAGGAAAACCGGCAGAATTACTGTCCTGGTTTTCTTTACGGCGCTTGCTCATGCAATGGATGAACTGTCATTCATTGCGATGGTGTCGATTATTTTTTTTCTTTGCCTTTTTTCTTGCTGCTTTTCTTTTTATTTTTATTTTTCTTCCTTTTGTCCTGATCTTTTATTTTTGCATCTGCTTTAACCTTATTTTTGGTCTTGGTTTTAGCCTTATCTTTCTTCTTGCTCGGCACTGTACTGGCGGCAACCGGTTCTGCTGCCTGCTGCGCTACATCTGCCGATTTTCTCGCCACCGGTTTCTTGACAGGTGCTTCTTTGACCGGCATTTTTACTTCTGCTTTAACCTTATCCTTATCCCTATCCTTGGCCTTAATTTTGGCATTATCTTTGTTTTTGCTCGACGCTATGCTGCCAGTAACCGGTTCTGCTGCCTGCTGTTCTACTGCTGCCGGTTTCCTCGCCACCGGTTTCCTGACAGGTGCTTTTTTGACCGGCGCTTGCAAACTGTTGGCGGAATGAGCTGCTTGCTTTGCCGATCTCTGCACACACTCAGCGGCTGCTTTCTTGACCGCACGGGCACGCAAATCACTGAAACCATGAATTTGTTTCAAATCCACGAGACTGATCGCAACCAATGCTTCAACGGTTGTGATGTTATGTTCGGAAAGTATCTTGACTGAGACAGGGCCGATTCCAGTGACATCAGTTATTTTAAGCATGACTAAGCTCCAGTGGGCGTGAAAGGTTCATTATATCGACTTGTTGATTTCAATCAATGAGATTGAGGCCACTCATTGAATTTCGGTACCATTCGAGAGTGCCCCCGTTGTTAACTGATAAATACTCTCTTCTGCATCGCTGCGTTCATCGGGATTTTTCCTGGCTCAACATCACGGCTTTGGTGCCGGCTTGGCTGGCGGGGCCGCCACGGAAGGCGCCGCGGCAGACGCCGGTGTCGGCACTGTTTCAGTCACTTTTTCTGTTGCTTCATCCGCGGGCGATGCAGTAACGCTCACCGCTTGCGGATTTTTCGCCACTGCGTCATTTTTGGCCGGCGGTGCCTCTTTTGTGGTCGGGCTTTTAGCGTCCTTTTCCACCTCTTTCGTCGTTGCACTGCCGGTAACGACGGAAAGCTGCTGGCGCACTTCGTCAATGAGACCTCGGTGCAAATAACCGCCATGCCAGAGGTAGGCAAGACTGCCGATCAATATCAACAGGAAAAAATAGGATTTCCACGGACTTTTCTTTTCGGCATACGGATCAATCAGAGAACGCTTGGCGCCCGGCGGCAACGCAGCCATGTGAGTGAGCGATGTGCCAAATGGGATGTTGATGATCGCGCGGGTATTGATCGCCCAGCCGTTGCCATCGAGCAAAGGCGCCAAATTTCGCTTGCGGAGCTTGAGAAACGCAAGCAGCACCGAAGGCCCCGATATCAACAGGATCAGGCCGACAATCGCGAGCGGCATTTGCCACCATATCAAGCCTAGAAAACCCGTCACCACGGAGGCAATTGCCGTACCGATGGCGCCAATCGCCAGGCCGATCGCGGCAAAAATCCCGGCGAATTTACCCACATCAAAAGGCGCTGCTGGCGCTTTGCCCCCTTCCGCCTTCTGAGATACATCAGAAATGCCCGCGACCGCCTGATCATGCACTGATTTTTCACGCGCGCTCGCCATTTTCTCGACTTGCTCGCCGATCATTTTTCCAATCCGTTTATACGGATACCAGAAAGCTTGCCGCACGCTGATGGGATGCTCAATGATCTTGATGATGGTGGCATCCCAATCCTGACCATTGCGGTCATAAAAAATGCCATTACGGCCGACCATCAAGTTGTCTGCATCGCCATTGGTGAATGCCGCCGCGATGATGATTTTTTCATTGCCGCCGCGGCGCTTGCATTCGCAATACGCCAAATAGGTGCCGCTCAGGTTGGCCATGCTGCTATGCTTGTCAACATCAGTCACTCGCAGGCAGAAATCACAGCTTCGTCCATCCAGATAGAGCGACCCAGCCTGAAATATCGCCTTATCACGGCGAGTATAAAAGTCCCGGAAAGAAACATAATTATTCAAGAGGTGAAACAGGTGCTGGTGGTAGCGAATCAATTTTTCAACCGAATTGATCGCATCCGAAGCGCTGGCAAATGAAGTATCTTTATGAATCAACGCAAGAATTCTTTCGTGATAACCACCTCCCAGAATCTCGCGGATGCGGTCGATCCCGAAAGCTTCGACCAATGCGCCGCGCTTGACATTCAGCCACGCCTGATGCGCATTGAACCGGTCACATAAATGCTGCCATTCCGCCATGCTCAACGCTTGCTTTTCCCCAAGCAGCGGCATGACGACCTTGTTCTTGAATTCATTGATTGCAGCCATCCAGGCTGGATTGACGCCATCTTCGAGCGGCAGGTCTTTTTTTGCCTCGATTTTGGCGATGGGCAACGTTGTCAATTGTTCGGATCGACTCGACAGATCGGTTTTTGCGAGCGCTTCATAGTCTGACTGCGCCGGATTCAATGGCTCTCCCGCGCGTTGATCAAACTCGGCCAAGCGGCAGCGGATAAAATAGTCGTCAACTTTGGCTTTGATGGCATCGAACGAGGTCTTCGCTGCTTCGGTATCCCTGCCAAGCAACAGCACGTTGGTCGCGTCCTGCTCCGCTTCCTGCCACCAGGCAGAATAAGCTTCAGCTTCGGCAAAGAACTGCTCGACCTTTTGCTCGGAAATGCCTGGTAAACCCGATCGGTCTTCGTCGGCTCCAACACAAGTAATAATGTCTTCGATCACTGCCCGCGTATCTTCTTCGGCTGCCGCAGTGGCCGGAACAATACCATCGCCATTGAATTGAGTGCTGGCAAAGATACGGTTTAAATCTGCGGTATCCTCGATGGTAATGACATCGGCGTCTTTCTTGCCGATATTCTTCAGGATCTGCTTGGCCGACGTCAGCAGGACCGCGCCTTCCGGGCTGCTGTCATTGATGGCGCTCAATGGCAGCACATCGGCCCCCTGAATGATGTCCTCGGGCTGCTTCAATACAGCAACGACCCAGTTAACCGCAGCGACGATCTCCGGCACACGGATATGGCCGTCGCCATCGGAATCAATGAAATCGAGTGTTTTTTTGTCGAACTCAAGATGATCGGTCGGACAGCTCAATGCCACCCACAGTTTGGGATCAAGCTCGCTCAGCGCTTTCAGATCCGCGCCAGTTTCCAAACGTACTTGATCAAATCCGCCCGAGCGGAAAAATCGCCAGATATGTGATGCGTCCATCGTCACCCCTTATATGCGTAAGAAATACCTCACATGATAATCAATCATCTCACTAAAGAAGCACAACGCCAAGCTCCAATTGCTAAGCAATTGCCAAAAAGGAAAAGCGTTCAAAGAATTATTTTTTCTTCAGCATATCCTTCAGATTGGCAAAAGGATTGAAGGTAGCCACTTCCTGATCCTGTGTTCGATCGACCCGTCCCATCGCATCTTTCAGTTTGGAGTGCTCATGCTCATGGCAGTAGGTGCACAGCAGTTCCCAATTGCTGCCATCCGGTGGATTATCGTCATGATTGCTGTTCTTGTGATGAACCTCGAGAAGTTGCAGATTGGTATGATCGAACGTCCGAGCACATCCACCACACACCCAGGGAAACAGCTTGAGCGCCTGCTCGCGGTAGCCCTGCGCACGCTTTTCTGCATTACGGCGCGCTTCGAGAACGACTTGATCGAGCTTGTTCATATCCTTGGCCATAAAATCCCCTTCATTTCTTAAATCTCGCATCGTACAGAAATAATAAATCCGGTCATCATCTCTCTTGACCGGATTTCCTTACCGTTTACCGAATAGAAAAGATTATTCTCTACGCCAGAACCGCGGCCATATTAATGCCCACCAGCAACACCGCATCATCCTGCGTATAGGTATGGTAAAAACCGTGGCTTCCGCCATCCACCCAGTTGCCTTCAAGAATCACCTGATCACCGGCATTGCCGTGGACTTTGAGGGTGTCGGTGGTGTCCGACAATGCCTTCAGTTCCGCACCGGTCAGTGTCAGCATATTGTCGCCCCGACCATATAAACAAATCGTTTCAATGTTATGAATTTTGTCGAGATAATCGGTCAAATCCAGTTTCAGATCCTTGCCGTCGGTATGCAGGACATCGTTGCCAGTTCCGCCGTTAATCAAGCCAAAACCAAGATCCAAAACCTGAATGTGATCGTCGCCTGCCTCACCGTGAAATTCATCCGCCCCGCCACGGCCGATCATGCGATCGTTTCCTGCCCCTGCCTTGAAGTATTCTGCTGTGAAAGTTCCTGAAAGTTGGTCATTTGCACGTGTACCTACAATCTCTAGAAGTCCGTCAATACTAAAATCGCTGCGACCAAAGAGAATATAGCTAGTACCAGAGTTATCGCGATTCAGATCTGCTTTAAAAGCACCGATCATCAAGTCGTCAAAACCATCACCATTCACATCTCCGGCAGCGCTAACTGATTTACCTGAATAATCACCAGAAGCTTCTCCATCCACCCTGAAACCATCATTTATCTCGAGACTAGTCAAATCCATCATGGCACTAAAACCGGAAGCTTTACCAAATATTACGTAACTCGAACCAGAGCCCTCGCCATTAGGATCAGCTCCCTCTGCTCCAATAATCAAGTCATCGAATCCATCGCCATTCACATCCCCGGCATCGCTAATCGAATGACCGAAATAGTCGCCATGCGCTTCACCAAGCAATCGAAAACCATTCTTCCCATCGACACTCGACAAATCGAAATCGGCATCAAATCTGGTCGATTTGCCAAATATCACATAGCTTGAATCTGAACTATCGCTGTACAGATCATCTGACCTAGCTCCAACAATCACATCATCAAATCCGTCACCATTTAAATCTCCCGCGCTGCTGACCGAGTTACCGACAAAATCATAGGCAGTTAAGCCATCAATCCGAAAACCGTTGATGCCATCAAGACTCGACAGATTAATGGTGGCGCTAAATCCAGTCGATTTACCAAATACCACATAACTCGAACCCGAGTAATGGTCATTAGAATCAACGTTAGGAGCACCGACAATTAAATCATCAAAACCATCACCATCGACATCCCCAGCATTGCTGATCGACCAGCCGGAGTAATCATAGATGGACTCTCCATCAATCCGAAAACCATTGCTACCATTGAGACTTGACAGATTCAAGCTGGCATCAAATCCGAAAGCTTTACCAAAGACCACATAACTCGAGCCTGATCTGTAACCATTCGGATCAGCTTTAGCAGCACCGATAATCACATCATCAAACCCATCTCCATTGATATCTCCGGCATTGCTGACCGACCTACCGGAGTGGTCATAGATGGATTCTCCATCAATCCGAAAACCATTATTGCCATCAAGGCTTGACAGGTTCAAGCTAGCATTAAATCCGGAAGCTTTACCAAAAACTACATAACTCGATCCGGAATACTGGCCGTTCTTATCAGCTTCAGAAGCACCAACAATCACATCATCAAACCCATCGCCATTCACATCTCCAGCACTGCTGACCGATCCACCCGAGTGATCATCTGGCAATTCACCATCCAAACGAAAACCATTCACGCCGTCGAGACTTGACAGGTTCAAGCGAGCGCTTAAGCCAGCGACTTGGCCAAACACTACGTAACTCGAGCCCGAGTAAGAGCCGTTTTGATCAGCAAAAGGAGCCCCAACTATTACATCATCAAATCCATCGTTATTCACATCCCCAGCAGCACTCGTGGCGTAGCCCGACCAATCATTCTCTGCTTCTCCTTCTAAACGAAAGCCATCATTGGCATCAAGACTAGCTAATTTGATAATTGTTATTGCCATGATTGGTTCTCCTTCAATTTATGCATATACCGTCACCATATTCATCCCCACCAACAATATCGCATCGTTCTGCGAATAGGTATGGTAAAAACCGTGACTTCCGCCATCCACCCAGTTACCTTCCAGAATCACCTGATCACCGGCATTGCCGTGGACTTTGAGGGTATCGGTGGTGTCCGACAACGCTTTCAGTTCCCCACCGGTCAGCGTCAGCGTATTGTCGCCCCGACCATATAAACAGATCGTTTCGATGTTATGAATTTTGTCGAGATAATCGGTCAAGTCCAGCTTCAGATCCTTGCCGTCGGTATGCAGGACATCGTTGCCGGTGCCCCCGTCAACAAGTCCGAAGCCGAGATCTCTAACCTGAATATAGTCATTGCCCGATTCGCCTTGAAACTCATCTGCACCGCCTCGACCAATCAGGCGATCGTCGCCATCGCCAGCATTGAACAGCTCGGCCGCGGAAGTGCCCTTGAGTTGATCATCAGCTGCTGTTCCGGGGATTTCGGGCAATCCGCCGCTGCCAAAATCGCTGCGGCCAAAGACCACGTAACTTGAACCTTCCAGATGCTCTACGTTATCGAACGGCGCACCAAGGATCAGGTCACCAAAACCATCGTTGTTCACATCCCCGGCGCTGCTGACGCTACTGAAAAATGTGCGCCCCGGAATCGCCGTGATCGTGAAGCCCATCTCACTGCTCAACTCAGCTAAATCGAGCGTGGCATCGAAACCGGACGCTTTACCGAACACGACATACGCGGTCTGGTCCGTCCCCACGATCATATCGTCAAAACCATCGCCATTGACATCGCCCGCTCCGCTAACAGACACCCCCGCGTACTGTTCACTCTCAGCGCCATCGATTCGAAAACCATTACTGCCGTCAAGATGAGATAAATCGACGCTTGCCGGAAAACCGGCGACTTGCCCGAACAGGACATACATCGCACTCTGATAATGCGTCTGAGTGGTCGCGTCATAAAACGCCTGCGTGCCAAAAACGATATCATCCAGGCCATCTCCATTGATGTCGCCGATACGGCTGACGGAATTGGGTTGTGGATTAGATCTTCCGTCACTGAAACTGAACCCATTGCTACCGTCCAGGGTGGCCAAGTCCAGCGCGGAATCAAAGCCGGCAGCTTTACCAAACACCACATAACCCGCTCCCTGGCCTGCTGCGCCATAAGCATCAGGACCGACGCTCATCATCACGTCGGCAAATCCGTCGCCATTGATGTCCCCCGCACCGCTTACTTCGGCGCCTGCGCCATCCAGCCGGAAACCCATATTGCCATCGAGTCCTGATAGATCCATCGCAGCATCAAAACCGGATATCCCGCCAAAGATCACATAACTGGCGGTGCGTGCACCCACGATCACATCGTCAAAACCGTCGCCATTGACATCCCCTGCGCCGCTGATCGTTACATTGACTTTTCCAGTTCCCTCCATGCCGAAACCATTTTGTCCATCCAGGGTGGATAAATCGAGGTCAGCTACAAAACCTTCAGCCTTGCCAAAAATAATATATCCTGCCCCTTCGCTGCTGTTATAGACGCCGTATGAACCTTCAACTCCAATGAGAACATCGTCAAAGCCGTCGCCGTTGAAATCCCCGGCATCACTGACCAGATAGGGAGCTCTGGCCTCATTCATGCGGAAACCATTCCTCCCGTCCAAGCCGGCGAGGTCAATCACTGCATCAAAACCGGCATTCTGTCCAAACACTACATAACTGAGCCCGTCGTGATAACTAAAATAATAACTACGCAAAGCACCCACCATCACATCATCCAAGCCGTCACCATTAATATCCCCGGCACTGCTGACCGATACGCCCGAGAAAAAATCTGTACCTTCTCCATCGATACGAAACCCATTGCCGCCATCCAAAGTGGCCACATTAATTGTTGAAATTGCCATTATATTAAAACTCCTTTTTTAAACAGGCATGTTGAAGAATCGAGAAAAACCTTTTCTACCCGATTCTCTTTTATTCAAGATTGAGTCTACGCTGCAGAAAATCACCTGACAATCAGTGAGCGCAGATCTATTTTCAATAGGCTGATATCAACAAATAATTAATATTATTTAACAATATCAATAAATTATCTGTTTATCCCGTTGTTTCAGATTATTGACGACGGTGCAATCATGCCCATCGGAAATATTTAACAGCACGAAGGTATCAGACACCGCAACTAAAACTCCTCGGGTTGAGCAAAAACAGCTATCGAACTGATGCCCCGCAGTAGGATGAAAGTCAGGCAAAATGATTGAAACTGATCATGGAGGCGCAGCACCATCAACATAAAACGGGTTCAACAAACACCAATTTTTTTAAGAAACGAATCTCTTGAACCCAATTTCACTATTGGCACAGCGAAAACGTACGCAAATTCGCAGTATTCCTTTAAAAATTCCCTACGCAAACACCGCCGTCATGTTCGCGCCCACCAACAATACTGCCACGTCCTGAGTATAGGTGTGATAAAAACCGTGACTGCCTTCATCGATCCAGTTGCCTTCGAGAATCACCTGATCGCCGGCATTGCCGTGGACTTTGAGCGTATCGGTAGTGTCCGACAACGCCTTCAGTTCCGCGCCGGTCAAGATCAATGTATTGTCACCCCGACCGTACAGGCAGATCGTTTCGATACCTTGGATCTTGTCGAGAAAATGGCTCAAATCCAGATTCAGATTCTTGCCATCGGTGTGCAGGACATCGTTGCCCGCCCCACCATCAACCAGACCGAAGCCGAGATCCGTTACCTGAATGTAATCATCGCCGGCTTCGCCGCGAAACTCATCCGCACCACCACGGCCGATCAGGCGATCATTGCCATCACCTGCTTTGAAAAGCTCTGCCGCTGACGTGCCTTTGAGTTGATCATCGCCGGATGTGCCAAGGATTTCAGAAAGCCCTCCGCCACCAAAATCGCTGCGGCCAAAGAGAATATAGCTGGAGCCTGATTCGTAACCGTTAGGATCAGATCCATCAGCTCCAATAATCAAGTCATCAAATCCGTCCCCATTCACATCCCCAGCGGTACTCACTGATATACCTGAATAATCACCTACAGCCACCCCATCAATTCGAAAGCCATCGGCTCGTTTCAGGCTGGATAAATCAATCAGCGCATTAAAGCCGGAGGCTTTACCAAACACCACATAGCTGGAACCTGATTTTCCACCATTCGAATCAGCTCCCCAGGCACCCACAATGATGTCATCAAAGCCATCGCCATTCACATCTCCAGCAGTACTGACTGACGAGCCCAAGAAATCATCTTCCGTTTCTCCATCTAAACGAAAACCATTCGTTCCATCAAGACTGGACAAATTCATTTTGTCATTAAATCCTGAAGCTTTACCAAACACTACATAACTTGAACCCGAAAAATCTCCCTGTTTATCAGCCCCAGCTGCGCCAATAATCACGTCATCGAATCCGTCACCATTCACATCACCGGCCGTACTCACCGACCTACCCAGTGAATCATCCATTGCTTCTCCATCCACGCGCAAACCATTTTTGCCATCGAGACTCGACAGGTTCATGCTGGCGTTAAATCCAGTCTCTTTCCCAAAAACCACATAACTGGAACCCGAGTAAGAGCCATGTGGATCAGCTCCATGAGCACCGACAATCACATCATCAAATCCATCCCCATTCACATCTCCGGCACCGCTGACCGACATTCCCGAATTATCTTGTGCTGTTATCCCATCCAAACGAAAACCATTCGTGCCGTCGAGGCTCGATACTTCTATGCTGGCGTCAAATCCGGATGATTTACCAAACACCACGTAACTGGAACCTGATGAATTGCCATTTGGATCCATTCCGGGAGCTCCGGCAATTAAGTCATCAAACCCATCCCCGTTCACATCCCCAGCAGTACTCACCGTGAAGCCCAAGTAGCCATATAAGCCGTCATATGACGCTACCCCATCCAACCGAAAACCATTTTTGCCATCGAGACTCGACAGGTTGATGCTAGCGTTAAACCCCGACGCTTTTCCAAATACTACAAAACTGGCACCAGGTGTGTATGACACCGCAGAAGCCTGCCAGGCACCAACAATCACATCATCAAATCCATCACCATTCACATCCCCGGCAGTCCTAACCACGTTACCCGAGAGATCGAGCTTCCCCCCATCCAAACTGAAACCATTACTTCCATTGAGGGTAGATACATCGATCGCGGTATCAAAGCCAGAAGATTTACCAAAAACCACGTAACTGGAACCCACTGAACGACTTACAATCACATCTTCAAATCCATCGCCATTCACATCCCCGGCGGTACTGACCGACGAGCCCAAGAAATCATTTTCCGTTTCTCCATCCAAACGAAAACCATTATTACCATCAAGACTGGATAAATTAATGACAGTCATCGATGCGACTGAAACTTCGTTTTCAACCGATATGACGACATCATCATCTTGCATATAAACGTGATAAAAACCCTGAGGGCCGCCATCCACCCAATTACCTTCCAAAAATACGCGGTCCCCGGCTTTACCATGAACTTTCAGCGAATCAGAAGTATCCGATAGATCCTTCAATTCCGTTCCAGTCAACGTCAATGTGCTATTGCCAGAGCCATGCAGGTTGATGGTTTCAATCCCTTGAATTCTCTCCTTGAAATCGGTCAGGTCTAAAGTCAAACCCTTGCCGTCCAGGTTAAGTACATCGACACCTATGCCACCGTCAACTAAACCAAAGCTGAGATCCGAAACGTCGATATCATCATTGCCTGAGTCGCCATGAAACACATCCGCTCCCCCAAATCCAAAGATGTGATCATTGCCATCGCCCGCTATGAAGTGCTCTGCCGCGGAAGTGCCTTTGAGTTGATCATCTTCAGGTGAACCTACGATTTCTGGGAAGATTCCAAAACGAAAATCTCTACGGCCGAGAATAATATAGCTGGACCCTGAGTCTTCTCCATTTGGATCAGCCCAAGGAGCACCAACAATCAAGTCATCCAATCCATCGCCATTCACATCCCCGGCAGTACTCACCGACCAACCAGAATTATCCCACGCTGTCACGCCATCCAATCGAAAACCATCGTCTCGATCCAGGCTGGATAAATCGATGATGGGATTGAAACCAGAGGCTTTACCAAATAACACGTAACTAGAGCCTGATGAATAGCCGTTCGGATCAGCGTCATCAGCCCCGATTATCACATCATCAAAACCATCGCCATTCACGTCTCCGGCAGTACTGACTGAAAAACCCGCAGTATGGTACCTAATTCCATCCAAACGAAAACCATTATGGCCATCAAGGCTTGAAAAATCCATTGCGGCATTGAAACCTGAGGCTTTACCAAATATCACATAACTCGAACCCGATGAAGGGCCATTTGAATCAGCCCAAGGAGCACCGATAATCAAGTCATCAAAACCATCGCCATTCACATCTCCGGCATCACTAATTGACGAACCTGAATGACCAAATTCTGCTACTCCATCCATACGAAAGCCATTGCTTCCGTCAAGATTAGACAGCTCCATGCTGGCGCTAAATCTAGATCCTTTTCCAAATACCACATAGCTCGAACCCGAGAAAGAGCCATTCGGGTTCGCCCAGGAAGCACTAATAATCAAGTCATCAAAGCCATCTCCATTCACATCTCCGGCATTGCTGCCTGATGCGCCTGACTTATCATATGCTGCCTCCCCATTCAAACGAAAACCATTGGTACCGTCAAGAACCGAAAGATCCATACTGGCGTCAAATCCAGAGGCTTTACCAAACACCACGTAACTAAAACCTAAGTTGCCACCATTAGGATTTTCTGCATTAGTACCCACAAACATATCATCGAATCCGTCGCCATTCACATCCCCAGCAGTACTCACCGACCAACCCGAGAAATCCTTCTCTGTTCCTCCATCCAAACGAAAACCATTGCTACCATCAAGACTCGACAGCTTCATGCTTGCATTAAAGCCTGATTGTTTTCCAAACACCACATAACTAGAACCCGACGACTCACCATTCGGGTCAGCTTCACCAGCACCGATAATCACATCATCAAAACCGTCGCCATTCACATCCCCGGCAGTACTCACTGACCAACCCGAGAAATCTTTCTCTGTTTCTCCATCCAAACGAAAACCATTGCTACCATCAAGACTCGACAGCTTCATGCTTGCATTAAATCCTGATTGTTTTCCAAACACCACATAACTGGAACCCGACGACTCACCGTTCGGGTCAGCTTCACTAGCACCAATAATCACATCATCGAAACCATCGCCATTCACATCTCCGGCATTGCTAACTTTCTGACCTACTTGATCTTGTTCTTTAACACCATCCAATCGAAAACCATTGATACCATCGAGGCTGGATAATTCAATTGTGGATATTGCCATGATTTAGTCTCCTTTAATGCCGATTATTCGAGTTAACTATCTATAGTTAATCGCATGGGTCAGACAAATGCCACCGTCATATTCATGCCCACCAGCAGTACCGCATCGTCCTGAGTATAGGTGTGATAATAGCCGTGGCTACCGCCATCGATCCAATTGCCTTCCATAATCACTTGATCGCCGGAATTGCCGTGGACTTTAAGTGTGTCAGTGGTATCCGACAATGCCTGCAACTCCGCGCCAGTCAATGTCAAGGTATTGTCACCTCGTCCATACAAACAGATCGTTTCGATGCCTTGAATTTTGCCGAAGAAATCGGTCAAGTCCAGGTTCAGATCTTTGCCGTCGGTATGCAGAATGTCGTTGCCGCTACCGCCGTTAACCAAAGCAAAATTGAGATCAACCACGTTAATTTTGTCATTACCGGCACCGCCATCAAAAATATCAGCACCACCACGACCAATCATTCTGTCATTACCATCGCCTGCATTGAAATGCTCTGCCACTGACGTACCTTTCAGTTGATCATCTTCAGGCGTACCCAAAATTTCCGGGAGTCCACCATTACCAAAATCGCTACGACCAAACACAACATAACTAGATCCGGAAAATCCTCCGTTCGGGTCGGCTGCATACGAACCGACAATCACATCATCAAAACCATCGTTATTGACATCACCGGCAGTGCTTACTGAGTCACCTGAATAATCAGAATCTTCCACTCCATCCAAACGAAAACCGCTATTTTCATCTAATCTGGATAAATCCAGCGATTCACCAAAACCAGAAGCCTTTCCAAAAACTACATAACTGATGCCAGCACTATAAATTCCGTTTGGGGCACCAAAGGGAGCACCGATAATGAGATCATCAAACCCATCGCTATTGACATCCCCAGCGTTGCTGACTGACCAGCCCGAAAATACAACTTCTGTCCCATCCAGACTAAAGCCAGTGTTGCCATCCAAGGTTGATAAATTCAAGGTTGCATCAAAACCTGAGTCCTTGCCAAAGACCACATAACTGACGCTAGCTCCACGAGCACCGACAATCACATCATCAAACCCATCTCCATTGACATCTCCAGCGTTACTAACTGACCAGCCTGAGTCATCCTGCGCCGATACGCCATCTAAGCGGAAACCATTGGTGCCATTTAGACTAGCTAGATCCAAAGTTGCACCAAAACCCGAGCTCTTACCAAATACAACATAGCTCGATCCGGAGAAATCCCCATTTGGATCAGCTCGGGAGGCACCGACAATCACATCATCAAAACCGTCGCCATTGATATCTCCAGCGCCACTCACAGAATAACCCGTTGCATCATCTTCCGCCAAACCATTCAGTCGGAAACCATTGCCGCCATTTAATTTAGACACATCCAGCGATTTATCGAATCCCGAAGCCCTGCCAAATACCACATAGCCAGCTCCTGCGTCATGGACACCGTTTGAAGAAACGAAAGGTGCTCCTAAAATAAGATCATCAAAACCATCACCATTGACATCCCCAGCAGTACTTAATGACAAAACCCAAGAACCATACAAGCGGAAACCATCAGTGCCATTCAAGCTGGCTAGATCCAAAGTGGCACCAAAACCTGAACTCTTACCAAATAGCACATAACTGGAACCGACAGATTCGCCATCCCGGTTACCGAAAGGAACACCAACAATCAAATCATCAAATCCATCACCGTTGACATCTCCAGCATTACTCACCGAAAGACCTAAATAATTTGCTTCATTTGATTCATCCAGTCGAAAACCATTCGTACCGTTAAGAGTAGTTAAATCCAAAGTAGCCCCAAAACCTGAGTCTTTGCCAAATACCACATAGCAAGAGCCAGATCGATCATATATATTTAAACCAGCCCAAGGAGCGCCAATAACGAGATCATCAAAACCGTCGCCGTTGAAATCTCCTGCATTGCTAACTGAAACACCTGAAAGAGTAGCTGGTCCCCCATCCAAACGAAAACCATTGATACCATCGAGACTGGATAAATTGATTATTGGTATTGCCATGATCGAACTCCAAACGAGGATTAATCAATAAAATGACCGAAAAGGAGTATTGAATATTCTGCCATTTTGGAAAATGACAGAGCCCATGTTATGTCAGAAAAACTCTGATGACAATCAGATAGTTCTGTTGATGGCCATGAATTCGGCAAGCGGGGAAATCAAGAAATGCCATTTCAGACCCGCTTGTGCGAAACTCTGAAAAACTACTGCATTCAATGGTATTTTTAGAGCTTGCCGAGAAAAAAATAAGAGAAAAAGGCTTTTTTAATGCCCAGTGTAAAGCCGATCGATGTCCGCCTGATGTTTTTCAAATACCTTGTTGCGTTTCAGTTTCAGGGTGGGAGTCAACAATCCGTTCTCAACCGTCCACGGTTCGTCGATGACGGCGACGCGGCGTATCTTGTCATACCCTTGAAATTGACTGATCTGACGGGTGATTTTTTCAAGCAGAATTTCCTCGATCTGCTGACGTTGCTGTTCATTCGTCCAGTCGCTTCCCAATCCGTAACGGGTCTGGAATTCCTGACGACGGGCTGGGTTCAATACAACCAGCACACTTAAATAGGAGCGTGATTCCCCGATCAGCATCACCTGTTCGAATAACGGATCGCGCAAAATGGCGGTTTCCATATCGGCAGGCGGCACTTTCTCGCCGGTCGACAGAACGATGATTTCCTTGACCCGGCCGGTAATGGAGACATGCCCTTGTTCATCAATGGCGGCGATATCTCCGGAATTGAGCCAGCCGTCTGCTGAAATCACAGCTTGGGTGGCGTCGGGATTGTTCCAATAACCGAGCATCACGTTCGGGCCGCGGATCAACAGCGCGTTGTTCTCGCCCAATTTGACTTCGACGCCGGGAATTGGCAAACCCACGCTTGACGGCAAATTGTCATTCAACCGGTTGGCACACGCGACCGGGCTGCTTTCGGTCATGCCGTATCCTTGCAGGATGTGCAATCCCAGGCCAATGAAAATTCGCGAAACATCTGCTGAGAGCGGAGCGCCACCGCTCATCACAAACCGCAATCGGCCGCCCAGTCTATTCATAACCTTGCGCGCCACCAGTTTTTCCAGTATCGGCCAGAGAATAAAGGATAATTTTCGGTAACCACGCCGTTGTTCGCATTCAAACCGGCTATAACCGACATCCACCGCAAAATCAAACAACCATCGCGCGAAACCCGATCCTTCGGCAAGTTTTGTGCGTATGCCGGCGTATACCCGTTCGTAGATTCTCGGAACCGAAATAAGCATGGTCGGGCGGACCGTAGCCAAATCTTCCTGCAATTGCTGGATCGACCGCGCGTACGCAATCTCGGCGCCCGCCATCATCGGAACATAATAGCCGCACGTGCGTTCAAACGTGTGCGACAGCGGCAAGAACGATAGTAACAAATCGTCCGGCAATACCGGTATCACTTGCAAAGAACTGAATGCATTGCTGAGGATATTGTGATGGCTGAGCATCACGCCCTTAGGACGACCCGATGTGCCGGAGGTGTAAATGATGGTAGCCAAGCTGTGCGGATCCCGCGGGATATGGCTGACTTCTCCGCCATGCGCAGGCAACCATTCCCAGGCCGACACCACCACATCATCACGCAGATTCATATCGCTGTTCTCGAACGACCGGAGCATGATAATCCGCTGCAATCCGTGAATTTGCTCCCGGATTGCATCAAATTGGTGCCACTGATGCAGTGTTTCCAGCAAAAGCAATTTGACATTGGCATCATTGATCACATACGCCGCATTCTCGACGCGATCCTCGGTGTAGAGTGGAATCACCACCAACCCCAGTCCGAGCGCCGCCTGCTCGAACATGACCCATTCCGGGCAGTTTCTCATCATCACTGCCACGCGATCGCCGGGAACCAGCGCTTCTTTGGCGAGCGCCGCTTGCCAGCGGGCAATGGACTGATACATTTGTTCCCACGTATAACTGCTCCATTCTTCACAGGTCGAGTTGAAATAATGATAGGCGGCTTTCTGCGGCGATCGACGAACACGTTCCCTGAAAAGCCCATCGAGCGTTTGCGCTTGTTCGACGGTAATGATGTTCGGCAATGTTGCGTTCTGTTCGACGTGCATGCTTATTTCTCTATCCTTTTTTTACTCGAAAACACTGTGTGCCTTTGGTTATGATAACTTTTCACCATGAATGGACTCGGCACGTTTCTCCAGTTCAGCATCGCTGGAATCGTCGGTTCCGAAACTGCTTCCGATGTTGTGGCTGCCTGGAGCGCCATTCCCGTCGGCATCCGCTTCGGCCTTTCTGTCATCAACTCTGGCATGGCGAATGGTAGGGCTGCTGGATGTCTTGGAATGATCGCCAGTGCCCGATTCGATGCCGAAATCCTTGGGGAAATCATCCACCTTGATCACTTTACCCCGCAATTCTTTCAGCCGTCCCAACAATTCTGCCTCTGCCTGAGTAATGAGCTTATGCTGCAAAGCTTGTGAAATTTTCTCATTGCTTCTGCCGGTTATCAGCCGCGATTTGGTCGCTTCCCGCAATCGGGCTTCAGTCGGCTCGCATTCAATGGCACATTGCAATGCCAGTTCCAGCTCCGCAAGCGGTTCATCCTCCGCAGTGGGAACGTAAATTCCCGTGGTCAATCGATCCCGTACGACGCCGGGTGTCATCATCAACCGGGCTACTTCATGCGCAACGCGATCGGTAGGCGGTTTGCAACGTTTTCCCAACGGAAACACCCATACTTTGAGCAACCCGACAACCGCAGCATGAGCCGGGAAATTACTCAGAAATTCGTCAAATGCCTGTTGCAACCTGTACAGCGCATCTTGCATGGCCCAGTGCAGCAACGGCAGATCTGAACTGGGGCGACCATCATCTTCAAAGCGCTTCAACGTGGCTGAGCACAGATAAAGCATGCTCAGAATGTCACCCAACCGCGCCGACAAACGTTCCTTGCGTTTGAGCGAACCACCGAGCCGCATCAATCCGATGTCCGCAATAAAGGCAAAACTGGCGGAGAAACGCGCCAATTGCCGGTAATAATCCACGGTCTCAGGTGCGCAGTTTTCCGGAGCATTGTCTTGAATATAATTACCGAACAATGCATACAGAAGGCTATTGAACGTATTGCGCAAGGTAAACTTGACATGTCCGACGATCGCTTCATCAAAGGCGATCGATGCGCGCTCCAGGTTAACATCATGCGCGGCATTCACTTCCCTCAGCAGATAGGGATGACAGCGGATCGCCCCCTGCCCGAAGATGATCATATTGCGCGTCAGGATATTTGCGCCTTCCACCGTGATGCTCACCGGAATCTGTTGATAAGTGCGCCCCAGATAGTTTCTCGGGCCGATACAGATCCCCTTGCCACCATGGATGTCCATAGCGTCATTGATTGCTTGGCGGCCCCGTTCAGTCAAATGGTATTTGACGATCGCGGAAATCACCGATGGCTTTTCGCCCAGATCCACCGCACCGGCGGTCATGACACGCGCCGCATCCATCATGTAGGTGTTGCCGCCGATGCGCGCCAGAGCTTCCTCGATCCCTTCGAAATGACCAATCGGTGTTTTGAATTGTGTCCGGACACGGCTGTAAGCACCGCTGGTTCGGGCAGACAACTTTGCCGCTCCCACACTGGTGGCCGGCAATGAAATAGACCGGCCCGCTGCCAGGCAATTCATCAGCATGCGCCACCCTTGTCCCACCCCTTCGCGGCCGCCGATGATCCATTCCATCGGAATAAATACTTCGTTGCCGGAATTGGGGCCATTCTGGAACGCGCCGTTAAGCGGATAATGGCGCCGTCCGATGTTAACTCCCGGCGTATGGGTAGGGATCAGTGCCAATGTGATGCCCAATTCTTTTTCCTTACCCAGCAGATGATCCGGATCATATAGCTTGAATGCCAATCCCAAAAGGGTTGCAACCGGGCCAAGCGTGATGTAGCGCTTATCCCACGTGACGCGCATACCGAGCACATCGGATTGACCGTCATGTTCGCCGCGGCACACGATGGCAAAATCAGGCATCGCGCCTGCATCCGAACCTGCTTCCGGCGATGTCAACGCAAAGCAGGGCACTTCCAATCCCTTGGCCAAACGCGGCAGATAATATTCCTTCTGCTGGTCAGTGCCATAGTGCAACAGCAATTCAGCCGGGCCGAGTGAATTGGGCACCATGACCGTCACCGCCGCAGTGCCGCTGCGCGAGCCGATTTTCATCACCACGGCCGAATGCGCCAATGCAGAAAAGCCATAGCCGCCATATTGCTTTGGAATGATCAAGCCAAAAAAGCCATTATCCTTGATGAATTGCCAGACTTCCGCCGGCAAGTCCTTCAGTTCGTGAGTAATTTTCCATTCATCCAGCATCGCGCACAATTGCTCAACTGGGCCATCGAGAAACGCTTGTTCCTCGGCGGTCAATTGCGGTTTGGGATAGGCCAGCAATTTCTTCCAGTCCGGCTTACCACTGAATAAATCACCCTCCCACCAAACAGTTCCTGCATCCAGCGCTTCCTGTTCGGTTTGGGATATCTGCGGAAGCATCGTGCGGAAAATTTTCAATATCCGATTCGTCACCAGGAAGCGGCGAATCACAGGCACTGCCAAAACTAACGCGACAACGGCAATTAACACCAAAATGACATAGAAAAGAAACTCGAGCATGGTAATTTTCCTCATAACGCGTTAAGCCAAACCACCCGGCGCACATCATTGCAGATTGTGCAAGACCCTAGTCAGACGTGTAGAATTCAACCTCTGCTGAATCATTGTGCAGCTTCAAATGTACATGATAACCGCATTATTCCCTACATTAACGCCAAAGTTTCATGGAAACAATGTTGTGTAATACATACACTGTTCTACCCACGTTCTTTAACTCATTCAATCCAGGAATAAAAACATGACCGATGATACCTTAATGCTTGCTCAAACTCTGCTTTCGCGCCGTTCACTCACACCCCACGATGACGGCTGCCAGGACATTCTCATCAGTCATCTGGAAAAACAGGGCTTTCATGTCGAGAAAATGCGCTTTGGCGAGGTCGATAATTTCTGGGCGCGCCGCGGTACAACCGCACCGGTGCTCTGCTTTGCCGGACACACCGATGTCGTGCCTACCGGCCCGATAGAACACTGGGAGAGCGATCCGTTCATTGCGACGATCCGCGATGGCCGTCTATATGGTCGCGGCGCGGCGGATATGAAGGCTTCGCTGGCTGCATTCATTACAGCCATTGACGCCTTTCTGGCGCAGCACGCACAGCACCAGGGATCGATTGCTCTGCTGATAACATCGGATGAAGAAGGCATTGCTGTCGACGGCACGGTCAGGGTCGTGGAAAGGCTCAAGGCACGAAATGAGTTGATTGATTATTGCATCGTCGGTGAACCGACCTGCTCGGAAACATTCGGCGACACGATCAAAAACGGCAGGCGCGGCTCCCTTTCCGGCAATCTGACCATCCGGGGGGTACAGGGTCATATCGCCTATCCCCATCTGGCAAAGAATCCTATTCATCTGGCCGCCCCAGCCATTGCGGAGCTGGCGCAAACCGAATGGGATCATGGCAATGACTATTTTCCGCCGACGACGTGGCATGTTTCTAACATCCATGCTGGAACAGGCGCAACGAATGTGATTCCGGGAACATTAGATCTGCTGTTCAACTTCCGTTTCTCAACCGCCAGCACGGTTGAGTCGCTGCAATCCCGTGTGCACGACATCCTTAACCGGCATGGGCTGGACTATGAACTGCAATGGGAACTGTCAGGCAAACCTTTTCTGACACCGAAAGCCGAATTGGCCAATGCGCTGCATCATGCCATTGTCAAAGTTACCGACATCGAACCGCAATTGTCCACTTCGGGCGGCACATCAGACGGCCGATTCATTGCAGATATCTGCCCTCAGGTCATCGAATTCGGTCCGCGCAACGCCACCATTCATAAATTAAACGAGCATGTGGAACTCGCGGATCTGGAAAAACTCTCTAAGATTTACCAGGTCGTGATGGAACAACTCTTGATCGATAAAACCGCACCTGTGCAATCGGATGGCGGCGGCTTTATCGGGATGCTCAAAAAAATCTTCTGGAGTAACTGATGCAATGATGCACCTTCTGCGGATATCGTTGGCTCGAAATCTGATGATCCTTCTACTCATGCTGCTGGGCAGTTGCAGCATGCTGCGCATGAGTTATCACCAGGCGCCGCAGCTCGCGTGGTGGTGGCTGGATGGTTATCTCGACTTCGAACACGAACAAATTCCGCAGGCCAAGGAAGCGATACGCCACTGGTTCGACTGGCATCGCGGCACGCAACTGCCGCACTATGCCGCGCACTTATCCGAAATGAGCGAGCACATCAATGACACAGTCACCTCCGATGCAGTTTGTGGCTGGTACGATACCGTGCGCGCAACCTTCACGCCTGCGATCACGCGTGCAGTGGAACTCGGCGCGCCACTGACACGGCGCCTGAGCGAAGCACAACTGCAGCATCTTGAGCGACGTTACGCCAAAAATAATGAAGAATTCCGTGAAGATTACCTGCAACCTACGCTTGAATCCCGTCACAAGGCATCCATCAAGCGCACGGTCAAGCGCTTTGAGAGTATGTATGGCGACATGAATGATGCCCAGAAGCGTCTGATCGCCGACACGATAGTCGCATCGCCATTCAATCCTGAAGCCTGGCTCAGCGAACGGCAACGTCGTCAGAACGACACCGTGCAACAGTTACGGCAATTGATTCTGGAACCGGAGGAAACCAATGCCGAAAATGTATTGCACACGCTCGCCAGACAATTGGAACAGTCTCCCGATGTCGAGTACCGGGCCTATCAGATGAAACTGACGAATCATAATTGCGCCTTCGTCGCTGATCTGCACAACAGCACCACGGCCAAGCAGCGCCAGCATGCCCGCGACAAGCTCAGAAACTGGATCGCCGATTTACACGCTTTAGCACAGGAAATCCGCTGAGCCAGGGAAATGCTGATTATTTCGTCGAGCAAAATGAAACGCCATGCGAACGGAACGCAGCAACCGGGACTTATCGAAACGATAGACGTCAGAGCGATTACCCCGCAACGAAGGGAATCACTCGTGCAACGAATGAGTCAGTGTTTCTCTAACGGAAAATTAAACCGAACGTGATCGCGCCGCCTCATCGCTCGCTGCCATTTTCGATTTCAGTCGCCACTCGAAGAACGTGCGCTGAGGATGTGTTCGATTTCCGTCAGCATGGTGCGATGCTCCCGGTAATCGACCGCGATGGGAAATACCGCATCCTTGTGAACCAACCGTAGCGATGGGTAGGAATAGACATTCATGCTGCGGGCAAGCTGAATGTCGCGCTGCAAGGCATGTTCAATGTCCGGGCTAATCACATCCTTATTAAACGCTTGAACATCCAATCCAGCCTCGCCCGCGCATATTTGTAGCGTCGCCGCCAGAGAAGGATTCATCGCGTGTTGATAGTAAGCGGTTTGAATAGCTTCGATCATTTCCGGTTCGCTTTCCGTACGTTGTTTCTTGGCGGCCAAAACCGCTCGGCACGCTGGATAGGTCGATCGCATCGGAGTATTTTTCGACCAGAATTCCCAATTGAAATGCACGCCAGGCACGGTCTGTTCAATGCGTCGCCATGCCTGCTGGATCGTCTCTCTCAGGGATGCGGGCATTGGTTCGATCGTATCCGGTGCTAACCCGCCAAGCACATACACAACTTTAACATCGACCGGCAGATTCTGCTGCAATGCACGCCAACTTTGACCAAACGCATAGCACCAGCTGCACATCGGATCATGAACGTAATAGAGAATAGTCGTTGGCTGCACCATCACGCGCTCACTCCCCTGAGTATCAGCCTGATGCTCAGCCACCGCTCAAAATGTTGTTTATTCATCTGTGCGCTCCGCTTCAGACGATTCCGGTTGGTCATCGCCCTGATTATCCCTTAACCATGCTTCAAGCTGTTGCGCCGGCGCTGGCCGATGAAACAGGTATCCCTGATAATAATCGCAACCATGCCGGTTTAGGAAATCCAATTGCTGCTCGGATTCAACGCCTTCCGCCAGCACATTGAGCTTGAGGCTACGCGCCATGGCAATGATCGTTGCCGCGATTTCCCGATCATTGGGATCATTCGCCAGGCCATGCACGAAACTCTGGTCGATTTTCAGTTTATCGATGGGAAAACGTTTCAGATAGGTCAACGAAGAATAGCCTGTGCCAAAATCGTCAATCGCCAGCTGCACGCCCAGGGATTTCAGGGTCTTCAGCGTTTCAATCGACTGTTCGGCATGTTCCATGAACATGCTTTCGGTCAGCTCCAGTTCCAGGCAGTCGGCAGGAAGCCTGGTCTCAGCCAGCACCCGCCGGGTCAATTCAACCACATTCTCGGAGCGGAATTGCCGGACCGACAAATTGACTGCTATCACAAGCGGGGGTAAACCGGCATCCATCCAGGCCCGTCCCTGGGCACAGGCAGTCCGCAGTACCCATTCCCCCAGCGGCACAATGAGGCCGGTTTCCTCGGCAATCGGAATGAACTTTCCCGGTGGCACCATGGGTTTGCCAGGCGGCTGCCAGCGAACCAGGGCTTCAACTCCAAATACTCGACCACTGCGGGCATGAATCAACGGTTGGTAGTGTAAAACGAATTCATCCGCCATGAGCGCCTGGCGCAACCGCGTTTCCAGCATCAGTCGTTCATTCGCTGCGATACTCAACGCCTCGGTATGGTAACGATAGGTATTTCGCCCTTCCTGCTTAGCCAGATACATCGCCATATCTGCATGCTGAATGAGTTCCGTGACATTACTGGCATCATCAGGAAAAAGACTGATCCCGATGCTGGCATTGATGAAGATTTCATGTCCGCTCGGCAGAGCAAACGGCGTCACAAGCAGGTCGATCAATGTTTGCGCGATCATCGCCGGCTCGGTCGAATCTTTGATGTCTTCAAGTATCACCAGAAACTCATCACCGCCGAGCCGCGCCAGGGTATCTTCTTCCCGCAGGCGCTTTTTCAGGCGGGAAGCCATCATGATCAACAGCTCATCGCCGATCGGATGGCCGAGGCTGTCGTTCACGTTCTTGAAGCGATCCAAGTCAACATAGAGGGTTGCAATGCGCCGATCACGCCGTTGAACGCGCTCGATGGCATGTTGCAACCGTGATTGCGCCAACAACCGGTTGGGTAATCCCGTCAACGGGTCGTAATGCGCCAGATGCACCAGTCGCGCTTCTGACTGCTTCATTTGCGTAAGGTCAGTAAACACACCGACGTAATTCCACGGTTCGTGCCGATCATTATAAACGGTCGTAATGGTCAGCCATTGCGGATAAATCTCGCCATTTTTACGGCGATTCCAAATTTCGCCAGACCAGTAGCCAATCTTGCCAAGACTCTCCCACATGGCCTGATAAAATAATTTGCCATGGCGCCCCGACTTGATGACTTTCGGATTTTTTCCGACTACCTGATCTTTGGTATAGCCAGTGATTTCGGTATAGGCTCGATTGATTGCAACAATCCTTGGCTCCAGATCGGTAATAACCACCCCTTCACGGCTGGATTCGAACACCGCTGCCGCTTGTTTCAATGATTCCGCTGCGAGCACTTTCTGTACGGCCAAAGCGGTCAGCGAGGCAAACTCGTTGATTAGCACCAGGTCTGCCGGTGTAGGCTCGCACGGATTGCGGTGATAGATCGCGAACGTACCCAGAACGCTGTCTTTGTCATCTTTGAACGGGATCGACCAGCAGGCATGGATATTGGCCCGCTGCGTATGCTCCAGAAAAGGCTGCCAATAAGGATGCTGATCGATGTCAGCTACGATGATCGGCTCACCGCGCCATGCCGATGTGCCGCAACATCCCACACCCTCGCCGATCTTCAACTGATCGACCAGTTTGTTGTAATCATCTGGCAAACTCGGCGCAGCGCCATGCCTGAGCCTATTGCTACGTTTATCTAAAAGCAGGATCGACACGAGCATATGAGAATTGATGGTTTCCAGCCGTTGCGCAATATCCTTCAATACGACTGGCAATGGTTGGTTCGCCACAATCAGATTCAATACCGACTGATGCGCTTGCCGGATCAATTCCGCCCGTTTGTGGTGGCTGACATCCAGCCAGGCACCCACCACCTCAAGCGGCCTGCCATCGCTACTGCGCACCAGCCTCAATTCATCGTGTATCCACACCATCTGGCCATTTCGATGAAAAAAACGGTACTCATGCGTCAATTGCCCTTCCATCAGCAGCGTGGCTTGACGTGCTAATATCGCCTCGCGATCATCAGGATACATATGGGATACCCACCAGTCCTCATCAGTAGCTTCGTCTTGCGTATAGCCGAGCAAGCGTTCGATATTTTCGCTCACCCAGACCGGACGATAGGCTTCACCATCGATCTGAAGGCTATACAATATCGTTGGGCTGGCCGCCAGCAGATTTGCCAGGCGCAGACTGGCCTGTTTCAGGCTCACCCGCTCTCGCGCCAGATCGGCCTGATGTTTCACTTTCTCCAGAATGGCCGTGATTTCGTACAGATATCCTTCGTGCTTCGCCAGATAATCATCAATGCCGACATGCAACGCGCGCGCAACAACGATATCACTGCCCTGACCGGTCACCAGCACGATGGGGAGATCCAGTTTGCGCTCGATGCGCAGCAGTTTGATGAATTCCAAGCCATCCATGCCGGGCAAGTGATAATCGATCAGAATGACATCAAATGGCGCCGCTGGCATAACGGTATCCAAAGGAAAAAATGTCAGCGCTTCCCCTGCACTGGTCACTGCCGTCACATGGATATGCGGAGCGTGCAATGCCACATGCCGCTGCAATAGATCGATATCGAAGCGGTTATGTTCAATATAAAGCACACGCAAGCTGGTCTGATTAAAATCGCTCCGATGGCGAAAATGATCAGAGGCGCTGCGCAATATGCGTGGCAGACGCTCCAGGTAATCGTCCCGCTTGACCAGATAATCATCGGCGCTGGCTTTCAAGGCGGCCATTGCGGAATCCTGATCGCCAGAACCGGTAAGAATCACCACCGCCACCGGCAATCGTTGCTCACGCACATATGCCAATGCTTCGAGACCGGAGCCATCGGGCAAGAAAAGGTCAGCCAGCAGCACATCATAACCATCCGGATGCGTCAGTTGTTGAAATCCCTCTGCCAATGTCATAACTACCTCCAGTTGTATCTCAGGGGCAGTTTGCGCCAGCATGCGCCGCGCCAAGTCCGCATCACTGGCGCTATCCTCGATATAAAGAACGCGCATCATTGTCATCCGGGTAATTTATTGATGACGCACCAATAAAGTTCTATATGCCGCGCCACATCTACAAAATGGTCAAAGCCGACCGGTTTGGCAATGTAGGAATTGGCGCCTGACTCGTAGGCGCACTGAATATCCCGTTCTTCTTCCGAAGTCGTCAACACAACGATCGGAATGCATCGCAACACGGCATGCGCCTTTAGCGTTCTGAGCACCGTCAAGCCGTCGATGCGTGGCATGTTCAGGTCCAACAGAATCAATACCGGCAAAGTCTCTCCCGCTTCCCAGCGCGGAATCCAGGCCAGCGCCTCTTCGCCATCGCGAGCAACCACAATGGGATTAGCAAGTTCACACCGTTGAAAGGCGCGCAATGTCAGGTCGACATCCAGCGGATTGTCTTCGATCAATAAGATCGGCAGATCGGCGCTCATGATATTTTTTGTGCCCTTTTGTCATTGGACGTGACTTGGGCAAGCGGTAATTCAATATAAAACGTAGCGCCCTGTCCCGGTGCACTTTGCACCCAAACCCGGCCATTCATGCGTTGCAGCGCTTTTTTCACCAGCGCGAGGCCAATGCCCGTTCCGGGATAGTCCTCGAGCCGATGCAAGCGTTCAAAAATCTCGAAGATGCGTTCAGCGTATTTCATGTCAAACCCGATGCCGTTGTCATGAATTTTCATGACGACCCGCTCTCCAGCCTGATAAACGTCAAATTCTATGCACGGGTGTATGGCATGCAAGCTGAATTTAATCGCATTCTCCAGCAAATTGCGTATCACCAGGGCCAGCCCCTCCCGGTCGCCCTGCACTTTGATTGAAGGTACATCGGCAATGATTTCAATCGCATCAGGCATCACCGAAGCGCTGCATTCGGTCACTGCCTGATGAATCAACTGAGCCACATCGAGAACATTCGACTCGATGGTGCGCCGCTCCATGCGTGAATAAGCCAGCAAATCATCGATCAATTCATTCATGCGCGTCACACCCGCACGGATATTGCTGATGAATAGCCGTCCTTCATCATCCAGTCGATCGCGGTAATCCTCTTCCAGCAGGCGACTGTAGCCTTCTACGCCACGCAGCGGCGCTTTCAGATCATGAGAAACAGAATATACGAAGCTTTCCAGTGATTGATTCAATGCCTTCAATTCCGCAGTGCGTTCCGCAATGCGTTGTTCCAGCGTCAGATTAAGCTGCTGCAGGATTTCTTCGGCGTGTTTTTGAGGAGTGATATCTTCAGTGAAAATGACGATGCCACCAACCGTCGCGTCCACCAGCCAAGGTCGCACCTCCCAGCGCAGCCACATTACCGTGCCATCTGCCCGCTCGAATCGATCTTCGTCGTTACGGATCACTTCTCCAGCTAGGCAGCGTTGATGAATATCTTTCCATTGCTGACTGATATCCGGGAACACATCGTAATGCCGCACCCCAATCACCTCATCGTCCCCCAGTGCATAGTCGCTGCGCCAGCGCTGGCTGCACGCCAGATAACGCATGTTCCGGTCGAACATCGCCAACGACGCTGGTGCATAATCGATGAACAATCTGAGCTGCTCCTTGTTGTGTTGCAGCGCTACTTCTGCCTGCTTGCGCTCGGTAATATCCTGCACCGTGCCCTGCAACGCAACGATGTGGCCTCCGGCATCGCGCACGGCTTCTCCGCGGACGATAATCCAGCCATAATTGCCATCCGACCTGACAATTTCCGCATCACATTGATAGGCGACCCCTTCATGGCGGCATTTTTCCGCTGTGGCGATCAGCATTTTCCAGCTCTCGGCAGTAAAATAGCGCGACACTTCCTGTTCATCGGCTGGTGGCAACTCCAGCGGGCGTCCGTAAATCTGATAGATTTCATCTGACCAACTGTGCTCACGGGTATTCAGATTCCATCTCCAATGACCGAAATGAGCAATGCGTTTAGCTTCATTCAAGTGCCCCTCAGTCTCTTTGCGGGCCTGAATGTTCTGAATGATGGCAATGAAATAGTCTGGCGAATGATCGGTTTTCTGCACTAGCGATACCGTTAGCCCCACCCATAGCACACTGCTGTCCTTGCGGACATAGCGCTTTTCACGGGCATAAGTAGACATCTCTCCACTCAGCATTTGCCGCAGCAAACCCAGATCGACTTCCAGGTCGTCCGCATAAGTAATATCCATGAAGCTCATCGACATCAATTCATGCGAGGTATACCCGACGATTTCACACAGCGTCTGATTGACTTGCAGCCAGCGTCCTTCCAGCGAGAGAATGGCGATACCAACGGCTGCTTGCTCGAACGTCGCTTGAAAACGACGCTCACTTTCAAGAAGCTGTTCCCTGGTTCGTTGACGTTCGAGAAATAAGGTACTGATTCCTTTTTTGACTTCAGCGGCGCGTTGCAGGATATTCGCTTCCATGCGTTCAGCGCCGGTCGTGATCTTGCCCAATGGATGGTCATCGTTGTGACGGCTGCCGCGCTCGCGGCTCAAGATGAATTCAGTCACATCCTCGACATGATGAATGATGTAGATCACGTTGCCGGTGGCATCCAGCACGGGTGTATTGACCGGACTCCAATACTTGAGTTCAAACCGGCCGCTGTTGTCGCGTAAAGGAATATCGTATTGCTGGACACTCATGACATCCGGATGTTTGTCGCTGAGCACCCGGTTTAAGGAAGCCCTTAAATCAGCGGCACCGTGATTCGCCGCTTGAAGGGGATTGTCGGGAAAGATTTCGAACAAGCCGCGCCCGACGATGTGTTGGCGCTGAGTATCGGTCGCTTTGAGATACTTTTCGTTCACCGCGACAATGGTAAAATCGTCGTTTGGCCGTAAAATCAGATAGGGATGCGGACTCGCCTCAAATAATTGCTGATAAGGCGGACTCTCGTGCATCGATATCTCCCATTGTCTGAACAGTGATTAACCCATATCTCTAAGGAAGCGCTGATTAATTGACTGCACCAGCGAATTGCTTTGTTGCGCGGCATTCACTCCCTCACCTATCAGATTGATATGTCTCGGTTGTTGCGTTCCGTGCGCCTCGCTCTTCATCACGTTCGTTGAATTAATCAGCGCGTTCCTAAGCAACCTATTCTGATCAAATTTTCAACCGTTCGAATACTAAACGGATTTATAACAGCTTTCCAGCCTGAGCGCAGGTTTAGTTCAAAAATAATACTTTTCTGGTGCTGTAAGTTATTGTTGTCTTACAAAATTAAAATACCAAGGCTGAAAAAGATATCAAATCTAAACCCAGCCAGGCAAGTTCGAGGGAAAGCGCATAGTTTGTGAGCGATTAATGAGCACGCCGCCCCTATTTCCGCACCGTTCGGTCATCACAATGCAATCGTTTGCACAGAAATTCCTTAGCGGCGTTTCTGGCCCAGCAGCGACCCCAGCAGGCCGCGCGTGATTTCTCTGGCGATTGACGAACCCACGGAACGTGCTGCGCTTTTGGCAAACGCATCGATGACACCCTCGCGACGCCCGCCCCGCTTTCCCGTCGTACCTAGCAACAAGTCTCCCAGGCCGTCCAGTATGCCTTCTCCAGCCGTGCCATTCCGGATCGCCGGCGACTTCGGCGCAGATTCCTCGCCGGCATCTTTGATCCCGCCGGCTCGTGCCTGCAACAATTCGAAGGCGCTCTCGCGGTCGATTTCCTGTTCATACACTCCTGCGACGATCGATGTTTGAATGAGTTGCCTGCGCTCTTCAGAACTGATGGGGCCAATCTGACTCACCGGCGGCACGATGAAGGAACGCTCGGTTATTCCCGGGGAACCTTCTGAATCCAGAAACGAGATCAGCGCTTCACCGACGGAAAGTTCGAGAATCGCCTGTTTCACGTCGAGTTTCGGATTTGGACGCATGGTTTCAGCGATCGAATTTACCGCTTTCTGATCGCGCGGCGTAAATGCGCGCAACGCATGCTGCACACGATTGCCCAACTGCGCCAGCACCTTGACTGGAATATCAAGCGGATTCTGGGTGACGAAATACACGCCCACCCCTTTCGAACGGATCAATCTGACCACCTGTTCAATCTTTTCCAGCAGCGCGGGCGATGCCATACTAAACAATAGGTGCGCTTCATCGAAAAAGAATACTAGCTTGGGTTTTTCACGATCACCGGTTTCCGGTAAATTCTCGTATAACTCGGACAGCATCCACAATAAGTAAGTACTGTACAATCGCGGCGAATTCAGCAACTTGTCTGCCGCCAGGATATTGACCACGCCCTTGCCATCGACGGTTTGCATCAAATCCTCGACATTCAGCATCGGTTCGCCAAAGAAGTGACTGCCGCCCTGTTCTTCGATTTGCAGCAAACCGCGCTGAATTGCGCCGATAGAGGCCGCGGATACCGCGCCATACTGCGTTCTAAAGGTGCTGGCATGATCGCCGACATACTGCAGCAATGCTCGCAAATCCTTGAGATCGAGCAACAACAAACCATGGTCATCCGCGACCCTGAAGACCAGCGTCAATACCCCTTCCTGGGTGTCATTCAGATTCAACAGGCGCGCCAACAACAGCGGGCCCATGTCCGACATGGTCGCCCGCAGCGGATGTCCCTGTTGCTGAAACACATCCCACAGCGTCACCGGAAATCCTTCCCATTGCGGCTGATCCAATTGGAGCATACGAAGGCGCGACGCCAGCTTGTCGGACAAAATCCCTGGTTTGCAGATGCCGGTCAAATCGCCCTTGACGTCGGCCATGAAAACGGGAACCCCGATGGCGGAGAAACCTTCCGCAAGTTTTTGCAGGGTGACCGTTTTTCCGGTACCGGTAGCGCCTGTGATGCACCCATGACGCGTCGCCATGCCTGGCAATAGCGCCAGATTCATACTGCCCGCCTTTGCGATAATCATTGGATCAGCCATAATAAAGATGTATTAAAAATGATTGAGGTATATCTCGCCTTGAGATGAGAAAACGAGCGATCGTCATTGCTGTAAAATTGCCCGAATGAGCAAATTGTAAGTGAACCCTGAGAAAACACAATGGAAACAAATAGGGGCATGTATAATTGAACCGTTCGTTGAATGGCGGCGAGTGATAGACAGGCAATCGAAATCGGCTGAAAAACGCTGTTCATGAGCGATCGGTGAGCAATCTGAAGCGTGGTTTCAATGCTGCTTGACTCAAGCGCATTAGATGTTCGCAACTTTCCTGGCGGTAATTAGGTTGGTCTGTTTATTGAGCAAATTCTCCATCAATTCGGAATCGACAGATACTTGAACAAATACTTCATCTACGGCGATATCGGCGGAACCAAAACTATCCTGGCAATAGCTGAAATAACGGATGGCGGCATCCATCAGCAATTTATCCAGCGCTACCTCAGTCACTCCTATGAACGTTTTTCCGATCTGCTCAGTGATTTTCTGAACCAATCTCAAGTGACCTCCCGCCCCGAAGCGGCGTGTTTCGCGATCGCCGGCCCGATCGTGGGTCAGCAGGCCACCCTGACCAATCTACCCTGGCACATCAGCGAAGCCGATATTTCCGATGAATTCTCGATTTCCGCCGTCAAACTCATCAATGATTTTGAAGCCGCAGCGATTGCAATCGAAGACCTGACGCCGAATGATTTCTTGAAACTGCAGGCAGGACGAATGCACGAGCACGGCATGCGCGTTGTTCTTGGCGCCGGTACCGGCATGGGCGTTGCCTGGCTGGCATGGCTCAAGGATCGCTATATACCGTTGGCTACCGAAGCCGGACACATGGATTTCGCACCGGCCAACAAATTGCAGATGAGCTTGCTGGAATCATTGCAAATCAAATTGGGTCATGTATCGGTGGAGCGGCTACTATCGGGCGCTGGCCTGACGCATATCTTCAATTTCCTGCAGATGCATCAGGCCGTGCCCTCCGGTCTAACTGCCACTCATCTGAAAGAGGACAGCGGCGCCACCATTACCACACTGGCGCAAACACACAAACATCCCATCGCGATCAAATCCTTGCATATCTTTGCTGAAATTTATGGCGCTTACGCCGGTAATCTCGCACTGGCGGGATTATGCCGTGGTGGCGTATACATTGCGGGCGGCATCGCACCGAAAATCATCAACATCATTAGCTCAGGAGGCTTCATGCGCGCTTTTCGCGATAAAGGACGGTTTTCCTTGTTGATGAATGAAATTCCCTTGTATGTCGTGACTAATTACGACATCAGCTTGCTGGGCGCCAAGCGCGTAGCTCATCAATTGCTCGAACAGAGCGATTAGCGTCTGGCTGCTCCCTATGCTCATGCTGAAAACAATCTATTAATCTTTAAACACGATCAGTCTCATTGAGGGAGAATCTATGTTTCCGCGAACAGCTTTCACCATTACCGTTAATCCCAAAATTCCTCCGCGCCTGAAGCGTCTGGAAGAATTGGCCAATAATCTATGGTACAGCTGGGATCGTGCCACGCGCGCGCTATTTTCCAGGCTGGATCCGCAGTTGTGGGAAGCCGTTGGCCACAACCCCAAGGCATTCCTGAAGCGCGTCGATGAATCTGCGTTGGTGAAGGCCACGGAAGACCGTGTATTTCTCGCTACCTACAACAGCATTTTATCGACCTATGATTCCTATCATGAAGCTGCATCTCCTCAGCACGATGGCAATGGATTGAGCGTCGAGGATCAGGTTGCCTATTTTTGCTTTGAATTCGGCTTCCATGAGAGCCTGCCGATCTATTCCGGCGGCCTGGGAATTCTCGCCGGCGATCATTGCAAGGCCGCCAGTGATTTGCATTTGCCATTCGTCGCGATCGGACTGCTCTACCGTCAGGGATATTTCTCCCAAATCATCGATAGTCAAGGCAATCAGCAAGTCACCTACACCATCGCGGATTTCGATGATCTTCCGGTGACGCCCGTAATGAACAAGGACGGCGGCAATATGACCATTGAAGTGGCATTGCCGCAACGAACCGTTACCGCAAGAATCTGGCAGGCAAAGATTGGACATGTGACGCTGTATCTGCTCGACAGCGATTTGCCGGAAAATTCTCCGCAGGATCGCTATATCACCCATAATTTGTACGGCGGTGACAAAGTCATGCGCATCGAACAGGAGATCCTGCTGGGTATGGGTGGAGTGCGGGCGTTACAGGCGCTTGGCATCAAACCAACCATCTGGCATATCAACGAAGGCCACGCGGCTTTCATGATTCTCGAGCGTGTCCATGATCTGGTGCAGCAAGGCTTGGATTTTGCCAGCGCGCTCGAGAATGTGGCTGTGACCACGGTGTTCACCACGCATACCGCAGTTCCAGCCGGGCATGATCATTTCAGTCCTGACATGATGCACACCTATTTTGAAAGCTTTTACCGCCGCATGAACATCACTTACGAAGAATTCATGGCGCTGGGCCATGCTCCCGGCAGCGCTGACTTCAACATGACCGCACTGGCGATTCACGGCTCCCGCACGCACAACGGTGTTAGTAAAATCCATGGCGGCGTTTCCGCCAATATTTGCCGGGAATTATGGCCGCAGATCGAACCCGAGGAAAATCCGATCACCTACATCACCAATGGCGTCCATGTTCCAACATTTCTGGCGCAGGAATGGTCAGATCTGTTTGATCGCTATCTGGGGCACGAGTGGCGCAACAAAATGTGCGATACCGATTACTGGTCGCGCATCGACGCAATTCCGGATCATTTGTTCTGGAGCGTACGCCAGTCCTTGAAGTCGCAGATGTTTCATGGTATCCGTTCTCGCGTCACCGATCAGAACGCCCGCAATCATGGCTCGGAAGCACATCTGGATCGATTGCTGCGGTTCGTAGATCCGATCAATCCCAATATCCTGACGTTGGGATTCGCACGGCGTTTCGCCACATATAAGCGCGCCACGATGTTGTTCGATAATATTGATTGGCTGCGCCGCATCGTGCTGAATCAGGAACGCCCGGTATTGTTGATTTTTGCCGGCAAGGCTCATCCTGCTGATGTGCCTGGTCAGGATCTGATCAGACAGATCAGCGAAATCGCTCATTATCCCGAATTCGAAGGCCGCCTCCTGCTGGTCGAAGGTTATGATCTGAGACTAGCCAGACGCCTCGTCGCCGGCGTCGATGTCTGGCTCAACAATCCCATCTATCCGCTGGAAGCCAGCGGTACGTCAGGCATGAAAGCCGGCATCAACGGCGCCATCAACCTCAGTGTGCTGGACGGCTGGTGGGGCGAGGGCTACGACGGCAAAAACGGCTGGGCCATCAAGCCAGGGCCGGAAAACATGGATAGTGGATTGCGCGATAAGGAGGAAGGCCGCGCACTATATGAAATTCTGCAAGATCAGGTCATCCCACTATATTACAGTCACGGCAAGCTCGGTTATTCACCAGCTTGGGTGAAAATGGCGAAGCACTCGATGCTGTCGATACTGCCGCGCTATAACGCCACCCGCATGGTGGATGAGTACGTTCATAAATTCTACCGTTCCGCCAGCAATAAGGGTGCACTGTACGCCGCCGACAATTTCGCTGAAGCAAAAAAGATTGCAGCCTGGAAAGCAAAAATCAGGAATGCATGGCATGGCGTCACATTGCGCCGACTCGACTCTCCTCGCGATCAAATTCCGTTCAATCAGGCACTGCATTTCAAGGTGGCGGCAAACCTCAATCAACTGCAACCTGGCGATGTCACCGTCGAATTGCTGATATGCCGTCAATTCAAAACCACCCGGTTGTGCAATTTCAACCATTACCCGTTTGAATTTACCGGCGTCAAGGATGGTGACGAGCATCTGTTCGAACTCAAGCTTACACCGGAGCTCTGCGGCAAACAGGAATACTTCATCCGTATTTATCCTCATCATCTTTCCCTCTCGCATCCGCTCGAAACGGGGTTGATGGTGTGGCTGTAAGCGGCTGAATGCGTTTCGCGATCAAAAATTGCCGCCATTGGGCATTCTCACAATTTTACTAAAACGCGCCTGACGGACTGCTTGCAGACAAGCAGTCCGTTTTCTATTTCTGAACCCAGCACCCTCGACAGCTACGCTTTCATAACGCCAGAACACTCAGCACTGAGCACCCTTCTTTTCTTTCCGGCTTGTGGTAACACCTCGATAAGATCGTTTCCTCGCTGAGGCACTCGACGTAGCGTCGCTCCGATCATGTCTTCCAGACACATGCAAGAAAATGAATTGGTTTTTGGCTTTTCCTCGCGGCTTTGTATTTTTTTTATGAAATTAAGATAGCCATCCTCAATGGATTGTTCAGATTCCCCGCCAAGCTCAATTCTTGGTTATTTTAATTTCACCACCCCGAGGTTCATCATGAAAAACAATTTGTTACTGCAATTTTTAATGGCAATGTCGCTCTTGATCGCCATCAATGCTTTTGCGGGGAAGCACATCTATCTCGCACCCGACGATCATACTGATTACATGTGGAAAGGGGATGAAACTGAGTATGAGAATGCCTTTCTGAGCATGACCGACTATTACCTTAACCAGATCGATGCAACCGCCAAAACAAATCCCGCCCACCATCAGGCTCGCTGGAATGCGGATGGCAGTTTCTGGATGTGGGTTTATCAGAAGAATCGCACGCCCGTCCAGTTTCAGCGATTGATCAACCGCATCAAGAGTGGTCATTTCAGCATGCCCTTGAATGCGCTGGTGCTGTCGAATGGCGGCACGCCAGCCGAAGCCGTGCTGCGTGGCATGTATTATCCTGGCCAGATTCAACGCGCCTATGACGTCGATTTTCCGATTGCGATCGCGATGGAAAATCAAACCTTGCCCTATGGTCTGTCATCGCTGTGGGCGGGATCGGGTGCTAAATATTCATGGAAAGGCGTGTGCAATTGCGCGTCGCATGTTCCGCATCTGAGCAACCGCGACCGGGAAATCTATTACATGGGAGGCCGCGACGGCAGCCGCGTGCTGATGAAATGGAACTCCATTTTCCTTAATCACAATCTGATCGGCGGCTACGCCGAAGGCCGCAGCCCGCTTGCCGCGATCGACTTCGTCGAAACCGATGCAACTTTTAAAGCCCGTTATCCTTTCCCAGTCATCGGTATTTTCGGAAAAGGCGAAGATGATTTGAAAACTATGGATAACGCATTCGTAACGACCGCGAAAAACATGACCAACGTCAATCGCAAGGTCATCGTCTCCAATCAGCTGGATTTCTTCAAACATTTCGAAACCGATCATGGCGCCGAGCTGGAAACGTTTGCCGCCAGCTATGGAAACGAGTGGGAACTCTATTCCGCATCCATGTCGGAAGTGTCGGCCCGAGTCAAACGAGCGATTGAAAAACTGCGCAGTGCCGATGCGATGGCGACCTTGGTTTCTCTGCAAGATCCGACCTTCATGGCCAGCCGCATCGAAGCCCGCAACAAGGCCATGCTCAATTTCGGCCTGTACTATGAACATAACTGGACCGCCGATGGCCGCGTCACGCGCAACGCCCGGGCAGAATGGCAGCGCAAAATCGAAGGCGAGATCACATCTTACGTCAATACGCTCCATAACGATGCCAGGGACCAGCTTGGCGGCCTGATCGCCAAGAAGGGCGCCAATCCGCGGTTTTATGTATTCAACAGCCTAAGCTGGGCGCGCACCGATTATGCCGATTTTCCAGTTTCTGCTAAAAATGTGTTGCATGTGGTCGATGTTGCGACTGGAACGGAGGTTCCATCGCAGTATGTCTCCGTCAACGGCAAGCTTCATCTCAGGATTCTCGCTCAGAACGTACCTTCAGTCGGATATAAAGTATTCGAGATGCGTACGGGCGCAGGCACTGCTTTCTCAAACGCCGCTGTTGTCAACGGCAATATCCTCGAGAATGATTTTTACCGCATCACGGTATCGGCTGCTGGCGCGATCACCAGCCTGGTGGATAAAAAACGCGGCAATCGGCAATTCGTCCGCACAATCGATGGCAAGACAATCAATGATCTGGGTGGCATCGGCGGCAACCTGGCCGTTGAAAGCATCGGCCCTGTCAGCGTAACCCTGCGCGCCACTTCGATGAACCCTCATTCTCACGCCACGCGTATCACACTGCTGCGCGACTCGAACCGCATCGATATCCGCAACACCATCAACCAGAATTTCAGCGATGTGCTGAGCTGGAACTTTTCGTTCAACATCAATTCGCCCGATATCTGGCATGAAGAAGTCGGTGCCGTCATTCGCG
>CASDLT010000004.1 GCA_949281375.1 uncultured Nitrosomonas sp.
TATCGCGTACGGTTTTCTCGGCATTGCGGTTTTGATTGTTCTGCTCTGTCATTATCGTTCCTTTTCTTTAGGGTTACGATGAACCAAAACTCTCTCTTATGCAATCAGGCTTTTTTGTCCAACTTGCGCTGACGGGATACACTAAGAATATTGCAGTAATATAATAATTAACTTTGTCTATTACTATTGAAGCACGGAGGATTGATGATCTATCTGAGTTCGGATTTATAAAATACGGTTAGTGAAACAAATAGCAGTATTAAGTTGATTGGGCCAAAAAATTATTACACAGCTATCAATGGTGCGAAATGGAGCCATTAATGAAGCAAATAAACTTTAATAGTCTTACCATTATATTGCTCGGATTCCTTATTAAGAGCTTAGTCTGGGCAGGTGATGGACACCACGGTGGTCATGTTGGAGGAGGCCATTTTGGTGGCTACCATGGATTAGACATTCACTTTGGGTACGGCCTAGGCTTAGGTTATGATCTAGGTTACTATGGGTATGGGCTACCTCATTATTACCCCTATCCACCAGTAGTTACGGTACCCGCTTCTCCAGTAGTCGCGTCTCCGCCAACCCACATACAACACAATGTATCATCTGCTCCCCAATCACAGAGCAGCTATTGGTACTATTGTCGAAATCCAGAAGGTTACTATCCATATGTCAGGGAGTGCTCTGGTGACTGGGAAAAAATATCCCCACAGCCTCCTGCACAATAATGAACGACAGAAAGCAAGCGGAGAATTAGCAATTACCTCTTGCGGCAATAGCAATAGACAAACTGCTGAACTGTTCCAAACGGAGTGTGGTGTGCTTCTTTTTCATGTTCAACTAGTTGGAAAGTATCTCCAAATACCGCATGCAGGGCTTCAGGTTGGTATCGCATCACTGGTAGGCCACTACATTTTTCTGGTCCATCGGTAATCCTCCCATTTTTAATAGGAGCTTGCAGTAGAGAGTTTTAGTTTAAAAGCTTCTGCCAACTTCATTGCAGGCGTGATACCCCCAAGTGCCATACTCGGACGTTCATTATTATAAATCCATAACCATTGTGTAGCGGTGAGCTGTGCCTCTTCAATGGTTGCAAATTGATTCATCTCCAACCATTCATGCCGAACAGTTCTGTTGTAGCGTTCTATATAAGCATTCTGTTGTGGCTTCCCTGGCTGGATGTATTCAAGCTGGATACCTCGTTTCTCTGCCCAACAACGAAGCGTGCCGCTGATATTTTCCGGCCCATTGTCACAGCGAATCTTCCGTGGTTTGCCGCGCCATTCAATAATCTGATCCAGGGTGCGTGTAACCCGCTCTGATGGAAGCGATATGTCCACTTCGATTCCAAGCCCTTCACGGTTGAAGTCATCCAGCACATTAAAAGTTCGAAAAGACCTGCCATTGGAGAGTTGATCAGCCATGAAATCCACCGACCATGTGTCATTAGGCCGTTCTGGCACAGCCAATGGCTCCGGCCTCTCCCGCTTTAACCGTTTGCGCGGCTTGATCCGTAAATTCAATTCCAGCTCACGGTAAATACGATACACACGTTTGTGATTCCATTCAAAACCCTTCACATTACGCAAGTAAAGGAAACATAATCCAAAACCCCAGCGCTTGTGACAGGTCGTCAAACGTAGTAACCAATCAGCAATTTTCTCGTTCTCATCGTTGAGCACCGACCGATAACGATAGCAGGTCTCAGAAATGCCAAATGTTGCACAGGCCAAAACGATACTGACAGACTTATTCTGTACTGCCCATTGCACCATTACCTTGCGCTGTGAAGGCTTTACCACTTTTTTCCGAGTGCCTCCTTCAACAGTTCATTCTGCATCTGGCTTTCCGCATACATCCGCTTTAACCGTTTGTTTTCCTCAGCCATCGCCTTCATTTCAGATAGCAAAGCAACATCCATTCCACCATACTTGCTTCGCCATTTATAAAAACTTGCAGTGCTCATTCCATACTCTCGGCATAAATCAGCTACAGGTACTCCTCCCTCTGCCTGCTTCAATATCTGCATGATCTGGCTTTCCGTGAATCGCTGCTTCTTCATCAGTAAAATTCCTCTTCGTCTGGGATAGAAAATTCTACTGCTTTGCTCCTTTAATATTCGGGGGGATTACCCATCGTCGGCAAAAGTAGCAACAATCACATGTCCACCTGGTCGAACTGCACTTATGACCCGCTCGACATAAGCATGGCGATTTGCCGGATCAGTCAAAAAATGGAACACTGCACGGTCATGCCAAATGTCAAATCGGTTCATGGGGAACTTTGCGCGGGTAATATCGCCTTCTATCCAGCGAGCAATATCCACATGTTCCCCCCAACGCTGCTTTGCAACAGCAAGCGCAATTGATGACAGATCAAATACTGTCAAGTCGGTATAGCCTTCTGCCACAAGGTCATCCACCAGTCTGGAAGCTCCTCCTCCCACATCAATAATGGCTGCATCTTTGCCGAGTCTGGTATTATGGATTAATCGCAGAGACTGGTCAGCGTGTTCCTGAAACCAACTAACTGAGTCAGATGCCTTAGTGGTATACCTGTTCCCAATGCCGCTTATTATCCATGGGGTAATTTCTCTAAAAGCACAATACCTTATCTGAATCGTGAATCAGCGTATATAAATCCTGCATCGTGGATATCGAACAGATTCCTAACTCTTCAGACTCACGAAGCTTAAGACAGGTTCCGCAAGCTAAAATTGCACCGCCTATATCCGAAAAACTGTGAATCTGGCCGGTAATATCAAACTTGTCCCTATCAAGAGATTCTACCTCCACACCTTTTCCGAGTAAAAACACTGAAACAGTATCCCCCTGCTTGCGGGAGAAAATTCCAAGTCGGAAGGCGTTCCATACAGTTTCTGAGTCATTCGAATAAATGATAATTCCGAGTTTCATTTAATTTCCTTCAATTCCATTAGTTGTTCGTTAGCCTCGATAAGAAGCTAACTGTATGCAGTATAGAATTCTTGTGTAGAAATTTGTTAAATTTTTAGATTGGAATCGTGCTAATCGGATTAGGGTTAGCGTGCCAATTTCTCGTAATTCGGTATGGGTACTAATACTCCGCATCGGCAGCACTTAGATTTGTAATGATTAATGGGATGGATCTGCTGTAAAACGTTGCTTCTGCTTCTATTGCAGTCTTGACGCATTGTGACTTTCTAATAATTTGACCCAGTACACTACGGTTTAGGTTGAGCAAAGCTAATACTTAGCGGGCTGTCCGAATTTGCGTGGCCACTTCGAGATTGATATGATGGCTTCAATCAAAAATACGGAATTCTGCCAAGTTTATTTCGTATTTTTTTAGTTTGGCGTAAACAGCACGTGAAGTAATTCCCATGTTCTCAGAAACTCTTTTTATATTTCCATGATGCTGTTTCAAAGCTGTCTCAAGGAACGATTGCTCTATTTTGGCAAGAGTATGTTCTTTTACGCTTTTCCATTCAACAACACTTTTGGTTTTAGCTGGAAGCTCTAAATCCAGTTCGGTCATTTCTTTGCCACTGGCAAACAGGATACTGCGCTCAAGAATGTTTTCCAGCTCGCGGACGTTACCTGGCCAATGGTAGGCGCGGATTTTCCGCATGACTTCACGGCTTACTGATTCAACCTCTTTGTTATAACGCTTGTTCAATCGCTGAATGATCAATTGCACCAGGTAAGGTAAATCTTCCGACCGTTCGACCAAAGGAGGGATGTTTAAGCGGACTACGTTGATGCGATAGTACAGGTCATTGCGAAACAAATCCTCTTTTACGAGACTCTCCAGATTTTGATTCGTTGCAGAGATGATCCTTACATCAATCGCCAATGTTTGTTTGCCGCCAACTCTTTCCAGTTCCCCTTCCTGGATTACACGAAGCAATCGAGTTTGTGCTGCTGGCGACAATGAGTCGATTTCATCCAAAAACAGAGTACCGCCTTCGGCTCGCTCAAAGTAGCCTTGGTGTACTTCTATGGCTCCGGTAAAAGCACCTTTTTCATGCCCAAACAAGGCACTTTCAATCAGACTTTCCGGGATTGCACCGCAGTTAATAGCGATGAACGGTTTATGATAACGCTCGCTCATCGCATGTATGGCACGTGCTATCAACTCTTTACCCACACCTGTTTGCCCCTGGATTAGCACTGTTGCCACTGTAGGCGCAACAACCTCGATCGATTGCAGTATTTTCTGCATCACTGGTGATTTTGCTATGATTGCAGGAGATTGATGTTTCTTTGATGCTTGCCTGCTTTGTTTATGCCAAAGCCGTTGCATGCTTGTTTCAATTCGGCACTGTAATTCATTGATATCATTAATCTCCTTAACCGGTGTCGTGTCAGTATATTCCATTCCGGCGTGCCCTTTTGCTGCATGCGGATTGGTATAAATACATACATCACATTGGCCATCCTGACGGGCTATGCTTTTTTTGATTTCAACCTTGGCATAACCGAAGTTTCTGGCTGCGATCCCCCCGAATACGCTGGAAGTCATCCGGCATAATTCAGGGAAGCTGGTGACTTGCTCGCCGAAAGGACAACGTGAATTGGTAACCGTTATGCAGTCCGGATTACTGGAAACAAGTGAAAATTTACCGCCGATATTGTTTTTGATGCCGAGTATGAGTTCGGTATAGCTTTCACTATCGAGCTGCTCACTTTTATTGGTATTCTCCCGGTAAGTTTCTTCAAAAAAGCATCCGGCGGTTTTGGCGATATGTTCAATCAACTGCTCGCAATGCTTTTGCCCCTGTTGTTCACTGGCATGCATCAGCTCAAGAATAAAGGTTTGCAGAAAAAAAACCGGTGTTAATTCAGCAAGAGGATTCTTGTTCATAGTTTATGGATGATTTGTGAAGTGAAACTTCATCAATTGAAGCACAGCTACACTAATGTAGCAACAGCTCATAAATAACCTATTGTAATTAATAATAAAAATTATTGATCCTCAGTGGCATGGTATTTGCATGTAATTTTATTGCATCTAACAATTACCAGGTGTGCGGGTTAACAGGCCGTTGAAAAACTTTTTCGAGGCTGCCGATACAAGGCAAGAACAGGTGAATCGCAGTTTATGCTTAATCAATGAGCGTTTTGAACCCATTTTTTTAAAATCGTAACGGCAACACAGATAGTTTTTCAACGGCCTGTTAAATATCCATTATGAATCCCTTTAGGGTCTATCGAAAAGATAGATCACTTAAAGTAATTTTAAAATTGCAACCTATTACCGAGGAGACTTAACATTGAAAACTCTCAAAGATGAACTAAACACACGCGTTGCCGCATATGACCACTGGGCACAGCGTCGCCGCCATGGGCCGGCTGGACATAACAACCTGAGATTATGGGTACTTGCCTGCATGGACGAACGTCTGCCGGTAGATGAAGCGCTCGGCATTCACGTAGACACACCGGCCGGACATGGCGATGCGCACTGTTTCCGCAATGCCGGTGGAATTGTCACCGATGATGCAATCCGTTCAGCGATGCTGACTTGTAATTTCTTTGGTACTAGGGAAATCGTCATCGTGCAACATACGCAGTGCGGCATGCTGTCGGCGAATGCAGCCGATTTGGAACAGGCTTTTCGCGACAAGGGGATCGATCCGGACAATATCGCGCTGGACCCGACCCTGCCGGAGCAGAAGCTGGAGAAAGGTGCGTTCGCCAAGTGGATCGGAATGATGGATGACGTGGACGAAACCTGCTTGAAGACCATCGAGACATTCAAAAATCATCCTCTCATTCCCAAGGACGTAGCCATCAGCGGCTGGATCTGGGAGGTCGAGACGCGCCGGCTGAGAGCGCCAACCCGAGACCCTGAAAAACGGGCCAGAACCGATGTCACCTCCGCTCAATTCGGTGTCAAAGTGAAGCAACCACCTCGTTGGAGCTAAGTTCAAGAGAAAAACCTGGAAACGTGATCACTTGTTGTGCCAAGTGGTCGCGTCATAACATTTCTGAGAAATGCCTTGATTAATGGATAGGGATTCTAAATGCCAACTTATGATTACTTGTGCACACAGTGCAAACTACAATTCGAGACACGCCATTCAATCAATGCGACCAATCCAGATTGCCCGGTATGCGGGAGTACGACAGAAAAGGTTATTCTTTCTGCTCCTGCGGCGCATGGCAACATGGCGCGTGGCCGTGATCTGGCAATACGTTCACTTCAACCAAAAACCGATCCGGTAAATCACCTACACGTGCCTGGGTGCGGATGTAGTCGTCATAAGCATTTAGGATATGTTAAGAAATAACCACTACTGTCTCGTTAACTTTCACAGTAGAGTCAACTGAATATCAGACGCGTGATTATGGAATGGCGGATCATCTCGCAATGTGACCTGACGCCCCAACGGTTTAATCATCGGGGTTTTCTATACACTTTGTTCGCCGAATTTTCGAGCTCAATGGTTAATCCATCACGCTATAAAGCGATCAGAAATTCACAAAATTTGTGTTTAATCGACAACAAATAGCGTTAATTCTGGATCTTTTTTAAAGGATAAAAAGGTTATTAATGCAGTGTCATTTTGATGTCAATGGACACACTACTCCAATTTGAATCATTTGCAGTATGGCATGACGAGCTGTAATAGAGGTCTTTCATGTTGTAATGGAATGGATGTTCGCTATTTTTACGATATCGAAGTGCCAAAGTTGTTGTAAGCATAACCACTAGCGTAATCGATTGAAATTTTCAGGCCATTTTCTGGATGTATGCATGACAGCTAATATGCGAATATCTCTGTCGGTTATTTGATAGGCAAGAATGTATGGAAGATCGCTCATCACTATTTCACGCGTACCAAACACACGGCCTGGGCGACCAATTTCGGGGTGGAGTGATAGATTATTGGCAGTAGCTTTTATTCTAATTAAAACATTATAAGCAGCATTGGCGTTCTCTTGTGCAATATAATCGCCAATTGATTTTAAATCTTCTAGTGCTTCATCGAGCCATACAACAGCGCTCATGCTTTGAATTTATCTATCATGGCATCAACATCATCGCTTGAATGAAATTTTGCATTTTTCCCTGAAGCAATATCCAGACGTTCTTGAATTTTTTTTGTTTGCCAATCGTAAATTTCCAGATAGTGATCAATAGCCTGATTAACTAACCAGTTTCTGGAACGATCCAGACTGTGCGCAATTGCATCCAGCTTTTCTTGTTTTTCTGGTGCCACTGATACACTCATGCGTCCTGTTTCGCTTGCCATTTCTTATTCCTTAATCAGAAGTAATCATGTTTAATCTTGGCATAGATAAGTATGATTTGCAAATTGAAACAGCAAACAGATATTGAAACAATCATTGCTAAGAAATGACTGTGTCAAATTTGTGCCAAACTGCGGCAGAAATACCATCATTTGAGGCTGTTTGACACTGGTTTTGTGCTTGGCAAGCATTGTAAGCGATTGATTATATTAATTGCATATTCAATGGCTGCGTCTCATAATCCCTTGGTCGTAGGTTCAAGTCCTACCAGACCCACCAATAAATTAAGCACTTAGAGAAAAAATTCCCTAAGTGCTTTTTTCTTGTATGTTATATGTAGGCTTGGTGTAGGAATTTCTTGATAATTGATAACAAGATGCTCAAATGATGGCTATGGGAAATTCATTCGAGATTGATTGTTCATCTCGTATTTATAGAAAGATATCAAATTTAATTAATTCCCTTTTGTAGATTTAATTAGTTTTCCTCCTACGTCTATAAGCTCAGAAGCAATTTTTGCATCAATATGCTTTGCGTATTTGAAGAGTAAAAATGCACCAATTGCTAAGCTTATAGGACTTTTTAAGCATGTTGTGAGCAGCTCATTATTTTGATTCATTTTTAATCCCTATTAATATGATTTGAATAATCTATACGGGAAAGGTTTTTTCCCGTTCGGTGGCTAAATTTTTAAAAACCCGCTACAAGGATGGGTCTTAGTTGATCCAAGAGTATCGATTAATCCACTTTATTCTTCATTTCTGTTGATTTATCTTTGATTACCCCTTTGGTTTCTTCACTACGATGCTCAATTTTCTGTTTTGCGCATTCAGCATCTGTTCCAGTACACGCGGCCTCATCTACTCGATGCATAGATTCATGTGCATCTCGTTTAACCTCTTTCTTAATAGCTTCGGTTTTCTCTGTCACAGTTTCGCCAGCGTGAACATTTGAAAAAATGAAGCTTATTGCAATCAATCCAGACAATAATAAATATTTCATTTTTATTCCTTTAATTGAGTTATTTTTCATTCTCGAGGAATGCAGCTTGAACATATCGAACTAATTAAAGCTCATCTGTACGGTTAACCACCAAATCTATTGGTATTTCTTCTGTATGAACAACTAATGTGGAATGGAATGACTTGACATTTAGCTATGAATTCGCCGAGCAAGCGTGCAACGGAAAAAACCTAAAGCTCTTATCTCTTAGCGATGAGTAAGAACAATGGCAGATGTCTTAAGAGAATAGAAATATATTATTTTACTGAGCGCCGCTGATATCATTGTGCAGTTAAAAATATAACTAACTAATTTAAAACAATAATTATTTTGCAATGACTAGGAAAATTGTAATCTTAAATGAACTATCTTTGACAGAACCAAACCGAAGCTTTTTTCTTCGACGATTAATCAATTGAAGTGCTAGAGAAATATTTTAGAGCGCTTCTTGCGGCTTCTTTAGCCAGTTCAATATTTTCTTCATTTCCTGCTTTAATTGCTTCATCTAAACTCTTAATGCCTTTGTCAATTTTATTATTATCGACTTCAATGTATTTGTCATTTTTGGCAGCATCTGCATGGTTTTTAGCCAATTCGGCATATTTTGCTATATTTTTGCCATCATTTGCTGTTGCAGCTCGTTGAGTATGTTGGATTGCATCAATGAGTTCATTATCTCCTGAGTGTGCCCCAGCAGAATACAGTACAAAAATTATAAAGCTTAAGAAAAGGTTAATAGTATTCATTTAGATTCTTCAGCGCATTAACTTATTTTTGAATATAAGCTACAAATCTTTTTTATTATGTACGAAAGCTTACATTTGTTGAGTAAAAAGGAATAATTCACATAATTGTTTAGGCTCTAGACTAGCAGAGGTAATCTGTTAGTCTAGAGCCCTAAATATTCATGCAATAGAGATTTCTAAGGAATTCTTCAATCTACTACCGATGAAATTGACATGTTAAAGCATTTCTTGAGAATCTATCGAAGATTACTCCTGGGAGTGATCCTCGATAGTTTGCTAATTATGGGGTAATTAGGCGAAGTAATGCTATGTTGGATTAACGATCATTTGTGGGAAAGTCTGACTGTTCCTGCGCTATCTAAATAAGCTCCGAGGCGTTTTGCAACATACACTTCTTGTGAGCCGGTTGATGAACTGGTTTTAGTCTCTAGGCCGACTCCACAGTCATAGATTTGCGCGTCTAAAATAGCGACGCGTGTATTGTGATTTTCATTGATGACTTTGTCTTGGAAATTTTGGTAAGTGTTGGCTGCACCTTTGGAAGTATCCACGACCACTGTACCATCAGGCAATGTCACCACGACACGGCCGTTAGCAATTAATGCAGCAGTTGCAGTTGCTTCAGTTCGGAGTGCGTTATATGTTGCCACATTTGCCACTGCACTCAATTTGTTGGTGAAATTGGTGATTTTAGCGGGGGTGAGAATCGCGTTCAAAGAAGCATAAGGAGCTGCGGTAAGTTTGGTCTGCACTTGTGGAGCGCAGGCACCCAATGCATTGAAGCTGACTAAGAACAATGAAAGGATCAAAAAAATGAAGGGTGAGTGCAATTTTTGCAGTTTCATATAAAACCTCCTGATATATTGATTTAAGGACCTAATCCGAGAACATTTTTCAATCACAATGTGAAGATCATTACATTGCCTCGGTTTCTTGAAGCATATATTCGATATAAAGAATATTTCGTATATGCGAATGAAATGCTAACAGTGGAAAATTACATAGGTATGTCATTACTATTACATTGAGCCAACTACATCATGGCACTCTGGAGAATTGGAGTACTGTAATACTGTGAGCTGATATGGGGCAGATTTAAAAAAGCCTGATAAAAGGACTATTGAGAGATATTGCTGAGCCTTCTTTCTTAAAAGGGGCAAGTTAGAATTGAGGCATGGTCTATGATAAACAAAACCTGCTGGCGGAGATTTATAAAAATTTACTCGAGTTTATAGAGATTTCTAAAGATAAGATTTGCATTTCGGTTAGCAGTTATGTCACTAAGGTACAGTTGATGTATGTCAGAATTGCAGTTCTTGCAATGTTGTTTTTAAGAATCGATGAAGGTAATTCATCGCTAGATTAATAAATGACCCAGCCAGGCATTGAAAAAAAAGAACGGTTCTGTGCTGGGTTAAACTTTGATTGACGCTAGTAACTCTCGCATCGAATTTTATTAAGAAGGAGTGACGGAAAATCGGTAGCCGGTGCCTCGAACCGTCTGCACGAGATTTTCCTTGTCCACTGACTCAAGAATTTTACGTAATCTGCGAATGTGTACATCAACTGTTCGGTCTTCAATAAAAACGTGATCACCCCAAATACGATCCAAGAGCTGTTCGCGGGTATGAACGCGTTCTTTGTAAGCCATCAGGAAATGCAATAAACGAAATTCTGTTGGCCCCAGATTGATCTCAGTCGACTCAGGGGATGCATCGCTGCACGCATAGACGCGATGCGAGAGTGGATCCAGCCGTAATCCGCCCAATTCAATCACTTCTTCGGACATTTCAGGTAACCGCCGGCGAAGAACTGCCTTTATTCTGGCGATCAGCTCACGTGGAGAAAACGGTTTGGTGATGTAATCATCGGCGCCTGCTTCAAGTCCGGCAATTTTGTCATTTTCATCAATGCGGGCAGTCAGCATGATCAACGGAATGATTTTAGTCCGCTCTTCGCGACGCAACCGACGCGCAAATTCAATGCCAGGAGTATCCGGTAGCATCCAATCCAACAATACCAGATCAGGCAACACGTTATTGATCAATTGCATGGCGTGATCGGCGCTGAGAGCGGAAAGGGTCATAAATCCTTCCCGTTTCAGGTTGAGCGCGATTAATTCCTGAATTGCGGGTTCATCTTCAACAACGAGTATGGTTATTGTCATATGGGTATCTATGAAATTATCGTTGCTGAGATCATATGAATAAAGAGTTACATTTTTATGACAATCAGATGAATAATAAAAATTTGAAAAAAGACAAGTTATTCACTGTCATGATCAGAAAAAATTTTTGCAGTTGTCTTTGACAGACTAGAACAATCCAATCCTCCATTCCTTAACCAGAAACACTGCGCACCTAATCCGTTTAGTCGACAATAATTTTTCTTAGGATCATCGGTTTTCTCTATGACGTTTTTTTGATCGCGACGAAGTGACATTAAATCGTCATGAAAGTGAAATATTCGACTTGTAGTATTGCCCGCTCGATGTCGGCGAGGAATCAGTGACATTCAATATCCTTTCCTCTTCCATTGACCAAACCAAACACAATTTATGAAGAAGATTTATTGTATGCGCATATTGATATCAATTGGAATGACAGCGTTCCTGCTAGCAAGCTCGGCAGCGATGGCGAGCAATATCGAGAACCTGGCTAAATCACTCGCAAAAATTCGCGGTGAGGTGGAAACACTTCAGACACAACTCGATGCAGAAAAAGAAAAGCACAGCAGCAAAATGACGGCGCTCGCCTCGCAATTAGCTGATTTAAGTGTTGAAGAAAGACGACAGAAACTCAGCATTGAAAAATTGCAACAATCGATCGAGAAAATGGGTGTCAATGCCAAACGGTCCGAACAATCGGGCGAACGTCTAAAACCGGTGCTGCTGCAAATCCTGAGCGACTATAGGCGCCATATCCAGTCCAGTTTTCCCTTCAAAATAGAAGATCGACTGAAGGCCGTCAGCGACATTGAGAATAATTTGAACAATCAGTTGGTTGATCCTAACAAAGCGGTAAATCAGACTTGGGCATTGATGGAAGATGAAATTCGCCTCAGCAAGGAAAACGGCATCTACCAGCAAACCATTCCCTTGGAGGGAGAAAAGGTGCTGGTGGATATCGCCAAGCTCGGCACGCTATTTTTGCTGTTCCAGACACGTGATAACCACAGCGGAATGGCCAAGCGAACAGCGGATGGCGGATGGAAATTCGAAATTCTTGAAGACACTGCTGAAATAGAACGCGTCAAAATCTTGTTTGACTCGTTGAAGAAACAAATACGCCAAGGTTATTTTGAAATACCCAATCCCTTAAGAAAATGAAGAAAATACTCATCATATTGCTCATGCTGTTCGCGGCAATCAGTTCAGCTTCTGCCAAAGACGCTAAATCTTCTATTACTGCTGAAGACGGTTCGGCAGTTGAGGAAAGATCTGAGGCCGCTTCTGCAAAGAAGCAGGCCTCGCCCAAACAGGATGCGGTTAACCTTGAAACCGCTTATAAGCGGGAATTCGCGTTTCTGGAGGCACAAAAACGTGAGTTGTCTGAGCGGTTCAGAAATTATCAATCGAGTGCAATAAAAGAAGAACAAGCATTAAACAGCAAAATTATTGCGCTGGAACGCAGCTCAGTTAATCGCTCTGCCAAGATCGATCAATTAACAACGCAACTGTCCGAGGTGGAACGGAAGGAAACAGCGATGACGGAACGTAGTGATGCGTTGGAAAATACCTACTTGCAAGCGGAAGCTACGTTGAAGAACCATGCAATCGAAATTCCCTTGTCTCTGAAAGAAAATAAACATGATGATCCGGCAATAATCGATTATTTATTTAAGCAGGCTCTGTCATTGCTTCAGGAACTGGGCGCAATTCAGCACAAGCCAGGAAAGTTTTTTCTTCAAAATGGCCTTCAAGCTGAAGGAACGCTGATTCAATTGGGCAATATCGCAGCCTTCGGCGTCAGTGCTGAAGGGAGTGGCAGCTTGGTGCCAGCGGGCGGCGGCGATTTCAAGGTTTGGAAAACTGCCGGCGTGGAAAGCGCGGCCGCTTTGAGTAAGCATCAACAGCCTGAGACTCTGCAATTATATCTGTTTGAATCGCGTGTAAATGCGGTGGACGAATCACCGGAGCAGACGTTGTTGGAGCATGTCGATTCTGGCGGGCCGATCGGGTGGGTTATCGTTGTGCTTGGTATCAATGCGGCTCTGCTTATTCTGATACGTATTTATTTGTTGCGCACCAATAGCGCCAACACCAAACAACTGTCGGATCAGATCATCACTCAGTTGGCTGCCGGAGATTTGGATGTCGCCAAAAAAAGCTGCGAGGGCAATTCATCCGCGATAGGTCGTGTTCTGCTGTATACCTTGCGGCACTTGAAAGATGACCGCGATCACATGGAAGGCATCGTTTACGAAGCGATCCTGCAAGAGTCTGGGCCGTTGGATCGGTTTGGTTCGGCCATCCTGGTCATTGCGACCGTGGCTCCTTTGCTTGGTTTGTTAGGGACGGTGACCGGCATGATTGAAACGTTCGACATGATTACCCAGTTTGGCACGGGCGATCCCAAATTATTATCCGAGGGAATCGCCATCGCGTTGGTGACCACTGAACTGGGTTTGATCGTTGCCATTCCGACGTTGCTGTTAGGTTCTTTATTGTCAGCCTGGGGCAGGAATATCAAACGGGACATGGAACATTCTGCGCTTAGAATCATTAACGTTTTTCTGGGAGGCAGCCTCGATCGGGATGAGCCAACTATGAGTAACGATACTTTGGCGTTGAGTGTTTGATATGAGTCTTGCGGAACTGACCATCTGGATCAAAGAATTGTTTGTAGCGGGGGGCATGGTCATGACTCCGCTGATGATCTGTACCTTGTTGTTGTGGTATGGGGTCGGCTATCGATTCTGGATCATGAAAGAACCCAAATTGATGGGCGTGCGCGATATGCTGAAATTCTATCAGCAGCACGGGGATAAGCCCGCCCAGCATATCGTCGCGCAGGCCATCAAGAAAGGCTTGGCATTGAAACAGAAGCGGGTCAGCAATCTTCGACGTCATCTGGATGAAGCCTTCTATGGATACGAAAGGGAAATCGTCAAGTTTGCTTCGCTGATACGCGTGATTGTGCTGATTGCTCCGTTGCTCGGTCTTTTGGGAACAGTATCCGGCATGATTGAAACATTTCAATCGTTATCGACGATGACCTTGCATTCTCAAACCGGCGGTGTTGCTGGTGGTATTGCTGAAGCCCTCTTTACAACCCAAATGGGTCTGACGGTGGCAGTACCCGGCCTTCTCGCAAACAGTCTATTAAATCGTAAGCAACATCAGATCGAAAAGGACCTTACACAAGTTAAAGATCTGCTGTGTCACAAAACTGAATTAATTAAACAAGAGAAATGATTTCCGATGAGACCTAATGATAATCCCGAACCCGAAATCACAATGGATATGACGCCATTGATCGATATGGTTTTCATATTACTCATTTTCTTCATGGTTACGACAACTTTTGTCAAAGACATGAAATTGGAATTGGAGCGACCCAAGGCAAGCAGCGCTGTTGCTGCTTCGAGCAAAGCAATCCGGTTATTCATCGATCGTAATGGAGATACCTATCTGGATGGTGAACCGATACGCATCTGGTTGATACAAAGCAAGTTGCGCGATCTGCTCGGTACAGCTCCCAGCAAGGTGGTTCTGGTAGTTACGGATGAAGGCGTACCGGCGGGAAAATTGGTTGAGGTGGTAGACCAGGCCCGTCTGGCAGGTGCAGAGAGTGTGGGTGTTGCAACTAAAAAAGAAGCGGGGTAAACACAATGGAAGCAATTCAATTGAAACGACATATTGCAGGAACGGTATCCATGTTTTCCGGATTGATATTAGTCTTCGGTCTGATCCTATGGATGAATCATTACATGGGAAAAGTGGAAAAAAAATCCCCGCAAGAAGTGACGGAACTCAGTGTCGCGAAAGAAATTAAACCGGAGCCTAAAAAAGAAATCAGAAAAGCGGAACCCAAGAAGCAACTCACTCGTCCGCAGGCGCCCGCGCCATTCAAAGGATTGGACACCGCGCTTTCGGGCATCGATCTGGGATTGCTGGGAATGGATAATGGCAACGGCAATCTCGATGAAAATTTATTAGGCAAAACGGGGAATGCGGTCATGACTGCAGACTTGGTCGATGTTCCTCCTAAACCGGTTACGCGAGGTTCTTTCAAGTACCCATCTGCAGCCAAGAAAAATGGAGTCAAAGGGTATGTGTTGCTATCGGTTCTGGTTGAGACCGATGGATCCGTGAATCAGGTGCAGGTGCTGGAATCCAATCCATCAGGGATTTTTGACGCAGCTGCACTGCACGGAATACGCAACTGGCATTTTGAACCGGCAAAATACAAGGGAGAGACCGTTCGCGTCTGGGCCAAACAAAAAATTCGTTTTGATTTGTCTTAAGAGTGTGACGGAAGACTAATGAAAGTGTTGAATTTTTTCTCAATTTCCTTTTTTAGTTGCTTGCTTCTGGCAATGTATCTTGGGGTGTATTCCAGTGGTTCGGCATGGGGTGGCGAAGGTAAAGCCCAGCAGGTCGATCATATCGAACTGGCGGCGGTAATGTTGAAGGATGGACATCATGAACGTGCATTGCTGGCATTGCAGGGCGTTGATCTAGACAATAAGAAAACCGATTTGGCACGCTTCTACACCTTGCAGGGCTTGGCCTATATGGGTTTGAATGATCTTGAAGCTGCACGAGATAGTTTGCTTGAAGCTGTCAAATCCGGGCAAAAGGATCCGGCAATTTATACTTATTTGGCGAAATCCCATTTCGGACTAAAAGCCTACCAAAAAGCAGTCGATGCGATCACTAAAGCCGGTTCTCTGGTAAAAAAAGATCCCACTTTGTTGAGCCTCAAAGCGGAATCTCACTGGCATTTGAAACAGACCGAAGACGCGATCAGTACGCTTGATGCTGGTCAGCAGGCTTTTCCATCAGATTTTCGCTTCATCAAGCGCAAGGTTTTTTATTTCGTAGAGCTTGGCCTCTATCAAGAAGCGGTTAGGTTGGGTAAACACTATCTTCACCGTTCTCAGGCCGCGGCCAGCGATTATATTGCATTGGGAAATGCCTTGCGGTTGAGCAGGGAATATCAGGAAGCGTTAAATATACTTGAAGTTGCGAGATTGCAGTTTCCATACGATGAAACGGTTGCAAAATTACTTTCACACACCTATCTCGATCAAGGCCAGCTCAATTCAGCGGCATTCATTCTTGAGCAAGCGGCGCTCATGAATCCACGTTTGCAGGCTGAAGCTGCGGAAATTTATCGCCGCGCCGGTCGTTTTCATAAGGCATTGACGCTTAACGAAAGCATCAGTGATCAAAAAATCAAACTCAAACAACGGCTGTCCATCCTTCTGGCGCTGAAACAATACGAACGCGCGGCCAATATGGAATCCAGTCTGTACCGCACCGGGTTGCTGGAAGATGAAGATGTGCGCTATGCATTGGCCTATGCGCTATTTTCCACGCGCCGTTTCCCAGAAACGGCCAAGCATCTTGATTATCTGAAAAATGCCGAATTGTTTAGAAAAGGCGCCGAGCTTCGCCGTTTGATGGAAATGTGTAAAACGGAGCCTTGGCAATGTACGTAAAACAGGAGTTGCTATCGATGATCCATTCCGGTCGAACAGCTTCATTCAGCGCATTCTTCTCAATGCCGCCGTAGAGTCATCTAAAAAAACACTCTTCCCATTTTCTGATCACTAAAAAACACCTTTGTCTGCAACCGATTGCTGATGAGGTCGGGGCCTTTGTACGCCAAATGAACAATAAACCAGATTCATATCCATGTATTTTCCGAGTATTGCTGATCGAACGTTCAATTGCGGTTCTATGCTTTATTGTGTTGACATGCCTTATCAGCCCGGTAGCGTGGGGAAAAAACCAGGATGCTGAATTTTCACTGCACGTATTTCAAGACGGTTCACCGATTGAGAAAGCCGAATTGATCATCAGTAGTGAAACATTTGATAAATCGACCGCTAAGCTGATTTTTGAATCGATGCCAGCTACCTACACCTGGAAAGCGGGAGATGCGCCGCTGAAAACCAACGCAAATGGCAGTATCGCCGGAAAATTGCCACCCGGAATCTATCAGTTCACGATCAAAACGCAAACACGAGAGTTCATGTTCGATTTGCCCTTGCGTTCGACAGAGAATGTGCAAATTTTGGTCACTTTTTTTCCAAGCAAAAGAAAACCGCTCGTTAATATTGAAAGCTCCGTGACCGGCACGATGGCTGGCAGCGATACAGCTAAAGAGAACAGCCGAGAGATGAGTGAAGGTGCGCTCACGGTGCAGGTGATTTCCGCAGAAACCGGCAAACCGGTTAAAGATGTGCAAGTGTTCCTGAGCGGATTAAAGGAAAAATTGCGTACCGACGCGCAAGGTACTGTAGCGGCGACCATTCCCGTGGGTGATTACAGTGTTTCGTTACTTCATAATGCATTCAGCAGCCAAACCCAGGATGGCGTCATAATCAAGCAGGGAGAATCTACCGATCTCAGATTTAAGCTAACTCCTGCTGGTGTCGAGCTTGCAGAATATGTCGTGCTGGAACCTCACCTTGCCGGTACGGTTGCTTCTGTGATCGAAGAACAGCGCACTGCAACATCTGTTGCTACGGTGCTAGGTGCAGAGCAATTTAGCCGGGCAGGCGATAGCGACGCGGCCAGCGCGTTACGAAGAGCATCGGGTCTTACATTGGTTGGGGGACAGTACATTTTCATTCGCGGACTGGGCGAGCGCTTCTCAACAACGTTGGTCAACGGCGCGGCGGTGCCTAGCCCGGATCCTACCCGGCGCGTCGTGCCAATGGATCTCTTTCCAACGAATATACTTGAAAGTGTGTTGGTGCAAAAAACTTATTCTCCTGATCGCCAAGCCGAGTTCGCGGGCGGCACGGTGGAACTGCGCACGCGGGGAATTCCCGATGCGTTTTTTTTCAACCTGAATCTGCAAACCGGGATCAATGATCGAACAACCTTTCAAGACGGCTTGAATTACAAGGGAGGCGCTACAGATTTTACGAGTTATGACGATGGGGCGCGAGCGATGCCTGATTCACTGGGAGAAACCCTCAAGAGTGGAAATTTACAACCGGCTTCAGCGTTCAATCCCAATGGTGTAACACCCGGACAACTTGAAGGAATTGGCGAGAATTTGTCGGGAGTGTGGGATGTGAATCGAAATAAACGTGGCCCGGATACCGGTTTTCAGGCTTCCATGGGAGATAGTTTTTCGTTTGGCGATTTCAGGTTGGGTTATATCGCCGCGGGTGGCTGGAAGCAGGAGTTCAGAAAACAAAATGAACGCAACCGTGAATTTTCTTCTTCCAGATTGGTTGAGACTCAAAATCTCGATGTTCAGCGCTCATTGCGAGAAATCGCAGTTACTGGATATGCCTCGACCGAGCTGGAGTATAAAGATACTCACCGCTTATTCGCCAGGACAATGTTTTTACGCCAATCCATCGATGAAGCCAGATTATCGCAAGGCTTTGTCGATGCAGAAACCACCGATATCCGCCGGACGAGATTGCGCTTTTTCTCTAATCAATTGCTGGTGAATCAATTCGGTGGCGAACATCGGTTCGATGGATTGAAAGATTTTACGATCAATTGGCTATACACCGACGCGACAGCCAATCGGGATGAGCCTAAGACCCGCGATTACCGGTACGACACGAGCCAGCAGAGCGGAAACTATCTGGTATCCCAAAAAGCCGATAGCACCCTTGTTACTTATGCAGAGCTCACCGATAAAGATCAGAGCTGGCGAGTCGATGGAAAATTACCGTTACAACTCTCACCCGATCATCGCTTGACACTGAGTAGCGGTTTTATTTCCCAGACGAAAAGCAGGGATGCGAGCTCGCGGCGATTCAGCTATTTCAGGTTTGGCCCGGATGCCTCCAATCAAGCCATCATTGGCCAATCTTCTCTGGAGCGTGTTTTGCAACCTCAATATATAGGCGCAAACGGATTCCAGCTTCGCGATGTGACGCGTAAAAGCGATCAATATACCGCTTCCCAGAATTTATTAGCCTACTACGGCAAATTGGATCTGATGTCATTTGACCGGATTAATATTACCGGCGGGCTGCGGTGGGAGGACAATGATCAACGAGTCAATACCTTCCTGAGGAGCTTGCCGACAACCGCTCAATTGAATCGTATCGATATGCTGCCATCGGTAGTTGCTACTTTTTTTCTAACCGATAAGCAGCAGTTGCGGGCAGGATTTAGCCAAACACTGTCTCGGCCGGATTTCCGGGAATTATCATCTGCTCCATTTTTTGATATGAACACCAATCAGGAAACGGTCGGAAACCCCGAATTAAAGCAGACTGCAATTACCAACTGGGATTTGCGCTGGGAATATTATTTATCGCCAACAGAGAATATCTTTGCGGGCTTCTTCTGGAAAGATTTAACCCAACCAATTGAATTAGTTGCACAACCAGGTACTGGCGCATTGAATACCTATCAGAACGCCAGCAAAGCCCATGTTTATGGTTTCGAATGGGAGATCTTGAAGAAACTGGATTTTGTGCACCCTCAATTGCAGAATTTCTATGTCGGGGGCAATTACACCTGGTCTCAATCCAATGTAGACTTGACCGCACAGAATCTCATTGCGCAGACGACCAATCACCGGCCATTGCAAGGACATTCAGAGCATATTGTGAATTTTCAGCTGGGATATGACAATCCCAAGTGGAAAACACAGGCAACACTGCTTTATAACGTATCCAGCAAACGTATCATGGCTGCCGGTGTGCAAACCGCGCCCGATAAATATGAACAGCCGGTGCATCAATTGGATTTTGTCCTGAGTCAGAATGTATACAAAGGATTGTCTGCGCAACTCAGCGCGCAAAATTTACTGGATGACGAGATCCGCATTACACAGGGTGATGAAATTGCCCGTCAGTACCGCCGTGGCCGCTTCTTTAATTTAAGCGTGCGTCTGGCTTATTGATGGCGTAGGTCAAACTCTCGAGATCTCATGCACTTGCCATCAAATTGAAGGGATTCAGTATTTCACGCGAGGAGCACGGGGAATTGCTCAGATGTTTATGACATATAAATGTAATGGTAATGTCATATCCACCTGTTAGATTGACTCACCTTAAATAACGATTAATTGGAGGTGGGTGAATCATGTATCAACTACAACATATCAAAAAGCAATGTCTGACCTTTTCAGCAGTTTGGCTATCTGGCGTTGCAATCAATGCAGCCGCCGCGACAGCAACCTTTGATCCAGTAACCGGCGTAGTCAATCTCCCGGTTGTTGAAGTGCTGAGCCAGGGATCTTCAGCGTTTTACAGCGCGCAACTTCAACTCAACGGGAGTGAACTGCAATTGACTGCGGCCACGCCTATCGCGGCAACGACAGGACAACGTAATGTATTCGATTCTGACACGCTCTCGGTCCACGTTCCTTCCGTTACAGTTGGAGCTGATGATTTCTATGTTAAATTGAAATTAGTGCCAGGATCCGAGCCAATGCGGTTTACGGTTGATCAGCTGGCGGATAATACCTTCAAGGGATGCCCAGGTTTTGCACAGCCGGGTGTTTCAGCGAATTCCTGTATCCTCAGTGGTACCGTGACTTCCGATGCGACATTGACCAAAAACATTGAATGGGTGCTGCAAGGCCCAGTGTACGTGGGGGGCGACAACGCACAAAGCGCCACCCTGACCATTAATCCAGGAACCAAAATCATCGGCGTCGGTGGATCGGGTGATCAAGCAGCCTATTTATGGATACGCCGTGGCTCAAGAATCATGGCTGAAGGCACGCCGGATAATCCCATTGTCATGACCGGCCCCAGTGAACAGGTCGCAGGAGAATGGGGTGGTTTGCTCATTTCGGGCAATGCCCCAGTGAATGGATGTAATGCAGGCGTACCTTTATGCGAAGTTCCTTTTGAAGCTATAGTCAGTGAGACTTATGGCGGCAACAATCCAACCGATAACAGCGGTGTCGTTAAATATACCCAAATTCGTTTCGCCGGCAGTGCAGTGCGTCAGGACGAGGAACTCAACGGTTTTACACTCAATGGCGTGGGTTCAGGAACATTGATCGATTATGTACAAGTTCATGAAGGCTTGGATGATGGTATCGAAGTGTTCGGAGGCACAGTGCAAATGAAACATCTGGTGCTAACCAATATTCAGGATGATTCACTGGACTGGACCAATGGCTGGCAAGGCCGGGTACAGTTTGCTTTGATTAAACAGGCCGCGGCGATCGGTGATCGTGGTATTGAGGCAGATAATAACGAAAAAAATCAGGATGATAATCCTCGGTCTCAGCCGATTTTATCTAATCTCACCATCATCGGCCGGTTGGGTGATACTGCAACTCAAGGCATATTGTTGCGCCGCGGAACAGGAGCCAATATTTGGAATTCAGTCATTGTAGGATCTCCGGTTTGCTTGATGATTGATGGCGAAAGAACTTACGCCAATGCAGGGGTTCCGGGCAATTTGTCAGGATCCTTAACAATTCAGAATTCATTTGTGAACTGTGCGACTAATTTTGCTGATGGAGACGGCGCTGCTTTTGCGACTTCCGATTGGTTCCTATCACAATTGAATAAGGCCGAAGATCCTCTGCTTAGTGGTTACTTGCCTGCAACCGGCTCTCCATTGACATTGGGCGGGGCACCGGTCAGCGATGCATTCTTTTCCCCAGTTGATTATGTAGGTGCCTTCAAGGATGCCAATGATGACTGGACTAAAGAATGGACTGTCAACTTCAATTGATTCTAATGCTTTAGATGAGCCCTTTTCTTGATTCAAAGGCTCTTTCTTGAACACTGCTGAATGTCCAATGCGATGTTCAGCAGTTTCAACTCGTGTTGTACTAGACAATTGATTCAAAGATGACGCTACCTTAGTTGCCTGCTGGGCAGATCATAGGTTATGTCAAGAGATAACCCCGATAGCCTTCGGCTTGGAAATCAACCAGCACCTCATTGGCGATATCTAATCCCAAACCGTTGCGCGTCAGTGCTATACAGGCGCCTCCAAATCCCGCGCCTGAGAGCCGGGCTCCATATACTGCGGGATGCGATTGCAGCAGCGCTACCAGATAGTTCAGAGCAGGAATGGAAACATCGAAATCATCGCTCAGACTCTGGTGAGAGGCATTCATCAGTTTGCCAAATTCGTCCGCCTTGATGCCCGCAGCGGCTGCCATTAATACGCGCGCATTTTCAGTGATGACGTGGCGTGCTCTCCGATTGAGTGGTGGAGGAAGAGTCTCCACAGCAGCGGAATCAACGATATCCCGTAACGCCGTTACGCCCAGTTTCTGAGCTGCAGTTTTGCATTCTATTCGCCGCTGGTTATAGGCACTATCGGAAAGGCGGCGCGGTACGCCACTGTGTATCACGATCAGTTCGCTTTGCTTTGGAAGTGGCAGCAACTTATAGTTTAGAGTGCGGGTGTCGAGAAACAGCATATTTCGTTCCGTGGCCAGTGTTGCCGCCATCTGATCCATGATGCCGCAATGGATTCCGGTAAAATGAATCTCCGCCTGTTGTGCGTTCAGCGCAATATCGATGTCATTCAGCGCTAGTTCAAACAATGCTCGCAAAGCTTTTAACATGGCTACTTCCAACGCGGCACTGCTGGATAAACCCGCTCCAATCGGCACATTCGAGTGGATCAGTGCATTGACCGCATGAACCGAGTAACCTTTCTCGCGCAGTACATTGATGCATCCTGCAAGGTAAGCTCCAAAACCCGTGGGTACGGGGTCGCCCGCACGATAGTGAACCAGCTGGTTCAAATTGATCGAAAAGAATGTGTTCCATGGATCGTTGCTTGGGGCCAATTGCACCCAGGTGCGTTGCGGGATTGCAATCGGTAACACGAAACCGTCGTTGTATTCGGTATATTCTCCAAGCAAATTGATCCGTCCAGGCGCGCTTGCCTCAACGACGGGTTGAATATTGAAATAGTCGGCAAATTTATTCATCGAGTCTGCCAAAAACTTATAGATGCACTTGCACCGCTTGCAATTCCTGAGTTTTGTGTTCAGGCAGTGTGTCGCTTGCGAACATGCCCGCCGCCAGTTCCGTGTCAGCTAGATATTTCAACCGGTCGGACGTGCGATAGGGAGGATAGAATTCGGCATGTGGATGACTTTCATGATGTGGAGCCAAGCTAGTTCCAACAAGTCTTCGGATACCGCTTGGCGACCGCGGTGGCGTAATGCGCCAGCTTCTAAAGAAATTGATGAGCCAGCAAAGAAGGTTAGTCAGATCCACTGCCATAATGTAAAAGCCCGGCAATCGGCGTGATGTCGAGTTCATAGATTATTGAATCAGTCCACTTCCAGTTCATTTCTTCCATAGAATGGGGAACAACGGTTTTCCATAACAATGGATATCTGAGTTTTTTAATTCCAAGCGATGCGAAAAGATCAAGATCGGCTGCTTTGTGCAAGTGATTATGTAAGGGGATCTGGTTGTTATAACAGGATTTGACGGTATTAATCGTGCATTCCAACCCGCCGCAGATCTCGAATTCTTTACTGAGCATTATGTCGTTTTCAATGAATGTATGTAGTTCAGGAATAGCCAAACTGACAAATTTACCTAATGGATGGGCTTTTTTAGGCAGCAGGATTGCCAGTCCGACCATGGGGCCTGATCGGTAATCCCATGACGGGAATTACTGAACAGTAATTATTTGCCTGCGCCGGATCCGGAAGAACCCAATTCTTGTGTGCCTGAGCTGGAGCCACCGCGAGTTTCCTGTCCGGTGCCCTGAGAGCCTGACATGGAGCCCGCTCCCGATGTTGATCCAGAACTTTGTTTAGAGCTGTTCGAACCTGATGATTGCTGGGAGCCAGAACTGCTGCCAGATGATTGCGAACCGCTGCTGGTGGTGCCTGCTGCGGAGCCGCTCTGGGCAACGATGAACTGCGCACTGGCTAATGCGGCAGTGCTGGTGACGAGAAACAACGAGGCAACGATGAGTGAAAATAAATTTATTCGATTCATCATGATTATCTCCTTTTATGGGTGGACCCTCATGATCCAGAGAAAACTGCTTGCAATCTGTACGCTTACCCACGCCAGCTAAAAGAAAATATTTTGAACATGTTTGACCAAAGCGGATGGCGGAGTATGGAAGCCAGATCAAACCGCGAGGTTGTTTTGAACGATGTGGGGTATGTTTCAAAGCTGTTAAAATAGCCCGAGCAGTAGATATTCGAAGAATGGAAATCAAAATGACGGTAATCATTAAGCCCCTTCCGGATTTATTAATCAACCAGATCGCCGCTGGTGAGGTGGTTGAACGCCCTGCGTCGGTACTCAAGGAATTGTTGGAAAACAGCATCGATGCGGGTGCCCGGAAAATCTCCGTGCAACTCCAGCAAGGCGGTGTAAAGCAGATTCGCGTGACTGATGACGGCATCGGTATTGCAAAGGAAGAATTGCATATGGCTTTGATGCGGCATAGCACCAGTAAAATTAGTACGCTCGAGGATTTGCACCATATTACTAGCTTGGGATTTCGAGGCGAGGCTCTGGCCAGTATCGCGGCAGTATCGCGTTTAACCTTGGCAAGCCGCCATGCCAGCTTCGAGCACGGCTGGCAGATCCAGGCAGAACATAAAGGTGTTTCTCCACCAATTCCATCGGCATTGCCTGCCGGTACGATGTTGGATGTCAATGATCTGTATTTTAATATTCCAGCCCGGCGCAAATTCTTGAAATCCGAAGCCACGGAATTTGCGCATTGCGATGAGGTTTTCAAGCGCCTTGCATTATCCCAGGCGGCCATTGAATTCGTATTGCATCACAATGGCAAGGTGCGCCGGCAATTGCGGACGCACTCCCTGCCGCAACGAATAGCAGCCGTTTTGGGTGATGAATTTCGCGAAACTGCCGTGTCCATCAATGAACAATCAAGCGCGATGCGACTGCAAGGCATGATTGCATTGCCTGCTTATGCGCGTTCATCGCGCGATGCGCAATATTTTTTCGTCAACCAGCGTTTCGTTAGCGATCGAGTGATTTCGCATGCGTTGCGTGAAGCTTACCGGGATGTATTGCATCTGGACAAGTTTCCGGCTTTTGTACTTTTTCTGGATATCGATCCAGAAGAGGTGGATGTCAATGTGCATCCTACCAAAACTGAAGTGCGTTTCCGCGAGCCGCGCGCCTTGCATCAGTTCATTTTTCATGCCATCAGCAAGGCATTGGCTCTGCCAAACAACGGAATGCGGCAGGATGCAGAAAAACCGGCATCAATGCCGCGTCCGATGTCTTCTTATTCGCGCTCGTCTACTGCACAGCAGAGCCGGGTAGCGCAACCGGCTAATTTTTATCGCACATTATTTGGCGAACAGACCGCAGCTTCTGCCGTTCAGTCGATTGGAGCCTTGTTGGCATTAAAGGATCAGTTGCCAGACCATGCGATTGCAGCCGAGCAGACGCCGCAGGATCATCCATTGGGTTTTGCGTTGGGGCAATTACATGGCATTTATATTTTGGCGCAGAATGCGCGCGGACTCATCGTGGTCGACATGCATGCCGCGCATGAGCGGATTATGTACGAGAAACTCAAATCAGCGCTCGATCAGCAGGCGCTGGCGATGCAGCCATTGTTGATTCCGGTGACCTTTCATGCGGATAGTCTGGAAATCACCATCGTCGAGGAAAATGCCGGAACGCTGAATCAGTTAGGATTTGAAATCGCCGTGCTGTCTCCCACTGCGCTTGCGGTTCGCGCGGTTCCAGCGGCGCTGCAAAACGCTGATATCGGGCAATTGGCCCGCGATCTGCTACGTGAAATCCATGAGTATGGCGCTAGCCAGATTCTGACGGCCAAACGGAACGAAATCCTTGCGACGATGGCCTGTCACGGCGCCGTTCGCGCCAATCGCAGGCTCACCCTTGAGGAAATGAATGCGTTGCTGCGCGACATGGAAATGACTGAACGCGCCGACCAATGCAATCACGGCAGGCCGACCTGGTTTGAAACCAGTCTCGCCGATCTGGATAAATTGTTCATGCGTGGAGAATGAATGCTCATGACTGAGATCCTGCTGTGATTCTCAGCGTTATCCAGAAATGTCTCTGAAATACAATTGTTCTGACCAATCGGTGGATCAGTCCAGCGGCTAGTGATATCAGGGTTGCATGGCTTTACTTTACCACGCAGCCAGAAATGCCTCGGGATCTGCTTTCTCTGTGCGGGTCAATCCCATCGAGAAACCCTGGTTGTGAAGATCGGCCTGCCTAATCAAATCTAGTCAAATGTTTTAATCGCATTAAGATACGGACCATAACCGATGACGCGATAATTTTTGCTGAGTTGAGCGTTAGCGGGTTGATGTTTAATATCGGCTTCAAAACGCAGAATCGGCAGTCATGCCGTTATTTTTTTGGTTGTGCGAGTCATTTCTCAGCGTACACATTGAGAATGCCTTTTGCTGTATAGGTATAAAAAAACTGCGCGCCACCCATCAATCGACAAAGGAATCTTCTTGCCAGCTACTCAGACCATTCAGGCCGCGTTCATACGAATGAGTGCATAGTCGTGCCGTCAATCTGCAAACTGGAGTGTCATCATGATCAGTACATGGCCGGTCAGGTTAGTGAGCATTATGGTATGGAGTGGCATCACAACGGCTTGTGTGTCCATCGAAGAGCAGCGGCGGAGCATGGTCAGACATTGTAAAGTGCTTGGTTTAGAACGGAATTCAACCGAGTTCTCGAATTGCATTGCGCAACTAGATCGACAGAATGGTATTTCGCAACAATGTATTGGAGCATTCCGTTATGGCGTTCCGTATACCTATGGAAGATGCATGAGCGAGAGAGGTGGAACGAGATTGAGGCGCTAAAAATGTGATTTAAAATGTTATTTCGCAAACAGTGCAAGTTAATCTGATTTCGCTTTGCTCGGTTACTGATTGCTAGCTTTTCAGAGTTTTTCGAATACAACAGCAAACTACGTTCATCACAAACTTATGCCAGAATTTGTCCGAAACATGCAGATTGCCCTGCTATGTTTTTTTCCTGTAACCATCTGTGACGCACGGTTTGATCATTCGATCTGGGATAACTTGCTCAGAGATCATGTCGTGCTGATGCAGCAAGGCCAGTCGAACCGCATCGATTTTCCCGGCTTGTCATTCAAGATGGGTCAATTGAATTCCTATTTGGCGAAGATATCGCATGTCAAGCGCAGTGAATTTCTGGAATGGGACAGATCGGAGCAACTTGCTTTCCTGATCAATGCCTACAATGCCTTTACGGTTGAATCCAGACTGCGCATCAGTTCTTCGCCGGCTCTGCCAAAAGCCTATCCTCTCCGCAATATACGACAAAAGAGCGTATTGATATCCTGGATTAGAAACCAATGGAATATCCAGTCGATTCATATGATGGGTGAATTATTATCTTTGCAGGAGTTGGATGAAGACTGGATTCGCCGGCCTGGTCTTTACGACGAACCACGCGTGCATTTCGCTTTGTATCGCGGTTTTCACGAAGGTCCTGCGTTGTTCAATCGTGCGTATGATGGTCTGCAACTTGATCAGCAATTGGAGAAGGCTACGCGAGCCTTTTTATCGAATCGGTTGCGAAACCGTCTGGATACGGTTACCCATACGCTTGAAGTCTCGGAGTTATTTAAATGGTACCAGAGTGATTTCGAGCGGAGCTGGCAAGGGTGGCCCGGTTTGCCGCAATTCTTCGCTCAGTATCGACATCATCTTGCAGACGATTCTGCATCGGAACAGATGCTGGCCGATGACAATTTCCAGATTACTTTCCAGGAATTTAACTGGTCACAACAGTAATCGAGCGCCGCTTTTTTTAAAAACTCTGATCAGAAAATTATTGTAAGGTTTTCTTCTGTTGCGACTTATGCCACTGATAATAAGATGAAATATTTCTTGCTGGCAGGAGAAGTGACCAGAAAATCTCCGCTTGAATGAGTTTGCACATTTTCGGATGAAGCAGGTAGACTCCTTTCTTCAAAATCGAGGATGCGCCGTGCTCATCAATTGTGTCGTTTATCAGAATGGAATACGCTTGACTGATCTGAAAGTGGATGAGATTAGCGATTATTTGGTAAAACCAGGTTGTTTTGTGTGGGTTGCTTTGCGGGATGCCACGCCGGACGAACTCGACAAAATGAAGGAAGAGTTCCAACTGCATGAATTAGCGGTTGAGGATGCGAGAAATGGGCATCAGCGGCCGAAACTTGAAGAATACGGCGATTCGTTATTTGTCGTCATGCATCTTTTTGAACTGCACCAAGAAGAAATGAGTCTCGGCGAACTGAACGTATTCGTCGGTCCTAACTATATTTTGTCTGTAAGAACGCGCAGTCAGCAGCATTTCATAGATGTGCGAGAGCGGTGTGAACGGGAGCAGCACTTATTGAAGGAAGGATCAAGTTTTGTGTTGTATGCGCTGATGGATTCCGTCGTGGATCGTTATTTTCCGATCATCGATCAACTGGAGTCCGAACTGGAGCAAATCGAAGAACAGATCTTTACTCACGGCAGCGCCGCCAGAGCCAATATTGAACAGCTTTATGGCCTTAAGCGCAATGTCATGTTTTTGAAACACGCCGTTGCGCCCCTGATGGAAGTGGCTGGAAAATTATCCAGCAGCCGCGGCCCGGCAGTCTGTGCCAACATTCGCGCATATTTTCGCGACGTTTATGACCACCTGATGAGAATCGATGCATCCATCGATAGAATCCGCGAAACCATCAGCACCGCCATGCAGGTCAACCTGTCGATCGGCGCGATCGAAAATAATGAAGTCAGCAAGCGCCTCGCAGCTTGGGCGGGCATTTTTGCGGTGGCGACCGCGCTGGCAGGAATCTGGGGGATGAACTTCGAGCATATGCCGGAGCTTGAATGGGTATATGGTTATCCGATGGCGTTAGGGACGATTTGTGCAGCTTGTTTGTTTCTGTATCTATGGTTTAAGCGGATCGGCTGGCTGTGACCGCGATCGGGGCGCGAAAAAGGGTGAATTGGGTTCAATTTCAGAATTGAAAGCGAAACAGTGATTCATGAGATCAAATTAGGAGCCTCACGCATCCGCTTGCTCGCTTGATGAGGTTTTTTTCTGGATTTCAGATTTCATTTTCTGAGTGTCCGGCTGATTTTGCAGGGATGCTTTGCTTTCAACGTTGATTTCTTTGATGAACACCGCATATTCATTTGGATAGATGGTCAATCCGGAAATCTGCGCATAAATTTTGGTAAGGATGGCGCTCAGGTACAAAATAATGGCCGAATAATAAACCCATAACATGATGATCACGATCGAACCGGCTGCGCCATACATGGAATCGACATCGCTACTGGCCAAATAGAAGGTAATGGCGGACTTGCCGGCGATGAAAAGCAACGCGGTGATGATGGCGCCCACGATAATGTTTTTCCAGTGGATTTTGGCGTCAGGTAAGATTTTGAACAGGCAGGAAAATACAAAGGTGCTGACAATAAATGTGAGCAGCAGATTGAGCGAATACGCAAGATAAACCGTGATGCTGGGAAAGACGATTTGTAGCCGTTGAAGAAGCACCTCCAGCGCGGCATTCACGATCATGGAAACCAACAGGATAAAGCCAAGGGAAACGACCATGGAAAAGCTCAGCAGGCGATTAATGATGAGCTTTATGAACCCTGTTTTCGGTTTGGCCTTCAAGCGCCAGATGTAATTGATCGATTCCTGGATCTCGACGAATACCCCCGTTGCTAGAAATATCAGCATCACTGCACTGGTGATTGCGGATGACGCGCTGTTTCCGGAAATGGATGCATGCCTGATCATTTCCTCCACCTGAGCTGCGGCTTGTGAGCCGATCAATCCTGCCAATTGGGGATACAGATCGCCTTCGATGGCATCTGCGCCAAAGAAGAATTGAATGATCGTGATGATGATAATGAACATCGGCGCAAGCGCAAACAGGGTATAAAACGCAAGCGAAGCACTCATCTTCAAGACATTGACTTCGATGAACTCGGCGACGACTTGTTTGAATATTGGCCAGGCATTGTGGAGCGTTAATTTCATCTGTGTATTCCTTCAGCAAAAATTCCCGACGCCATTGCGCGGTTGAGAGTCATGATTTTCCTGTCAACATATCTCATTCATTCGGAAAATGCTGATTAATTCGCTGCACTAGCAAATCGCTTTGCTGCGTAGTACTCGCTCCCTCGACGATCGCGTTGATATGTCTCGGTTGTTGCGTTCCGTGCGCTTTACGCTGCATCTCGTTCGTCGAATCAATCAGCATTCCCTTAGTTCATCTTCGTGAAAAGAATTCAGGATTGACAGCAATACAAGGTATTTGAGAGCAGTATGGGCGCGATGTTCCATCATGAAGGCTTCGTGGCATGCTCGTATCGTGGCACAACGGTTCGAATCGTTTTGTACTCAGTGGATCTTGCGTTTCAGCGTTTGCCTCTGCCTGAGCTCAGCCGCAAAGCCGTTAGCGGAGCAGGAAATGCTCAGTAGTGGGATTTATTGATGACTGGTTTCGAAAATAGCGATTTCAGCGTTGCTGCGCTGCAACAACCATACAATGGGCAATCGCGGGTCGGCATCGGTTACGATGCGATCGAGCAATCGCCGTTTGGCATCGCCAGTCACCACCACGACGATATTTTCGCTGTTCGCCAGGAGATTCAGCGCGAGGCTGACACGGAGGGTTGGCGCGGCCGGAGGGGCTGCTGCCAGGCAATGATAAGTGGATGACGGATCGGCCTTCATGCCCGGGAATATCGACGCAATATGACCATCTTCACCCAAACCCAGCACCGTCAGGCTAAGCGGCAAGGTTAATGAATTCAGCCGGTCGTGAATCTCATCGAGCGCTTCGGAAGGATGCGGATGGTGAGTTTTGAGTCCAACGAAGCCCGCCGTGGAAGGAAGGTGGGCCAGCAGGTGCGTTCTTATGAGACGTTCGTTCGATTGTTCGTCGGTGCTGTCGACCCAACGTTCATCAGACAACGTGATGGTGATCCGATCCCAGGGCAATGCGCATTTCGCCAATACCGGCAGGTAATGGCGCGGGGTGCTGCCGCCCGGCACTACCAGCGTGGCCTGAGGTTGACGTAGCAGCGCTTGCTGCAGGACAGTGGCTGCATACTCAGCAAAACCGTGACTGAGCGACTCGATATCGGAATAGACCTGTCGTTGCATCGCGTGGCGCTGGCTAGAGGATCAGGCCGCGCAGATCGGGTACGGTTTCGACATAAGCAGGGAAAGGGTTCTGATCATTCGGATGTACGCGTCCCAGGAAAGCGGTGCCGTTGGCTTCCGCGCCTTCCAGATCAGCCATCGCATCGCCAATCATGAGCACCGATTCAGGCTTCAAGGCATGGGTGGCGAGAATGTCCGCAATCAGCGTTTTTTTGACTGCAGGCGCACCCCGCACATCGGTGAAATAACGCGCCAGGCCGCGGCGTTCGACGATGGATTTCAGTTCTGTTTCTGGCGTTCCGGACGCCACGAATAATGGAATTCTCGCCGATTGCTGACGGATCAGATCCACTGCGCCGGGTACTGCCTCGGCAGCAATGACGGCTTCGACCACCAATTCCGAGAAACGCAGATCCAGGGCTTTTTCTTCAGCTTCCGTCAGTGGCGGCTGGTTCAGCAGATGCTCCTGGAAATGCCGGAATTTCCGGTAGCGCGACATCCCGCCATTCTGCATATGATACGCTACCACGGCTTCGACGATAGCGTCACCATAAGGCCGGTATAGCTCGGCAAATGCTTGCGTTTTGATTTTTCCGGATTCGACGACAACGCCATCGAAATCAAAAATGATTGCCTGCCAATTCAGCATGTCCATAAAATTTATGCCCGGTTGTCAGATGTGGTTGGCGTGGCGTCATCGTTTTCGTCGCCATGATGCAAATGCTGATGGATTTCCCGCAGGCAATCGAGAATGCCTTGCCCCAGATCGACATGCTCATTGAGAACCAGCTTGCGGCCAATGCGAGGTTGAAAGGCATACGGTGTGATTTCGTAATGGTGCACGGTATTGGCTTCATCAAAATGCAGTTCGACCGGCCACGGCAACATTTCCGAGATCATCGTCATCACGTCCCTGATGCGCAATTTTTCCTGCCCGGTCAGTATCATGTGACGATTGGCGAATTCTGGCGCCAGGATCTGCACGCTCATGCGCGCGGCATCTTCGACGTGAATATATTCACGCATGGCTTCGCCGCTGCCTTTATAGGTGATGGAGTGGTGCTCGACCGCTTCCTGCAGCATCCGATAGATACCGTTGCGTTTATCGGAACGCCGGCCATACAGTGATCCGTAGCGCAGGATGTTGTAATTCAGGCCGTAGCGTTCGTGATAGGTTTCGGTGAATCGTTCGGCTGCTTGCTTGCTGGCGCGGTAAAAAGAACCCGATTCCGAATATACGTAAACGCTGCTGGCGAACACGAAGCGGCGGGCACCCGCGATGCGCGCGGCCTCTAGCACGTGCATGTTGCCGAGTACATTGATGGTTGCGGTCGGAATGGGTTTGTCGTGTGCTTCGTCGATATCGGCAATGGCGGCAAAGTTGTAGACGATCGATGATCCTTTGGCGGCTTCGATGACTTGCTCGAGATTCATGATATCGCCGACGATCATTTCCTGATTGGTTTTGAGGTATGGCGACGGGCTGCGGTCGAATAAGCGCACCTGATAACCGGCGGTTGTCAGGGCGTCGGCGACATGGCTACCTAGAAAGCCGCTGGCGCCGAACACGATGACCCTTTCGTTAGATATCGCTTTGTTGCTCATGATAGCGCACCGGTTTTGATGAGGCCCTGCAACAAGTTTTCGGCCGCTTCGATTTCCATGCGTTGCCGGGATTCTCTGGCAAGCGAGCCGACATGCGATGTCAGCAAGGTATTTTCTACGGCGAGAAGCGGGCCTTGATACGGCTCCTGCTCGAAAACATCCAATGCGGCACCGTTGATTCTGCCGGATTGCAATGCTTCGGCCAGCGCCGTTTCATCCACCAAGCCGCCACGAGCGGCATTGATGACGATCGCGCCCGGTTTCATGGCGGCGAAAGACTTGGCGTTTAGCATATGATGAGTGTCTGTAGAATACGATACATGCAGCGTCACGATATCGGCGTTCGCCAGCAACGTGTCCAGCGGCGCCAATGTCACGCCAGTTGGCGCTTGATTGACATAAGGATCGTGCGCGATGACAGTGGCTTCGAACGCCTGGCACAGCCGTGCAACGCGGCGGCCAATATGACCCAGGCCGATGATGCCGATGGTTTGTGCGGCCAGCAACCCTCCCTGTGTTCGTGGCCATTGCCCGACTCGCACGGCATGATCAATCGACTTGATTTGCCGCAGCAGCGTCAGCATGAAGCCCATGGTCAGTTCTGCAACGGCTTGTGCGGGTGCTTCTGGCGTATTTAAAACATGGATGCCTTTTTTTTGCGCAGCCGCCAGATCGACACTGTCCAGACCTGCGCCGCAGCGCGAAATGACTTTCAGATGTTTGGCGGATTCCAATACCCGCGCCGTCAGCGGCTCAATGCCGGCGATCAGGCCCACCGTGTCATTGCCGAGCAATTCGATGATCTCGTCTTCGGTGAGCTTGCGCCGATGAGGATTGGTGATGATGTTGAAATCTTGCTTCAGCAAATGCTGGAGCGGCGGATTGTTGTCGATATCGAACGAAGAAGTGGAAATGACCAGGTTGCTCATGAGTTTTATAGCGTCGCGCGGATAGTTTGTAAATGAGAACGGCAGATGGCATCGAGGATGCGGATATCCAGCCCGTAACCGAGGAAATTGAAACCGGCTTGAATACGTTGCTGCAAAGCCTGAGGATCGGGTTCGATGACGTGGATGCCGCCTGGTTTGCCAGCGCGGCGTCCGGCTTCGAGGACCTGGGCAATGGCGGCTTGCACTTCCGGATTGTCGAGATCACCAGGACGACCCATGGAGCCGGATAAATCATACGGGCCAATGATATACGCATCGATGCCTGGAACTGCCAGGATAGAGTCGATGGCCTTGACGGCCTCGACATGTTCGATCATCACGACGATCACGGCATTGTCGTCGAGCCATTGCCGGTATGCCTGGAAGCTCACGCCATAGCCCTGCGCGCGCGCGAGTCCGACTCCGCGTTGTCCGCGCGGTGGATAATACACACCCTCGACGGCGGCCTTGGCATCTGCGGCCGATTTGATCATCGGCACCATCACGCCGGTTGCGCCAGCATCCATCACGCGCTTGATCTGATCGGGGTGATTGGACGTCAAACGGACGATAGCGGGGCATTGCTTGCCATCCAGCACTTGAATGATGGATTGTACTTCGCTGAGTTCCAGAACGCTGTGTTCCATGTCGAGCACCAGCCAGTCGAATCCTGCCGCAGCCATGATCTCGGCAATGGATGGATGCCCCAGCGTGATCCATGACCCAATGGTCACTTCGGATCGGCCCAGTCGTGATTTAAGTGTCATAAAGTCTTTCCCTAATAGTGAGCCAGCAGCGGATCGGATTCCATCAGCTTGGCGACGCGCGCCAGATCTGCTGGCGTGTCGACTGCCTGAGTGTTGAAGTGGGTATGCACCATCTTGACAGAGAGGCCATGCTCGAGCAGGCGCAGCATATCGATCGATTCCAGTTGCTCGAGTGGCGTGGGTGTCAGGCCGGTATACTGGAACAGCGTTTCCCGGCGAAATGGAATGATGCACACCTGCTTATAGGCGGCGGTATCGGCAAAGCCGGTTTTTGCCAGTGTTGGAATCGGCCGCCGCGACATATACAGCGCATCATTGTGGCGATTCATCACGACCTTGATGGTGTTGGCGTCCAGATAATCCGCTTCGTGGTCGATTTTGCGCACCAAATTGACACAGCCTAGTGTCGAATCATCGTGAAATGGCGCAACGGCGGTGTCGATCATATCCGGGTGCGTCATCGGTTCGTCACCTTGCACCATCACGATCAGATCGGCGTCGAGATCCGTGACGGCCTCGGCGACGCGGTCACTGGCGCGTTCGTGGGTATCCGCGGTCATGATCACTCTTGCGCCAAATTTTTCTGCGATATCACGAATCTCATCGTCGCAGGTGGCAATATAGGTGGCATCTAGGGACTTGCTCATTGCCACGCGTTTGTAGATATGCTCGATCATTGGGCGCCCGAGAATGGGCGCAATCGGTTTGCCAGGAAATCGGGATGAACCCATGCGAGCTGGAATTACAGCGATAGTTTTCATGACTCTGTCGTATGGTGAGTGGTTAATGGAGATTCGATTTCAAAACTAAGTTTGAGAAAACACAAAATTAAAATTTTCGCATACGATCAGGCTGAGCGCTTGTATCAGGGGTGGTGCAAAATGCATGACGTATACACGGTACTCATTTTGCTTCGCTTGACATATCTCGTTACCTTATTCGGCGCTTCCTCAAAACGTGTTTTACTGATTATCAGGTTTTTACTGTTTGTTGAGCAATATTTATTGTTAAACTTGAAGAGTTTTTTACAATGCGTAGGTGTGGAGATTGCTGTGGCTCGTGGCTGGTAATTGAAGGGAGGCGGGAGTAAAATGGCGCGCTTTGCAGAATATCCTGTTTAAACAAGGAAAATACAACAGATGTCAAGTCTAGAAAATCGTTTTGCCATCATTGCTTCGTTATGAAAGCGCTTTTTTTTCTTCGTCATTACAACGATATTGATCATGTTACCCCCGTCATCTACAAATGGATTCAATCGGGTCATCAATGTGACGTGGTTCTCATCGGTTCACCCAAATTCCGCCGCGATTTTCGTGTTCAGTACCTAAGCCAGCTTCCTGGCGTACGAGTGACGCATATTCGTGAATTATTGTCATGGATGGATTACATTAAATGGCGCCTGCAAATGTTGCTGCTGACGCGTAATGTTCGGCGTATCAAGCTCATTGGCCCAGCGGTCACAAAAATTGCCGAACGGTTCGATGAAAAGGAACGTGAGCCATTGTGGCGGCATACCGCAGAATTCTTGCTGAACAGAAGCTTTGGTGATTATAACCAAGGGGTTGTGGCATTTGATTGGATCGAGCGTAACTCTGTCATTTGCGTCGAATGGGTTGAAGTGGTAGTCGCCATAGCTAAGAATCGCGGCTTGGGAACAGTATCGTTGCCGCATGGCGACAGCCCTCATGCGAGCCAATTGATTCGCAGGGGGGAACGATTCAAGGAACCTGATGTGACATTTTCTGCAGCCACGATATTTGATCGCGTCGTGGTTCCGAATGAAATGTGCGCAACGCGTTTCCGGCCTTTCATGGCAGAAAATCAGCTTGCTGTACTGGGTTCACCGCGCTATTGCGAGGAATGGCTGAAAATTCTTGCCGGGCTGATGCCGCCATCGCCGCTCGTTCGCTCCGATAGCCGGCTCAAGATCGTCATGTTCCTGAGAAAAGCCAATTTCACCACTTTCTGGGAAGAAGTGGGCGAGGTGGTGCATATGATTGCGCAATTCCCTGGGGTCGAGATGATCATCAAGCCGCATACCCGTAGTGGCTGGAAGCAATCATTGACGAAAGACAGTTCGATTCGGCAATTACCCAATGTGCGTGTAGCCGGTGATGATGCGCATTCGGTTCACCTGATGAACTGGTCTGATGTGATCATCGATCTGGCTACATCAGTGGTGTTTGAGGCCGTGCGTGCAAAAAAACCGGTTCTTGCAGCAGATTACTTAATCGCAGCGCGTTCTGCTGTGGCGTATTACATGCCCGAGACCGAGCTGAAATGCCGCGATGATGTCTATGAACATATCAACAATTTTCTCGAAAACGGGTGTGGGTCATTTTATGTTGAAGAGCACCGGCAGCGCTTTTTGAAGGAAATGCTGGATTTCCCGGATGCGGATGTACTGCCCCGCTATGTAGGATTATTGGAGCAATCCGCACATTGAGTTGCGGCAACGTTCGGTGAGTCAGCAAATGGGATTTTTCCCGATAACACGATAAGGTGATCGTGATGCGAGCAAAAGATATTTTGAACGAATTGGTTGTAGCTGCTTATAGACTGAAAGGCGGCTATGTCACGATACCGGTTCGGGAGCAATCAATAGTCATTTCGGTGGATCATTTGCGCACGCTGAAACGGGCCAGAACCTATACGGTGAAAGAACCCGATACGCTTGATTGGCTGGATAGCTTTGAACCAGGTTCGTGTTATTTTGATATCGGGGCGAATATTGGTCAATATTCGCTGTATCCCGCCAAAAAATATGGCGATCAGATCAACGTTTATGCTTTCGAGCCGCAAAGTAATAATTATTATGCACTTAATAAGAATATTTACTTGAATGGCCTCGATGAAAATATTTTGTCTTATTGCGTGGCTGTGTCGGGGAAAACTGAATTCTCCAAGTTATATATTCCCAAGTTCATTCCTGGCGGCAACCGCTCCCAATTCGGCAAGGAAGACATCGAAAATATGAAAATGTCTGCGACCCATGTGCAGGGGATGTTTGGTGTGACTCTGGATGATCTGTGCGGTCAGTGGGGATTTCCGTATCCAAACTATATCAAGATCGATGTGGATGGAATTGAAATTCCTATCCTGCAGGGCGCCAAGGCGGTATTAGCCAATCCGGCATTAAGATCCGTCATTGTCGAACTGGGTACTGAAGATGAGCGGAATACTGCAATTGCATTGATGGGGCAGGCTGGCTTCAGCGTCAAACAACGGTCTACGAAGAATTGGGGCGAAGCCTATCTGATATTCGGAAGGGAATGACCGAACTCGCGCCGAGGGCGGATGCACCATCCGTCGATGTGGTCATTCCGGTGTTCAATGCACCGGCATTGACCCAGCGATGCATTGAATCGGTGATCAGCTATCTGGGTTCATCCATTCAGGCGATTCATATTCAAGATGATGCATCCGGTCTTGAAACTGCAACAATGCTTGATCAGTTGTCTTTTCCCATCCTTCATATCGTTCATGCACCTGAGAATCAAGGCTATGGCGCATCTGTGAATGAGGCGTTGGCCCGTTCGAAAGCCGATTTTGTGCTGGTGCTCAACTCGGATACCGAACTGCTCGAGAACATTTTGCCGCCATTGTGCAAGGCTCTACTGGCTGATCCGAAGTTGGCCGTGATCAGTCCAGTACATCAAGATTACAAGTTCCGGCTCGATCGCTATCATCGTCAGCCGGGCGGTTATGTTTTGACGTATCGTTTTCAGGGGTATGGTTTTTTGATCCGCCGCCAGCTCTTTAATGCGCTCGGTGGCTTTGATAAAGAATTTGGGCGCGGCTATTTTGAAGATACCGATTTGGGGCGACGGCTCGATTTGCAGGGATGGCGAATGGGTGTGCATCCGGATGTGCATATACTTCATGCGGCCGGAGCTTCTTTTGGGCGCGGACAGTCATACCGCAGACTGGTGACGCAAAACCGATCGAAGTATTTGGCGCGCTATCCGAGGGTTTATCGGAATATTGTGCTCATTTCGCGGGACATTACTTACGAAGACTTGCCTGAGCAGCTGGTGGAGTCGATCGATCGCGTGCTGCGAGAAGGCGGTAGTGTTCATTGGCTAACGCCCGCGCCGGTGTCACAACTGCCGTGCTTACAATTGCGCAACAGTTCGATCGGCTTCAAGATAATCATGAAGCTGATGGTGCGCGGCAGGTCGCGGCAGGACAAAAGAATTTCTGCGGTATGGATATTGCCGCGCGTGCCGGTCGTGTTGCGCTTGCTGTTTAAACTATGGGTTCGATGGAAGTCACTGGAGATGCGCACTTGGGATGCCGGTTGAAGCGAATCCTGGTGTCGATGGCTTCAGCGCAACAATAAAGCTTATCCAGAGACTGGACTTCACCAGAAAGCACAATTAAATCTGAAGTAGAAAAATTGCTTCTGCCTTACATTCCCATGATGCATGAACATCGCTAACTTTGTGATCCATGAATTTCATTCTGACATCCAGCTCCTGGCGTGAATCTTTCATCAGGTGGGTGATAATCCTTGTCTGTGCAGGATTCTGGCGCAGCGAACTGAATGTGGTTTTGTTCCCATTGCTTGGGATCGCCTGGCTGGCTGATGGAGGTCTGGGACGATTAACCACGACGCTCAAGAATCCCCTGGCTCAGGCCATTCTTTTGTTCTGCGGGCTATTGCTGATTGGATTGTTGTGGAATGACTCAGCGCATGATGGTCGGATGAAATGGCTGAAGTATTTTGTTTTGCTCATGTTTATTCCATTTTATTCGCTGCTGAATAAAGCGCGCTTAATTTGGGCAATGGTGGGCTTGATAACCGGTTATACCATTGTGCTGGCGCTGGGCGTTCATCAGTGGCTGACAACAGCAGAACAGGGCGTTGCGCTGATGAAAATGTCCTATCTGAGTTTTTCGGCGATGCTTGGCGTGGGTGTCATAACCGCAGTGAGTTTTGCCTGTAGAAGTCAATCGCTTATCTTATCGGCAACCTTATGGAGTGTTGCACTGACGCTGATTTTCATTCAATTCCATCAGGGCGGCAGAATTCTTCTGTTAGCAACGCTTCTTGTAATATTGCTTTTGGCATTTTTGCGCTACAGGATTGAAATCAGAAAATTTGCGGGTATGGTAATCATTCTATCCATAGCTACTGTGGCATTTGCCTTTAGCAGTCCTGTCTTTCAGGATAGACTGCTGCAGATCAAAAACGATGTTGAATTGTTGCAGCGCGGCGATTACCGTTCGAGTTTAGGCTATCGGCTAGCCATGTGGGATGTCGGCTTGCATGGTATCGCCGAGCGACCATTGACCGGTTATGGAACCGGCGCGCCGGAACGGTATTTTGAACATACGATTGTGACGTATAAGGATGGTATTTACAAAAATCTCGTGGAATTTCAAAAAACTTCACATTTTCATAATGATTGGATAGAAATTGGTCTGCATCTCGGAGTTCCTGGCATGCTGGCGCTGTTGTACTTGCTGGTGAGCTGGTATCGGGTTTTCAAAAACAGAGGATTGAGCGTTCTTGGTATAGGTTTGATAAGCTATATCCTGCTGGCGGGGATGACGGATACTTTTTTGATTTTCAGCCGAACCCCCGTGTTATTGTTGCTGATGACCGCGATAGCCTTGGTTTGGCAGACCGAACGGGTTCCTCAGGCAGCTCTTAAAAGGAAATGACCCAGTGCAGATAGGTTTTCATTCATATTGGCAATAAGAAATGCAAGATGCAAATGGAAAGAATTGACACTGAATTCAACGGGATATGCTGTCTGTGTGGCAGCAGGGGACGAGTGTTGTATCGACATTTAACGGACACTCTTTTCGGCGCGCCGGGTGAATGGACGTTAAAGATGTGCACAGGAGCGGATTGCGGCCTTCTGTGGCTGGATCCCAGGCCGGCCATCAATGATATTGGAAAAGCCTATCGGCAATATTACACGCATGGGAGCGGGAATGATGCGGGGCAATCGCGGGGAGTGCGTCTGGTGCGCACCATTCTGCATGGCATGAGTATTCGCTTCTTAGGTTTACGCGGCGAACGGCGTCGCTACAAGTGCATATATCTGGATAAAACCTTGCCCGGACGGCTGCTTGAAGTGGGTTGCGGTAATGGCAAGCGCCTGGCGCGCATGAAGGCATTGGGGTGGGACGTGATGGGACAGGAAATCGATCCGGTGGCTGCTGAATATGCGCGGACACGTAAGGGGATTCCTGTTCATTTAGGTTCACTGGAAGCCATTGATCAGCCGGGTGAGTATGACGCGGTGATTGTCAGTCATGTGATCGAACATGTGCATGATCCTATTGATTTGCTTAGAAACTGTTCTCGCTTGCTGAGGAAAAATGGGATGCTAGTTATCTTGACGCCCAATGCGGCCAGTTATGGTCATCGCAAGTTTGGATCTCATTGGCGCGGCTTGGAGCCGCCCCGGCATTTGCATCTGTTTTCGACCAAAACCTTAGCTCGATTAACACAAAAAGCCGGATTTAATGATCTGCGGGTATGGACGACACCGGTGGGAGCGTATGGGATTGGTCAGCAAAGCCGCGTACCCGGTAAAACTCTGCAGCCGGGGTGCGGATCAGCCTCGCTGCGCGATGTACTGAGAGGTTTCTGGTTTCAAGTTGCTGCACGCTTGATTTTTCTGATCGATCGAGATTCGGGTGAAGAATGTGTTCTGATCGGATTCAAATGAATAGCGTATGCAAGATATTAAATGAACAGTATGAGTAACACGCATTCTCCAGAAGTATATGATTCAGCAGAATTGATTCCGGTAAATCCGAAGATAGAATCATATATGCGTCATCTGGTCGCGCATACCGACTATCCGGTTCTGGTCGAAATGGAAGAATTCGCTCGCTTACATAATTTTCCGATTGTTAATCGTTTGGTTGGGATTTTTCTCGAAACCCAAGCGAGGATGATCAATGCCAAACGCGTATTCGAGTTTGGGAGTGGATATGGTTATTCAGCCTATTGGTTTGCTAAGGCTGTCGGTAACGGGGGGGTTGTGATCTGTAGTGATGCCAATGCTGAGAATTGCACTCGCGCCGAACAGTATTTGGCAGCAGCGCACTTATGGCAGCGGATAGAATTTTGCGTTGGTACGTCCCAGGAAGTTTTTATGCAAACTGAAGGCTTGTTTGATGTTTGCTATAACGACGTGGATAAGGTTGGATATCCTGACGTGTGGCGCATGGCCAAGAATCGTATTCGTTCCGGTGGCCTTTATATCGCCGACAATGTGTTGTGGCATGGCCGTGTGACGATGAAAGGCATTGATGCCGAATCAGATTCAACAGCAGCTATAATGGAGCATAATCAATTGATTTTTGATGATCCTGAGTTCGATGCATTCATCAATCCGACTCGCGATGGTGTGATTGTGGCTCAAAAGAAATAAACGCTTCGGTAGTAACAACCGCCGGAGTGTGATTGCTGAAGGGGAATGGCTATAATTGTCGTGGCAGTGTCCTGAATTAGTTGGTATAGTTATCGTTCCCATGTGAAATTTTGAGCGATCTGCTCAGTATTAATGGCAATATTAGTTTTTAAGGAAAGAAATTTAATATGCAAATTCATGTTTATGATACTTATGTGAAAGCAAAAGATGGGCATACAATGCATTTTGATGTTTTCACGGCAGTTAAAGATGATCAGAAAGCGGTTGAGTACGCCAAACAATGGTTGGTTTCGATTGGTGAAAGCGATGCAACCGTCACCAGCAGAGAATGTAGTTTCTGTCATAGTCAAAGTGCTCCGCCCAATGTCGTTGATGAGATCAATAAAAATGGTTTTTATATCTATAAAATGGAAGGCTGCTAATGGTTGATGTGGCTCGGTCAATTTATCGGCTGTTTTTTGTTGTGGCTGGCTAAAATTCTTAAGGTTTTCCAAATGAAGCTTAATGTTAGAAAGTTAATTATCTCCAGTGCTATTTTTAGTGTGATGTTATACGGCTCGGCTCAAGCTGCGGAACCAAAATTACTTGGTGAGCATGGTGATTGGGCGGCATATATGTTCATGGAAAATAATAATAAAGTCTGCTATATGGTCAGCCAACCTAAGAAGGCATCCGGTAATTACACCAAGCGTGGAGAAGTCTATGCATTAGTGACGCATCGTCCCGCAGAGAAAAGCAAAAACGTGTTTAGCTACATTGCGGGTTATACATATAAACCCGGTAGTGAAGTTACAGTGACGGTCAACAATCAGAATTTTCGTCTTTTCACTCAAGATGATTCGGCCTGGGCTTCAGATGAAGCCACCGATAACAAAATAACTGATTCGATCAAACGTGGTAGTTCTCTTGTCGTGAAGGGTGCATCGTCAAAAGGTACGGAAACAGTTGATACTTTTGGTTTGAGCGGCTCATCTTCAGCATATAAAGCTATTTCATCAGAATGTGGTGTTAAATAGTCGATGAAAGAAAAGATAGTTATTTATCAAAAACCATCTTGTAGTAAATGCAGGGCAACGATCGCTCTCCTGACGGAGAGCGGGGTGGAATTCGAGTCGATCAATTACTATGATGCCTTACTCTCGGCTGATAAGTTACGCGAGTTGATTCAGAAACTCGATGTATCGCCGCGAGACTTATTACGTAAGGACGAGCCGGCTGCAGCAGCTCTAGGAGCGGCCTCGGACGAGGAAATCATCCATGCGATGGCTCAGAATCCTGATCTCATTCAACGACCTATTGTAGTGCGGGGTGATAGCGCCAAGCTATGCCGACCACCGGAGAAAGTATTGGATTTACTTTAACGAATTGAAATCCGAGGTGAGAACTATCCTTTTAAAGGATAACAACATAAAAAAACCGTAGATAATCTATCTACGGTTTTTTTATGTTGTTTAGTAGCTTAGGTTTCTGGTTTATCAGCAGAGGCTTCCGGAGCCATCGTTTGGGATTCAGCGATGTTAGGAAGTTGTTTATTATTATCTCCGCGAGCAACCAGCTTTTCGCGGATGCGGGCAGATTTTCCTGCACGATCTCTTAAGTAATAAAGTTTTGCTCTGCGAACCGCACCACGCCGTTTAATTTCAATATTGGCGATGAGAGGGGAGTAAGTCTGAAAGGTGCGTTCCACGCCTTCTCCACTCGAAATTTTTCGCACCGTAAATGCAGAATTTAAACCTCGATTGCGCTTCGCGATTACAACGCCTTCATAAGCCTGAATTCGTTTGCGATCGCCTTCAACGACATTCACGCTGACAATTACAGTATCTCCTGGCGAGAAATCTGGTATGACCTTATTGAGGCGTTTTATTTCTTCTGCTTCTAGTTGTTCGATGAGATTCATGTTTTTTCCTTTGGATTTCTATGTGCTTATTTTACCTGGATTTATAAGAAAGTGATTGTTTAAATTCTTCTAAAAGATTTTCTTCTTCAGCCGTGATGCCTTGCGCCATTTTTTTTTCAAAGAGGTCTCGTCGTTTTAACCATGTTCTCCCCAATGCCTGCTGCAGGCGCCATCGCTGGATCTGTGCATGATGGCCCGACAGCAATACCTCGGGTACACGCATGCCTTTATACATCTCGGGCCGGGTATAATGGGGATAATCCAATAACCCATTTACAAATGAGTCCTGATTTGCTGACTCAGCATCTCCTAATGCCCCAGGTATTTGCCTGACTATACAATCAATAAGCACCATTGCCGCTAATTCCCCGCCTGAAATGACATAATCTCCAATAGAGATTTCGGCGTCTACGTGGGTCATAATCAATCGTTCATCGATTCCTTCATATCTGCCGCACAGCAGCACTATCCCCTGGAGCGTACTTAATTCCGAAACTAATTGATGATTGAGTTGCTTGCCTTGTGGGGTTACGTAAATGACATGGGTAGTTTGTATGCCGATGCCGATTTGACGCTGTCTGGCTTGAGTAATGGCGTCATCCAATGGCTGTGCCATCATGACCATCCCAGGTCCTCCACCATAAGGACTATCATCTATAGTTCGGTGATTATCAAACGTAAAGTCCCGAGGGTTCCATGTTTTTAAGTTGAAGATATTGTTCTTCTTGGCCTTTCTTGTGATGCCGTACTCAGTAATGGCGTTGAACATTTCCGGGAACAGTGTTACTACATCACATTCAAATGGCACGATTATCCTTTCGAATTAATCATCGATATTCCAATCAACTACAATTTGAGAGAGTTTCAAATTCACGTTAATGATATATTGGGCAATGAAAGGGATAAGAATCTCTTTGGTCCCGGACTCATAGTCTATGCACAGCACATCATTCGCCCCAGTTTCAAGTAATCCTTTGACAATACCCAATTTTTCACCATTGAGATTGATTACCTTTATGCCAATAAGATCTGACCAGTAATAACCTTCTCGTCCATCTTCAGGTAGAGCGGGTAAACAATCCCGGGGGATGGCAATCAGCATGCCTTTGAGCTTCGAGGCTTCGGTGCGGTCGGCGGACTCTTTAAGCTTTACAGTCAAGGTTGAGCCATTAATATGACTGGAAATGACGTGCACATTTTGCCAATCTTGCTGATCTTTGCTCAGCCACCAAGAGGTATACTTCGTCAATCCATCGATATGTTCTGTGTATGGATTAATTTTTATCCATCCATGAACACCAAAGGGGCCGATCACATGACCCATGATTACCATTGGGATGTTGGATAAGACTGCTTTAGTTATTAGTCGGAACTGATTGGGTAGTGGTATTAAATTGCTTTATTAGCCGGGTAGCCGTTGACGATAATTGAGCTCCCTTGGATCGCCAATACTCTACTCGGTCCAATTGAATTCTTAAAGATTCTTCTCCGCCGGTTGCTCTGGGGTTATAAAAACCTACGCGCTCAATAAATCGACCGTCGCGCGCATTTCGGGAATTAGCCACAACCATGTTATAAAAAGGGCGTTTTTTTGCACCACCTCTTGCTAATCTAATAATAACCATGTTTATTTAACTCTAAAGCCTATTAATTTAATTAAGATAATAACTTTGACTTCTCTTTCGAAGAACCCTAAATTTTACAGGAACTTTTTTGCTTCTTACAAGTAATAATATAGGATTATTTCTATTATTCTTCATTATTAATTTAGGAGTCATGAGCTTTCGGAACATTTATAGTTGCAAATTCATTGTAATACATTTGGTTGCTAAGTTATTAACTGTTATTTGGGATATTTGAATTGATCTCCGAATTCGCCAAAAAAATTATCGTTGCAGAGTCAGATCAGTGCGTTTCCTGTGGTTTATGTCTGCCACACTGCCCGACCTATCGGTTATTGAAATCAGAAGCTGATTCTCCACGCGGACGCATTGCATTAATGAATGGCGTCGCGAATGGCCGTATTCCACTGAATGAAAAATTTGTGCAACACATGAATCGTTGTTTAACATGTCGAGCCTGTGAAGCCGTTTGCCCAAACCATGTTTCATATGGAGAATTGATTGATCAGGCAAAATCTCTGATCGTGGATTCAAAGTCAGGTGGAGCTAGCAAAGAGAATTCAGTTACACGGAGATGGTTAAACCGATTATCTCTGTTGCACCCACTTCATTTGGAGCGCCTGCGAATCATATTTCGTTTATTGCAACATACGGGTTTGCTGAAATGGTTATCAAAATTCGACCGCGTTAAAAAGAATATTTTTTTTAAGTCTATTGCGCAGCTTCCCTCGATTAAATTTCCTTATGCGATCGCTGCCGATAAGAGGTTTTTGCCAGTCCGGAATCACTGGCAAGAAGTTTATCCTGCAGAAGGACGGGAGCGCGGACATGTAGGGTTGTTTCTGGGTTGTGTTGCCCGGATAGTCGATGTCGTCACCTTAAACTCGAGTATATTTGTATTAAATCGGCTCGGATATACGGTGCATATACCATCTCAGCAAACTTGCTGCGGGGCATTATCTCAGCATAAGGGTGAATTGCAGCAGGCTGCAATATTTGCACGGCAGAATAAGTCAGCTTTTGAGAAACTTAAAGTCAATACGATTATCAGTACGGCATCAGGTTGTGGTGTTCAGCTACTTGAATCGAATGTCGGTAATGAAAATTGCCAAGTAATCGACATTAATCGATTTTTAGCAGGAAAAATAGAATGGGAAAACGTCAAGATTGCTTCTCTGCCGGAAAAGATACTCGTGCATGATCCTTGCAGTTTGCGCAATGCGCTGGGAGGTCATGCATATGCGTATCAGCTTATTTCGTTGATACCGGATGCCCAGGCAATTCCTTTGGCAGGAAACGATCAGTGTTGTGGCGCGGCGGGAACGTATTTTATTGAACAATCTGAGATCGCGAATAACTTGCGGGAAAGCAAAATTTCCGCAGTGATGGGTAATCGATCGCAATATTTGGTAACCTCCAATATCGGATGCGCGCTATTTCTGGCTGATGGGTTGCTTGAAGGAGGAATCAATATTGAAGTGGTGCATCCCGTGACATTGCTGGCAAGGCAAATGGGTTTGCAATTATAATGATGTCAGGCCCATGCTAAAAAATAAAAAGTAATGGATAAGACTTTGTCAGACAGGTCCTTGTGATAAATGATAAAGGACATTTTATAATTTTCGCTTTCAACAGACGATGATGAACATTGATAAAATTATTATTGGGTTCGATAGTGCGTTGCGTACTTTGCTGACGCCAGCTCAAACCTTGCGGCCTGTTCCGGGAAGTGCGCTGCCTGAAGCGGAGCTTTCCGATACAGAGAAAAAATTATCTTCAGCCTTGATGCGGGTAAATCATGTCGGTGAGGTTTGCGCGCAAGCATTGTATCAAGGGCAAGGGTTAACAGCGCGTAATACGGATATTCAACAAACACTCATGCAGGCGGCTCGCGAGGAAACGGAACATCTGGCGTGGACGGAACGACGAATTGCCGAATTGGGCGGACGCAAGAGTTTATTGAATCCTTTATGGTATGCAAGTTCTTTTACGATAGGCGTGGTGGCGGGATTGTTGGGAGATAAATGGAATCTGGGATTCCTTGCTGAGACTGAACATCAAGTCGGTATGCATCTGGCCGGCCATTTGGAGCGATTACCTTCACAAGATGAAAAAAGCCGTGCTATTGTCAAGCAAATGAGCATTGATGAAGCGAGCCATGCCAACATGGCCCTGTCATACGGCGGTGCAGACTTGCCGCTACCAGTAAAAATCACGATGAAACTAGGTTCGAAAGTTATGACTCATACAGCGTACTGGGTATGAAGGTATACAAAAATTAAATTGCAGATTGCGTCGTATTCTTCGCGAGCGCATGAGCAAATAAGACGGGCATGACGATGAAAAACATCAATTTGACTCACCATTTTCTAATTGCAATGCCGACAATTGCGGATTCGATATTTTCCAAGACCCTGACCTATATTTGTGAACACAATGAACAGGGAGCAATTGGCATCGTCATCAATCGTCCGACTGATCTTACACTGGTCAATTTATTGAAACAATTGGGAATCTCTCAATCGGATCATTTGGCCGAAGCCACCCCCGTGCTTTTTGGCGGACCTGTCCAAATGGATTGCGGATTTGTGCTGCATCATCCGGTAGGTGAATGGCAATCAACACTCGCGGTTAATAAAGAAGTAGGCTTGACAACTTCTCTCGATATCCTCAAGGCCATCGCTCATTCTGACGGGCCTGAGCAAATACTGATTGCGCTGGGCTACGCGGGTTGGGCTGCTGGCCAGATTGAGCATGAATTGGCGCAGAATTCATGGTTGACTGTTCCCGCCTCAGCAGAGGTCATATTCGATATGCCATCTGAAGAGAGATTACCTGCGGCGATGCAACTACTAGGGATCAATGATGCCAATCTTTCTAATGAAGTCGGACATGCCTGATTTTTTCTGCCAATGACCCATCAACACTCTATCCATCATTCAGATTCTGCGATGCAAGAACAAATGCCCAAAGGTACAGTGTTGGCTTTTGATTATGGTAAAAAACGTATAGGCGTTGCTGTGGGCAATAATTTACTGGGAGTGGCACAACCGTTGATGACGATTGATACTGAAGTAGCAGTGCAGCGCTTTGAGGCAATTGCGCAATTGATCAATACCTGGCAACCGGTTTTGCTGATTGTGGGTTTACCGGTGCATAGCGATGGGACTGAGCATGAAATGACACTATTGAGCCAGCGTTTTGCGCGGCGGCTTGCCGGACGATTCAATCTCAAGGTTATTCTGAAAGACGAGCGTTATACTAGTGAAATTGCCAGTTCCGAGTTACGCCAAGCCGGAATTTTTGGCAAAAAGCAAAAATCAATCCTAGATCAATGGGCGGCCCAGCAAATTCTTCAATCATTTTTTGATGAGCGCCATGCAACTGCCTGATGCCGAGCTCGCGTTCAAGAATCTCGCGCAGCAAATCCTGGCGGCTGATAACAAACTTTTTGCGCTGGTTGGTATTCATACCGGAGGTGTATGGCTAGCTGAGCGGTTGCACCAAGAAATGGCGAGTGCATTACCGCTTGGTACATTGGATGTGTCCTTTTATCGGGATGACTTTGATAAGATTGGGCTCCATGCGCAGGTTAAGCGATCAAAAATACCCTTTGAGGTCGAGGGGGCGCATGTTTTGTTGGTAGATGATGTGCTTCACACAGGCCGGACAATCCGTGCGGCGATCAATGAATTATTTGATTATGGACGTCCAGCCAGCATCAGCCTGGCGACACTGGTTGACCGTGGAGGCAGGGAGTTACCGATTGCTGCGCAGTATACTGGAGTAGAACTTGCCATTCCGGCGGATAAGATGCTGGTACTGCAACGCGAGAAAAGCGGCAGGCTCAGTTTGGTTCTGCATGACAAGAGTCTGGTGGAATGATTAATAGAAATCCGCAACTGAACGATAATGGCGCGCTCCAGCATCTGCTGACAACCGAAGGATTGCCTGCCGCCATTCTGCTGCAAATATTAGATACCGCTGAATCTTTTGTGGGAGTTACTGAGCGTGACGTCAAGAAGATTCCGCTCTTGCGCGGTAAATCCATTTTTAATTTATTTTTTGAACCCAGTACGCGGACTAGGACGACCTTTGAGATTGCTGCAAAAAGATTATCGGCGGATGTCATCAACCTCAACATTGCGGTTTCTGCCCAGTCCAAGGGGGAGACCTTGCTCGACACAGTCAATAATCTGTCCGCAATGAATGCCGATATGTTCGTGGTGCGCCATTCTCAGAGTGGCGCAGCGCATTTGATCGCGAAACATGTTCAACCTGACATTCATGTGATTAATGCCGGTGACGGCAGTCATGCACATCCGACACAGGCGTTACTCGATATGTTTACGATTCGGCGTTTTAAACACGATTTTCGCAATTTGCGTGTCGCGATCATCGGCGATATCCTGCATTCGCGTGTTGCCCGTTCGCAGATCCATGCTTTGACCACCTTGGGAGTACCAGAAGTGCGCGTCATCGCTCCCAAGACCTTGTTGCCTAAGATGGTGGAACGTCTTGGCGTGCATGTATTTCATGACATGACGAAAGGACTGAAGGGAATCGATGTGCTGATGATGCTTCGGTTGCAAAATGAGCGTATGAAAGGTGCCAATTTGCCCAGTGCTGAAGAGTATTTCAAATATTATGGATTGACTCCCGAGAAATTGGCGCTCGCGCGAAGCGATGCGATCGTCATGCATCCGGGACCAATGAACCGGGGGGTGGAAATTGATTCGGCGGTCGCAGATGGAAAACAGTCAGTCATTTTGCCTCAGGTAACTTTTGGTATCGCGGTACGCATGGCTGTCATGTCAATTCTGGCCGGAAATCAGGCTTAACGTCAGCCCATGAGAATTCATATTAAAAATGGGCGCCTGATTGACCCCAAGAATGGCAGAGATGCGATTCAGGACTTATTCATTGCAAAAGGTAAAATCGTAGCGATAGGGGATCCCCCTAATGAATTCCAGGCCAGTCGTGTCATCGATGCGCAGTCATTGATAGTATGCCCAGGATTGGTCGATTTGTCGGTACGTTTGCGCGAACCGGGATTGGAATATAGGGCGACTCTGGAATCTGAAATGAGCGCAGCGGTTGCCGGCGGTGTGACGAGCATTGCCTGTCCGCCTGATACGGATCCACCGCTGGATGAACCGGGATTGGTGGAAATGCTGAAGCATCGGGCCAAGAACCTGAATCAGGCCCATGTCTACCCAATCGGCGCACTAACCCAGGGGCTGAAAGGCGAACGCCTGACAGAAATGGCCGAACTGTATGATGCAGGATGTGTGGTATTTGGCCAACCGGAAGGGTTGCTGCCTAATCTGCGCGTACTGATGCAAGCCTTGCGCTATGCCTCTACATTCGATTTCAGTGTTTGGTTGCGGCCGCAAGAAATCAGTTTGACCGGAGGTGGCGTGGCCCACGATGGCGAAGTAGCGACCCGGCTGGGCTTGCTTACAGTACCTGTATGCGCGGAAACTATCGCAATTTCAAATATCATTTTATTGACCAAGGAAATTGGCGTCAAAGTGCATTTATGCCGGGTATCCAGCGCTGAGGGGCTTGCCATGATTCGAACAGCGAAGCAGCAGGGCCTGCCCATAACCTGTGATGTCACGATTAATCATTTGCATTTATCCGACATGGACATTGGTTTTTTCGACTCAAATTGCCATTTGATGCCGCCACTGCGTAGTTCTGGCGATCGCGATGCGCTGCGGCAAGGTCTCGTGGATGGAACGGTTGACGCCATTTGTTCTGATCATGCGCCTGTCGATGAGGATGCGAAGCTGCTACCGTTTGGGCAATCGGAAATTGGCGCTACGGGAGTAGAATTGCTGCTGCCACTCACGCTAAAATGGGCAGCGGAAATGCGTCTTTCATTATCGAAAGCAGTCGCGAAAATGACGTCTGATCCGGCGCGGATACTGGGCATCGAAGCGGGGCATTTATCGACCGGAAGTGCGGCGGATATCTGTATTTTTGATCCCGATCACTATTGGAAAGTTACTCCGATGGCCATTCTTAGTCAGGGGAAAAATACGCCTTTCATGGGCATGGAGCTACCCGGTCGTGTTAAATACACGTTAGTGAATGGTCATGTCGTGTATGAACAATAGCGGCTGGAAGTTGACGTATAGATGCAGCTTGAAGTATGCATAGTGTTTTTAATTGATTGATATTGGAGCAATATGTCAAACCCATTACTTGATTTTTCGGGATTGCCTCATTTTTTGGAAATCAAGAATGAGCACATTACGCCCGCGATTGACAGTTTATTAGACGAAAATCGTGTCGTGGTTGAAAAGGTTAAAAACGATCAGCGAATTCCAACATGGGAAACCTTTGTGCAGCCTCTCGTGGATGCCAATGAGCGCCTATCCCGCGCATGGGGGCAAATATCGCATTTAAATGCGGTGATGAACAACGCACAGTTACGGGAAACTTATAATCAAAATTTACCGTTGATTACTCAGTTTTACGCAGAGATGTCGCAAGATCTGATTCTCTTTGAAAAATTCAAGTTGTTACGTTCGAGCGCGGAATTTGATGTGTTATCTCCGGCGCGGAAAAGGATCGTTGACAATGAATTAAGAGATTTTCGATTGGGTGGGGCAGAACTGCCAGCAGCGAAAAAGCATCGCTTCTTACAAATACAAGAAGAATTATCGACGCTGTCATCAAAATTCAATGATAACTTGCTGGATGCCACCAACGCTTTTTGTCTTTATATTGAAAATGCCGAAACCGTAGCTGGTATTCCGATTGATGTGCTGCAGGCAGCTCAGGAGCAAGCGAAAAGTGATGGCAAGACTGGCTGGAAATTTACGTTGCATATGCCCTCCTATCTGCCTGTGATGCAATATGCGGACAACCGGGATTTTCGTGCACAAATGTATCGTGCCTATGCAATAAGGGCTAGCGAATTTGATCATCAGGCTGGATCAGATCAAGATAATATGCCACTTATCAATAAGATATTGCAACTACGTCTTGAGGCCGCCCAAATCCTGGGTTATCAGAATTATGCTGAAGTTTCGCTTGCAACGAAGATGGCTACATCGCCGCAGCAGGTTCTGGATTTTTTGAAAAAATTGGCCATAAAAGCTAAACCTTATGCGACGAAGGATTTACAGGCACTGCAGCAATTCGCTTCCGAAACATTGAATTTGCAAACGCTTGAGGCATGGGATCTAGCTTATGTCAGCGAAAAATTGCAACAGGCGCGCTATGATTTCTCTGATCAGGAAATTAAACTTTATTTTCCTGAAGATAGAGTGCTGGCCGGCATGTTTGGATTAGTAGAAAAAATGTATGGCATTCATATTTCTCAAGTCGCTGCATCGCGGCAAGTGGAACGTTGGCATCCGGATGTTAAGTTCTTTGATATTCATGATTCCAGCGGGCAATTAATCGGGCAATTTTATCTTGACCTGTACGCGCGATCGAGCAAACGAGGAGGAGCCTGGATGGATGAGGCGATCGTGCGCCGCCGCATTGATAATAAAGAGCCAGGAAAAGACGATATACAGATTCCGGTGGCATACCTTACGTGCAATTTTTCTGCGCCGGTAAAAGTTGAAGGTCAGTCGCGACAAGCTTTGTTTACGCACAATGAAGTTATCGTATTGTTCCATGAATTTGGCCATGGATTGCATCATTTGCTGACAAAAGTCGAAGATCTGGGAGTATCGGGTATCAATGGTGTCGAATGGGATGCGGTGGAATTGCCAAGCCAGTTTATGGAGAATTTCTGCTGGGAATGGGATGTGCTTACTACCATGACACAACACATTGAAACAGAAGAATCCTTGCCGCGAGTTCTTTTTGATAAAATGATCAAGGCAAAGAATTTTCAGAGTGGATTACAGATGCTGCGGCAGATTGAATTTGCCTTGTTTGATATGCATGTGCATTTCGATTATGACCCGAACGGAAATAAGACCGTATTGCAACTGCTGGAAGATATCCGTAATGAAGTTGCAGTGATTGTTCCTCCGGACTTCAATCGATTTCCGAATAGTTTTGCGCATATCTTTGCAGGAGGATATGCAGCGGGATATTATAGTTACAAATGGGCTGAGGTTCTATCGGCAGATGCTTATAGCATGTTTGAAGAGACGGCTTCGGATGGTGTCGTGAATGCCGCGACGGGTTCTCATTTCTTGCAAGAGATTCTGGCAGTAGGAGGAAGTCGATCGGCACTTGAATCATTCATCGCGTTCCGAGGACGCGAGCCCGCTTTGGATGCACTGTTGCGTCACAATGGAATGGAAACGGCATAAGAGGCTCCTGAAAAATAGTGAAGTATGGTTATAAAAATCAAGACTTGGTTCAGCTTTGCAGTTTATGAATGAAAAACAAGCATTTTTGTTTGATTCCAAGTATGACCAACGATCGCAGGATTTTCCCAGCATTACTCAATCAGAGCATAAAAGTCATCCTGCTCTGATTTCTGTTGTTTTAAAGTAATGATCGTTATTTGTCGTTTAGCAGAAATACTTGCGTGCAAATGATCAATTTTGGGAGTGATAGAATGCATAGCTGCTTTTCTCCAGAATGAATGAGTCATACTGACAGAGCGTAGTATTGAACCTATTTAATAATTGTGGCAAGATCCGCTGAACTTTTACTGAAGAAGATGATGATGAATTTTATCCGATACAAAGCTGTTGTGCTGGTATGTTGTTTGTTATTAATTGGTTGTGCTTCAACGGCAACGAAAAACCAGAATGGCCCTAGCGATCCTCTCGAACCCATGAACCGCGCCGTTTTTAATTTCAATGAGATGGTCGATAATAATGTGCTCGAACCGGCTGCGAGAGGATATAAGTGGGTCATGCCCGATCCCCTCGAACTGATGGTGGGCAATTTCTTCTCGAACCTCAATGATGTTGTGGTGTTAAGTAATTCTATCCTGCAATTGAATTATGAAAGCGCATTGGCCAGTGGAGCGAGGATATTCGTAAATACCACGTTTGGTCTTTTTGGCCTGATTGATATTGCCAGTGATATTAGTGCTGCCAGCGATGTGAATCTCAATAAACGCAACGAAGATTTTGGTCAAACATTGGGGCGCTACGGTATTGCTAGCGGACCGTATATCGTGCTGCCTTTTCTCGGACCAAGTTCGGTACGGGATACCTTTGGGATTGCCGTGGATAGTTTCTTCATGGATCCCGTTACCCAAGGGGTGACGGGTGTTTTCATGAAAAATGTGAGTTATCTCAATTCGGTATCTCTGCGCTTCCCGGTTGCGACGGCCAGAACACTCCATACTCGCGCGCAATGGTTGGATACCGAGAAAACATTGGAAGAAGCCGCATTAGACAAATATGAATTTATGCGTGATGCGTATTTCCAACGGCGCATCAGTTTGATCAACAATACAGATACCCCAGAAACCAAATAATAGTAATCGATTGATACGATCGACTTCTCTTTCATCATCGGTTTCTTCAATTAGCACATTGATTAAAAATTATATTAATCAATGTGCTATTTTATTATCTAGATCGATAATAAATGAAGGAATGGTTACGTGCAGTTATTATATGTCTTTCGGCAAACTGTGTGTAATCGCCAGTTTACCGGGAATATAAATGTCATGAAGCGGATTTCAAACAGGGGAGATTTAAATTAATGAGCAATCCCATCATCATTGTGGGTAGCGGACTGGCTGGCTATGCGGTGGCCCGAGAATTGCGCAAGATTAATGTCGAAATCCCCATCATTATGCTGACTGGTGATCATGGTGGATTTTATTCCAAGCCCATGCTATCGAATGCTCTCGCGTCAGGCAAGACACCAGAGTCGATCATTAATGGAGATGCCATGCACATGGCATCTCAATTGAAAATTTCTATTCGTCCTCATTGCCGCGTCACGGCTATTGATCAACACAAACAGGCACTGATGCTGATGAATGGCGAAGAAATATTCTATGATCAAATGGTTCTGGCGCTTGGCGCCGATCAAGTGCGTTTGCCTCTAACCGGCAGCGGGGTAGAAAAAATACTCAGCGTTAATGATCTTGACGATTATAAAAAATTCCGTGATCAGTTGATTGACAAAAAAAGAATCAGCATCATCGGCGCCGGATTGATCGGCTGTGAGTTTGCGAACGACTTGGCAGCGGCAGGCTATCAGGTCGATGTGATTGATATCAGTTCTCAGCCGTTGGGGCGACTGTTACCACCTGAAGGAGGAGCATTCCTGCGCAAGAAATTGGAAGCAACAGGGGTAGTGTTTCATTTGAATATGTCCACGCAATCAGTTGAACAAGAAAATGGATCCTTGCGATTGACATTTGCCAATGGAACTTCTATTGAATCGGATCTGGTGCTGTCCGCGGTAGGATTGCTCCCTCGCATACAACTGGCTGCCGCGGCAGGTATTAAAATCAATCGCGGTATCATGGTGAACCGCATGTTACAAACCCATTATGCGAATATTTATGCGATAGGGGATTGCGCTGAGGTTGAGGGTAAAGTCTTGCCTTTTGTCCTACCAATTTCCCATGCCGCCCGTGCTTTAGCGGCGACACTGGCAGGTAATCCAACCCAGGTGATGTATCCTGCTATGCCTGTGATCGTCAAGACACCGGCGTGTCCGGCAGTTGTTTCACCACCTGATTTCAGCATCAAGGGGGAATGGTATGTGGATGTGAATCAGGAGGGTGTAAAAGCGCTTTACCGGGATGAGGCTGGAAATTTACTGGGTTATGCGTTATTAGGTGCGGCGGTGAAAGAAAAAAATAATTTGTCGGCACAACTACCTCCAATCTTAAAGTAATGAACATTTCAGGTTTTTAATGATCTAGCTGTACATTGGTCATTGTATTAACCACAGGTATTCTGAGTGATGAAATTTTTCTTCGATCTATTCCCGGTACTGTTATTTTTCGTAGCTTTTAAAGCGTACGATATTTTTATTGCGACGGCTGTTGCAATAGCAGCGACGATCGCACAAATTGGTTGGCTTCGATTCCGTCAACATCAAATTGATAAAATGATGTGGGTGAATCTTGGCATTATTGTCATTTTTGGTGGTGCTACGTTAATTTCTCAAGATGAAACATTTATAAAATGGAAACCAACCGTTTTATATTGGCTAATGGGCACGGTTTTGGCCGTATCCACTCAATTTTTCAGAAAGAACCTAATTCAGGCAATGCTTGAAAAACAAATAGTATTGCCTTCAATGGTATGGCATAAACTCAACCTGAGCTGGGTTGTTTTTTTTCTATTGATGGGTTGTCTAAATCTATATGTTGCCTTCAACTTTTCTATCGATAGCTGGGTGACATTCAAGCTCTTCGGTTCAACCGGCCTGATGCTGATTTTTATCATTTCTCAAGTGATGATGATAGGAAAATACATCAAGGAAGAGGCTCCAGAACGTGTTAATACTGATGAGTCAGTCGATGAGCAGCATAACTCGACAGAAAGAATAAGAAAATAACTTTTACGGCGAATATCATGATGTTATATGTAATAAATGGCACAGATGTTCCAAACAGTCTGGAAAAAAGAATGGCTGCTCGTTCCGAACATCTTAGAAGAATCCAGGCATTGCAGGAAGCAGGCCGATTAATTCTGGCTGGACCTTATCCTGCGATTGACAGCCCAGATCCTGGTACGGCCGGATTTTCCGGCAGCTTAATAGTTGCTGAATTCGAATCGTTGGAATCTGCTCAAGCGTGGGCGGAAGCTGATCCTTACGTTCTATCAGGTATTTATCAACACGTGACAGTAAAACCATTCAAAAAAGTATTACCTCTTTAAATCACGTCCGATAGTGTTCTATGTCAATAATATCAAGATATTTTCATGGCAGTGAGATGCGCAAAGATTCACGTCTTTCAAGTTGACGGTGTTATACTTTCTTAAAGTAGCTCTATGTGAGTGAGTATATTTTTATCCATATCATAAAAAAGGAAATTCCATGCGTTTGACGAAATTTTCGCAGGTAATGACAGTTAGCATTTTGAGTTTGATGACTTTGGCTGCTCAAGCTCAATCATCTGGAGTCGTGGCAAAAGTAAATGGTGTGGCAATCCCACAATCTCGATTGGAATTGATGGTGAAAGCAGGCGTCGCGCAAGGTCAAACTGATGGTCCTGAAATGAGAAAAGCATTACGGGAGAATTTAATTGCCGAGGAAATTCTTGCGCAGGAAGCAGCCAAAAAGAAGCTGGACAAGGATCCCGATGTGATTGCACAACTCGAAATAGCTCGTCAGGCAGTATTGGTGAGAGCTTATCAAGCTGATTACATTAAGAAGAATGTAGTTAGCGAAGAAACTTTGCGTAAAGAATATGAAATGCTGAAAGTACAGATGGGTGACAAGGAATACAAAGCGCGCCATATTCTTGTCGATAGCGAAAATGTGGCAAAGGATATTATTGCCAGTCTCAAGAAAGGCGGTAATTTTGCAAAAATTGCCGAAGAGAAATCTCTTGACGAAGGGAGTAAGGAGAATGGTGGCGAACTTAACTGGAGCCCTCCAGCCGCCTATGTTCGGCCTTTTTCAGAAGCTTTAGTAAAGCTCTCAAAAGGTGGATTGACAGAACAACCTGTACAGACTTCGTTTGGATGGCATGTCATTCAATTAATGGATACCCGTCCAATGGAAGTACCTCCCTTTGAAGAAGTAAAACAGAACATCCAGCAACGCGTATTGCAACGCGAATTTGCAACGGTTGTACAGGAATTGCGCAGCAAGGCGAAAGTGGAGTAATTGCTGCATCTCAACTCGAGTGGAAAAGATAGATCAATAATCAGCAGGCTATCTTTTCTACCCGTGGAGCTAAAGCACAAAGTAATTCATAACTTGTGGTACCAGCCCGCTGTGCCACCGCATCAACGGAGATTTCCTTCCCCCATAAGATGACAGGGCTATTAATCTGAACATCCCGAATATCCGTTAAATCCACTGTTAACATATCCATGGAAACCCGCCCCAGCAATCGGCTTAACTGATTGTTTACAAGCACGGGTGTGTTTGTTGGAGCGTGTCTTGGATAACCATCTGCATAACCACATGCAACCACCCCGATGCGCATCGGACGTTCTGCCTGAAATAATCCATGGTAACCCACTTTGTCGCCGGCTTTTAATTCATGTATTGCAATAATTTTGCTGGCAAGTGTCATAACAGGCCTTAAATCGAGGTCGGTCGCAGTTTGATCGGAAAAAGGGGAAGCGCCGTACAGCATGATGCCTGGACGAACCCAATCGGCGTGAGATTGCGGATAACGTATGAGGGCAGCAGAGTTTGCGAGTGAACGGAGGTGAGCGTGAGGGTGTGCGGCCTGTTGAAAACGTTCAAGCTGTTGAATGACACTGTCGTGCTGGGCGCGATCATCCGCACTGGCAAAATGAGTCATCAAAGTAATATTCTTCTGGTAGTGATTTTCCTGTAGCTGATTGATGATGGTCGAGATTCTTTCGGGAGGCAATCCTAGACGATTCATTCCAGTATTGATTTTTAGGAACAAATTTAATTGAGGATATTTTGCTGCCAGCAGCATCGCTATTTGTTCAGGATGGTGAATAACAGCACTCAAGTGATACTGTTCGAATAGCGCTAATTCTTGAGTAGAAAAAAAACCTTCCAACAATAGGATGGGTTGCCGATATCCTGCGTCGCGTAAGCTTATGGCAGCATCCAGCTCCAATAAGGCAAAACCATCTACATTTATTAAAGCCTGCGCAGTTTGCAGAAGCCCATGACCATATGCATCAGCTTTGACAACAGCCATTACGTGCGAATGTGGAGCAAATTTGCGAACTATGGATAAATTATGTGCTAAGGCAGAACAATCAATGAAAGCTTGAGTGGGGCGAGGCATTAAATCTGTATCCTGAAAATGTGCAAGTGCGTGTATTATGCGCAAGATTTTCATGATAATCGAAAATTTGATTTACTGAGCTAAACTTTCATAGTTTGAGGCTTTTACATTCAATTGAATATGTTAATCTCAAATATCCGATGAGCGGATTGACTATTTGGAGTATGAATGTTGTTTCAATGGGTTAGTGAAAAATAAGCTACAGAAACTTCGAGTAATCAATAACGGCTTTCAGATGAAATCCAGTTAAAAAGCACAGCTTGCGAATAAAGAAATGTTTGAACTTGATTTCAACGCAATATGATCGAGAACAGTGGTTAGTCAAGGTTTCGGTAGTGTCAGAGCTAAAGTTTTTCTACTTTACAGGAACATAACTTGGAACGTGGTTTTTATACGATTATGGCGGCGCAATTTTTCTCCTCATTGGCAGATAATGCGCTGCTGGTGGTTGCAATTGCCCTGCTGATTGATTTGCATGCGCCAGCTTATCTGACGCCTATGCTGAAGTTTGTGTTTGTATTGTTTTATGTCATTCTGGCGCCTTTCGTCGGGGCATTTGCTGATTCTATGCCCAAAGGTCGAGTTATGTTCATTAGCAATACCATCAAGATAACAGGCTGTGGGTTGTTATTTCTGGCGATGCATCAATATGTGGCATTGGCAGCGTATGCGGTTGTGGGATTGGGTGCTGCAGCTTATTCTCCAGCCAAATATGGGATTCTGACCGAATTACTTCCTCCTGAGAAATTAGTCATTGCCAATGGCTGGATCGAAGGGTTAACGGTTGCCTCCATCGTGCTTGGAACTGTATTGGGGGGCATACTAATAACTCCCGCAGTTGCGAATGTTTTAATGATAGTTGATCTTCCGTATGTAAATACAGGAATTGATAATGCTCTGGAAAGCGGCATATTAATCATCGCCGTTATTTATTCGATTGCAGCGTTATTTAATCTTTATATTCCAAATACTGGCGTAGATCATCGCATCCCCAAGAAAAACCCTATTTATCTCTTCCATGAGTTCAATCATTGCATGAAATTGTTATGGACAGACAAACTTGGGCAGATCTCCCTTGCGGTGACAACGTTATTTTGGGGAGCAGGCGCGACACTACAGTTTATCGTATTGAAATGGGCTGAAATAGCATTGAATTTTCCGCTGAATCAAGCCGCACAACTGCAAGGAGTGGTTGCGGTCGGAATCGCGGCAGGGGCTATTCTGGCAGCCCGGTGGGTATCTTTGCGTCAATCCGTAAAAGTAATACCACTGGGAATTATCATGGGAATTGTTGTTATGGCCATGACGCTCGTGACTAATGTATGGATTGCAATTACTCTCCTGATGATTATTGGCGGATTGGCGGGATTCTTTGTGGTGCCAATGAATGCGCTGCTACAGCATCGAGGGCATATTCTGATGGGTGCAGGCCATTCGATTGCGGTTCAGAATTTCAATGAGAATCTGAGCATTTTAGCGATGCTATCTCTGTATGCCCTCTTAATATATTTTGAAGTACATATATATATTGTCATCGTTGCGTTCGGATTATTCGTTTCTGTCATGATGGCCTTGATTAAAAGATGGCATTCCGTTAATCAGAGCAAAAAAGATTCGTTGCACTTGATCGGGGCAAAGAAATCCCATTGAATTGACGGGATTGAATTGAGTATGCGATCAATTATTTCAATGATTCCATGATAGATACCGCAAAGCACAAGTCTTGCCATGCTTTGGCTTTTTCGGAAAGAGCGCGCAGCAAATATGCAGGATGGTAAGTCACGATAAGCGGTGTACCGGAATAATCGTGCAGTTTTCCTCGCAAAATTGAAATGCTGTCGTTACTTTGAAGGAGGTTTTGTGCGGCAACTTTTCCCAAAGCCACGATAAGCCTGGGTCTGATGAGCTGAATTTGTCTTGCAAGATACGGCTCGCATTGTTTAGCTTCGTGGGGTGTGGGGTTCCTATTGTTAGGCGGACGGCATTTTACGATATTGGTGATATAGACACGATCACCTCGTTGGAGTTTGATGGCAGCCAACATTCGATCCAGCAGTTTACCTGCTTGACCTACAAATGGCTCACCGGTAGCATCTTCTCTGGCTCCAGGCCCTTCACCAATAAAGAGCCAATCAGCATGCTCATCACCGACGCCGAATACTGTGTGAGTGCGTGTCTGATTCAGGGGGCATGCGATACATGAGGATACTGTCGATTTTAGGAGTTCCCAGTCCATCTGAGTGATGTCGGAGGCAGAGGATGAATCACTGGACGAACATGGGTGAAGAATCGGATTTTTATGTTCAAACCATTCAGGCGGGGGCAGCTCATCCTGGTTCGAATAAGTAGGCTTGGTACGCCATACTGGTGCAAGGTTTAATTCTTTCAGAATTCTTTTGCGGCGATCATTCATAATGAGACCTTTGCAAAATAGCGTAAATTTTTTTGGAGCGTAATTCCCCGATTTATTTGTAAGTTACCGGGGATTTTTTGGTCAATTTTCTCCACACGAACAAGAAATATCCCTCAAAACCGGCTATTTCCGGTTGAGAGGAT
>CASDLT010000005.1 GCA_949281375.1 uncultured Nitrosomonas sp.
ATCCTCTCAACCGGAAATAGCCGGTTTTGAGGGATATTTCTTGTTCGTGTGGAGAAAATTGACCAAAAAATCCCCGGTAACTTACAAATAAATCGGGGAATTACGCTCCAAAAAAATTTACGCTATTTTGCAAAGGTCTCAACTTGTGCCAATTTTGTGCCACAACCGAGGCCTTTGGAGACCTACCGAGACAAATTGGGGTTTTGTGAGACTGGAACTAAGACCCTGTTTTATATGGGTCTTAGTTGGTCTTGAGTGGTCTGGATTAGACCGTTTGTTGGTGGAGACGGCGGGAATCGAACCCGCGTCCGCAAGTCCTCTACAGGCAGTTCTACATACTTAGCCGTATTATTTGTTTTAACCTGGCAACCGCCAACCGGCAGGCTGATGACAGGCGAGTCACCTATTGTTTAACGTTTAGTAAAGTAGCCCTACTAAACGCGATCCTCGTTACTGACTCTGCTGTCTGTTGCCAGACCCGACGTTGAGGCCCATCGGTGCAGAGGCTAGCCGAATTAAGCGGCTAAAGCGTAGTTTTCGTCGTTTGCGACTATTGTTTTCAGATGGATTTACGAGGTAATCTGATCCTCGGTATGCCCTACGCTGCTTTGCAACCCACGTCGAAACCAGATCGTCCCCGGTATTCATAATGGATGTAGCATCAGAGGAAGATTGGAGGAAAAAGTTCACCTCTGGCCAGTGTCAAGTTTAACAGAATTGAAGACAGTCTTTATAGATAAGTGAGCAAATCATTTGGGTGGTCAATTAAACAGCGTGCTCCCCATGTTTCTGGGGGCTGATCATTTCCTAAATAACCATACCGAGCAATAACGGGTTGCATGCCCGCCGCCAGACTGGCTTGTACATCACGGATATCGTCGCCCAGGTAAATGCAGTGGGTGGGATCAATAGCCATTTTTCTACTGGCGGTTAGTAAAGGTTCAGGGTGAGGTTTGGTATTACCGGTGTCATCGCCACAAATAACACAACCTAATCGGTGCGCTAAGCCAAGAATCTTAATTATTGGATGAGCAAAACGAGCTGGTTTGTTAGTGACGATTCCCCACGGAAGCTTTCGTTCATCCAATTGATCGAGCAATTCATTGATACCAGGAAATAGGCGAGTATCATGGCATAATCGTTGTGTGTAAAAATCCAGAAACTCATCGCGCATTGCTTCATATCCGTCATCATCCGGTTTGATATTAAAACCTAATCCCAATAATCCTCTCGAGCCGGCGGATGCATGGGGACGGATTTTTGAAAGCGGGAGTTCAGGTAATCCGCGTATAGTTCGCTGACGATTCAATGCATGCCCAAGATCAGGTGCGGTATCGGCTAATGTTCCATCAAAGTCGAAAAGTATTGCTTTAATCATTTGGATTGTTTCAAGATGAAATTTGCAAAATGCTGATTAATTTGCCACACGAGCGAATTGCTTGATTGTGCGTTACTCGCTCCTTTACCTATCGTGTTGATAGATCTTGATTGCTGCATTCCGTCAGCTTTACGCTCCATCTCATTCGCAAAATTAGTCAGCATTTCATTAGCTACGGTAAGCCATGATGTAATTCACGTCAGTGTCATTTTCCAGGGTATAAACCTTGGTTAACGGATTGTAGGTCATACCGATCAGTTGCTCGTTTGTGAGACCGACATTACGTGCCATGCGGGCAAGCTCGGAAGGTTTGATGAATTTTCCGTATTCGTGCGTGCCGCGAGGGAGAAGTTTTAATATGTACTCGGCGCCGATAATGGCGTATAGATAGGATTTAGGGTTGCGGTTGATTGTTGAGAAAAAAATCCAACCATTGGGCTTGACGAGTTGAGCGCATGAACGGATGACGCTCATAGGATCGGGAACATGTTCAAGCATTTCCATACAGGTCACTACATCATAGTGCTGTGGCTGTTCTTGGGCCAATGATTCCACCGTAATTTTGCGATAATCCACATGATAGCCACTTTCCAGCAAATGGAGCTTAGCGACTTTGAGCGCTTTGTCGCTCAGATCGATGCCTGTGACATGTGCCCCCATCGATGCCATGCCTTCGGATAAAATGCCACCTCCGCAGCCGACATCCAGTACCGTTTTGGCCGTTAAACCTCCAGTTAGATCATTAATTAAATTAAGGCGTAAGGGATTAATTTCATGCAGTGGTTTGAACTCGCTGTTAGGATCCCACCAGCGGTGAGCAAGTTGACTGAATTTCTCCAATTCAAGAGGATCAGCATTTATCCCATCGTTTTCCATATGTATTCCTATTGTCTTGATGATGCTGCGATACGCTTATTCCACAATGCCATGCGGTAATGCAGATCAGATTGATTGAGCGTGGTCAGTTTTTTGTTCTCCAGCAACATTCTACCATTTACCCATACATGACTTACATGTTCACGGCCTGAGGTATATACCACATGCGAAAGTGGATCATAACAAGGAGTGAGATTGATATCGGAAAAATCAATGGCTGTGATATCAGCAGCCTTGCCTACCGTCAGAGAACCAATTTTGTTTCCAAGGCCGAGCGCATTGGCGCCATTGAGAGTCGCCATTCGCAAAACCTGGTGAGCGGGTAGAGCATCGGCTCGACCACTTACTGCTTTGGCGAGAAGTGCCGCAAGACGCATTTCTTCGAATATATCCAATCGATTATTACTTGCTGCGCCATCCGTGCCTAAACCGGTATTTATCCCTTGATTCAGAAATGCTGTAACTGGAGCGAATCCGCTGGCTAGTTTCATGTTGGATGAGGGGCAATGCGCGATGCTGCAGCCATATTGCTGGATGAGTTTTATTTCAGAATCTGTCAAGTGTGTCATATGCACTGCGATCAGATTGGGACTGAGTAATCCTAAATGTTGTAACCGTTCAATAGGCCGTTTCCCTGCTGAGTCGAGACTCATGCAGATTTCTTCTTTTGTTTCATGCAAATGTGTATGGATCGGAATATTTAGTTGCTCTGAATAGGTCAGTACACTGCTGAAAGTTTTATCGCTGACGGTGTACGGTGCATGAGGAGCGAAACAGAATGACAGCTGAGAGTGCTGTTGGTAGTTATCGCGAACTTCGAGCCCTTTGCTAAGATAATCATCTGCATCGCTTGCATAAGCCGTCGGAAAATCAATTACAACAAGACCTACCGCAGCTCGCATGCCAGACATTATCGCTGCTTGCGCGCTTGATTCAGGAAAAAAATACATATCATTAAAACACGTTATGCCGCCTCTGATCATTTCAGCGCAGGCTAACTGTGTGCCGTCCAGAACGAACTGAGCAGTGACATGCTGGCTCTCAGTGGGCCATATATATTGGTTAAGCCATTCCATTAATGGCCTGTCATCTGCCAAGCCGCGCATGAGTGTCATCGCAGCATGAGTATGTAGATTGATTAAACCAGGAATGAGTACATGATTTTTTAATGAGATGGTCTGTTGAGGATGATAGCGAAATTGGGCTTCATGTATCGGTAGAATGTCGCAAATAATGCCCTGACTGATCGCAAGGGCGTGATATTTTAATATCACTTCTGCAGGTTCAACAGGAATAATCCATTTTGCTTCAATCAGGATATCCGTTTTGATTCGCTCATTCATATGCTGATCATGAATAGAAAAAGCCCTGCAGGACTGTACAGGGCTTTTTCTAGAAGGAGGAGCTAGAGTTATTTAATTCCTTGCACATCAATATCGACACGACGGTCAGGTGCCAGACAGTCTTTCAGTGCTTTTCCATGACCTTGGCAAGTATTTCCAGTTATTGATTCAGTTTCACCTTTACCAGATGCAGCAATTTTGTTCGAATCGATACCTTTAGAGACAAGATGTGCTTTAACAGCTTCTGCACGTTGGTGAGAAAGCTTATGATTGTAGCTATCTGATCCAATTCGATCGGCATGACCTACTACAGTAATGAGATCAAATTGCACGTTTTGTAATCCAGTTACAAATTCATTTAATGTTTGAATGCCATGTCCACCTGGTTTTAGCCTAGCGCTGTCAAAATCAAACAATGCATCCGCTGAGAGAGTAACTTTCTTTGGTGCTGGAGCAGGGGCAGGGGCAGGTGGAGCCGCGGCTACTTCAGGTTTTTTAGCAAGATCAGGTTCACATTCCGGAATCGCCATGGCCGGGGTCCAATAACCTGTATGCCAGCATAATCCAGTAGAGTTTCGGGTTATTACACCACGATCATCTACATTGTATCCTTCAGCTTTTTTGACATTAGGATCCCGATCAATATTAATTATTTGTGCTAAGACAGAGCCGGAAAACATTGCTGGTATAAGGATCATTCCGATAAGGGTATTTTTCGCTGACATTTTCTTCATGCTATTGTCCTTTAAATGAAAATTGGGGTTCAATTTTGTGATTCAAATTTCTTGATTGTATTACAAAAAAAAGGATGATAATCATCTTTCTATTATGCATAGATACGTTGATTATTCTACTCCTTCGAACTTTTTAGTGTTCGATTATCAGATTGTTTGTTGTTATTATCAGTCAATATGTTGCTAAATAGCAACATATTTGTGAATTTAGATTCATTTAATTTAGCAAAAAAAATCTGAATCTTTTCTTGAGAAAGAATCGGAATCTGAGAGGTTTTAGTGCCTTAAGATTGAAATATTATTTATTGTTTATGAGAAATTCTTCTACCTTATCGACAGGAAGTGGTTTACTTAAAAAATAACCTTGTACTTCGTTGCAACATTTATTTTTCAAGAAATCAAACTGCACGTCAGTCTCAACTCCCTCTGCAGTTACTTTCATATTCATACTTCCCGCCATAGCAATAATCGCAGCCGCAATTGCACCGTTATCCGAGTTTTGTTCCAAGTTGCGCACGAATGCTTGATCAATTTTTAACCGATCAATCGGGAAATTCATCAGCCGACTCAAGCTGGAATAACCGGTGCCAAAATCATCGATAGCAAGTTGAACACCTACTTGTTTAAGCTGCTCCAGAATTTCAATAACAAGATCAACATCATTGATCAGAGCGCTTTCAGTTAGCTCGAGTTCCAATAAAGAAGGCTCTAGGCCTGTTTCCTTCAGAATAGTTCCTACCAGAGCTGGAAAACCTCTGTGAAGAAGTTGTACTGCAGAAACATTTACTGCTATACGACTGAGGCTGATGCCCTGATTACACCATATATGAGCCTGGCTGCACGCTTGGCGCAAAACCCATTCACCGATATGAAGGATTAAACCAGTCTCTTCGGCGAGAGGAATGAATTCGGTTGGAGAAATTGAACCAAGCTCTTTATTGTCCCATCGCAGCAAGACCTCTAGGCCATTGAAACTTCCTTGATCCATATCCAATTGCGGTTGATAATAAAGATTCAATTCATTGCGTTCTACTGCCTTACGCAAGTAATTTTCCATGGTGAGCTTGCGCATGGCTATTTCCATCATGTAGCTTGAGAAATAACAATACATGTTGCCACCAGAACGTTTGGCGTAATACATTGCTAAATCCGCGTTTTTCAATAAATCATCAGCAGTTTTTCCATCATCAGGATAAATGGCGATACCAATGCTGGTGGTTGTCGTAAGTTCATGTTCGCCGAAAGTAAGCGGTTGAGCCAAATTGATTCGGATTCGCTCTGCAACTATTGCTGCATCTTCGTTGCGTTCAATTAACGATAGCAGTGCCGTAAATTCATCGCCACCCAGTCGGGCGAGAGAAATACTATTTTGACTCATTCCTGTCTGAGCAAATGCGTCGCTAAGTCGAATACTTTTGCGCAATCGTTCGCTGGTTGCTTGCAGAACCAAATCTCCGAGATGATGACCCAAGGTATCATTAATGCGCTTAAAGCCATCCAAATCTAAAAATAATACGCCGAGTTTTAGTTTCTTCCTCTGTGCCAATGCAATCATTTGTTGCAAATTTTCTTGAAAAAAATGGCGATTGGGCAATTCGGTAAGATCATCGAAATAAGCCATATGATGGAGACGCTGTTCGCTATGAAGAAGCTGCTGAGTTGTATAGCTTCCCTTTAACATGTAGCGGACTCTATGACTCAATAGAGGGATATTAATGGGCTTTGTGATGAAATCGGTCGCTCCTACTTCATAAGCTCGATTGATGGATTCCAAGTCTTCTAAGCCGGTCATCATGAGAATTGGAACATGCCGACCCTCAGGCAAATTCCTCAACTCGGTACAAACTGCATAGCCATCCATACCTGATGGCATCATCACATCAAGCAGAATAGCATCCGCTTTTTTTTCCTTGAACAATGCCAGTCCTTCTTCACCGCTTACTGCTTCGAAAGTGAGTAAGCCAGCAGCTTGCAAGGTTTTACTGACTACTAATCGAATCAGTGGATCGTCATCAATGATGATAACACTTGACTGTTGAGGCATATCAGTGTGGTCCTGAATTGGCGGGTGATGAGTCGAGATATGTTTTCAAAACCGCGCAGGTCTGGTTAAATTGCTGTTGGATACCTAGTAAGGACTGACCTGAGATATCGTATTTCTGATCACGTGCGTCATTCTCCACGGCGCGGCATAGTTCAGCCAGACTGTATGCGCCCACTTGACTGCTGCTGGATTTGAGCGTGTGCGATGACATGCGGATGGCCTTGACGTCTCCAAGATGCCATGCCTGTTCAAGTGCTTCGATGAGCTTGGAGGCATTGTCGAGATAAGTTCTAATCACTTGTCTGAGTAATTCATCCCCGTAATCTGCTTCAAGTGATTGAATGGCTGCCAGTGCTTCCGGATCGATCGCTGACTCTTGAGCAATTCTGTTTTCTGACATAGGAATGGGCATGTTTTGGGGTGAATGTGATAACCATGTTTGCAGCATCTGCAATAGATCTTTTGTTTTTATGGGCTTTGTCAAGTAATCGTTCATGCCTGCAGCCAGACATTTTTCGCGGTCACCTTCAATGGCATTCGCCGTGAGCGCGATAATCGGAAAATAAGATAATTTACCCATATTCTGCAGGTGTCGAATTTCACTGGTCGCTTTATACCCATCCATTTCCGGCATCATGCAGTCCATAAGTACGAGGTCGAATGTTTCATGCTGCACAGCCTTGATGGCCTCTAGGCCATTATGGGCGATTTCGACAGAGCAACCAAATTTACGTAACATTCCTAGCGCAACTTCCTGATTTACAGGATTATCTTCTGCAAGTAGGAGGTGAGCGTTAAGAATCGATTGAACTGATGTTTCTGACGGTGCAATGAATGATGCAGATACGTCAGCGTCATTATGATGAAGGGTTGTCGTGCGCACTTTTAAAAAGCTTTGATATAAATCTTTTTTGCGGATAGGTTTGGTCATATAGACCATGAATCCAGTTTTTTTCGCTTCGGCAGCTTCATCTTTGAAATGCGTTGATGTCAGCATGATCAGAGGAATTTTTGCTAAATTTGGATCTGCCTTGATCGACTGGCCAAGCTCTAATCCGTTCATATTGGCCATTTTCATATCGATCAGCGCAAGATCGTAAGATTGGTCACTAGCAGCGGCTTCATGCAATTTTTCCAGTGCCCTGGGACCACTCGATACAGCGTCGACTTGCATACCCCAAGACAAAGCATAGGCACGCAAAATGTCTCTGCTGGTAATATTGTCTTCAACAATGAGCAATTTGGTGCCTGTCAACTCTGAAACCGTTTTCGCACTTGGGGTCAGATTGGTGCAATCTCCAGTAGCAAAAGGTAACACGAAGGAAAATGTGGTTCCTTCACCGATCTGACTCTTGACAGTGATGCCTTTGCCTCCCATCAATTCAACCAACTGTTTCGAAATAGCTAAACCCAATCCTGTGCCACCATATTTGCGTGTGGTGGATCCATCTGCCTGAGTAAAAGCTTGAAACAAGCGTGGCAAAATATCTTCACTGATACCGATTCCGGTATCGCTAACACTGAACCGAATCCAGATCGAATCAGCATTTTTCGCAGAAATCGGATGAGTTAAATCGGTTTCTATACTCACGTCGAGCACAATTTCTCCATGTTCAGTAAATTTGATGGCATTTCCAATCAAATTACCGAGCACTTGCCGTATGCGGGTGGGGTCGCCTTTAATCCACTCCGTTACTTCTGGGGCGATACGATGGTTCAATTCGAGATTTTTGCTATGAGCGCGTTCGGAGAACAGCTCAATGACATCTTCTACGGATCGATGCAAATCGAAGTCGATCAATTCTAATTCGAAACGTCCGGCTTCAATTTTCGAGAAATCAAGAATATCGTTGATAATTGATAGCAGGGATTCTCCCGAATTGTTGAGAATATTGATCAGATGGAGCTGTTTGGCATTTAGCGGAGTATCAAGCAGCAACTCTGCCATGCCCAGAACGCCATTCATGGGCGTTCGAATTTCGTGACTCATCGCAGCCAGAAACTGTGATTTAGCCAGATTAGCTGCTTCAGCAGCTTCTTTTGCTTGCCGTAATTCAGCCGTTCGAACTTCAATTTTCCGCTCGAGATCACTGTGATATTGAACAAGTTCCTGGTCTCTGAGCTGTATTTGTTCCAACATGCTATTAAAAGCATCCACCAAAGTTCCTACCTCATCATTCTCACTGTGTTTAGGTACTCGAAACGAATAATGACGAGACTGAGAAACCTTTTGCGCAGTCGCTGACAAATCATAAATAGGCTGAATGACTTTTGATGCCATACGACGTGCCATGTAGGTGGCAACAAAGAGCGCTGCGGCTACGGATAATGCGGACACGATCAGATTTTGCGCCAGTTGCACCCACATGCTGCCCAGCGCGTAATGTATTTCTAAGTTTCCGACATATTCATCACCAGCAACGACTGATTGTGTGATGTGCAGATCTTTATATGGCAGCCAAGCAGGTAACCAAATTTGCTCTGTGTTGCTGAATTGAGCGATTTCGACGCCATCTTGAGTGCTCAATGTCGCCTTAGTGATAGAAGGAATCTGGTGAAGAGAATTCAGGGTTTCTTGCGCACTTTTATTGTCCAGAAAAGCCAATGAAGCCTGGGAGTTATTAGCGGTCACCCGTGCCAGGCTTTTTAACTGCTCTTGCGCCGTACTGAGCGAGCTCCTGATTTCATTGCTCGCAACCAGAATGAACAAAAAGAACATCGAGCAAGCAAGGCTGACGAAAATAATCAGCAGCAGCTTGTAAGCGATAGAGCGATCCTTGCGGAAGAATTTGTTTATCATCGGATGTATGGTTATTTTTTCATAATTACATCGAATGCAATATTCAGACTTGGATATTCTGGCAATTTCTTGTGATTGCGCATCAGATTGCGATTCAAGTATTTAATTTATAGGAATAAAGTTTAAAATTTTGTGCGGTACAATTATTTACTTTTAGTAAACTCACTGTTTCAGACTGGCTGCTCTGCTACTGACGTGAATATCGGTTTTTTATCTACAATCTTGAGGTACTGCAATCATGCCAAGTGCAGGTCTCGATGCTCAAAACAAGAGTTCAAATTTCTCAGCATGAGTAAAGAATTGCACCATCCGGCATGTACTGGTGGGTTTTGTGCTGCTTGACCGGCAGTGACACCCGTTCCCAGCTGTTATTTTCTATATGCATAACTCAGGGCTCTAAGATCATTATCTCGTCGAATTATTTCTAAATTACAGAAAATTATAGACAAAATCTGTGATGAATGCATTCCTGCCGGCTGCGTTTACTCGTGAAAGCTACCATCACATGAGCGATGGTTACGTACTCGAAAATAGTCAGTGAGTGCCTGCTCATGAGTGTCAGTTAAAAACGCCACTGCGCACCTACGTACATTCCTCTAGGAATCATTGCAGGTATGGTTGGGAAAGTATCGGCGATCAATTCTTGATGGTGCTGACTGAACAAGTTCTGGCCCACCAAAAACAGCTCGGTATGTTTGGTTGGCTTGAATACCAGTTTGGCATCCATCGTGATAAAGCCGGGAATATGATAGAAAGCAATATCACTGGTATAACGAAGCCATAGATTGAATTGCAGTCGCTCGGAAAGATCATAATTAGAGCGAAGCGATAGCAGATGGCGCGCGCTGATTTTATCTGCGCCGCCAGTAGTGGGATCGCTCGCTTTCAGGAAATCATTGGAATTGATATGCATGTTGAGAAAACTGTAGCTACTTTGTAGACGCCAGTGATCACGCGGGCGCCAATCTATGGATGATTCGAAGCCATAGGTCAATGCCGAAGCTTGATTGTTGAAAGAAACCGGTGCGATCAGTTGTCGCGGCAATCCCGTGGTCAGTGCAAACGCGCCAAAGCTCAAATCGCGCAATTGACTGTAGTCATTGATGAAGCCAGTCAAATCCAATGATGCTTGCGGTGAGAGTTGGCGGCGATAGCCCAGTTCATAGGCGATCAATTTTTCAGAATTGAATTGAGTATTGCCTTGTAATGTCGATACGATTGGGAAAGGGAAAGCGGGAAATCCAGGAATATTCTGTAACTCTCCGCTATTGAATTGGGCCAAGTCATTTTCGGCGCGGGATGGTGTTCTGACCGCTCGAGAAACTGACATCCAAATGGAGTTTTCAACGTTCGGTGTCCACATCAGGCGGGCATTGGGTTGTATTTCCCAGCCGGTAAAATCGTTGTGTTCGAATCGGCTGCCGATCGAAAATTGCAGCCGCTCCGGAATCAATGTGATGTCATCTCGAATGAATGTTCCAATCACATGATTCATCTGGGCAACTGGTCTGAATTTTGCCATAGGCGTATCGAAAATCTGGTTGTGATACAGCCGATAATTGGCTCCCCAGGTTAAATCATGGTGGCTGAATAATGGGAATCGATGCTGGAAGTCGGCATCGAAACTTTGAGCATCAGATTTGCCGATAGGGAAAATGTGCGAGCTGATGCGATCATAATAGGTCTGGAACATGATCGATGAGCGTTCAGAGTAGGTTCGATCCCAGCGGAACCGGATGTTTCCTCCTTCTTGATGACCTCGCACTTCTTTGCTCAGATTGGGTGCAAGACTTAACCCATTATTGTTGAGGGTGTTGCCATCGGCCAGGTAAAAAACATCACCTTGCAAGGTGAATTGATCCATGCCTCGGCTATGATCTACTCGAAAACCGCTTCGAACGGATTTCCACTGATCATTGACGCTTTCACGCGACAGAGATTGGGTATTATTGCGCGCGAACCCTTTGGCATAGATCCGGAATGGCGTCTCCTCGTTGATTTTTCCCCCATACCGCGCACCCACGAAACCTTGCTCGAACGTTCCGCCGCCGGCAATCAGCAGCGTTCCTTGTGTATCGGCCGCTTTTTTCGTGATGATATTGATGACGCCATTGACCGCATTCGATCCCCACGATACTGCAGCTGGGCCACGGATGATTTCGATGCGCTCGATATCTTCCATGAGCGTATCCTGCTGCTCCCACAAAACGCCGGAAAAAATGGGCGAATAAACGCTGCGGCCATCCATCAGAACCTGCAACTTGTTGGCAAAGACACCATTGAACCCGCGAATGCTGACCGCCCATTTGTCGGAGCTGACCCGGTCGACCTGCACCCCAGGCGCCATTCTCAAAGCATCGGGAATGCTGGTAGCACCCGAGCGGCGGATGTCGTCCTGAGTGATGACAAAAACCGCAGAGGATAATTGCGCCAGCTTTTGCGAATGCCGTGAAACAGTCGTTACTTCCACCTTCGTCAGCTCTTCGATCGACATATCCAGCAGGGAGTTTTCTGTGGACTTGCTGTTGGCGAAGACAAGGTTAGCAATGCAATAAAACAAGGCGACAGTAAGCGCTTTGTATATTTTGATCAGCAGATGGTAAGAAAATATACGCATATGATTCAAAGGTTTTATTTCCCCGTGCAATCAAAAACGCCACACTGCGCCTGCATACATTCCGCGAGGAATAATGGCAGGGATAGTTGGGAATGTATCTGTGACAAATTCTTGATGATGTTGACTGAACAGGTTTTGTCCTACCAGGAACAACTCGGTACTTTTTGTGGGTTTGAAGACCAGTTTGGCATCCATCGTTACAAAGCTGGGAATATGGTAATAAGCGATATTGCTGGTATAGCGCAGCCACAAATTGAATTGTAGCCGCTCGGAAATATCGTAATTCGACCGAAGGGACAATAGGTGACGAGGATTGATTTTTTCTGCGCCGCCAGTGGTCGGATCGGTTCCTTTGAGCAACTCATTGGAATTGACGTGCATGCTAAGAAAGCTGTAGCTACCTTGCAGGCGCCAATTATTGATCGGTTTCCAGTCAATGGATGACTCAAAACCATAGGTCAGAGCCGAAGCTTGATTGTTCATGGTGCCCGACGCAAGGAATTGTCGCGGCAATCCGGTCGTCAACGTGAATGCGCCAAAGCCTAAATCACGCAACTGGCTATAATCATTAATGAAACCGGTCAAGTCGATGGATGCTTGTGAAGAGAGTTGACGGCGATAACCTAGCTCATAGGCGATCAATTTTTCTGAATTGAATTGATTGCTGCCATGCAATATGGAAAAGACCGGAAATGGAAAATTGGGCAACCCGGGAATATCCTTTAACTCTCCAGCATTTAGCGTTAAATCATTTTCTCCGCGAGAGGGTGTTCTGACTGCACGTGACACAGACGCCCAGATGGAGTTTTCAGTATTTGGTGTCCACAGCAGGCGAGCATTGGGCTGTATTTCCCAGCCGGTGAAATCGTTGTGTTCAAACCGGCTGCCAAGCGTAAACTGCAAGAGATCAGGTAACAAAGTAATGTCATCGCGCACAAACGCGCCGCCAACATGATTGGTTTGTGCTCGCGGATCAAAGGTAATGTAGCTGGTATCATGAACTTTATTGTGATAAAGCCGATAATTACCTCCCCATGTCACGTGATGACGATCAAATAACGGAAAGCGATGCTGGAAATCGGCGTCGAAACTTTCTGCAGCTGTTTTTCCAATAGGTGGGATATGCGTGGTAATACGATCATAATATGTTTGGAACATGATCGATGAGTGTTCCGAAAAGGTGCGATCCCAGCGGAAACGGATATTTGCACCTTCTTGATGGCCACGGATTCGGCTGTCGAGGTTGGGTTCCAGGCCGAGCCCAGTGCTATTCAGTGTATTGCCATCGGCCAGGTAAAAAATATCGCCTTGCAAGGTGAGTTGATCCAATCCTCGACTATGATCCACTCGAAAACCGCTTCGAGCTGACTGCCACTGGTCATTGACGCTCTCACGCGACAAAGATTGGGTATTGTTGCGCGCGAATCCTTTGGCATAGATCCGGAACGGCGTGTGATCATTGATTTTTCCGCCGAACCTCGCGCCCATGAAACCTTGTTCGAATGTTCCGCCGCCGGCGGTCAGCAGCGTTCCTTGAGTATCGGCCGCTTTTTTCGTGATGATATTGATGACGCCGTTGACCGCATTCGATCCCCACGATACCGCAGCAGGGCCGCGGATGACTTCGATGCGCTCGATATCTTCCATGAGCGTGTCCTGCTGTTCCCATATCACGCCTGAAAAAATGGGCGAATAGACGCTGCGGCCATCCATCAGAACTTGCAACTTGTTGGCAAAGACCCCATTGAATCCCCTAATACTGACTGCCCACCTACTGGAGCTGACTCGTTCGACCTGCACGCCTGGCGCCATTCTCAATACATCGGGAATGTTGGTTGCACCGGAGCGGCGGATGTCGTCCTGAGTGATGACAAACACTGCAGAAGATACCTGTGTCAGCTTTTGCGAACGCCGGGAAGCAGTTGTTACTTCAACTTTCATCAGTTCTTCAATGGATAAGTCCAGCAATGGGTTATCCTGGGGCTTGCCATTTGCCAGCATTTGAGGCGCATAGCCACAAAGAATGGTGGCCATGAGAAATGTGTATTGATGCTTGAGCAACAGGTATTGTTTTTGAATATATAAAAGTCGCATCAACGCAATTAGCGAAGATAGGTTGGACGACGCATCCGAGAGAAAATCTGCTAATTTGAATGTCAGAAATTTCATCCTAGCGACTCCTAACTTCCCGGGCAATCTGCAATAACTGCGCGCTTAATTTCAGATTTGCCTGTCTGACTCGCGTCAGGTCGACTTCGAAATTCAAATTCTTGCCATCATTCATCAAACTAATCATGCCACCAATGTCAAGAAATTCATTGAGATTGCTGACGACGAGTATAGGTTTGTTTTGAGTGAGCGTAAGCCATTGACGAATACGTTCCAAACCATCTTCTCGCGGTAAAAACAAGAGTTGACAGTCATCAAAAGGCTCGCTGGGAGAGATTCGTTTAATTCTGACAGGCTTGCTTTGTGCAATCCTGCCGGAAATTGCATCCAATTCTTCAAAGGCACTGCCTTTGCTGGTACACAACATGATTTCACTAGAAATAGTGTCGGTAGGCCATTCCGTGAATTTCAGGAAATTGTATAAAAAAGCTGCAGTCAGAGTTTGTTCGCTTGCGGTGGTTGACGCCTGCAATGGGGCATGGACGATATGGAGCAGACCAGCGATGAGCATCGTGGCGATAAATTTCGTCAAGGCAGGCGTTCGTGTCATAGACAAATGTTTCTCATTGGCAAGAATGCCCGGTCATCGGTATTCGTGATAACGGTTGCGTGCGCTCTGCCGACAGGTGGCGGTGGATACGATAGCCGTTTTGCTGGAGCATTCGCACGAAACAATCTTGTAGGTACCAATGTCATTATTAAAAGCGCCACTGTGCACCGGCATAGATTCCACGCGGAATGTATGCCTGTAGGGTGGGAATGAAATCTGATGTGAATTCCTGATGATTCTGACTCAAGAGATTCTGGCCAACCAAGAACAGTTCTGTATTCCGGGTTGGCTTGAATGCCAGTTTGGCATCCATCGTCACATAACCTGGGATACGGTAAAGATCGATACTGCTGACATAACGAAGCCAGAGATTGAATTGCAATCGCTCGGATAAATCATAATTCGAACGCAGCGAGACTTGATGTTGCGGTGTTACTTTGCTCGCGCTGCCGGTAGTCGGATCGAGCTGGCGAAATAATGAGTTCGAATCGATATGCATGTGCAGAAAACTATAATTCGCTTGCAACCGCCATTGTTCCAGCGGGCGCCAATCGCCGGCAATTTCGACGCCATAGGTTTGTCCGCTGGCCTTGTTGTTCAAGCCGACTGGTAACAGAAAATAAGTGGGAAATCCCGAATGAAGCGATAGAGCGCCGAATGACAAGTCACGCAATTGACTGTAATCATTGAAGAAGGTCGCTATATCAACAGACGCTTGGGTATTCAATTGACGACGATATCCCAATTCGTACGCCATCAGTTTTTCCGAACTGAATTGTGAAGAACCGGATAGCTGAGCCAGGACCGGAAACGGTAAAACAGTTGAAGTGCCAGGGATTTGCTCGAGTGTTCGGGTATTGAGCCGTACATCATTTTCAGCGCGCGAAGGCGTTCGCACAGCGCGGGAAATCGCTAGCCAAACAGAATTTTTTTCATTGGGTGTCCACATCAACCGTGAATTGGGTTGTACTTCAAGACCACTGAAATCATTATGATCGACGCGTACGCCGAGGGTGAACCGTAGACGCTCGGGAATCAAGGTGATTTCATCGCGCGCAAAACCGCTGATGAGCTGATTGGTTTGCTGTCGAGGATTCAGTGCGATCAGTTCGGTATCGGATACTTTATTGTGATAAAGACGGTAGTTGGCGCCCCACGTGACGTCATGATGATTCAGGAGAGGGAAACGGTGCTGAAAATCGACATCGAAGCTTTCAGTGCGAAATTTCGTGAGGTTCGATAATCGGTAGTCGACGCGATCATAATAGGTCTGCAGCATGATGGCAGATTGATCTGAAAAAGTCCGATCCCAACGAAAGCGGATATTGCCGCCTTCGTTATGTCCGCGAGCGGTGTTAGCCTGGATAACTGGTGCACTGAGTTGGGATTTGTCCAAGGCATTGCCCATTGCGTCGTAAAAAATATCTCCTTGTACGGTCATCTGATCAATACCACGCTGATGATCGAGCCGGAAGCCGCCGCGAGCACTATGCCAAGCGTCATTCGCCGGTTCTCCTGACGGAGATTTCATTTGGTTGCGGGTAAATCCTTTGGCATAAAAACGATAGGCGGTGTCTTCATTGATTTTTCCACCGTAGCGGGCACCAACGAAACCGTGTTCGAAGGTTCCGCCGCCGGCGCTTACCAACGCACCTTGGGTATCAGCCGCTTTTTTGGTAATGATATTGATGACGCCATTGACGGCATTGGCTCCCCACACAGCAGCGCCGGGTCCGCGTATGACTTCGATACGATCGATATCTTCCATCAGCGTATCTTGGAGTTCCCATTGCACCCCTGAGAAAAGGGGGTTGTAGACGCTGCGGCCGTCCATCAATACTTGAAGTTTGTCGGCAAAACGGCCATTAAAACCGCGAATATTGATGGCCCATTTATCCGTTCCAATGCGAGCGACCTCGACGCCGGGTGCCATTCGCAGAGCTTCGGGAATACTGGTCGCGCCCGAGCGTCGTATATCGTCCTGTGTGATGACAAATACCGCCGAGGCTACTTGAGTGAGTTTTTCTGAGCGTCGCGATACAGAAGTGACTTCTATTTTCATGAGCTCCTCAATGGATAAATCCAGCAAAGGATTATCCACCCGGTTGCTGCTTGCAAATGCTGGGCAAATATAGCAACTGGTAGCAATTATTAAAAATCCACGACCTAATCTTAGAATTAAGCTAGCGCAGTGCTTCATTAATAATATACTGAAAGGTATTTGATGCGCAGCTTACGTGCTTTTTATTAACTTGTGAATTTTGAATCACTTTTTTTCCAGAATTTATTCTGTATGCTGTTGTAACGAGCACTACAAACGATCAGCGGCTAGTTTTGTATACTGTTCAACGATCGTGCAAAAGTGTCGGAATTATCGAATAAGGAAGGGTGCTCAGATAAGATGAAAACAGCAACTTTATCTGCTTTATTCATCATTATGAGAAAATCACCTGCTCTTTTCAGGGGGATTTAATGAAGTGCGTTTGTGGCATACAATATGTTTATTTAATCAATTCGATGCATCCAGTCATGATGAACCGTGGAGAAATGAAATAATTTGGTCAATAAGTGAAATCGTTGAAGACTGATTTCTAGGCAAACGCTAAATATTTACAGATTTATTATTCAACGTTAGTGACGGAAGTGATGAGAGTTTGATTTGTTTTGATTACGATGCCGGTAATGTGGTTTTTTTCGCTCGAAGTTCTAGTGCTACTAACCAAGGTACCGTAAAGATCGATGTAAAGATTTCCCATGGGTTACTTCACCGTGGGACTTTGTCTACTCGTCGGCGATATGCCGTTAAGGCATGAATGGGAAAGGAACATATCATGATTTTTGCTGATCGATTGGCCGCAGCCCAAAAATTGGCTGAGGCATTGCATGAATATCGAGGACGTAATCCGTTAGTGCTGGCGATTCCTCGCGGTGCTGTGCCCATGGCAAAAGTCATTGCACAGTCGTTGCAAGGCGAAATGGATGTGGTGCTGGTACGGAAACTTCGCGCGCCAGGCAATCCGGAGTTCGCTATTGGGTCTATTGATGAAGGCGGATGGATGTATTTGGCCGACTATGCTGGCCAGGCTGGCGCAAGCGAAGATTACATCAATCAAGAAGTAGCGCAGCAATTGGAAACAATTCGCTATCGACGTGCCCAGTACACTCCCAATCGTACGCCGATAGACCCGGTTGGACGTATCGTCATTGTCATTGACGATGGACTTGCAACAGGTGCTACCATGATTGCTGCGTTGCACGCTGTCAACAATAGAAATCCAGCAGAGCTTATCTGTGCGATACCGGTTGCACCGCGTGATACGTTGCAGAAATTGCAGGGAAAAGCACATAAGATCGTGTGCCTGACATCGCCAGATGATTTTTATGCGGTAGGCCAGTTTTATGTGGATTTTCCACAAGTCTCTGATGAAGAAGTCATTAATTGTCTTGCCGATTCAAAATCATCATTCGATTGACTATATATACAATGTATACTGCTGTCACTCATTGGATTGAGATTGCCTGCTGCAGAGGGATGTGGAACCTAATCAGTCAATACCAATCGAATCGTCCATTGGTATGGGTTTTACCATTAAAAACGTGATTAAAATATGGATCTCGATAAAATCTTTACGCTAAAAACTGGCGTTGCCTTCAAAATTTCTACCGATCGATTGCAAGCATTAATCGCGCATGCGATCCAACATCGGCAATTATCCTCTTTGACGGATATTCGCGGCATTACTGATTTATATCCTTATCTTTCCGTGGTGGTCTATGAGGGAAGCGATGAGCTGATAAAAAGACGGCAGCGTTGGCTTAGTCAACCGATGAAAAAGGCCTTGATAACAAAACAGTTCATTCCTTTTGATTATTTTTGTAAGCTTTTCTGGCGAAATCTGGATGAAGAAGATCCCGATGGCGATGAGTGGCAACAGTTGATTGCAACAGATCATTTTTATTTTCAACTGACGACCTTGCTCAATCGAGTACGCATCACCGAGCGTAATCTGCAGCAAACAAGTGATGCATCGGCAGGATTGAATTTTGAGTCTGCCTGATCAGAATTTACAGAATCATTTGACATCTCAAATCCTGACGATCGACGTTTTCAAGGTGGACAGAATGCAATTTCTGCCCACCCTGAAGAATTTCTTCATTCCCTGATATCCCATCGCAGCATCATGGCATGATCTTCGTGTATGGTATTATGGCAGTGCATGACATATTTACCGGTGAAATCCCGAAAACGTAAAAAAACCCGTAATCGTGTGTTGGGACCGAGCACGAATACATCTTTGCGTCCTCGCTCATGTAACGGGATAGGTGACGCGATTCCATCTACAAATTTATTGAGAATAATACCTTCTTCAAAATGGATGTGAATCGGATGACTCCATCCACCTGACGGATTGTTCAGGTTCCAAATCTCTGCGCTTCCTTTGGTTATCGTTGCCCGCGCACTTTTGACGTTGAACAATCGATCATTAATCGTCCACAATCCACTTTTGCGGGCGAAAGTCCAGTTTCGCACGGGAGCAGCTGAAATTTCTTCAGGTGTTGGTCTGCGTATCGGACGCAAAAAAGCAGGGATTTGGCTGACATCAGCTTCTGCCGGTTCATGATCGATGATTAATTTGAGGATTCGTGTCCCGGGAGCTTGTACTTTCTTGGGACCGCGAGTATCGAATTGTTGAAGCCGGTTGGTAAAATAGAGCTGTGTTCCCAGAGGATACTTCGAGAAATCGACAATGATGTCAGCCCGTTCAGCAACACCGAGCCTGACGCGTGTCACATTGCTGATTGGATTGGGGAGTAGATTGCCGTCATTGGCGATATACGTGAATTGTTGTACGACATTGGCGCCATTCACCAAATATAATTCATAAAATCTGGATGAGCCTGCATTGAGCAAACGCAAGCGATATTTACGACGCGCAACCCGTAATACTGGTTGTATTTTGCCATTTATGGCAATTTTGTCACCTAACGTACCTTCAGGATTGAGTTGATCAAAAACATGGATGCCATTGGCATCAAAATGTAGGTCCTGGAATTTAAGAGGATAGTCATAGGGATGGCTAGGTAATCTCAGCGCACTACGGTTGGTATCGTATTCATCCCCAGAATCAAGATCATCATACAGCAGATAAAAACCTGCCAATCCCCGCTGAGCATTAGGCGCAGTCGAGTCCAGAGTATGATCGTGATACCACAGCGTGCCTAACCCTTCGCGCTGATCGCCGATTCCGCCAAATTCATCAAGCCCAGCATAAACATTGGGATAAAAATGATCCTTGAATTTGCCCTCTTTGCTTAATGTGGGGCCATATTTGGTTTCACTAAAATAATCACCCGGGAAGCCATCGCTTTCAGAAGGCACGTGAAGATTGTGCAGATGCATGCTGATTTCGGGTAAGCCAAAACTGGTCAGTTGAGTTCCTTCTGCGCCGTGATTCGGAGGCAGACCATTATGTAAACGAATAATTACTTGACGTCCATAGCGCGCAAAAATAGTCGGGTTATACAGAAGGGCGCCACTCGACGATCGACCTTCGAAGCTCCAGCATAGTTGGGGTGGGTAATCGGGATGAAAGACGTGATCAGTATGTGCACTGGCCTTTAATTCATATAAATCCGCTTGATCGGGTTGAATGACCGGCGTACCAAAAAATTCATTCCAACGTTGATGGCTGGTACGTCCGCATTCTCCGTTTGCGATATTGGCTTCACCTTGAGGTGGCGGTAAAGGGCCGTTTAAGAGGTCGGTTTGAGACAGAGGCTCGATGACACTCGGTAATTCATCAAGCCAGGGGCGGGTGGGTGGACTGGGCGGCAATTCGATGAGCACCTGGGCCCGACTTTTGCGCGAGGTCAAAACAGCGGGTGCCGCAAGCATGGCAGTGCCTGTAATTTTCAGAAACGTGCGTCTCGATTGATGGGGTGTCACATCAATTGACTCACCATGTCTATCCGTTTGCTCTGCAGTTTTCATGATTTCTCCTTCGTGTTCATTAGCCGGGATCTAAAAATAACCCTGCGAGAGAATCAATTTAATGACTTCAGGACTGAAAAGATATGGTGTTTTCGCTGATTTGTAAGGCAGAAAATTCTTACATTTATGTAAACTGAAAGAAGGATAATCGGTTGTTTTATCGATAAATTATCGAATTGAAAAATACCACCTGCATCCCAGGAATTTCGGGATGCAGGATGCATGAGTTAGTTGACCAAGCGAGAGAGCTAAGCGAGGTTCTCGTGAGTATGCACAGCCTTAGGATCGAGATGATTAATCGTGGCCATGATTTGCTGAGGTTCAGCAAGCGCAGGAGCCATACTCCATCGATTGAGCGTATCGTAACCGATACGGATCATACCTGTATGATTCTCCTTGATATTATCAATATTCTCATCACGATCATAAAAACCGAGACGGTAGCGTACTAACTCGATATCTTCAGGAGCACCAGTCAGGAATTTCCATCCTGATTTGATGTTATGCCGTTCGGCATATCGTTTTAATCCATTAGGAGTATCCAACTCAGGCTGCAGTGTGATGGAATACATGAATACATCCCGACCGATGCGGTCACCGAGCATCTGTTGTACTTGCACCAGATTAGCGGTAGCTACTGGGCAAATTCCCGCGCAGTCCGCATACATCATGTTAATTGCTACAACCTTGTCACGAATCAGATCATCGTAAAAGCGAACGGCTTCACCCTCGTGAGTATACAAAATGACATTTGGAAATGATGTATCGCGAGCTTCATGATGGGATATAACAGCAGATACATCCGCCAGCTTTTGCCAAGCAGCATTCAAACCCATCATGCCTAAAGTTGCAAGGCCCATGCCGGTTAGTATTTCTCGGCGTGAATTAGTGTTTTCATTGTTCATGATAAAGTCCTCTTAATCTACGATATCAAACCGCACCATCATCGCATGATCTTCATGGATCATGTTATGACAATGCATGACATATTTACCTGGAAAATCCCGAAAGCGAATGAATAATCGCACGCGCTCACTTGGGCCTAAATTGTACACATCCTTTCGTCCCCTTTCGTGAGTTGGGATAGCCACCGCTGTGCCATTTCTAAACCGCTGCAAGATTATCCCTTCCTCAAAATGAATATGCACCGGATGACTCCAACCGTTTGATGGATTGCTGATATCCCAAATTTCGTAACTGCCAGCTGCAACGTGGGCAGCGGCAGAATTGACATTAACCAATCGATCGTTGATTGTCCACAAACCATTTTTGCGTGCGAAAACCCAACTACGGACTGGCGCTGATGCGATTTCAGCGGCAGTTGGCCTGCGGATGGGCCGTAAATTACTGGGTACACGACTGTTATCCACTTCTCCGGCCGGAAGATTGCGATCAACAATGATTTTGAGGATACGACTACCCGGTGCTTGAACATTGCCTGGCCCGCGAGTACTGGTTTGCTGCAATCGATTGACAATGTAAAGCTCTGTTCCTAATCCATATCTGGAGAAATCAACGACAATGTCGGCTCGTTCGGCTACTCCTAATCGAACCTTATTTTGATTCAATATGGGTTGTGGCAGTAGATTGCCATCATTTGCTATATATGTGAAGGTTTGCGCGGCATTGGCGTTGTTGACCAAGTAAAATTCATAATAACGCGAGGGACCTGCATTCAGTAGTCTGAGGCGGTATTTACGTCGAGCCACTCGAAGTACGGGTTCGATTTTACCATTGACAGTAATTTTGTCGCCCAGCGTTCCTTCAGGATCAAGCTGATCGAAGACTTGGATGCCACTGGCATCGAACCGTTTATCTTGAAATGCCAGCGGATAGTCATACGCCCCGCTCGGCAAGCGCAACGCCGATGGATTGGGATCATTTTCATTGCCTGAATCGAGCGCATCATAAATTAAGTAAAAGCCTGCCATGCCCCGTGTTGCATTCGCAGCGGTAAAATCCAAACAGTGATCGTGGTACCAAAGTGTTCCCAGTGCTTCGCGGCGGTCGCCGCCTACTGGGTTGCTAGCGCTTTTGGGAAATTCATCCAAACCTGCATATACATTGGGATAAAATTGATCTTTATATTCGCCTGGTCCAGATAGGGTCGGGCCAGACTTTGTTTTGCTGAAATAATCGCCTGGAAAACCATCACTTTCAGAAGGCGTATGCAAATTATGCAAATGCAAGCTTATTTCAGGTGTGCCAAATCCATTGTGGTTTGCAGGTAGTTCGTTATACAACCGAAGAAGGACTGGACGACCATAGCGAGCATGTATTGTAGGATTGTGATAGGGATTGCCATTAGCATCCTTTCCCACGTAATTCCAGACGAGCTGATCCGGGTAATCAGGATGGAATACATGATCCTGAACCGCTTGCACACGCAATTCATAAGTATCAGCTTGATTGGGTTGAAGTTGAAAATCGCCAAAGAATTCCGCCCAGCGCTGATGTTGATTGCGTCCACATTCCTCGTAAGAAGTATTCGCACTACCCTGGGGTATTCGATCAGGATTTTCAAACAGATCGGTCTGTACCAAAGGCTCTACTGCTTGCGGTAGTTCTGTTAACCACGGAGTAGTTGGTGGGCTCGGTGGGAAATCTATGGCCTGGGCCTCGCTTCTGCTCGAGGTTAAAACAATCGGCGCTGCAAGTACTGTAGCACTGGCCGTTTTAAAAAAGGAACGTCTTGATTCATTGGTTGGTGAATCAAGAGTATTGCTTTGTAATGAATCGCATGTACTGTCTGATGATGGATGGTTTTCTTTCTTCTTCATAATATCCCCTTCTGCACTATTTATGATTTTTTATCGGTCACTAGTTCCTGATATGACTCAGATAAGGTGGTTATTCCTCTTGTTATTTTTGAATTACGCTGGCATCAGTTTTTCTTTCCGGATACCTAGCGGCTAGCATAGTAGTGCTGGCATTTATTGAAGTAAATTGGCAATTTGCTTGTTTTTTTCTAAGTAATTACTTAGAGAGTTAGCAAGAATAGTTCATAATCAATATTTCAATAATCTCGAGCAAGAATAGAGATAGATGTATGATAATATTATTTTTTTTAAAAATCTATGGTCTTTTTTGCTCAGCAAATTAAATTTTCTGCATGAACAACAATATTCTTAGAGTGAGAATTACCGCGATATTTTTTTAAGCGTTTGCCTTATTGCTTGAAGAATCAGAGAAAATATGGAGGAGTTGGGGTTATTAGACCTTGCTGATTGGAGGGTATTTTATGACAAATGACTTGACTTTAAACCCCAAGGTCGACTAGCCTGCGAAGTGTAGCTGAATTAGGGGAGA
>CASDLT010000006.1 GCA_949281375.1 uncultured Nitrosomonas sp.
CCAGTGGCTGGATGGTAGCTTTACTGAACAGGTGGAAACTCTGGAGCGCCGTTCACCCAGGGATATCGACGTGGTGACCTTTGTTTACACCCCGGATGATTTTGCCCCTACGGATGAGCAAATTGGGATGCTGGAGCATGAAGCGGCCAAGGCACAGTTTCTGGAGGACAGTTACTTTGTCGAAGTCAACCATCTGCCAGTCGAGGCCATCGTCCAGCAAAGCGCCTATTGGTACAGCATGTGATCTCATCGGCGTAATCAGGCATGGAAGGGATATTTGCAGATTGACTTGAGCCCTGCTTACGATGCGGATGCGCGTGAATGCTTAACCCAATTAGTAGACAGCCAGGAGATGCAACCATGAACAACGAAGAGCGCCAGCATTTGCTGGCTGAGCGTACGTTTCTACAAAGGATGCTGGCTGAGACACCAACCACTGCGCGTTTGACACGCATGAGCGAGGAAGCCCGATTGCGTAAGGTGGAAGCGCGGCTCGCCACGTTGCCTGCCGATGAAAAAACACCTGCGCGTGCACGCCTGACCTTCGATGGTATTCCTGTGATTCGCAGCCACGGCATCTTTGCCGATTTTGGCATGAAGGCCGTCAGCAGCTTTACTGAAGCGGTTGCCTCGGTTGCTGCGTCTCTGTCAGCTCCCCTGGCGGCGATGGGACCTATTCCTGATCGGGATCAGAACCAACTGCTGATAACAAATACCGCAGTCGGTTCGTTTGGCTTCGAGCTGGAGGAATACAGAGCAGAGCAATTAGCACTGAATGATGAAAGCCCGGTTGCGACAGCTTTGAAACGCACCCAGGAACTGCTGCAAAGTACCCTTGGTGACGACGAGGCGCTGGCAGATATCGCCTCTGAAACTGACCCTCGCGCATTGGAGAAGGTACGCGCATTTCTGAAAGTGCTGGCAGACCACCGCGCCATTTGCACACTGCAGTACGGTGAAAAGGGCGTCCGATTTACGGATATAGGTCAAGTCAATCGCGGTCTGGCGCGATTAGAAGCTGATAATTTGCGCGAAAACGAAGAACAATTGCACGGCGAATTTATCGGTGTGCTGCCTGCCAGCCGCAGCTTTGAATTCAGGCTTGTCGGCGATGAGCAAATCATTCGAGGCAAGATTTCTTCACGGTTGCAAAATGTGGATGATATTAATGACCACTTACATCAGATCGTGAAAATTGATGTCATGCGAACACAGGTTGGAAATGGACGCCCGCGTTATCTGCTCGCTAAAATGCCGCAGTGGAAACAGGAGTGAATTGTTCAACTTTTAATCCGGTTATGACAAACAAGGTTGATTTTGTGATAAATCAAATACTTGAGCCAACTTCTACAGAACGTGCCAGCATTGTGGAAAAATTACTCATTAGTTTGGATAGTCCGGACCCATCCATCGATGCTATCTGGGCAAAAGAAGCTGATGCGCGAATTGAGGCTTATGAACGTGGCGAACTGGAAACTATCTCTGCGGAAGCAGGTGTTTCACAAATATAACCAATTGTGAAAGTCCAGTTTCTTAAGCTGGCAGAAGCTGAGCTTGACGATCAGTTGAATACTATAATTCTGAACGAAAGAATCTCGGCTTGGGCACATTGGCACTGTATTGGGTTGCGACTGTTGTTGCCTGACTTCGGAAAACAAGGAAGGAGGTTGCGAATGTCATCTGAACCACCAACAGATCTACAAGCTCCGCTACTGCTCTCAGACCTTCGCCATTTGATTGAAACTGCGCGTCTACGCGCTGCGGCGGCAGTTAATGCTGAGCTGACCTTACTCTATTGGCGAGTTGGCAGCCGTATCAACAGAGAGATTCTGAAAGGCGAACGCGCAGAATATGGGCAGCAGGTTGTCAAAACTGTGGCCATGCAACTATCTGCCGATTATGGCAAAGGCTGGAGCGAGCGCCAGGTACGCTATTGTCTGCGTCTGGTCGAAGTCTATCCAGACGAAAACATTTTGCACACAGTGTGTGCAAAATTGAGCTGGTCACATTTACGACTACTTATTTTGATTGACGACCCATTAAAACGTGATTTCTACACTGAAATCAGCCGCCTTGAACATTGGTCTGTCCGCCAATTGCAAGAGCGAATTCGATCTATGCTTTATGAACGAACCAGCATCTCCAGAAAGCCGAAAATAACCATTCAGAACGAATTGACTGCCTTACGAAACACCGGCAAACTTTCACCGGAAATTGCCTTTAGAGACCCCTATATACTTGATTTTCTTGGTCTTGCAGACAGTTATTCTGAAAAAGATCTAGAGTCAGCAATTCTTGCAGAGCTGCAGCATTTTCTTGTTGAACTCGGCAGTGATTTTGCTTTCCTCTCCCGACAAAAACGTATTTCTATAGACAATCGGGACTACTACATTGATCTGCTTTTTTATCACCGCAGATTGCGTTGTCTGGTTGCCATTGATCTCAAAATTGGTGAGTTTGAAGCAGCCTTCAAAGGCCAGATGGAACTATATCTGCGCTACCTGGAAAAGCACGAGCACCTGGAGGGTGAGGCAGCACCTATAGGTTTGATCCTCTGTACCGGAAAGAACCAGGAGCATATTGAACTATTGCAGCTGCACCAGAGCAATATTCGTGTGGCAGAATATATGACTCAGTTACCCGCCCGAGAAATCCTGCAAAATAAATTACAGCAAGCCATTACATTGGCAAAACAACACTTGCTCTCCAGGCAGGATGCAAGCGATAGATTAGAAGGTGAAGATGTCCTCTGATATTGCCATCAAGGTAGAAAATCTCAGCAAGAGTTATCAAATTTATCAACCGCCGTCATTGCGAAACGACACAGGTGCGCAGCAATCCAAGCCAAATTACTACCGTTACCCGTCCTTGAGAGGAAGCAAAGCTGACGAAGCAATCCATGCAATTGTCACAATGAAGGGAGTCGTTAGTCTTGTGTAGGCTGCTAACGTTGTTGTTTATGGATTGCTTCACTCAGACCGCAGAGGTTGGAGCAACCCACATTATGCCCACAGGGTTCGCACTGTGCGATGGCAATGAAAATTGAGGAAAGCTGCTCCTGTTTGCAGCAAGAAATGAGAGTGGCATGAAACCTGTTCCGAACAGTACAAGCGTAATTGGCCGCTGCCAGTGGCGGTCCAAATCACACGTGCTCTTCACGTCTTTGCACGCGGCGTTCAATTTCATCGCGCGTGGGCAGTGTTTTCAGATCGTAACTGGCCTGCAAAGCAAGCCAGGAAGCGGCATCACCCCCGAAATAATGCACCAGCCGTTCAGCAGTATCAGCGGTAACGGCGCGCCGCTCCTTGACGATTTCATGAATGCGGGTGGCTGGCACACTCAAGGCAATCGCCAGAGCGTTGACACTTATTCCAGCTGGAATCAAAAAATCTTCACGCAGTACCTCACCGGGATGGACGGCACGCATGCAGTTTACAGGTCTAGTCATGGTTATTTCTCAATGATAATCAACAATCTCTACATCGGCAGGACCAAGATCAGACCAAGTAAAGCATATACGCCATTGTGCGTTGATACGAATGCTCCATTGACCTTCCCGGTCGCCAGCCAGTTTTTCCAGCCGATTTCCTGGTGGAGAACGCAAAAAATCAAGTGTTTGTGCTGCCTCCAATTGTGCCAGCTTACGTTCAGCTGCAGCTTGGATAGCACTAAAACGCTGAGGGCATTCACCCTCAAACACTGCTTGCGTACTCTTACATCGAAAAGACTGGATCATGCAGCCCATGATATTACGTTAAACGTAACACGTGTAACACGTAAAACGAGAAAAATTTCAGGCTATCTACCCTGCCATGGGCAGTCAGCGGAGGCAGCGTGAACAAAGAACAGAACGACATCGCCATTCGCGTGGAAAACCTCAGCAAGTGTTATCAAATCTACGATACCCCACGCGACCGGCTCAAACAATTCATTCTGCCCCGTCTGCATCACTTGACTGGGCAAACGCCACGGCAATACTTCCGCGAATTCTGGGCACTTAAGGACATATCGTTTGATGTGAAGAAAGGCGAGACTATCGGCATCATTGGCCGCAACGGTAGCGGCAAATCGACCCTGCTGCAACTGATCTGCGGCACACTCAGCCCAACCTCTGGGAGCATTACTACCAATGGACGCATAGCAGCATTGCTGGAGCTTGGTTCTGGCTTTAACCCGGAATTTACCGGGCGCGAGAACGTCTACATGAACGCATCCGTGCTCGGTTTGAGTCAGGAAGAAATCGATGCGCGATTTGACGATATTGCAGCGTTTGCTGATATTGGTGATTTCATCGAGCAGCCAGTCAAAACTTATTCCAGCGGGATGATGATGCGGCTTGGTTTTGCCGTTGCCATCAATATAGATCCGCAAATTCTGATTGTGGATGAAGCACTTTCAGTGGGTGATGAGTTGTTTCAGCGTAAATGCTTTTCACGTATCGAAGCCATTAAAGCAAAAGGCGCTACTATTTTATTTGTATCGCATTCAGGCTCACAGGTTGTTGAGCTGTGTGATCGCGCCCTTTTGATAGATGCAGGTGAGCGACTATTAATTGGGGAGCCAAAGTCCACGGTTATGCGTTATCAGAAGCTTCTTTATGCCCCCTCGGAAAGCCGTGATACTTTGCGTGAAGCTATTCGTAACCAGATTAATGAAGTGGCAGCATTTCCGACAAAGGACGACAAAAATTTACAGGAAGCAAATTACAACCAAGATAGTGAGGATGTTTTAGGGGATGAAGGTGAATACTTTGACCCTGCTCTACAGCCGGCCAGTACTTTAACTTACGAGTCACGTGGGGTTCAGATAATTTCTGCGCGGATCGAATCACTCAACGGAAAACAATTAAATAATTTAGTGCGAGGCAAGCGGTATATTTATCGCTATCAAGTGTTGTTTGAGAAGACTGCTGAATACGTTAGGTTTGGCATGGCACTAAGGTCAAGTATCGGAGTTCATCTTGGGGGTCAGCTTACCGCAGGTGTAATACCTGAGCGAGTACCTCTTATTATGGTAGGCCAGCTATATGAGGTGGTTTTTGAATTTCAGTGTAACTTAAATCCTGGGGTCTACTTTACAGATGCTGGGGTTTATGCTCTGTGCAATGAGGAGGAATTATTGATGCACAGAATAATGGATTTGGTTTCATTTCGTGTTATCCCCGTTACTTCCGATACAGGAAATGGGCCAGTTTGGCTTTCGGCAACAGCAAAACTGATCTGGATAAACAAAAGCAACTAGAAGTACGAAGAGTCAGCTTAATGCAGTTTCTGAAAGATTGACTGTTTATGTGTTTGACACGTAATTCAAAAGTGCAAAGCAAGATAAACCCAATACTAAGCTGTTTTTAACACATGAACACCAAATTATTTTTTATTCATTCTCTGTTTCGTGCAGGGAGTACCTATTTTTATAACGCTCTTAAACGGACAGGGTTTTATCACGTTTATCACGAACCGCTACACGATGCTATCGCGAGCATGCTCGATTCATGGCACGAATCAACCCAACAAAACATTGAACAAAATAAAGAAGTATTAAGACATGATTTTTTGCAGGGTGGCTATTTTGATGAGTTTGAGTGTGTGTTACCGCATTTGAAAGAGTTATACGATCACACCTTCAGTTTTGATCAATACTTTTTGGAAGAAAATATTCACGCCCCCGATTTAGAACAATACCTGCTGAATTTAATTAAGAGTGCTCCTAAGGTCCCAATTCTCCAATGTACCCGTACCAGTGGCCGTATGCGCTGGATTAAACATCATTTTGAGTCAATAAATTTGTTCCTTTTACGTAATCCTTGGGATCAATGGTATTCCTATAAGGTAGGTGATTATATTGCCGCGACACCATGGATTATTGCCTCGCACCCAGGTGCTCCGGCTGTAGTGCACAAGGTGCTTGAGTTGTTCAATATTCCTTTGCTGCCCGACGGTTCCTTACATGGTGTGCGACTCGGGTTTGTATATAGCCATCCATTGAGCAGTGAGCAAGACTACGCACTATTTTTTGCCATATGGTTGCATGCATACATCGAGGCGCATGCTGTTTGTGATCTTGTCATAGACATGGACGTATTGAGCTCATCAGAGATGTATCGAACGCAATGCTTGGAAAAATTAAATGAAATTGGTATTCAGGCTATTAATTTATCAGATGCAAACTTGCACCGCACTTTCTTTGATAGCCGAGAGCAGAAGTTTTTTCGCAATGTGGAGGAGCAGATTCTTGAGATTTATCGTCATCAGGGAATTTCGATTGGGGCAGCATATGAATATCTCGAAAAGGCACGCCAAATAAGTTTCGGTTTGACTAAGCAATCAAATACTCATATTTCTAGTATTTTGGAAGATGCATACCGGCTGCGAGGGCTATTGTTTACTCGTGACGATCAGATCGCCCGCCTCAGCCAAGAGGTGACTGAACACGATAGCGAGACTATCAGCCTCAACCAAGCCGTGTCCGAGCGTAACGATCAGATCACTAGCCTCAACCAAGAAGTGGCCGAGTGCGACACTCGGCTTTCCCAGCTGGAGCATCAGTTAATAGAAGCTAAAATACAGATTCAAGGCATGGAACAATCGCGTTCGTGGCGCATAACTGCGCCATATCGAAATATTGGCTCTCTTCTGCGAACATCTACCCACTTTATTAAACGAAACAGTTTACTTTCGCGAACTATAGTTGCTCTGTTATTGATACCTGGTGCCGTAGCTTTTTATGGTGGGTTATTTCCTTTAATCCGTCGTTTACGTTCTGGTCACGGTACCTTTGTCGAAATTATCACCAACCAAACTCGACTGCGTGATCTACTCTTAACGCGTAATCGCTTATTGAGACGGTTTGTCTTTGCAAGTTTCGCATTAGCAATGAGAATTCAGCGAGCTGGCAGCGTTAAGCGTTCACTAACTAACTTCTTGAGAATTATCCATTCCGAAGGGTTTGCGGGTATTCGGGGACGCATGGTTGCCACAGCGCCTGGTATGGCTGCACCGCTGCAAAATGACGCAGGCCATCCTGCAGAATTCCCGGTTCTACCAGAGGAAGTAGCTCGACGTATATTGGTTGCTGACTATCGGATACCCCGGTCCGACATCTCAGCCGGTGAGCGTGCAACTGTAGGTATACTCAAGGACCTCTGTGCTCTTGGCTATGAAGTGGTCTTCCTGCCCAACGATATGATGCCATCGCTACGCTATGAAGCAGGGCTGCGGGTGGCTGGCGTGCAGCTCGTGACGCGTGAGTCTGGTTTTGACTACTCGTCGCAATACCTGGAGAAGCACGGTAGCGAGTTTGGTGCCTTCTATTTCATCCGCGTCGATGTGGCAGAAACTCTGCTGCCCGTTGCGCGCAAAGTGGCTCCGGATGCCCGGATCATCTTCCACGCTCCTGATCTATATTTTTTGCGTGAGATGCGTGAGGCTGAGTTGCGCGATGATCCAGCTGCGCGTGAACGTGCATTACAAATGCGAGATCGCGAACTGGCCATGATGAGCCGCTCCGATCGTGTAGTAGTTGTCAGTCCGGCCGAGGTACCCGTGCTGCAGGAAGTTTTGCCAAATACACCAATTTCGGTTTTTCCGGTGCTCTATGCACCCGTGATCGAAAACCCTCGCCCTTATGCGAAGCGCGAGAATATTTTTTTCCTTGGCGGATTCGGCCATCCGCCTAATGTGAGCGCGGTGCAATGGTTTGTTGCTGAAGTCTGGCCGCATGTGCGCAAGACATTGCCAGAGGTGGAATTTCATATCATCGGTGCCGAGGCGCCCGATGCCGTGGTGGCGCTGGGTAAGTTACCGGGCATCAAGGTAGTGGGCTTTGTGCCAGAGTTAGATCCTATACTGGAGATACCACGTGTTGGGGTTGCACCTCTACAGTACGGCGCAGGTATCAAGGGCAAGGTGGCTGTCACTATGGGTGCTGGTATCCCTTGTGTCTGTACGGAGGTCGCAGCCGAGGGTATGGGTATAAAGAATGAGGTACATGCTCTGGTGGAGAACGACCCTGTTCGCTTCGCACAAGCTATTGTGGCGCTCTACCAGGATGAGGAGATATGGTCACGTCTTGCCAGGAATGGGCGAGCACTGGTGCGGGATAAGTTTAGTGACGCTGCCAACAGAGCCAGTTTGCTGAAAGTACTGGACAAGACTCAAGCATTACCAATCTTCCTGTTTGTCGATTATTGCCAAGCAGTGAGCCCAGTTGTCGTACCCAATCCGGATATCGGAGCTAAGGTGGACGTTTCGATCATCGTCCCTGTCTATAACAAATGGCACCTCACTCGCGCGTGCTTAACCTCCGTCGTGCAGACGAGCATTGGCAATGGCGTGACATACGAAGTTATCTTGGCCGATGATGGCTCTACTGATGAGACTGTTCACGCAATAGGGATTTTTCCTGGCCTACGTGTTATTAAAACTCCAGAAAATCTTGGTTTTCTGCGTAACTGCAATAATGCGGCTAAGCAGGTACGTGGTCGATACATCCTGTTCTTGAATAACGATACTGTAGTATTACCGGGTTGGCTCGAAAGCCTCTACCACACGATAGAATCTGATGAAACAGTCGCTGTTGTTGGCTCAAAGCTCCTGTATCTCAATGGTAAAATTCAGGAAGCTGGAGCTGCTCTCTTCAAAGATGGCACAGCAATCAATATAGGCCGAGGCTTTAGTCGATATGCCAAGATATTCAATCTTAGCCGCGAGGTTGATTTCATTTCTGGTATTTCGATCTTGGTTCGTAAGTCGTTTTGGAACTCGGCTGATGGCTTTAACGAACATTACAAGAATACCCAATACAAAGATGTCGATCTGGCCATGATAGCCCGTTCGGAGGGGCTGCGCGTGGTGTACGAACCAGCGTCCGAGGTCATTCATTTCGAATGCCAGAGCTATTCCGACGAGGTTGGCACCGATTATGCCCACTTACAGGAGCAGAACAAAGCCCAATTTATCGCCAAGTGGCGTGAGGTATTAGAAAGAGACCACTTGACGCCAGATAGTAAGTGGTACCAGGTAGCAGCCCATAGTGAACGTGGTGTGTCAGCATTGGTGAGGGAACGCCGCAAGAGCGGCAAGTTGAATATCCTCTATTTCAGCCCATTTCCGTCACACCCCAGCAGCCACGGCAACCAGTCAACGATCCAGCAATTCGCTAAACGTTTTCAGAAGATGGGTCATAAAGTGCACTTTGCTTTGCTACAAAGCAGCATCTATAGTCCGGAAGACGAGCAAGCTATGAAAAATGCGTGGGATTCATTTGAAATTCTACCTAATGCTAAGCCCCTTTGGGCTGATGGGAATCCCATTCCCTTTGATGGGTGGTATGAAGAAGGTTTGGGGGAACACATCCGCCTATTATGCGCAAAATACGACATAGACATGGTGTTCTGTTCCTACGTCTTCCAGTCAAAAATGCTGGAGTTCGTGCCTGACTACATTCTCAAAGTCATCGATACTCACGACAAAATGGGCGACCGCTACGAGATGCTGCGCAAGAACGGGCAACCACTGGAATTCTTCTCCTGCACGCCTGAGGAGGAGGGCGCGTATCTGCGTCGAGCGGATGTAGTGGTGGCGCGGCGTGAGGAAGAAGCCTGCTATTTCGATTCCGTTACAGGCCGCAAAACGGCCATCGTCATCCCACACATTGAGGAATCACATTTCCTGGAGTGTAGTTTCAGTACGCTAAAGAACGTGGGCATTGTGGCGAGCGCCAATCGCATCAACCTGGCCATTGTACGCGAGTGCTTGGAGGCTATCGACCGCGAGTTGGGGGGTAGTGCCAGCCCTTTTATTGTGCACGTCGCTGGACAGATTAAGAATATGGCTGATGCATTATCAGCCAGAGAAGGAGCCATCTTCAAACGGCCATGGGTGCAAATGCATGGCTTTGTGCCGGATATTGCACAGTTCTACGGTGGAATGGATGTTGTGATTTCGCCTGTGACCATGGGGACTGGTATCAATGTCAAGACTGTGCAGGCGATGGCCTTTGGAATGCCTTTACTAACTACCTCCTGGGGAAGCAAAGGTATTGAGACAAATGAATTTTTGCATAATCATAAAAATCTGAATGAGTTGGCTAGAAGTCTGCTAGCTCTGACGAAGCAACCAAATAAATTAGGCCAATTGGCGGAACAGAGTCGCCGTAGATATGCAAGATTCTATGAAGAAAGCTTGTTAGGTATGCATCAGCTATTTATACATTCTAAATTGTGTGAAAAATCGAGTTTTAATAAGAGTTAAATATGAATCTAAAAAACTATAATGAATTATTTGAGCAAATATTTGGACAATTAATAACAAGAGACTTTAGAAACGGGAAATTGCATTCAATTTATCCAGAAAATAGTAAATATTTTAATAAGTGTTATGAAGCATTATTAAATATTGAATATCAATATATCGAAGAATTGCTTTTCAGTCTCCGGGATGATGGAGTTCCTGGCATCTTTGTCGAATTCGGTATTTTTCAGGGAGCTTGGATTGAGAGGCTTTTCCATATGACCGAGAGTGCAGGTATATTTGATCGTGATATTTACGGGTTTGACAGTTTCAAGGGCCTTTCTAGACCAGATGAAAAGCATGATGTAGATTTCTGGAAAGAGGGTATGTACGCCTGTAGTAGGCAGGAGGTTGAAGCACGGCTACAAACCCAGCAACGACCACGCATCAAACTTGTAGAAGGGTTTTTTGTGGAATCGCTTAAAAGTGATCAAGCACAACATATTGAAACAGTATCATTTGCTCGTATTGATTGTGATATTTATGAACCTGCGAAGCAGTGCCTTGAATATTTGTCAAATAGGTTATCTGATAAGTCAATTCTTGTTTTTGATGACTGGACACATGATTTTCAAGTAGGTGAAGGTAGAGCTTTCGCAGAATGGGTAGCCACAGTACCTCATTTGAGCTTTGAGTTTTTATTCATGGGCCCGTGGGATCATTTGCATTTGCGAGTGCGGCACAGGGCTGTGTGTGAGTGATATTGGTCGGCAGATATTGAAAATTTTTTAGATAAATGGATTTTTTTCCAGTCTACTTTTTGATTGTGTTGCGTATTAACTCGCTGAAATGATGCATATGTGGCTGACTCTATAAGAGCTTGATTGGATTCAGTGAGGGGATTCGTTCCAAATGATGATTAGAGCACGCGCACCACTACGGCTAGGATTGGCCGGAGGTGGTACTGATGTATCGCCGTATTGCGATACGCATGGTGGTTATGTGTTGAATGCGACGATTGATCGTTATGCTTACGCGGTAGTAAAACAAATAAATGAGCCGATTATCCGATTTGTTGCTAAGGATCAGGTAAGAGAGACTGTTTGCCAGTTGGATCCGGTTTTACCTCTGGACGGTAACTTGAGCTTACATAAGGCTGTCTATAATTACATGGTGCGACATTACAATCAAGGTAGGCCAATCGCACTGGAGCTAAATACATTTTGTGATGCACCTGTCGGATCTGGTTTGGGTTCTTCTTCTACTTTGGTTGTGGCAATGATCAAGTCTTTTGTAGAGCTGCTTAACCTGCCTCTGGATGATTATGCTATCGCCCGTCTTGCATTCAAGATTGAGCGTGTTGATTGTGGATTGCAAGGAGGACGGCAGGATCAATATTCGGCAACATTTGGTGGTTTCAACTTCATGGAATTTTATGCAGATGATCGTGCCGTTGTGAATCCGTTACGCATCAAAAATTGGATCATCTGTGAACTGGAAGCTTCATTGATATTGTATTTCACCGGTATTTCGCGTGAATCAGCACGGATCATCGCGGATCAGAGCAGAAATGTGGAATCAGGCACTACTGGTGCGCTGGAAGCGATGCATGGCATCAAACGTGAAGCATTACTAATGAAGGAGTGCCTGTTGCGTGGTGATTTTGGTGGTCTCATTGAATCAATGCGTATGGGTTGGGAAAGTAAGAAACGTTCAGCCAGAACGGTTTCCAGTCCTCATATTGATGCAATTTATGACGCAGCGATTCAGGCCGGTGCGCTGGCAGGCAAGATTTCAGGAGCGGGTGGTGGTGGTTTTATGTTGTTTTTTGTTCCTACAGAAAAACGGATGGATGTGATTCGTACTTTGAATAATTTTGGCGGACAGGTAAGTAACTGTCATTTCACCAAAAATGGTACACAAGCCTGGAGGGTTAAATGAAAAGCTATATTTATTCCCAAATCCAGGAAACCCAGCGAATCATGTCAGCCATCCTGGCGGATGAGGGGTTACTGTCCCGTGTTGAAGCAGCAGCCCAGGCTTGTATCAGCTGTATGCAAGCCGGTAATAAAGTCCTGCTGGCAGGTAATGGTGGCAGTGCTGCTGATGCACAGCATATAGCTGGAGAGTTTGTCAGCCGTTTTGCTTTTGATCGGCCGGGTCTGCCGGCAATTGCGCTGACTACAGATACATCGATTTTGACTGCCATTGGTAACGACTATGGCTATGAAAATCTGTTTGCCCGGCAGGTGCAGGCGCATGCGCAAAAAGGCGATGTATTCATTGCCTACTCTACTTCGGGCAAATCTTCCAACGTTTTGGCGGCATTGCAAATAGCCAGGCAGAAAGAAGTTATTTGTATCGGCATGGCGGGTAACCGGGGTGGCCCGATGAAAAATTTATGTGACCATTATTTAGACGTTCCGTCGGCGGATACGCCGAAGATTCAGGAAGGTCACGCCGTACTGGGCCATATCCTCTGTGGTTTGGTGGAGCGTACGCTGTTCAAGGCTCCCATTTGATGGAAGCCATTATTCTGGCTGGGGGGCTGGGCACGCGCTTACGCAAGGTTGTGGCCGATGTACCCAAGCCCATGGCGCCTATTGCGGGTCGTCCATTTCTGGAAATTCTGCTTGATGTGCTGGCACGTAAAGGTTTCAAGCGGATCATCCTCTCGGTAGGATTCATGGCAGAGAAGGTCAGTAGCTATTTTGGCTCGCTTCATGCAGGTATGGATTTGATTTATGTGATGGAAGATCAACCGCTTGGTACAGGCGGTGGGGTACGTCTGTCGCTTGAACAGGTGGTTTCTGACCATGTGTTTGTGTTTAACGGAGATACATTTCTGGATCTGGAAATCGATCAGGTGGAACAGCAATGGCAATCCAGGCGGCACCCGATTATTGTAGGACGGGCGGTGGCGGATACATCGCGTTATGGTCGTTTGCTTGTAAGTGATGGTGTGGTCCAGGGATTTGCCGGGAAAGATATCGCCGGGCCCGGACTGATCAACGCAGGGTGTTATGTATTCAAACG
>CASDLT010000007.1 GCA_949281375.1 uncultured Nitrosomonas sp.
GTAGCGATATTTTGGGTATGGTACCAAAGGACGTTTGCGTATTCGCATGGTATGGACTCGATGGAACCGGAGTTTGACAAGGTATGGATGGGCCTGTGGCGCGTACACATGGCGCTGATGCCGCTGTTTGCGCTGGTGACCTGGGGCTGGATATTGAAGACCCGTGACACGAAGGAACAACTGGACAACCTGGATCCGAAACTGGAAGTTAAACGTTACTTCTACTGGATGATGTGGCTGGGTGTTTACCTGTTTGGTGTTTACTGGGGCGGCAGCTTCTTCACCGAGCAAGACGCATCGTGGCACCAGGTGATCATTCGTGACACCAGCTTTACGCCAAGTCACGTGGTTGTATTCTACGGTTCATTCCCGATGTACATCGTTTGCGGTGTAGCATCTTACCTGTACGCGATGACCCGTCTGCCACTGTACAGCCGTGGCACATCATTCCCACTGGTTATGGCGATTGCTGGCCCATTGATGATTCTGCCGAACGTTGGTTTGAATGAATGGGGTCATGCATTCTGGTTCATGGAAGAGCTGTTTAGCGCGCCATTGCACTGGGGTTTTGTGATTCTGGGCTGGGCTGGTTTATTTTCGGGTGGAATTGCAGCACAGATCATCACCCGTTATTCGAACCTGACCGACGTCATCTGGAATAACCAAAGCAAAGAAATTCTTAACAATCGAATTATTCCATAAATTTAATCGTCCTATTCAGCACCTATCATCCTGCTATTGATTTCTTGATGGCAGGATGGTTTTTCCAAATTCATAATTTTTCTTATGCACACTTTCTTTTAAGGTGCATCTCATGTGATGTTTCAGTAGGCGATTTTTATGGAAGAAATTTCCGGAATGCTGCAACATTGGATGTCGATGGATGTGCTGGTCGGTTTGACGATAGTGTCCATCATCGGTTTTGTCGGCTCCTTGATTGCAATACCATGGATTCTCGTTCGATTGCCGAGCGATTATTTTGATTTGCGCGTGCCTCGTCATTGGATGAAAGATCATCATCCGATATTACGTATGATCGGTGTGATCATTAAAAATATAGTTGGCGCTGTGTTTGTGGCAGTGGGGTTTTTAATGCTTTTTCTGCCGGGCCAGGGGTTATTGACGATGTTGATCGGAGTTTCGTTCATGGATTTTCCTTATAAGCGGACATTGGAGGCTAGAATTATCGGGCAGACTACGATTTTCAACGCAATCAATCGAATGCGTCATAAATTTGATAAGCCGCCGCTGACATTGGCGCCAGAGTTTCATAAATAAAATCCGTAATCTTTAAGGCCAGTATGCTCGACCATTGAGTGAGAGGTTGTATCGAAATGAAGCTGCGCTGTTTTTAATGGTTCATCTTGATTTTGATGTTTTTATCTTTCTCGGCACTTTTTAACTCGCTATCTTTTCTCCGATCTTTTTTGTGGCCCGCATCCGATTCAAGCCGATCATCTGTTGAATGGAATGTAAGGCCTTGAGCTGCGACAATTTGTCACATTTTATTTATTCCGGTTTGCAGGCAGAATCTGGCGTCATTCAGCACATTCAGAAGTATCTTTAAGATAATTATCCATGGGTCAATTGTTTTACCGGTATGAGCAAAATGCGCAAGTTCACCTTCATCGTTGTTAGTGAGATTACGCTTGATAGCGTCAGCGCAGTCGACATTGCCTTTGATAAGCAGCGATATCGTATGATCTTGCATCAAGAGCGCTTGCTGGCAAAAGTAGTATCAGTTCCTGTGAATGATATCCGATCTCTCATTGTCGAGAGTCGGCATGGAGCCGCCCGGGTGTTGGTAAGGCACTCTTTCAAGCAGCAAGATGGGCACGACATTCAGGTTAATGCCATTGAATCGCATGGAGTCAGGACAAGCCATTCTCATCTGGATCAGCCAATGGTATTTAATGCAGGACGCAGTATCGGATTAAAAGATAAGCTACTTCATCAGTCTGAACTGCCATTGCTTCTTGATGAAAGCTGGCCCGATTCAAGATGGGTTTTTCTGCATGGGCCGGCGCAACGCATTAGTCGCAATTTAGTCCGCTACCGTTCAGGTTTTCTGAAAGCCTGTGAAGAAACCGGAAAGCTCGGGTTTATCGGAGTTTTGCCCACTAATAATCCAGCAACTGAGCCGAACTTCCTGGATGATGACTTGCCCATTCGCGCCAAGCATCACATTAAATGGTTCAGTGAGATCCACATGAGCAAATAATGTAAACATATTGATAATCTCAACAGCACCGCGCGCAATAACCTGCCAGCAAAATTACCTTTCCTCCTCTCACATCCATCGCGTTGCCGCCATACGGCGCGATGGATGTTTTTTTGTTGATAAAGCTCTGCAAGACAAATACATGCATTCAGGTCGTTATTGATCGACTAAATAGACTGTGGTGAAATCAGGAGCGGGGAGTGCAGGGAAAAATAGTTAAAATCACGATTAGCACGAGCTAACGGATGATATTAAATTGCATTCTCTAGTGAATGGGCTTTGAATGATGGGTTAGGTGTGTTGACCTCTCTCGTTGAATATCTGATGAAAAAACTATGTCTGCTTTCGTATCACCCTTGACGCTTTCAGATGCGCTCGTTGTTTCGAATCTTGCAGGGACGATCTGGCGGCATCATTACGCCCGTATCCTATCGATTGAGCAAATAGAATACATGCTGGCGCAACGCTATCAACCCCAATTAATCAGGGAGCAACTCGCGATTCCGGATGTGAAGTGGAGAAAACTAGTACTGGACGATGAAATCATTGGGTTTTCCTGCTGTATGAGCATGAAAGCTTTGAATAAACTTAAAATTGACAAATTGTACATTCATTGCAATCATCATCGTAAAGGTTACGGTGCCTTATTAATAGCCGATGCTGTTGAAATAATGCAGCAAAACGGACTGTCATCAATCCATTTGACAGTGAATAAGGGCAATTATATTGCGATTTCGGCATATCAACGCTACGGCTTTGAAATCACCAGCGATAGCGTTGTTGAGATAGGAAATGGTTTTTTAATGGATGATTATGTGATGACTTTGACGAACTTCTGCCACTGGGAAATGCGCTGATGAAATTGAAATTTACCAAAATGCAGGGCTTAGGCAATGATTTTGTTGTTTTAGATGGAATTAACCAATCCATAGCGCTCAATCAGCAGCAGATCCGGAGACTTGCAGACCGACATTTTGGTATCGGTTGCGATCAACTTTTACTGGTTGAGAAAGCGGTTGGACAGGCTGATTTTCGTTATCGAATTTTTAATGCTGACGGCGGTGAAGTGGAGCAGTGTGGAAATGGTGCGCGCTGTTTTGTCCGCTATGTGCATGATCATGGTTTGACAGGAAAACGCGAAATTCGCGTTGAAACAGTGAGTGGGATCATCTCGCCCAAACTTGAATTGGATGGAAGCGTCACGGTTAATATGGGGACACCTTTGTTCGAGCCCGGAAAAATTCCATTTATTGCCGAGAAAAAGGAATTGTCGTATCGGCTTGAGTTACCCGCAGGGGCTGTAACCGTATCGGTGTTATCCATGGGTAATCCTCATGCAGTTAGGGTTGTGCCTGATATTGACTCTGCTCCGGTCGAAACGGAAGGTCCGCTGATAGAAGCGCATTCCCGTTTCCCAAAGCGTGTCAACGTTGGCTATATGCAGGTGATTGATCGAAAACACATCAAATTGCGCGTCTTTGAACGTGGTGCAGGCGAGACGCTGGCTTGCGGAACAGGCGCTTGCGCCGCAGTCGTGACGGGGATCAATCTGGGACTGCTGGACGATCGAATACTGGTAAGTACGAAGGGAGGGGAATTAAACATCGGCTGGAGCGGAAATGATGAGCCGGTCTGGATGACGGGGCCGGCAGTTGCGGTATTTGAGGGCGAAATCAATTTGTAACCAACCAAGGAAAAATGATGAAACCGGAAGACGTTGCAAAATTTTTACATGAACACCCGCGATTTTTTAATGAATATGCTGATTTGATTGCTGATATTGAGCTTTCACATCCTCAGGATGACAAAGTCATTTCCCTAAGTGAGCGACAAGTCATTTCGCTGAGGGAAAGAAACCGCGTGCTACAGGATAAATTACTTGAGCTGATCAGTTTTGGTGAGGAAAATGACGCCATCAGTGAAAAAATGCATCGACTTGCCATTGCGCTTCTTTCTGTTTCAAGTGTCGATGAACTGTTCAATGCATTATATTTTAGTCTCAAAGAGGATTTCTCTATACCATTGATTGCCCTGAGGTTGTGGAATATTTCAGCGGACAGAAGCACGCCGCATGACGAATTTACGCCTACTAGCGAGGATGTTCATGTAATTGCGGAGAGTTTGTCGCAGCCCTATTGCGGCAACCATATTGCTGATGAAATCAAACAATGGTTCGGAGAAAGGGCTGAGTATCTGCATTCGTTTGCGATGATTCCACTCAACTCGACCAAGACAGTGGGATTGCTGGTATTGGGAAGCCCGGATGCCGAACGGTTCTATCCAGAGATGGGAACCTTGCATTTGAAACGATTGGGAGAATTGGTGTGTACCACCATTACCCGCTATGATCTGGTTGAGTCGTGTGTCAGTGACGAATTTCAGGATGATGTTTCGAATGAGCAACCCACCTGAGTCACTGGCTAATTCATTTATCGATCATCTTACCTATGAGCGACGTTTGTCGCCGCTGACATGCACCAGTTATGCACGGGATATTGGCATTTTTCTCAAATCCCTCAACAGCAGAGATTTGGCGCATGTTCAAATGATCACCATTCGTCAGATGATCGCTCAGTTGCACGGCAAGGGCCTATCATCGAAAAGCTTGTCCCGCATGTTATCGGCTTGGCGAGGTTTCTATCGCTATTTAATACGCGATCATCATTTTCAGCACAATCCGTGTAACGGGGTGCGCGTTCCTAAATCAACGCAAAAATTGCCCAGCGTACTTTCCGCCGATGAAGCAGCTCAATTGCTTAATTTTGGGTCGAATGATGTGCTGGCGGTGCGTGACCGAGCTATGTTTGAACTGTTCTACTCTTCAGGCTTGCGGTTGGCTGAAATTACACAACTCAAGCCTGCCGACGTCGATTTTGAAGAAGGAACAGTCAAGGTACTCGGGAAAGGTGGAAAAGAACGTATTGTTCCTGTAGGCGAACAGGCGCTTCAGGCATTGGGAACATGGCTCCAACAACGCACTCAGCTGCTCAAGCCAGCGGTAACAGCGCTTTTTTTATCGCATCGAGGCGTTGCGATCAGTGCCAGAACTATCGCTCATCGTTTGAAGCAACGCGGAAAACTGCAGAGTTTGCATCAGAACGTGCATCCACATATTTTGCGTCATTCGTTTGCATCGCATGTATTGCAATCCAGCGGCGATTTGCGAGCGGTACAGGAAATGCTCGGACATGCACACATTACATCCACTCAGATTTACACCCATTTGGATTTTCAGTACCTTGCCAAGGTTTATGACGCCGCACATCCGCGAGCCAAGAAGAGAAGCTGAACCTTACGTAAGGTAGTTATGTTTTATACGTTATAATGCATATTTGCAACATATTCAGAAAATGTAATGACAACAATTGTTTCAGTTAGACGAGGTCGGCAGGTTGCATTGGGTGGCGATGGTCAAGTGACTCTAGGAGCAGTCGTGGCCAAGTCCAGTGCCCGCAAAGTTCGACGCTTATACCATAATAAAATTCTAGCCGGTTTTGCTGGAGGTACAGCCGATGCTTTCACGCTTTTCGAACGATTCGAAGGCAAGCTGGAAGCGCACCATGGCCATATCATGCGCGCAGCCGTTGAGCTTGCCAAGGATTGGCGTACTGACCGGATATTGCGCAGGCTGGAAGCGATGCTGGTCGTGGCCAATGAGGATGCAACGTTGATTATCACTGGAGCCGGTGACGTAATAGAGCCGGAACTGGGTCTCGCAGCGATCGGAAGCGGTGGATCGTATGCGTTGGCAGCGGCGAGGGCACTGCTGGAAAATACCGATTTGCCTCCACAAGATATCGTAAAAAAAGCCCTCACAATAGCCGGAGATATCTGTATTTATACGAATCAGGACCATGTTATTGAATCGATTGGCTAGAACTTCTATCACTCGATCTGTTCTCTCATCTACATTACCGTTATAGGACGTTAGTTGATGTTTTGGGCGATTTGAACTTTCTTTTTTTAAGATCTCACAGAATTTATATCTATGTCTCAAATGACTCCCCAGGAAATTGTCCACGAACTGGATAAACATATCATTGGTCAAAATTCAGCCAAACGGGCTGTGGCTATTGCCTTGAGAAATCGCTGGCGTCGCCAGCAGATAGCCGAACCATTGCGGCAGGAGATTACCCCCAAAAATATTTTGATGATTGGCCCAACGGGTGTCGGTAAAACCGAGATTGCGCGGCGTTTGGCAAAACTGGCCCACGCTCCATTCATCAAAATTGAAGCCACGAAATTTACCGAAGTGGGTTATGTCGGCCGTGATGTCGATTCGATTATCCGGGATCTGGTTGAAACTGCAATCAAGGAACTACGGGAGAGTGAAACGCGCAAAAAGCAGCCGCTCGCTGAGGATCGTGCAGAAGATCGTATTCTTGATGCTCTATTGCCGGTAGCAAGGGATTTTGATTCACACTCGACTGCGGAAGATCGTGAAAACACCACGCGGCAAAAGTTTCGGAAGAAATTACGTGAAGGCGAACTGGACGATAAAGAAGTCGATATCGATATAGCGGCGCCGCGATCCAATATGGAAATCTTTGCCCCTCCCGGTATGGAAGATTTGACGTCACAAATTCAGGGCATGTTTCAGAACATGACGGGAGACAAAAAGAAAACTCGCAAGTTGACAATCCGGGAGGCAAAAAAGATTCTTCTTGAAGAAGAAGCCGCCAAAATGGTGAATGATGAAGAACTGAAACTCAATGCAATCCAGAGTGTAGAGCAAAATGGCATCGTATTTCTGGATGAAATCGACAAAATCGCCAGCCGTTCCGGAAATGCCGGTGGTGATGTGTCGCGCCAGGGCGTGCAACGAGATTTGCTTCCACTAGTGGAAGGCACAACGGTTTCAACCAAATATGGAATGATCAAAACCGACCATATTTTGTTCATCGCCAGCGGCGCTTTTCATATGTCTAAACCTTCTGATTTAATTCCAGAATTGCAAGGACGTTTTCCTATCCGGGTTGAACTGGCGAGCTTGAGTGTCAGTGATTTCGAGCAAATTCTGATCAATACCGATGCATGCCTTACGCGCCAGTATGAAGCCTTGCTTGCAACGGAAGGCGTGAAGCTTGAATTTTGCGATGATGCCATCAAGCGATTGGCTGAAATAGCATTTTCTGTGAACAGCAAAACGGAAAATATCGGTGCAAGGCGCTTGCATACCGTAATGGAGAAATTACTCGAAGAGATTTCCTATAATGCACCCAATCATAGCGGAGAATCGATCTTGATCGATGCAGCCTATGTTGATGGGCGTCTCAAAAATCTATCTCAGAGCGAAGACCTGGCACGTTATGTTCTATAAATATTGGCGTGAGACCCTTCTGAAGCGGAAACAGCCAATCCATATTAAGCGTGGTGCTCAAGGCAAACCGACGTTGATTAAATCGCGGGTGCTTTAGGTACAAACTCAGGGGGAATATTCTTGAAGGAGTGGATGTATTTAGCCAAGCTGAAGTCAGGTGCGTCTTATCATTTCCTGAACAAAAATAGAAATTTCATTCAGCTTGGCCAGATACAGATTAGTTTGCTTAATGCTCTTGCTCGTTTGTTAGTTTTAACAATCCAAGAGATTGCTTATTAGTAAGATGATCCTGCTGCTGGTCCACCGGTTCTTGGATTTTTGATTTTAGCTGGGCAGGTTACCATTTCACCATCGGTACGATCCTTGATTTTTTCCCCTGCTTTTTTTCCTTCACAAGCTATTTTATTGAGTAAGTCTTGAGCGGAAACTGGTGGTAATGCAGATTCTTTATTTCCGCTTGCAAAAGTGGCGGTAGAACCGAGTAAAAAGACTGAAGCAGTTACAGCCAAAAGAATTTTGTTCATTCGAACTCTCCTATATTAAATTACAAATAAGCCAATGGTAATGCACCTGACTTTCCAAACATGAATTTATCACAATCATAAATATCATGGCCATTTCTTTTTGAAATCTTGCGATTTGAGCCGCTGAACTATAGCATAATTCCTGTGTGGTTATGAACTTTTAAAGCAATCCCTGACGAGGGAATTGCTCGGGCCGGCGCTATTTTTTTGTTATTTTCTTATGGGGTTATTCGTTACAAACTGAGAGAACCGCAAATGAAGAAATGTGATAGTCCAGCGTGTGGGTTAAATAAATAACGCAGCCGCTACTCGGCGGTCTTCTTCCACTAGAATGTTATAGGTTCTGCAACAAGCCCGTGTATCCATGATTTCAATGGCAATTCTTGATTGGGTTAATTGGTGCAGTAAAGTGTGATCGGGAAACCGATGTTTATTTCCGGTGCCTAGAATAATGATTTCCGGTGTATGAGCCAATATATTCTCAAAGTGTCGAAATTCTAGTTGCGACAGGGAAGATACCGGCCACTCATCAATGAGAAGCTCAGGCAGTACAATAAGATTTCTTTCATAGCGCACTTGATTAATCAATACATATCCATCCCCGTATCCTGTGAATATATTTTGATGATTAAAATTTGCCAAATGTAATTTCATGTTGATCTCTCATGAATAGTAATCTGATGCTCAGGGTTATCCATTATTCCCGTCAAAATACCATCGGCTGATCAGAATTCATCCCGTTCAATTAAATTCATACTGGACAGGCAGGTCATTCACGGGTCTTACTCGCCACTTTCTTATCAATGAAGTCAATCAATGTACCGAAGGTGCGAAAAGTTTGAGCACTAATTTCATCATCATGGATGGTGATGGAGAAATTTTTTTCCAGTGCTACGATGATGGCTACGACAGCCACTGAATCAAGTTCGGGAATATTTCCGAGTAAAGGGGTTTCTTTCGTCATGGATTCGATTTGTTGCTTCAATCCTAATACGTCAGACAATAATTGTTTTGTTTGGGTGGTGTTATCCATTCTTTTAATTGTTTATTAAGCGCATGCCAATACTGGAAATGTTGAAATGTAGCTCAGGCAATACATTTAAGATTGTTTTGCTATAGTGTTCTTATGCTCAATCAAGGCTGTACTTCAACAATCGAATTGATGCGTGCTATTCCACTGATGATGCGGCCAGTCTTATTGCGTACTTGCACCACTTGACCCTCAGCAGCATCAGTCAGGGCTTGCCCTTCAGAACTTACACTGAATCCTTTTCCTTGCACGACAAGATTAACTTTCTGCCCCCGCAATATGGCAAATGGTGCGCGTAGCATTTGCGAGCGCAGAGGTTGTCCCGCAGCGATATTGGTAGTCGCAACTTTACCGATAACTTGGGCGATATCAGTCGTAATTCCCTCCGGCATCTGAGTCACGTTGGCATTCTGAAGTGTAATATCTTCATTCGTGATCTTCTGTCCTGTTGAAATGGGCCGGGCAGCATGGAGAACATTGACCATGATACTAACTTCAGCCTGAACATAAATAGTCCAACCTGCTGATGAATGATTACACCGAACACCCACCGACGTTCTTCCCCACAATCGCCCTCCCGCTGGCATGAAAGTTTCCAGTTCTGCGCATTTGGCGAGATTGAGATGTTTATCGATTTTGTCGACGTTCACAATTACCTGTCCGGGTAATGTTGCGGTCTGATTGTAAATAAAGTTTTCTACCGCATTCTTTATCAATGATATTTCTTGGTACTGAGCAGCAGGGAATTGCTCATCTGCCAGTAAGCAAGAAGAAAAAAATGCCAAAAAACCTGATATCCATAAAAAGCGTCGATTCATGATTAATTGAATGATGAGCGGTTTGCCGCTGCCGGCAATTATTGCCGTGGTGTTCTCGTCTTAAATAAGAATTCGCAATTCATATTGCAGAGCAAGATGAGCTCTGAGTATTTTTTTATTATTAATCCATCACTTAGGTCGTAAAATGTAGTTGGCATGCAAAATGCTTATAGTCGGTTAGAAAAATTTTGATCAGGATCTATACAATGATTAACAAACTGGATAAAGAACTTAATTTTCATCAACACGCGTTAAGCCTGAGAGTTGCGCGACAGGAATTGCTGTCAAGCAACGTGGCCAATGCAGACACTCCTCATTTTAAAGCGAAAGATATTGATTTTGCCAGTGTGCTACGTGAAAAGCTGGCGGCTTCTCCAACTCAAGCTACAGTCAATCTCGATTCGACTTCTCCGTTGCACTTTAATTCCGCGGTAGAAGGGATTCTCGGCGACAGCGTACTTTACCGCGTACCGTTGCAACCGAGTGCAGATGGTAACACAGTCGATATGGATCTTGAGCGCACTCAATTTGCTGATAATTCAATTAAGTATGATGCAAGTATCTCATTTATCAATAATGAGTTTAGAAACCTCATGTTAGCTATGCAGGAGAGATAATCATGTCATTGTTCAATGTATTTAATATTGCCAGTTCTGCGATGTCCGCCCAGTCACAGCGTTTGAATGTCGTGGCCAGTAATCTTTCGAATGCGGACAGTGTGACCAGTTCAACAGGAGAACCCTACCGGGGCCGTCAAGTTGTGTTCAGTACCCTAGAGGCGGCTGCAAATGGCGCAAGCGGAGTTAAAGTTGCTGGCGTCGTTCATGATCCTTCACCGATGCGGCAAGTATTTGAACCTAAACATCCATTGGCTGACAAGAATGGCTATGTCACGATGCCAAATGTGAATGTAGTTGATGAAATGGTCAATATGATGTCGGCTTCGCGTTCCTATCAAAATAACGTGGATATGATGAATACCACCAAATCGCTCTTACAAAAAACGTTAACCATCGGTCAATAAAGGAAATCATGATGAGTGCCATCCAACAAACTAATTCCACAATCAATTCAGCAGTGACAACAGGAATTTCGAACAAAAAGAATGTTGAAAACCCACAGGATCGTTTTCTGAAACTATTGGTGACTCAGATGAAAAATCAGGATCCACTCAAGCCAATGGACAATGCTGAGGTGACTAGCCAGATCGCTCAAATCAGTACGGTGTCGGGCATCGATAAATTAAACACGACATTACAGGCATTGACTGATGATATGGGTGAAAGCCTATCAATGGAGGCAACCGGCATGATCGGGCATAGCGTATTCGTTTCCGGCAACTCGGTTGAATTGAATGGGGGAGCGGCCAAAATGGGTATTGAGCTAGAACAGCCTGTCGATCAAGTTCAAGTCACCATCAAGGACAGCGCAGGCATCGCTATTCGTACCATGAATCTGGAAGCCTTCCCAACGGGTGTAAGCACCATTTCGTGGGATGGCAGAACCGACAATAGCACAATGGCAGCGGATGGAAGCTATACATTCGAAGTGAAAGCAAGCCGAGGAGGGGAGGAAGTGAAAGTTTCTCAACTCGCTCTGGGCGCAGTGAAAAGCGTTTCGCCCGCTGACGAAGGTGCATTGCTGGATATGGGTAAATTAGGAATCGTCGGCCTGTCTGACATCAAACAAGTATTTTAACGAGGAGATCATCATGGGTTTTCAACAAGGTTTAAGCGGTTTGAGCGCTGCATCAACAAATTTAGATGTGATCGGAAATAATATCGCCAATGTCAACACGGCCGGATTCAAACAATCCAAGGCGCAATTTACCGATATTTTATCCAATTCCATCAATGGCGCAGGTGTATCTCAAGTGGGTATTGGTGCGAAGGTTGCCACCATCGCGCAATCCTTCAATCAAGGCAACATTTCGATGACCAACAATCCACTGGATATGGCCATCGATGGACAGGGCTTTTTCCGCATGAGTGATAACGGTGCTATTAGCTATAGCAGAAGTGGTCAATTTGAGCTGGATTCACAAGGGTTTCTGACCGATGCAAAGGGATTGAATCTGACGGGCTATATGGCTGATGCAGAGGGTAATATTGATTCCAGCAAAACAGTCAATCTGAAGCTGAATACCGCTGATCTCCCGCCTAAAGTGACGTCGAAGTATGACTGGGGTTTTAATTTGGATTCGACAGATTCTGCACCATCTGTAGCAACATTCGACGCGACTAATCTTGACAGTTTCAATTATACCAAGTCGGGAACAATCTATGACAGCTTGGGTAATTCTCACCAGCTGGCGATTTATTTCCAAAAAACAGCAACTGCCAATCTATGGAATACCTTCGCCACCATTGACGGCAAAGTAAATGACACCACAGGAGAGCCTATTGGAATTACTCTGAATGGCAATCCATCCTCATCACTTACCTTTAATACTGCTGGAGTTTTGACCGGAATAGATGGCGGAGCTGCTGCGCCAATTAGCGTATCGGTCGATTTGACGACGATCGATGCTTCGCTCGGAGCAACATCTCCGCTGATCTTTGATTTAGATTTGACAGAAACTACGCAGTTTGGATCTGCTTCGAGTGTGAAATCTAATTTCCAGGATGGTTTTGCGGCCAGCCGTTTGGCAGGATTCACAACTTCTCCGGAAGGAGTCATTCAAGGGAACTATAGCAATGGTGAAAGTCGACCCATTGCACAAGTGGCGTTAGCCAACTTTATCAATCCGCAAGGATTGGCTGCCGTTGGAAGTGGGCTTTGGATTGAAACACCCAGTTCTGGTCAGCCTTTGATTGGTGCACCTAAAACAGGCACTCTCGGCGTATTGCAAGCTTCCGCCGTTGAAGATGCCAATGTCGATCTGACCACTGAATTGGTGAAAATGATCACGGCGCAACGGATGTATCAAGCGAACGCAAAATCGATCGAAACTCAGGATGCAGTCTTGCAAACACTGGTCAATCTCTAATAATTTCTTATTTAGGTAAGCATTCATGGATCGACTTATTTACACATCGATGACCGGCGCAAACCACACCCTGAATCAACAGGCAACGGTTGCACATAATCTGGCGAATGCATCCACGACCGGTTTTCGTGCCGAGAATAATGCATTCCGTGCTGTTCCAGTATTTGGGGATGGATTGCCAACACGTGCTTTTGTCGTGGATTCAACCACGGCAGCAGATTTCTCGCCAGGTCATTTGGAAACGACTGGGCGGGATCTCGATGTGGCCGTCAAAGGTCCAGGTTGGATCACCGTGCAGCTCGATAATGGTGAAGAAGCCTATACCCGCAATGGAGGTCTACAGGTAAGTCCGAATGGCGTGCTGATGACCCAGAATGGACTCAAAGTAAAAGGCGAGACAGGCGTCATTGCAGTCCCACCCGAGACTCGAATCACGATTGGGGTCGATGGAACGGTATCCTCGGTTCCCATTAACCCACAACCCAATACCGTCGCTGCGGTCGGCCGGATCAAACTGGTCAATCCCCCTGAAGATAGCCTTATCAAAGGCCCAGATGGCTTGTTCCGGTTAAAGGATGGCGGTACTGCCCCGGTGGATGGCAGAGTGCGGCTCGTCGACGGCACACTGGAAGGCAGTAACGTGAACGTCGTGCATGAAATGGTCAGCATGATCGCTCTGGCTCGTCAATTCGATATGCAAATGAAAATGCTGGACAACGCCCAGCGCAATGCCGAGCAAGCAAGTCAAATAATGGTTGTAAGAACCTAATTAAACGAAGAGGTTAACTGAAATGATACGTTCCCTATGGATTTCTAAAACAGGACTGGATGCACAACAAACCAAAATGGATGTCATCGCCAACAACTTGGCGAATGTCAGCACGAATGGATTCAAACGTGCGCGTGCGGTTTTTGAGGATCTGCTGTATCAGACATTGCGCCAGCCGGGTGCACAGTCTTCTCAACAAACTCAATTGCCGTCGGGACTGCAATTAGGCACCGGTGTCAAGCCAGTAGCAACAGAAAGCATTTTTACCCAAGGCGGACTTCAGCAGACGGACAATCAGAAAGATGTGGCAATACGCGGCGTGGGTTTTTTCCAGGTACTTTTGCCAGATGGCACGACTGCCTATACCAGGGATGGAGCATTCCAATCCGATATCAATGGTCAGGTAGTGACATCGAGCGGTTATCCCGTTCAGCCAGCGATTACGGTACCACCTAATGCCACTGCCATTACTGTTGCGCGCGATGGCACTGTATCCGCTACGGTGCCGGGTTCGACTGCACCGCTTCAAGTGGGAAATATTCAATTGGCCAGCTTCATCAATCCGGCTGGATTGCAGAAAATGGGTGAGAACCTGTACATGGAGACCGCATCAAGTGGAACACCCAATCAGAACGCACCCGGAACAAATGGTTTAGGATTACTCGAACAGAATTTTGTTGAAACATCCAACGTCAACGTGGTTGAAGAACTGGTCAATATGATTCAAACCCAGCGCGCCTATGAGATGAACTCCAAGTCGATAGAGACTTCCGACCAAATGCTGCAACGATTATCTCAACTATAATTAAAACCGCCATCTGGAGTGATGTGATGTTTGAATTCAGTCCGCTAAAGAAAAGTCTGTGTCGCCGTATTTTGTGCGTGAGTGTGATATTGCTCTCAGGTTGTGCCATGACGCCATCGACCACCACGCATCAACCCAATACTCAACGGCCTTTTCAGGCGGGTGCGGTAACCGTTCAGCCTACCGGAGCCATTTTTCAGAACGTCAACAGCGCAGTGAATGCAGTTCGATATACCCCTTTATTCGAAGACCGCCGGGCGCGCAGTGTCGGTGACACCATTGTTGTTGCCCTGAATGAGACAACCAATGCCAGTAAAAGCTCTGGAAGCAATGTCGATCGTTCAGGCGAGCTTGGATTCTCGGTTCCAAATTTTTTTGGCATTCCTTTGAGTTTATTGCAAAAGAATGCAACGGCTGAGGCCAAAGCGACCAATAAATTCGATGGTGGCGGTGAAAGCTCCAGCAAGAATAACTTCAAGGGAACCATCACAGTGACTGTAATCGAAGCATTGCCGAATGGGAATCTAGTGGTGAGCGGAGAAAAGCAATTTGGCATTAATCAGGGTCAGGAATTCGTGCGGTTGTCCGGTGTAGTGAATCCTATCCATATCATCGGCAACACCATTTCATCGACGCACGTGGCGGATGCACGTATCGAATACCGCGCCAATGGCTATCTCGATGAAGCACAGACGATGGGGTGGTTGTCGCGGTTCTTCTTAACGATTTCCCCATTTTAATAGCAAGAGTATTGAAGAAAAGCTGACGAGCGAGATGATGATGACGATAAAAAATAACCGATTTATATATTTCTTTCTTATTCTGGTCTTTTGGGGTTTCTTGCCGGGCTTGAGTAATGCTGATCGTATTAAGGATCTCGCATCCATTCAAGGCGTGCGCAACAACCAGTTGATAGGCTATGGATTGGTAGTGGGTTTGGATGGCAGTGGTGACATGACGACCCAGACCCCATTTACCGTTCAAAGTATCATCAGCATGTTAGGTCAATTGGGCATTAACTTGCCGCCTGGAACCAATCTGCAGCTGCGCAATGTTGCAGCGGTCATGGTGACAGCCTCGCTACCGGCATTTTCCAAACCTGGTCAACAAATCGATGTCACCGTATCGTCGATGGGAAATGCAAAAAGCTTACGCGGAGGCACGTTATTGATGACTCCTCTCAAAGGCGTCGATAATCAGATTTACGCGATGGCGCAAGGAAATGTTCTGGTGGGAGGAATAGGCGCCGCGGCAGGTGGTAGTAGTGTGCAGGTTAATCATCTCGGTGTGGGGCGAATTTCAGGAGGAGGTATTGTTGAGCGGGAGATTCCCACCACGGTTGGGCAGGGTGATTATGTCAACCTGGAACTCAATACGACGGATTTTTCTACGGTGCATCGCATCGTCGATGCCATCAATGGAATGTATCCCTCTGCAGCCACCGCCGTGGATGGCCGTGTAGTACAAGTTAGAGCGCCTGTCGACAATAGTCAGCGAATCATGTTTATCTCTCGCATAGAGAGCCTCGATATCACGCCGGCCAGGGCGCCGGCTAAAGTGATCGTTAATTCCCGAACTGGCTCCATTGTGATGAATCAGGCAGTTACGCTTGAAAGCAGCGCTGTCGCTCATGGCAATTTATCGATCATCATCAATACCGAGCCTGTCATCAGTCAACCTGGTCCTTTTGCACAACGTGGAGAAACGGTGGTGACTCAACGATCCCAAGTGGAAATTCGTACCGATGAGGGAAATTTAATGCTCTTGCCTAACGGAGCTGACCTGGGTGCAGTCGTGAAAGCGCTAACAGCCATTGGTGCTACTACGCAAGATCTGCTTGCCATATTGCAGGCATTGAAAGCGGCTGGTTCGCTGCGTGCAGAATTAGAAATCATTTAATCATACGGGTAGAGTGCAATATGATCATTTCACCAGATATATCCAGTAAGCTCGCGGTCGATTCCAAAAGTATCGATGATTTGCATGCGATGGCTAAGCAAAAGCCTGATGAAGCTCTGCAAAAGGTGGCTCAGCAGTTTGAAGCGCTGTTCATGAACATGCTGCTCAAAAGCATGCGCGAAGCTACGCCCAAAGACGGGTTGTTTGAGAGCCAGCAAACTCAATTTTTCACCCAAATGTATGATCAGCAACTGGCTCAGCATATATCCACCAAAGGAATAGGAATTGCTGATTTGATGGTGAAGCAGTTGAGCCGAACCAACCAGAATGATCCACAAACTTCAATCAGCCAAACCGATGCCATTCTATCTTCGATTCATGCAGCGGCGATAGCGAACAAACAAGGTCATCCGAACGATCGAGCAGAACAGCTATGGCCTGTCTCTCATCAGCATGGTTATAAAGCTGCGACGACAGAAAAGATCAATTCGTCAGCTGAGCCATTTGCTCAACCGGTTCAGTCAGAGCCACAGTTGAGAAAGTCGCCCAACCCTTCAGTAAATTTCATCGATAATTTGTTACCTCACGCAAAAATCACCTCTGAGACAACAGGAATTCCTCCTCATTTCATGCTTGCCCAAGCAGCGCTTGAAAGTGGCTGGGGAAAGCATGAGATCCGTCGTGCAGATAACAGTCCAAGCTACAATCTGTTTGGAATTAAGGCCGGAGCAAGTTGGAAGGGAGACACCGTTGAAAAGGTGACTACCGAATATGTGAATGGAGCGCCTCAGAAAGTAATAGAGAAATTCCGCGCCTATAATTCATATGCAGAAGGATTCAATGACTATGCCAGATTATTGTCAGACAACCCACGCTACGCAAAAGTCCTGAATTCTACCGATGCGACCTCATTTGCACATGGTTTGCAACGCGCCGGATATGCAACGGATCCTCGGTATGCCGAAAAATTGATACGAATACTGAAAAGCGAATCTTTGCAGAATCGGGGAGTAATTTAATGTTAAAAACGCTTTAGTTCTTTTGCTGATTTGCCGATATATATCATAACCTTTTAAATATTAATCAATAAATTTAATAATATGGGAAATAGTATTCTTGACATCGGAGTAACAGGTCTGTTGGCTGCACAAAGTCAATTGCAGGCTACCAGCCATAATATTAGTAATGCCAGCACACCTGGATATAACCGGCAACGCGTGATCGTTGAGTCAAATTCTGCACAATCTACGACCGCGGGATTTGTCGGGCGAGGTGTGCATACGACCACGGTGCAACGTATTTATAGTCAATTCCTCGTGAGTCAATCACTGCAAGTGCAAACGCGGAGCCAGTCACTTGATAGTAATTACACTCAAATAAAACAGCTGGATAATATGTTTGCTGAGCCGACATCCGGACTTTCACCGACACTGCAGAAATTTTTCAGTGCCGTACAGGATGTCATCAGTAATCCTTCTGTAACGCCATCTCGTCAGGCGCTATTGAGTGGAGCTGAAGCCCTGGTATCGAGGTTCAAGGATATGGATATGCGCATGTCTCAAATCAGAGATGGCGTAGATACCCAAATTACCAGCAGCATTGATGAAATCAATTCGTTATCGGGCCAGATAGCTGATATCAATCAGCAGATTTTGCTCGCAGAAGGCGCGGCGGGCGGCCAACCAGCCAACGATATGCTGGATCAACGCGATCAGTTGATTAGTCAATTAAGTGATTTAATCAATATTGACGTAGTACGGCAAAGTGACGGCAGACTCAATGTGTTTGCGGGAAATAGCGCCGCATTGGTTGTTGGATCGCAAGCTACGGCATTACAAGCCATTCCACATCCAGATGATCCCACCATGCTAACAGTCGGAATCAAGAGTGGAGATCGTACGATCCGGTTGCCAGAGAGTCATATTAACGGTGGAACATTAGGCGGCATCTTATCTTTTCGAAGCGTTACGTTGGATAGCGTTCAGAATGGACTGGGAAGGATTGCACTGACTCTGGGGCAAACCTTTAACGAACAACACCACTTAGGAATGGATCTGAATGGTGACATGGGAGAAGAATTCTTCGCGGTGTCATCACCGAAAGTCGTTTCCGCATTGACCAACGACCCCGCTTCTGCTGTTACCGCCGAGATTAGTGATGTCAAAGCATTGACAACGAGCAACTACCGGTTTTCTTATGATGGCACAAATTATACGTTGACGAGGTTATCCGATAACAGCTCGAAGAGTATGGCAGTTACACCCACAAATGCTGCGCCATTGACCATGGATGGTGTCTCGATCACGGCTGCAACCATCAATGCGAACGAACATTTTCTAATTCAGCCTACGGTTAATGGCGCCAGGGATATTGCAGTCAACATCAAGGATACGACCAAAATTGCTGCGGCTGGCCCCAATCGGACAAATGCTGCGGTATCGAATACAGGGACTGGAACGATCAGCGCCGGAACTGTCAATTCTCTACCGCTGGATCCTAACCTTCAGGAACCTTTGACGATTACATTTCATGCGCCCTATGATGGACAATTTGATGTAACGGGAACGGGCGCCGGATTGCCTGCAACTAATCAGACATATACTGCCGGCGATGACATTAGTTTTAATGGCTTCACGGTTCAAATTGACGGGAATCCCGCAGCGGGAGATGTTTTTACCATCAGTCCGAATAACAGTGGATCTTCCGATAGCCGTAATATGTTGTTGCTGGGTGAGCTGCAAACGACAAATGTGCTAGAGCATGATTCTGCCTCGTTTCAATCAGCGTATGCCCAAGTCGTCAGTCAAATCGGCAACAAGACTCGTGAATTAGAAGTGACGAGTAAGGCTCAGGCTAATCTACTTGCACAAACCAAAGAATCGATACAGTCAATATCCGGCGTGAACTTGGACGAAGAAGCTGCAAATTTGTTGCGCTTCCAGCAAGCCTTCCAAGCTTCAAGTAAGATCATCGAAATAAGTAATACCTTGTTTGACTCAATTCTTCGAATTGGTTAAATGTAACGGGAGAATCTAACATGCGTCTCAGCTCGAATACCATTTATGAAGTCGGAACCAATATGATGCTTCAGCAACAGGAAGCATTGATTAAAACGCAGCAGCAACTATCTACCGGAAAACGTATTGTAACGCCATCGGACGATCCAATTGCTGCAGCTCAAGCACTGAATATCACACAAGCGGCCGCGTTGAACGAGCAATATTCTGTTAACCGGAAAAGTGCCGGCAATTCGTTGATGCTAGAGGAAAATGTATTAAAAGAAATCACTTCGGTGCTCCAGGATGTTCATCAAGCTGTTGTGAGCGCAGGCAATGCCTCTTATTCGGATGCGGATAGAAAGGCTCGCGCCACGGAGTTACGCAGTCATTTGGAATCGTTAGTGACTCTGGCTAATTCTACTGACGACAAAGGTCAATTTTTGTTTTCGGGTTACCAGGCCAACACAAAGCCCTTTGTTCAGAGTGGAATGGATATTCAATATGCAGGGGATCAAGGACAGCGCCTCACCCAGGTGTCATCGTCCCGGCAACTTGCAATAAGTGATGCAGGAGCGGATGTTTTTGAACGGATCAAGAACGGAAATGGCATTTTCAAAACCGCAGCGGACCCACTGAATACAGGAACAGGCATCATCGATGTCGGATCAGTGATTGATCCGACGAGCCTTACGGGTGATCAATATGAGATAAATTTTACAGTAACCAACGGTGCAACCACGTTCGACGTGGTCAATACTACTACGGGGACTTCTGTTTCCGCGGGTAATCCTTATACCAATAACCATACTATCAGCGTCGATGGCATGCAGTTGAGCATTAAGGGAGAGCCTGCGAATGGGGATAAGTTTACGGTGTCTCCAAGCAATAATCAGAGCATTTTTGAAACTGTATCGAAGATCGTTACCGCATTGGAAACGCCTTCAAATGGTCAACCAGGAGGAGCTCGGCTTACAAATATTTTAGGGGCGACACTGAAGGATATTGAGAGTGGCTTAGAACACGTGCTTGCCAAACAGACTGCTATAGGTGCCCGATTGCAAGAAATTGATACGCTCGACAGTGTTGGTAGCGATCAGGACATTCAGTTTCAACAATCACTTGCTGAATTGCAGGGTGTCGATTTTGCAAAAGCCATTTCTGATCTGCAACGTCAACAGTTGTATCTTCAGGCCGCACAGCAGTCCTACATAAAAGTTTCCGGCTTAACTTTGTTCAACTTTCTCTGATGCTTTGTAAAGAATACAGCAACAGTGTGCTGCAACCTGATTATTTCTTAAAATAGTTAATGGCTTGATGCCCGATATCCAAGCGGATATGGTAATCCTTGAAATGTATATTTTCAAGAAGCTTATAGGCATTCTGCTGAGCGATCCTGATATTTTCGCCGAGCGCTGTTGCACATAACACCCGGCCTCCTGCAGTCATGAATTCTTTGTCATCTAAACCGCCCATGCTGGTACCTGAATGGAAAATATGAAAATCCTGAGTATCTTTTTGCTGAGACATTAAAGCTGATAACCCACGAATGATATCGTTCCTGCGCGGATTGTCTGGATAGCCGTGAGCCGTCATTACAACACCCAAAGCAGTGCGACGGTCCCATTCGATATCGATTGAATGCAAGGTTCCATTTACAGCATGATCGATCAATTCAAAAAGATCGCTCTTCAATCGCAACATGATCGGCTGAGTTTCTGGATCTCCAAGCCGGCAATTGAATTCCAAAACCTTGGCCTGATCATCAGGGGTAATCATTAATCCAGCATACAGGAAGCCGGTATAGATCCTTCCATCCTGTTTCATTCCCGCAATAACTGGATTGATAATGTCCCGCAAGATCTTGGCGTGTAATTCGGGTGACACAAAGGGTACGGGTGAATATGCTCCCATGCCGCCTGTGTTAGGTCCTAATTCTCCATCGTTCAGACGCTTGTGATCCTGGCTGGTGGCCAAAGGCAAGACAGAGTGTTCATCAACCATGACGATGAAACTGACTTCAATACCCTGCAGAAATTCTTCGATGATGATTTCATTGCCAGCAGTCCCGAGATGTCTTTCAACAAGGATGGCATTGACTGCTGCATGAGCTTGTTCACGGGTTTGGGCAACGATTACGCCTTTTCCTGCTGCCAGACCATCTGCTTTGATGACGAGAGGGATAGGGCTGTGGTCTATGTATTGGTGAGCAAGTACAGGATCGGTGAAACTGGCATAGTCAGCGGTGGGAATTTGATGGCGGCGCATAAATTCCTTAGCGAAAAGCTTCGATGTTTCAAGCTGAGCCGCTTGTTGGGTCGGGCCGAAGATTTTTAGTCCAGCCGCTTGAAAGGCATCTACGACTCCGGCAGCTAATGGCGTTTCTGGGCCGACGATAGTGAGTGCAATATGTTCTTTTTTGGCAAATTCGATGAGGTCTGGGATCGACGTAAGGGGGACATTTTCTAAACCCGTTTCATGTGCAGTTCCGGCATTGCCTGGAGCGACAAATACCTTGTGCACGCGCGGTGATAAACTTAATTTCCAGGCCAGCGCATGTTCTCGGCCACCGCCGCCTATCACGAGCAATTGAATGTTGTTCGAAGTGGTCATTTAATGCCTGAAGTGACGAATGCCGGTAAAAACCATTGCAATGCTGTGTTCATTTGCAGCATCGATTACTTCATTATCGCGAATACTGCCGCCCGGTTGGATGATAGCCGTAGCGCCAGCCTGAACAACGACGTCCAGTCCATCACGGAAGGGAAAAAACGCATCGGATGCTACGACCGAGCCTGTTAATGATAAATTTGCTTGCTGAGCCTTGATAGCAGCGATGCGAGCGCTATCGACGCGGCTCATCTGGCCTGCGCCGATACCCACCGTTTGACCTTGACGGCAAAAGACGATCGCATTGGATTTAACGAATTTAGCGGCTCTCCATGCAAACAGCAGATCATTCATTTGTTGGGAGGTCGGTGCAATGTTGGTTACGATGTTGAGGTCCGCTGCTGAAATATTAATGTTATCGGGGGTCTGTACCAGAAGGCCGCCGCCGACGCGCTTTAAATCATAAGTATGATGTCCTGTATAGAATGGCACCGTCAATACGCGGATGTTGATTTTCTGTGAAAAAATTTGCTGTGCCTCAGACGTGATTCCGGGAGCGATAATGACTTCAACAAATTGATTGAGTGTGGCAGCGGCAGTATCTTTGTCGATAGATCGGTTAAAGGCAATGATGCCCCCAAAAGCAGAAATCGGGTCAGTTGAAAACGCCAGCTGATACGCGCGTAATGGAGTTTCAGCAGTGGCTATCCCGCACGGATTAGCGTGTTTAACGATTACGCATGCCGGCTGATCAAATGTTTTGACGCATTCCCACGCTGCATCCGTGTCGGCGATGTTATTGTATGATAATTCCTTTCCTTGTAATTGCTGATAGTTTGCCAGGCTTCCGGGAGTGGTTGATTCATCGCGATAAAATGCGGCCTTTTGATGAGGATTTTCCCCGTAACGGAGGTGCTGGACAAGATGGAAATTGAGGTTAAGTGAATCAGGGAAATCTTTGCGTTGGTGATGATCACCGATCGACGTTAGGTAATTGCTGATCGCACAGTCATATGAAGCAGTATGCGTAAAGGCTTTTTGAGCCAATCTGAATCGGGTATGTGGCTGAGTTGCACCATCATTGTGTTTCAGTTCTTCACAAAGCAGCGAATAATCCTCGGGGTCGGTAATAACGGTGACCTTGTGGTAATTTTTGGCTGCCGCCCGGATCATGGTCGGGCCGCCGATATCGATATTTTCGATTGCTTCAGTCAGGTCGCAATCTTTTTTTGCGATGGTTTCCCGAAAGGGATACAGATTGACGACGACTAATTCGATATTGGGAATGGCGGCTTGTTGCAATGTCGTTTGATGATCTGCCGAATCACCACGAGCGAGTATGCCTGCATGAATTTTGGAGTGCAGTGTTTTGACCCGTCCATCGAGTATTTCAGGAAAACCAGTATAGTTGCTGACTTCAATGACGGGAATTTGGTGTTCTTGCAATAATTGAGCAGTACCTCCAGTAGAAATGATCGTGATTCCCTGCCGGGTCAGTTGATGTGCCAAATCTATGATGCCAGTTTTGTCCGAGACACTGATGAGGGCGTATTGGATAGTCATTTAATTTGATGTTGTTTCATTTTTTGCCGCAAGGTATTGCGATTGATTCCCAGCAATTCAGCGGCTTTGGTTTGATTGCCGTTGGTGTGCTGCATGATGATTTCGATCAATGGCCGTTCGACGCTATCGATGACCATGCCATACATGTTTCCTGGTTTTTCACCATCCAGATCATTGAGATAACCTCCGATAGCTTTACGGATACAAGTTGAAATTTCATTTTCCTTCATTACATTCATGAACTAACGCCTCCCCGTTATTGATATAACTCAATCTTTGGTTTTCCTCAGCCAATCTTGAAAAAAAGTTATTGGTTTCAATAACCTGCTGCTCGGATGATTGCAATTGGTTCATCGCGTGACGAAAGCTCGCAGAACCCACTAAACCTTTTGTATACCAGGAAATGTGCTTTCGAGCGATGCGCACGCCTGAATATTCACCATAGAATTCATAGATATCATGGAGATGATTAATGAGTACCTGGTGTATCTCAGTTACTTCGGGCGCCGGCAGATGTTGACCGGTGGCAAGATAATGATCTATTTCACGAAAAATCCAAGGACGGCCTTGAGCAGCTCGTCCTATCATAATGGCGTCGGCCTGGGTATAAGCTAAGATATGCTGCGCTTTTTCAGGCGTCGTGATGTCGCCGTTTGCAATGATTGGAATTTTTCTGACGGCCTTGACAGCTGCAATCGTGTCATATTCGGCTTCGCCCAAATAAGCACAAGCCCGGGTACGGCCGTGAATGGCTAATGCCTGGATCCCAGAATTCTCTGCAATGTGAGCAATCGATAAGGCATTTTTATGCTGTTTATCCCAGCCAGTCCGAATTTTGAGGGTTACTGGGATATCCACCGCTTTAACAACGGTGTCAAGAATTTTTCCGACTAATTTTTCGTTCTGCAGTAGTGCGGAGCCTGCCATGACGTTGCAGACTTTCTTTGCCGGGCAACCCATGTTGATATCGATGATTTGAGCGCCTTGTTCCATGTTGTAGCGTGCAGCTGCTGCGAGCATATCCGGATCTGCACCGGCAATTTGAACGGAAATGGGTGAAACTTCACCGTCGTGGTTTGCTCTGCGTTGAGTTTTCTTTGATCCCCAAAGCAGGGAATTGCTGGACACCATTTCGGATACCGCCATGCCGGCGCCCATCAGCTTGCATAATTGCCGAAAGGGACGATCAGTAACTCCTGCCATTGGAGCAACAATCAGTTTATTTTTTAGGAACTGCGAACCTATTTGCATAAAACGTCTATCAACTGATCTGGTGATGATGAGTGACTAATTCTAAATTCAATGATATTTGAGACACTTGGATTGAGGTAGAAAGCGGTCATGAAATCGTGCCACATCCGCAAGGGAGCAATTATAGCTTTTGTTGGATAAGTTGGGGGAAACTCTCGCGTGAAATTATCCCCTCGCTCCAAATATCATGCGTCGTGCGACAAACCGTTTTAGAGGAGGGAGGCAATCCAGTGCACTCAACCCAAATCCACATCCTTGTTGAAGGAGAACGTGGTTGTTACTGAATAGTTTCACCAGCGAATCGGTAAAGATTCTGCCCGTGCTGCTGTCCATTTCTCTTTTTTGTCGATATCGTGACAGCATGGCGGGAGCACCTATTTCATTTCCCTGTGCACAGGAATGAATAATTTCGCTGGCGAGCTCGTACGCATCTCGGAGTCCCAAATTAAAACCTTGACCCGCCACCGGATGCAATGTCTGGGCCGCGTTGCCAATCAATGCGACTCGATGACTGGTAACCGGCTTTGCATATTTGAGCGCCAGCGGAAACGCGGAACGTTTGCCTGCACCAATGAATTTTCCAAGCCGGTCGCCAAATTGGTGCTGCAAGCGTAGCAAAAAATTCTCCTCGCTGAGTTGAGTGATTTCCTCAGCAATTTCAGGAGCGACTGTCCAAACGAGGGCGAAATCCTGCTGGTTGGGAAGCAGCGCGACAGGACCATCACTGGTAAATCGTTCATAGGCTATGCCGTTTTGTTTCTTGTCGGCTTGAACGTTTGCCACAACCGCCCACTGCTGATAATCGTGGGTCTGATAGATGATTTCCGGGAGTTGTTTCGCAAGCTGACCGCCATCTGACAATACCAGCAATTTGGCGCTCACCTGCTTTTCATTGGTTTGATGATTAAAATATACAGTGCCGCAATCCTCTCCAGTCTCCAACTTGGTGACAGCCGCGCCAGCGAAGTAATGAGCATCGTTGACGGTCAGGTTTTTGTGCATCGCATGAAAAAGATCATGATAATTCACTACAAAACCCAATGTTGGGACACCGGCGTCGCGGCAGGTGATAGTAGTTTTGCCGAAGTTGCCGCGATTGGAGATATGAATTGTGTTGATCGGCGTATGTTGTGAGAGCAGATTCCAGGCACCCAAGCGACGCAAGATTAGATGACTTCCATGCGATAATGCTAACGGGCGGGGATCATCGACTTTTTCCGGAATCCCGCGGGCTTCCAGTAATAGACTGGAGACGCCTGAACCTTGAAGTGCGAGTGAAAGCGCCATTCCCACCGGACCACCTCCGATGATGACAACATCATATTGATCGGAGATCATACTGTTCTGATTTTCGGTTATCAAACTGCTCGGATCGAAGGGTGATTGATTTACTCATTGCGTCATTATTAAACCATAACGATGATGCGACCATGCTCATCACTTAACGGATTATTTTGCTGAAGCATAGCATACCGGCCGCGAGCAGGGAACGAGTCAGTCCATCAATCTGTCATGATAGCCTATAGAGAAGGTGGCATAATGCAGGTTTTAATTTTTGATCAGGCATGCTTGTTGTTAAGCCTGCTGCACAGCACAGTCGTTTTTGGAGTTCCCTCGGTGATGTTTGTGTGATGTGGCGTAGCAATCAATGCATTGCTGGGATATATCATGAGAGTATTGAGTAAGCAATTAATAAGATCAGGTCTGTTTTTCTTGGCACTGGTAGCCACCAGCGCATGGTCGATGGAAGCTGATAGTGAACTGGCCAAAGCGGCGGAAAAGGGCAATATCGTTCTGGTAAAACAAATTCTCGACACTAAGAATGTTGATCGGGATACTTTAAATGCCGCATTTTGGATCGCGATTAAAAAAGGCAACCCTGCGATTGTTGAGCGCTTCCTTCAGGCGGGGGTAAATATTGAATTAAGGGCCGAGCATGCATTGACGCCGTTAATGCAAGCTGCACGCGATGGTCGGGAGCAGGTTGTAGAAATGCTGCTTGCAGCTAACGCCGAGGTCAATGCGGTGTCTGAAGAGCTCGATACGGCATTGATTCTGGCTGCTGAAAAAGATCGAAGAAAAGTCATTCCATTATTGTTGGCTGCGCATGCCGATGTAAATGCCAAAAGAAATAATGGCATGACGGCGTTAACATTGGCGGCTCAGGAGGGTTATCAGCATATCATCCAGATTCTTGTTAAAGCGAACGCGGACGTGAATTATCAATTAGAAAATGGCGCAACTGCCTTAATGCTGGCTGCTCAGCATGGCCATCTTGCAGCGGTGCACGCATTGATTGCAGCTAAGGCAGATCCGAATCTCAAAGCAAGCAATGGAATGACGGCAATGATGTTAGCGAATCTGTACAGGCATCGGGAAGTCATCGATGTGTTGAAGAAATCTGGGGCAAAATAACAGTTAATGCTCATCATTTGATAAATTGATCTGCTTTGCGAAGTGTACTTAATTACGTTAATTAAAGAGTGAAGGAATTTAACATGAATGGATTTACTGCTGTATTTCTTGCAGTCACCTTGTCATTACTCGCCTCCTGTGGTGGTGATTCTCCCAATGATAAATCTGAAGCCGATCGTTCTTCTCCCGTCAAAGATGAAATCACCAAAATGGGAGAAATTCCGTCTTTATTGAGTGAAGGACTGACTCCTGAAGAACAAGCCGAATTGAAGGAGCAGATTTTGCCGTCCGGCGTGGTTGATAGTAAAACTGCAGAGGAAAAATTCAAGAAATTACTCGACGATGCAAAAGCGGGAGATCCTGCCGCACAGAATGGTCTGGGCGTCATGTATTACACCGGGGAAGCTATTTCAAAGAAACCCTCGGGCCAAGTAATGAATAATGATCCCGAATTGGCAGCAGGCTGGTTTTTTCGCGCCGCCGAACAAGGTTTTGCAGATGCCCAGTTTAACCTGGGGCTTATGTACATCAACGGCGAAGGGGTTGAAAAAAATATGACGCAAGCGGTTGAGTTGTTTAAAAAGGCCGCAGAACAAGGGCATGTCGATGCACAAAACAATCTGGGCGCGATGTATTTCACCGGTGAAGGCGTAGAGCGCGATATCAAAAAGGCGATAGGATGGTTTGAGAAAGCAGCAGCTCAAGGAAATGCTGACGCGCAAGCCAATCTGGAAGCAATTAAAGCGACTGAGAAGTAGAAGGCTACTCGAGTCGTAAGCTCAATAACGATTGAGAATGAATCGACGAATTATTCGGGTTGTTGGAAAAAACATAAGGCTTCGTAGCATTGAATACACAAGGCCCAGCCGACAACTAGATGATAATTTCTGCGAACGGTCGAGATCGGATTGATCGAAATATCACTCTAACAGGTTGGCTGCATGAAACGCGGATTATGTGAAATATATGAAGGTGATAAAAAAGTTCTGACAGAACGGCAAAAATCCATCTTGCTGAGCTGCATGGCAGGTCTGGTAATGCCCGCCAGTGGATTCGATCCTGTTTGAAGCTACCAAAAAAGTTTTTTGCCATGGCATTGTCGAAACAATCACCGGTGCGAACCATGCTACCCACCAAGCCGTCTATTTTTCCACAAGCTTCCGCTAATCCCTGCAGGCATATTGCGTCCGTGCCGAATGCACAACTCGCCCCGTAGTTGATGCCGTCAGGTCACCGTTTTCAGTGCATCATAAACCAGCCTAGCCAATGACAACAGCCAAACACAAGCAGGCTTGCCGGGTCCCAATGCAGAGTGATGGCACTACACAGACCTGATTTCAGGCTTCAAACTCAAACTTGTCGATTCAACTTGTTATCGAATAGCGGTTGTTTGTGCTTTCTGTTAGTACTTACTTTGTTCTTCTTCCGATGTATTGCTTGCACGCCGGTATCCTGCATCAGGCTCCGAGTTTCTCAGCAAACAGCCGGATAATCCAGCCCATTCAACGCTTTTCCGATTTCGCAGCTAACATAGATCATTGCTGAATTTGTTATACATCGAACCATTTCAAGTATTTCCTCATGATATTGCTTTTCAGAATAATCGGAACTAGGCAAATGATCATAGTGGGCGTTACGGCTTAGAAGCATCAGTCGGCACATCAAATCAACCGGGAAGATTTGCCTTTCGGGTGATGAACGATTACTCCGCTTCGTTTCTTTCTCAAAAAACACCGCAGGAGATTCAATAGCCTACATAGTCATAGGGAGGTTATCGAAATAGAACTCATCTGGCGTTTTGTCGTCAAGCGTGGTGTGAGGTCTATTGGGTTGTAAAACATGAATTATTTTTTCTAAGCCTTGTTTTGCATACCTACGCTGTGGTAGCCGGGCAGATAGATATATTCGTATTTGCCGGTTTCCCCAAGCCGTTCGGCCAACAGATTGTCACGTACCCCCTTTGTCATTCCATTCATACTGTTCTGGATAACCTTATTTTTCAGCAGCGCGCTGAATTCCGGGCTGGTAAATTGGGTGGCAACTCTGGTCAGTATTGGATATATACGGCTTATCAAGTTTATTAAGGCTTCTTGCGCAGCTTCGTTGAAGCAAGTCGGCACTCAGGATGTTAGATAATCGTCCTGAAAGCATCCTATGGTTTACCCAGCAATGGTTTGGGCGGGTGAGGGGCAGTCTAGTAATAAGTGTCAGGAATTTCCAAGCAGGTCAGTTCAGCTAGCTCAGCATGAATCTCCCCGGGTTTTCCGGAGACATGTTTTCTTGGGTCAAGCTGCATCAGCTGACTCTTCCTGTTGGTGATGATACGCCTTTTCAAATTCTGCCGGTGGGACATATCCGATTGCGTCCAGCAATCTTCGATTGTTGAACCAATCCACCCATTCCAATGTAGCAAATTCTACTTCTTCGATACTATGCCAAGGACCGCGATGCCGTATGACTTCGGTCTTGTACAAACCATTGATGGTTTCGGCCATGGCATTGTCATAAGAATCTCCGATGCTGCCGACAGAGGCGTCAATATTTGCCTGCGCCAAACGTTCTGTATAGCGAATCGACAAATATTGGCAGCCGTGGTCGCTATGATGAATCAATCCTGCGGTTTCCCGCCGTGCCCATAGCGCCTGTTCCAATGCATCCAATACCAGGTCCGTTCGCAATGAACGACTCACTCGCCAACCAACAATATACCGGGCAAAAACATCGGTGATAAAAGCCACATAAACAAAGCCAATCCACGTCGCTACAAATGTAATATCCGCCACCCACAGTTGATTGGGCCGGGCAGCTACAAATTGCCGGTTAACCTTGTCCGTTGGCCGGTCAAGCAAATCGTCCGAAATGGTTGTCCAACACTTTTTGCCGCGTCGAACACCGTGTATTCCAAGCTTCTTCATTAACCGCTCGACCGTACAACGAGCAACACCAATGCCTTCTCGCAACAACTGCCGCCATACTTTGCGAGCACCATAAACTCGGAAATTGTCTTTCCATACCCGCTGTATATCAAGTTCTAGTCTCATGTCTCGCTTGATGCGATTAGGCAATCGATCGGGATCTCGCTCGCGCGCTTTGTGTTCGTAATAACTCGACGGGGCAATCCAGATTTCATTGCAGATTGGCTCGACCCCGTATTCTGCTTTGTTACTATCGACAAATGTCACCATTATTTCGGTCGGCGGTCGAGCTCCGCCTGCGCAAAATAGGCCGACGCCTTACGTAATATCTCGTTGGCTCGCTTTAATTCCCGATTCTCCTGTTCCAATTCCTTGAGTCTCTCACGATCCGCAGTCGACATACCACCTCGTATTCCCTGATCAGTCTCTGCTCGTCTTACCCAGGTGCGCAACGTCTCCGATGTGCAGCCAATCTTTGATGCGATCGACTTGATCGCCGCCCATTGCGATTCATGCTCCTTTTGTTGCTCGAATACCAATCTTACTGCTCGTTCTCGTACTTCCTGTGAATAACTGATTTGATTCTTCATCTCTTCCTCCT
>CASDLT010000008.1 GCA_949281375.1 uncultured Nitrosomonas sp.
CTGGCCGAAACGGCTATTCAATTTGCGCTCAATTTTCATGAAAACTGGCTAACGCAACCCAGTCATTTTGGCCGCCCCATCGGCGAGCACAGCAATATCCCTCAGCACCTGCTGGTGGTAGCGATGGGCAAACTCGGCGGCGGCGAATTGAATGTGTCATCGGATGTCGATCTGGTGTTTGTGTATCCGGAAGATGGCGAAACCAATGGCCGGAAATGCATATCGAACCACGAGTTCTTTGCCCGCCTCGGGCGCAAGCTCATCGCTAGCCTGAATGATTATACCGTCGACGGTTACGTGTTCCGGGTCGATATGCGTTTGCGGCCACACGGAGAAAACAGTCCGCTGGCGATCAGTTTTCCCATGCTGGAGGAATATTTTCTCAAGCAAGGCCGGGAATGGGAGCGGTACGCCTGGATCAAGGGCCGCATCATTGCCGGGCATGCGGATGCCGACGCGCAATCCATCCTGATGGAAAGAATCGTGCGTCCTTTCGTATTCCGCAAATATCTCGATTTCGGCGCCTATGAATCGATGCGACGATTGCATGCGCAATTGCGCAAGGAAGTCGAACGCCGTGAAATGCATGACAACATCAAACTCGGCCCGGGCGGCATCCGCGAAATCGAATTCATCACGCAGGTCTTCCAGTTGATTCGCGGCGGCCGTGATGCCGATCTGTGCATTCGGCCCACGCTCAACGTCCTGCAACGCATCCAGAAAAAACAGCAACTGCCGGAACAAGCCGTGACCGAGCTGACCCAGGCATATCATTTCCTGCGCAAGCTCGAGCATCGCCTGCAATATTTGGATGATCAGCAAACCCAGACCCTTCCGCTCGGTGTCGACGACCAGAACCTCGTCGCGATGGCGATGGGATTTCCGGATTACGCGCGTTTCATGCAGCAACTCGACATTCACCGCAAGAATGTCACGCGCCAGTTCGAATTGATTTTTGCCACGCCGCGCAAATCGCCCACGCATGACATGCTGGCGTATTTATGGCAAACCGAAACGCAGGATGTTTCCCAATCGGAAGCCGCAACGACGCAGCTCACAACCATGGGATTTACCGAACCCGCGAAGATTTCCGAGCGGCTGCGCGCTTTTTATCAGGGTCTGTGCTATCAGCAATTGCCCGAATCCAGCCGCCAGCACATCAATACGTTGGTCCCGCTGATCATCGAGGTAGTAGCTGAACTGCCGCCTGTTGAAATAACGCTCGCCCGCATGCTGCGTTTGCTGGAGAACATCAGTTCACAAACCTCTTATCTGGCGTTGTTGCTGGAACACCCGCAAACCTTACAACGCGTAGCCGAATTGGTCAGCATCAGTCAATGGGCGAGCGATTACCTCGGCCGGCACCCGATCCTGCTCGATGAACTGCTCGGCCATGATGCACCGCACCCCGCACCGAATTGGCAAGTGCTTGCCAATGATCTTGCCTATCAACTCAATCATGACAACAGTCCCAAGAATGACATCCTGGAATGGCAAATGGATGTGCTGCGGCATTTCCAGCACGCCCAGGTTTTCCGCCTGCTGGTGACCGATCTGGAAGGCTCGCTGCTGCTGGAAACCCTGAGCGATCATCTGACTGCGCTGGCGGATCTGATTCTTGGCGCGGTATCGAATCTGGCTTGGAATGGCCTGAAAAAGCGTCACCGCGACACGCCGGCGTTCGCGGTCATCGGCTATGGAAAACTGGGTGGCAAAGAACTCGGGTATGTTTCCGATCTCGATCTGATCTTTCTGTACGATGACGATCACCCCGACGCCGCGGAAATTTACACTAAGCTCGGCCAGAGCATCAATGCCTGGCTCACCCGGCATACATCGGCTGGATTGCTTTACGAGACCGACCTGCGCCTGCGGCCGAACGGCGCCACCGGCCTGCTGGTCAATTCGATGGAAGCGTTTGCGCAATACCAGCGCGAGCACGCCTGGGTGTGGGAACATCAGGCATTGACACGGGCGCGTTTCGTCGTGGGCGACAGTCTGGTCGGAGAAACCTTTGAGAAAACCCGCAAGGAAATCCTGTGCAAATCGCGCAACTTGGGCGAACTCAAGCAGGAAATTCTAAAAATGCGCGAAAAAATGCGCGATGTCCACCCCAATCCCACTGCATTATTTGACATCAAGCACGACCGCGGCGGCATCATCGATGTCGAATTCATCGTGCAATATCTGGTGCTCGGTTACGCGCACCAATTTCCGGAACTGACCGGCAACATCGGCAACATCGCGCTGCTGAAACTAGCTGGCCAGCTTCATCTGATTTCGATCGACATTGCCGAACAGGTGCGCTCCGCCTACCGGGAATTCCGCCGCATCCAGCACCGCCAACGCCTAAGCGGCGATGCCGACATGACCGGCAGCGCGCCGATCGATGGCCAAGCCCCCGAGTTCATCCGTATCGAAGGCAGCCATCTAAAGGATGACCGCATGGCAGTGCTGGCGCTATGGGAAGAAGTGTTTGGACATTGAAACATCGGATTCATCATGATAAAACCTTCAACGATTGCTCGAATTCACGACAGATCCCATCAGATCAGATAATAAAGGAATAAATGCTGTAACAAAATTCTGGCACGATTTCTGCTATTACTTTCGCACACACCACGGTGTGCCTACTAACCTACAGGAGAACAACAAATGCAACATACACAAAAAGGTTTCACACTGATTGAATTAATGATCGTTGTCGCCATCATCGGTATTCTGGCCGCCGTGGCTGTACCTGCTTATCAAAGTTATACGCTGAAGGCAAAATTCACAGAGATTATTAATGCTACTGCGGGAATTAAAGCTGGTATCGAGATATGTGTTCAAGAAGGCGCATGTTTTAACGCTGGTGGCCCCGCAATTCAAAACGTTGCTTTTGGATTTATGGGACTTATACCAGCTGCTCCTGTAGGCACAACTCTATTAAACAACGTGGCTATTACAGCAGCAGGTGTAATTACTGCCACATCAAATTCAGCCCAGGGTCTAGCTGGAGAACAATATGTATTAACTCCTACGGTAGACGCACAAGGCAAAGTAACTTGGGCTGTAGGTGGCTCATGCAGAACTCGAGTTGATGGTGCGATTTGTTAAGAAAGTTTAGTCTCTCTATAAAAAACCGCCTTACAGGCGGTTTTTTACTAACGAGTTTTGCCATTCTTTATTTACATGAAATCCTCATATTTATTCAAAAGCTTTTAGCATTCTTTACTGTATTTAGCGACCCTTCAGTCTAAAAACCCTAGAATCCTCGCGTTTCTTTTCAATTCATACTAAATTTCCATTTAGAGTTAATTCACGCGATATTTACCGCCCATGGAATACCCAGTCTTATCTTTAAATGGCCTAAATATGAACTTCATGTTCTTTTAATCCTTAAACTTAAGATCATGAATAAATGATCGGTTCAGAGTAAATTCTTGAATTTTATTCACATAAAAATCAATTGCTTAAACTATTTTCATTTTGACGCATTCGGACAAAAAATGACCATTTACGTCATTTTAAATCGCAATAAATTAATAATTCATTAAAATCAATAGATTATTAACCATTCCTCCAGCAACCTAGCTTCGGACGTAGTGCATTACTGCAACAGCATGAATCGTCCCTGCCTGGAGACGATATAAAATAAAAAAATGAAATTTTCTTAACAGGAACCTGCGGTAATTTTTTCGAAATTTGGGCCATCTCAGGAAATTCATCAGCAGGCCAAGATTTATCATTTTGGCTCGAACCGGTTCGCTTGCAAAGCAGCGGCGGGTTTCTCAAAATGAAATTGGACGTCTTCAAGGCATGATCAGCGACCATTAATACCAATTGAGAGAGGCATGGCATGCCTACTTCCACGATTGAAATGGAAATTCCTGCGCAGAAAATATTACGTTGACAGAGGATTACCTTACATGTTGATTTGAGCGATGGGCGCACCATTTCCGTACCTCTGGCGTGGTACCCAAGACTCACGCATGCTTCTCGCGCGGAGCAGAATAATTGGCGCCTGATTGGAAGAGGATCCGGAATACGTTGGGAAGATCTCGATGAAGATATCAGTGTTGAGGGATTATTGAGAGGCAAACCTTTGGGCGAAAGTCAAACATCCTTCAAAAAATGGCTGGAAAAACGATCATCCCGTTCTTTATAAAATCCATTTTTTGACTTACTCGCGACTCTGGACATGCCAGCGTATTTCTAGCGCAGCTTTACTTGATGCACACCACGCGCACCTGATGAATATCGGTGATGCCCTGCAAGACTTTCTCGATGCCATCCTGTTTCAGCGTTCGCATACCCTCGCTCAACGCCGTGACCAGCATGTCCGCAACGCGGGCACGCTCCTGGATGTTCTTTTTCAAGGCATCGGTGGCGGTCATCAGTTCGTGCAATCCCACCCGGCCGGCAAAGCCGGTGTCGTTGCAATGCTCGCAGCCGACCGGTTTGTACAGGGTAAGCTGGCCGGCTTCGTTGCCATACTGCTGAATCCAGTGCGCAAGGATTTCTTGCGTGGCAGTTTTCGGATCGGCTTTGAAATGATCGATGTTGGTGAGTTCTTCGCAATATTCCGTCAGCAGCATGCGAATTTCCGGTTCGCTCGGATGATAGGCTTCCTTGCATTTGCACAGGCGCTTGGCCAGCCGTTGCGCCAGCACGCCCAGCAACGCGTCGGAAAAGTTGAACGGATCCATGCCCATATCCAGCAGGCGGATCACGGACTCGGGTGCGCTGTTGGTATGCAAGGTCGCCAGCACCAAGTGACCGGTCAGCGACGCTTCGATGCCAATGCTGGTGGTTTCCTTGTCGCGCATCTCGCCCACCATGATGATGTCCGGATCGGCCCGCAAGAAGGATCGCATGATGGCCGGAAAGGTCAACCCTGCCTTGACATTGATCTGCACCTGCCGCAGCCCTTTCTGCGTGATCTCGACCGGATCTTCTGCAGTCCAGATTTTGGTGTCATGGCGATTGAGGTATTTCAGCACCGAATGCAGCGTGGTGGTTTTGCCGGAACCGGTCGGGCCGCAGACGAAAAACAATCCATAAGGTTTGCTGATGATTTTTTTCAGCGAGTCTAGGTTATTCGCGGTGAATCCCATTTTCTCCAGCGGTATTGGTTCGCCCGCCGCCAGAATCCGCATCACCACATCTTCCACGCCGCCGGCGGAAGGAATGGTCGCCACCCGCAATTCGATATCCAGGGGCGAAAATTTGCGGAATTTGATTTTGCCATCCTGCGGCTTGCGCTTTTCGGAAATATCCATGTCGCACATGATCTTGATCCTTGTCACCAGCGGATTGCGGTAATTGGCCGGAATCTCGATATAGGGCATCAACGAGCCATCCTTGCGAAAGCGGATCTTGGTCTTTTCCTTGCCAGAATACGGTTCGATGTGTATGTCGGAGACGCCCATCTTGTAGGCATCGATGATGATTTTGTTGACCAGCTTGACGAGTTCGTTATCCGAGGCTGCCGAGGTGTCCTCTTTGTCGCCGGTGACTTCTTCAAATGCGTCTCCGCCTTCCAGATTGAACAGCATCTCATTGATGTCGCCGGCGTTGATCTCGCCCGGCCCGGCGCCATAAAACTGTTCAATGGTGGCGTCAAACTCGCGCCGCGTCGTAACGGCATAGGCGATTTTATGCTTCGGAAAAATCGTGCTTGCAACGCGCTGAGATTTGATTCGCTCCGGATCAAGCGTCAACACGATGATCCCATCCCTGGTTTCATCAATCGGCAGCCAGACGTTGCTTTCCACATAATCTTTTTTCAGGTGCTTCAGCAGCTCCATGGGCTTGATGCGGTCTTTCTTGAAAGGCTCATACGGGCAGCCGTAGAATCCAGACAACGCCTTACCGATCTGTGATGCCTCGATGCGCAAATCATCCATCAGCACTTCTTCCAGATCGCAGCCCTTCTTTTTTGCGGATCGCACCGCCAGTTCCAGCTCGGCGGCGGAAACCGCAGCTTGTCCCACCAGCGCGCCATATTTCGATTGCGGCCCCTGGACGAGTTTCTGGGGTTGCTTCAGGATTGTCGCCAGCGTCCTGCAGAGTTCCTGGACGCCTTCCAAGGCAATGGCCTCAAACGGCTGGTTATTCTTTTGATTGATCACCTGCACCAAACCCAGCAGTTCCTGCGCATCAGCCGTTAAAATCGGTGCCACGATCATCTGCTTGGTGCGGTAACCGGTGCGTTTATCGATCTCATGCGAAAACGCCAAATGCGCATCGATCGCTTTCAACTCGCTTTTATTGTAGACATCTTCAATATGGACGAGTTTTTTCTTGGCGCTGACATAGCCGGTGACAGTGCTTTCAAGCATCGGCAGTTTCAGATCCTGAATCGCGTTGAGCCCTGCCCTGACCCGGGTTATCAATACCGATCGATCTTCGCTCAAGGTATAGATAATCAGCCGGTCGGCATTGAATACGCCGCGAAGTTCCTTGCTCATTTCCAGCATGATCTCATCCATGTTGCCGGATGCCTGGATTTTTGCGAGCGCCGCTTGCAGGTTATTGGAAAAATCCAATTCGTTGCCGATACTCGATCCATCTTTTCGTAGCAAGGATATCGGGGCTGTACTCATGACATCAGTTCTCCACAGAATGCACTAAAACTCAAATGATTGATTGTTTTCAAGCCGGCGCGGTTTGAACCTGGCGATGGAATGCTGAATCTCCGCCATCGTCACATCGGCCTCACCCGGTTTTAAATGGGAAATATATATGTCTGCATCGCGCTCAAATTTTTCCAGTTCTTCGGCAAGCAAACTCGGACAGAGATGCTTGGATCGGATGGCAATATCACGTTTCTGATTGCAAAAAGCGGACTCGATGATGAGGTATTTCAAATTCTCGATCTGATTGGCGATCGGCCATAGCGCCGGGTTGGTGGTGGTGTCGCCGGTGAATATCAGGCTCGCCCGCCCAGAATCCAGTTGATAACCCACGGTTGGCACGACGTGATTGGCGGGTAATGGAATAATCCTGCGGCCATTCAGATCCGTGACATCGCCCAGCGCGAGCGCTTCATATCGCATATAGGGGGAAGATGAATTGGGAATCTTGGTGAAGTCGGGCCATAACTGCCAGTTGAATAAATGGCTCTCTAATGTTGCCAAAGTGGCCTGAGTGGCATGAATAGTGACTGGCTGGGTTCGTAACGAACCTACAGTGTCGATTAGAAAGGGAATGCATGCAATATGATCGAGATGCGCATGCGTGACAAAAATATGATCAATCGCGATCAGTTCATCCAGCGTCAAATTGCCAACGCCGGTTCCGGCATCAATCAGGACATCCCCATCCAGCAGCATGGCTGTGGTCTGAGCGCCATTTCCTATTCCTCCGCTACATCCCAGGATCCTGAGTTTCAAAGGGTTTCACCTCTCTGTTCATTTGACCAATAACACTGGAATACTTGATAGCTGCATCACCTTGTTCGTCACCGATCCCAGCAGCAAACCCTGAATGCCTCCCATGCCACGAGGACCCATCACGATTTGGTGGTAGTGCTTTTCGGCAGCAAAACGCACAATCATGTCTGCCGGATCGCCAACAGTTATATGATACTGGTAGGGAATGCCAGCCTGATCGAGGAAATCACGGGTGTTTTGCAGGCATTTCAAGCCTTCGTCCTGATGATATTGTTTAATATCAGCCTGATTGATGAATAACGACACGTTCCCATCCAGAGTACGCTGAACGCTCAGCAGGTGTAGTTCGGGCTTTTCCTTGTACCAATCGAGCATGGAAACGAAACTGGCCACCGCTTTTTTAGAGTTTTCCGAGCCATCCACTGGTAAAAGAATTTTTAACATGACGTTTTCTTCCTGTTGTGTTGTAGATGAAATGATTACTATTGCTTCGGCATGGTATCGTCGAGCAGATCAACCACCGGTTTTTGAACATCCCTGTGACGCGCTGCGAGTGCCTTACCGGCGGAAACGACCACCAGTGCAGCCACAGCAGGCGCAATCCAGTGCAAATATTGCGCTTGAGAATCAACCCAGGCTTTGGTAACCACATCTGTGATAACCATGTCACCTGCAATCCACCCCAGCAATCCCGCGCCGATGGCAATCGTGATGGGAAAACGATCCATGAGCTTCATCACCAGTTGGCTTCCCCATACGATGATTGGCACGCTGATCACAAGGCCAAAGATGACCAGCGAAAGATCATCCTTCGCAGCGCCAGCAATCGCGATGACGTTATCCAGGCTCATGACGGCATCAGCCACAATGATGGTCTTGATGGCACCCAACAACGTCGTGCTTGCGTCGATTTCGTGTCCATCTCCCGCTGATTCGGGCTGCATCAGTTTGATGCCAATCCAGATCAGCAAGGCCGCTCCGGCGATTTTCAGGTAGGGAATCGCCAATAAGCTCAAAGCAAAAAAGATCAGCACGATCCGAAGCATGATCGCGCCAAATACCCCCCAGAAAATACCCAGCTTGCGCTGCTGCTCGGGCAATCGCCGGCATGCCAATGCGATCACCACGGCATTGTCGCCACCCAGGACGATATCAATCGCGATGATTTTTAAGACTGCAAACCAGAACTCAGGATCCTCAAAAGCCATTTATTTTTCCCCAGCAAAATTTCATGTCAACAACCCAGACCAGAATCATTTTAAGTATTCTCTTGAATCCCAATGAATTTCAGAAGCTCTTTTTTTTGTAACAACGTATCGTTATAACCCAGTTCGATCAAATCCCGGCAGAACTGGGCTTCGAATAATACATAACTCAACAAGGTCGATCCATTCGGCCCCATCGCTCCGATGGCCCGGTAGAGATAACGCATGATCCAGGGCAGCGTGTAGGCGTATTTCTGCGCAATTTCATTAATACCCTCGCTGGGAGCGATCATCATCGCTTCAACCGGACGCAAAGGAATATTTCTTTCTTTGAATACATCGTGGGGAATGAGTTTTAAGGTTTCGTTGATCCGCAGTAAGCGTTCGAGATCGACATCCAGGCTATCTACAAAGATACTGTTCAGTGCATGGCCGGCAATCTGCGCAAAGGGCGGGTAGCTCGACGCATGCACCCGCTTCGGTTCATCGGTTACGGCTTTACGCACTCCAATGATCAACACTTTCTCAGCTCCGAGATGCAAGGCAGGACTGATCGGCGCAAGCTGACGCATTGAGCCGTCGCCGAAAAACTCCCGGTTCAGACGGACTGCAGGAAAAATAAAGGGGATCGATGAAGAAGCCATCAAGTGTTCAACGCCGATATCGACGGGAATCCCCAGCCGCTGCGCCCTTTTCCATGGCATAACTTCACGCGCTGCCTGGTAAAACGTTACTGATTGACCTGAAGTATAGCCCCAAGCCGTCAAACCCAGCGCGTGTAGAGAACCAGAGCGAATGCAATATTGAATGGAACGAAAGGGAAAGCGTTCCCTCAGCAAAGCTTCGAGGGGCGAATTATCCAGAAGAGAAATGGGATTATGCTTGCCATACTCGCTTGACACCAGAGACAACAGACAACGCAGCGTATTATGAAATACACCCAATAAATCAGAGCGATAAATGTGATCGACATGGAAGTTCGACCACACTGCCTCCAGTTCCTTGACTCCCTGGCCAAAATTATTGGCCGAAACGGCAAGGCTCGCAGCATTGATAGCGCCGGCCGACGTGCCACAGATGACAGGAAAGGGATTACGGGTCTTGTCGGGCAGTAACTCGGCAATGGCCCGGAGAACTCCAACCTGATAAGCCGCACGAGCGCCACCTCCTGTCAGAACAAGTCCAACTTTGGGTTTCGGTAAAGAGACCAGCTGCTCAGGCACGACCCAAAAACTCTGCTTTTACATTCTCGAGTGCATCACGCAGGGTTTCTTCAGGTAAACTATTTAACGAACTCGACAGCACCTGAGCGGCTTGGCAAGCTGAATCAGGCAACAATGAGCTGTCCAGCTTGGCGACAAAAACGGCAGCGGCGCCGGTGGCATTCAACAAACTTTGGCGCTCATTCATCAATATTTCTACTTCTTCTCTCAACATGGAAATCTCTTGTTCTTTCAGTATAGTATTCGGCATGGGTCAATTCCTAGTCAGATTGAAACGATGTACAACCAGCCAGGCAATATATCAGAACTATAATTCATCTAATTTCTGAACTCTGTGCTGTTTGTCATCTTTTTCGATTAATTTCAAAAACCCCTTAATTATCGGCATCAATCTTTTCATCATGAACACACATCTACCGACTACACTTTATCCTGAAATCGAACCTTATCGTCACGGTACCCTATCGCTGGATTCATTGCACACCATGTACTGGGAAGAATCTGGCAACCCCGAAGGCATTCCTGTCGTTTTTTTACATGGCGGCCCCGGTGCAGGATCAACCCCATCACATCGCCGTTTTTTCGATCCGACATATTATCGCATTGTCATTTACGATCAAAGAGGCGCGGGCCGTTCTACACCGCTTGGCGAAGTTCGCGACAATACCACACCGCATCTGATCAATGATCTAGAATTGCTGCGTCAGCATCTGGATATCGATCAATGGTATGTATTTGGCGGATCCTGGGGCAGCACATTGGCGCTCGCCTATGGCGAGGCGCATCCCGAACGCTGCCTAGGATTCATTCTGCGGGGCATTTTTTTATGCCGCAACGAAGAAATCGACTGGTTCTTATATGGTCTACGCCAATTCTTCCCGGAAGCCTGGAGGCAGTTGGCAGCTCCTCTGTCAGCCGCCGAGCAGAAAGATATTCTTACTGCATATTATCAGCGGCTCATGCATCCCGATCCGGCCATTCATATGCCTGCGGCGCGAACCTGGAGCACGTATGAAGGTTCCTGTTCGACGCTATTGCCCAGCCCGACAACCGTCAGCTACTTTGGCAGCGACACCGTTGCGCTGGGATTAGCCCGCATGGAGGCGCATTATTTCAGTCATCGTATCTTTTTACCGGAAAATTCCTTGCTGGATAATATACATAAGCTGCATCACATTCCGGCAGTGATTGTCCAAGGACGCTATGATGCCGTCTGTCCAATCGTCAGTGCTGACGACCTGCATCACGCATGGCCTCAGGCCGAATATATCATCATCGACGATGCAGGTCATTCGGCCTGGGAACCGGGAATCCAGGCCGCGTTGATCAGGGCCACTGATCGGTTCAAAACACGCCGTTAACCTGCAAGCCGGACAAAAGAAAAGAGAGCAGAAAAGGCGAAATCAGATTGAATACATGCAGGCTATGACCAATGAATGAGCCTTATGAATGTGACATTGATCCCGGAGGAGTGAACACATTAGTATTCGCATTTCTTAAAGATGCAGACCACATTCGGTCTTCGGCTTGCCCACCCAGCGTCCGCTGCGACCTTCGCCTTTCACGGTGCAATGCGTGCATCCGATTGAGGAATAACCTTCGGCAACCAACGGATGAAACGGTAATTTATGCTCGAGAATGTACGCATCGCGCTCTTCTCGAGTCACATCAATCATCGGATTGAATTTGATAATGCCGCGACGTTCCTCGAATATGCCTAGACCAGCGCGGTGATCGGTCTGCCAGTTCATCAGACTCGACACCCAGACATGGTAATTCGGCTTGATTTCTTCAAGCGGGCTTATCTTATTGATGGCGCAACAAAAATCTGGATCCACCTGATAAAGCTTTTCGCGCTCGCTGTACCAGTGCTGATAACTGTCGGCTTTCAAATCCTGGACTTTTAAATGGAAAAGTCCGATCAGATAATCACGGTATAACAAGGTTTCTGGAAAGTGAAACCCTGTGTCGATGAAAAAGATCACCTGTTCAGGTCGGCTGCGAGAAATGATGTGCAAAAAATAAGCAGATGTCGCCGCAAAGGATGATGTCACCATAATCTTTTCAGGTGCGAAATCGGAGTAGAGCATACGCAAACGCTCCTCAAAATTAAACGGCCGATAGCGGTCATTCAATTCGCCAATGGCTTGTGCACTTAATCCGGCGCTGTTGCCCGGCTGCTGGGAACTTGTTGCATTAGTCATAAAACTTGCTCATGATAAATTAAGTCGTTAATGATCCAGCCGCTTTCGTCTGGGTCGAGAATTCGTGAGACCGGCAATCCTGATGTTTGTTGCGCAGGGATAAACAAAGGTAATGCAGAATCTGTGTCGACACGCAATCTACCCAGTATCCGTAAGGTTGTCAAACGGCCACAGCCTCCTTTTTCATACCGGATATGATCGTCTGAGAGCATCGCATTCAGCCATGATCATCAATGGCCTGAATCATTTTCTCCCCATATTTCCGAGAAAACCGCCTGCTTCCATCAGCCAGGCAATTCCCACATGTACGGCCAGTCCGCCGACAATGGAGCGGGTGCGATAAGAAACAACACCCAGTATCAATCCACCGAAAAAAGACGAAATGCACTCAAGCAGCGGTTTGCCAAAATGGATGCTGCAATAGAACGTGGCCATCGGCAAGATCGCCGCCGTGCCCGCGTAGCGGATAAATCCAAAGATCAAAAACCCACGGAAGAACAGTTCGATCGTAATGAAATCGATGCCATAGCTGAGCTCATATATTAACTGGTGGCACAACAAGCATTCAGTATGAGGGGCAATGAAATCGATCTGCCGGACCCGCGGATAGGCTTCGAGAAAATCCGGTTGAGTACTGGCAAACAGGATCGGCGGCAACATCAATAGCAACATCAGACCATACGGTTGCCAGCGAACATTTTTCATTGTCATTCCCCAGAAACTGGGCTGAGGAAACACATGATAAAAAACCATCAACGGAATAAGCACAATTAATAGCTTGAAAGGAAGCATCGTGACCAACGTCAGATATCTTCCCCAGACGCCGTCGAGCATAGATTCCAATGGATTAGCGCTACAGACTTTAAGCGCAAAAATGGCTGGCGCTAACAGCAGCAGCCCCCAAAAAACTGGCGTAAGCTCCATCGGTTGCTTGCGCAGCAGCATGACCAATCCGTAAGGGATAATGAATGCGCTGCAATACATTCCATACAAAGCAGAAAATTGCTCAAAGCGCGATGCCATATTCCTGATCCATCCCGATTCGATACCCAGGGTATAGTTCAACGCTACCAACATACTGATCCACGCCAGGCACGCTAAAAACGTTCTGTTATCGATCACAGCAGTATATTCACGCCAGCTAGTCCACATCATGCTCATCAGAAATTCATTGCAAAAATTGCCGTCCCAAATATTTCATTGACGGGTAAAACCCTGTCTTTTCTCGCTTAAGCTTTTGTTTTACTTTAAGCTATACTCGCTCCAATCAACAAACCACACCCGAATTCCGGGCGATCAAAAGGCGCTGGCGAATTCCTCAGAACCATAGCACGCGCAGGTTTTATTTAATCCCATTGTTAGATGTGGAGGTATGAATGGATCGTTATTTTCTTGGCAGACAGCCCATTGTAGATCGTAACCAAAATTTGGTCGCATATGAGTTGCTGTTCAGGCAAGAAGTCAGCGAAGAGACGGCAAAAATCACCGATGATTTATCCGCATCTGCGATCGTCATTGCGAATGCCTACGGCAGATTTGGCATCCAGAACGTCGTAGGTCAACAACGCGGCTTCATCAACGCCGATCTTGATCTGATCAGAAGCGATATCATCAGTCTGTTGCCCAGTAAGCACGTCGTGCTGGAAGTCAGAGTTCCTGAATCAATCACTTCGGAATTTCTTCAGCAATGTCATGAATTAAAACATCGGGGCTATCAGTTTGCTCTGGATAGCGTGGTGGCCATCGATAGTCGCATTGAGCAGTTATTACCGATCGTGAGCATCGTCAAAGTCGATGTGCTGTCGTTGAATACCCAATCGCTGGAAGCGCTGGTCGTCGCTTTGAAACGTTGGCCAGTTCTGCTGCTGGCATTGAAAGTGGAAACTCGCGAACAGGAAGTTCATTGCAAGCAATTGGGTTTCCAGATGTTCCAGGGCTATCATTTTGCCAAGCCCGAAGTCATGGCCATAAAACGCGCCGATACGGGAAAACTGCCGCTGCTCAGGCTATTGGAATTGATCATGGCAACAGAAGCCAGCGATGAAATCGAGCAGGAATTCAAACGGCAGCCCACGCTCAGCTATAATCTTTTGCGCATGGTCAATTCCGTCACCGGCGATTTACCCCGAAAAATCAACTCGATCCGGCATGCCATTTCGTTGATGGGACGGGAACAGTTGCAGAAGTGGATACAACTGCTGCTCTATACCTCCGATCAACCGGAAGAGGCTACTTGTCATGATCTGATTCCGTCAGCACTGGAACGCGGCAAGTTGATGGAACTCATCGCAGCTGTCGAGCGGCCTCATGACAAGAATCACCAGGAACGCGCATTCATCGTTGGCATCTTGTCGTTGCTCGATGAATTACTGGGTATCGAGATGCAGCAAATTGTCAATAAGCTGGGCATCTCGGAAGACATGCATCATGCTTTGATGAATCGCGAAGGTCGACTTGGCATTGCATTAAAATTGGTTGAAGCGATGGAGCAACATGAAACTCATCTCCTGCAACCGATTCTGAATGAACTGGGTTTTCTGAGTTCAACAGAACTGACTGAACTAAAAATGCAAGCTACTGATTGGGCAGTTCCCACGAATGAGATCGTAAATTAAAACCTCAGCCAATTCCCTTGCGGCCTTGCGGAGCGGGCTGAACTAACCTGGCACAGCCTATCGCCGTGCACTCTGCACGAACGTGATCTTGGAAACTTTCTTTCAATTCCAGTGTGGGTTTTCTCACAGCGATGCATTACCATAAGTGGTATCGTTACTAATAAGATGACTCATTTCTTTTTAAAAATGTGACGCGTCTTCCGTCGATCTGGTCTGAAATCCTCGATTTCAGTATGTAGAACCTAAGAATGGATAGGAAATTTCCGACCGATAAGAAATTAGCCGGGCAATGAACAATATGACAAAACAGACACCCTCAGCGTTTACTTATCAGTTAGCCTATGAATTAACTGGCGTTGAATAATTTCCCACCGGAATAGCTTCATCTGATGCATGCTCAACAGACTTCAACCAAAGCAACAGCACACTGCGAACCCAATCACCGCGATGCTGCTCAACCGATACCAGATCAGTACTTGAGAACACCTCTCGGCAAATTAATGTCCCGTTCTGCTTAAGAAGGAAGCTTTTGATGACCATTCTTATTATTTCCGATCCTGATGATGTGCATGCCTATGCGGTTTTCAATGCACTCAAGCGACAAAAAGTTCCGAATGTCTATTTATTCGACAACACGCAATTTCCCACGCGAATGAATCTCGACATTGCATTATCGGCAAGCGATTCCAGTCACTATCGCATCTGGCTGTCACAGGACAAATTCATCGACCGCGATGCGGTGCGTTCCATCTGGTGGCGACGGCCACTCAGTTTGGATCGTCAAACCTTCAACGAAGATTCACCTGAACATACCAGCATGATGACGATCCGCGGCATATGGCAAGCAAGCTCGTGTCTTTGGGTCAATGACAGCGCCCGCGTTACAGCAATCGCGCATAAACCGTTGCAGCTCGATCTGGCCAAGCAATGCGGACTGATTATTCCGGAAAGCCTGATCACGACCATTCCCGAGCATGCCCAGCAATTCTGGCAACAACATTACGGTCAAATTACTTATCAGCTTTCGACGCAGGCATTCTCTGAAACGCATGAATTCCGCAAGCTGGAGTGGGAGGAACTACTGGAAATCGAGAACCCGAAGCTCGCCCAGATCATTTTCCAAGAATGGGTGCCAGGCACCGTCGATTTGCGTATCACCATCATAGGTAATGACATTCTTTCGGCGGCACTGAATCTTCATCCTTCCGGCGATTCGATGGGTGACCAGCCCAACCGGCGCGTCTATCAGCGCCACGAGCTGCCCGTCGATCTACAGCAAAAACTGCTGCTGTTGATGCGCTATTGTGGCCTGGAATACGGCGTTATCGATGTCCGTTTGCGACCCGACGGCGAATACGTCTTTCTAGGAATCGATCCCTATGGGCATTTCTTATTTGTCGAACATGCTTGTCAGTTGCCCATCAGTGATCTGCTAGCCAGGCATTTGGCCAATGGCAAAAAAAGCACCGCGGTACCGAGAGCTGCGCAAAAAGCCGCTTAAAACAGATGTACCCCAACTGCAGGGCCACGAAATACTTCCGGAGCATGCTTGATCCAGTCGTCAAAAAAAGCTGAAAAAACGAGTGCAGCATTTCCGGGTTTTTTTTAAACGCTGCGGTTCTGCTCTCTGATGATCTCTCGGTACACGCTTTCCATCACGGTATTATTGTATTCCTGAATCACCTGCTGGGATTTGAACAGTGCATTCAATTCAATGACGGTAATGGCAATCAGCACGACAACGCCCAAAACAGCCAGGCTCGTAAATAACAGCATCATACCGAACAGAAAGATGCTCAAGTTGATCGAACCCCGAACCCATTTCCGCAGATAGAAATGGTGCAGGCCAGCAATGAAGAGATAGTTGAGCGTTGCATACGTATCCGGATCTTTGAGTCTCTGTTCGGTTTTTTTGAAGAACTGCAGCCGTTGTTCATCCGGCAATTCGCGCACCAATCTGCGAATGAGCTCCTCGTCTTCTCGGATGGCTTCCCAGGTTTTCACTATTTTCTCTGCGCTCAGTCAGGAATTTTTCAGCGAGCCAACGTAATGATGACCGCTTCACGTTTCCAGAACAGCATGAACCGCTTCTGCTCGACGAACTGAAACAGCAGTGTCCAGCCCTCTGCTGCCTCCTTGTTCAACGTGACTTCTAGCCGTTTAATCGGAATCCCGGAGGCTCCGAGAAAAATGGTGCCCAGCCCGCCTTCCGTCACATAGAGTACTTTATATTCTTTATAAGCCATTATTCCTTCTCCCTGATTAATCGTTGGAAGCTCTGTCAAAGCAATAACTTACCAACTTCAAAAAATGATCGGTGGAATTGGTCGCCTATTCCCAAATCACCATTTTGAAACGCTCCTTGACGATGCCAAAATAATTGCATTTCCAGTCGCTCTGCGCAAAAAAATCCAGATGATGCCACTGATCCTTGCGTTTCAGGATAGTGGCGGCGGCATCGTCCCAGTCGGTCGCGGCAAATTTCGGTTCGAGCTGTTGTTTGCGTTCTTCAACCTCATCGAAGTCGAAACCGTCGTACTCCCAATGCAGCACCTCAAACACGTTGCCGGCGCGATCGGCGTAATCCATGCTGAAATCCAATCCCCATTTGGGTCTCATCCGGATGATCTTATAGACCAGGGGATTGGCGTGCGCCCAGCGTTCGAGCTGCTCCAGCGCTCGCCCGCTGTAGCCCTTGCGCTCAAATAGCAGGCTATGATTCAGCACCGCGCCTTCAACTCGTTCCGGCTGCGTGAACCAGGCGGCTTTCAGCGCATGCCGATGTGCCCGATGCGCATGTGCTGAAGTTAAATTGGCCACTGCATAGCGTTGCTCCAGTTCAGTCAGGTCATAGCCATTCTGATCGAACAATGCCAGATCGCTGGCCAGAGGTGGAGATACCTGTTCCAGCGGCAAATTCCAATAGCCTTCAGGATTTAATTGGTGGTGGGTTAAATGGATGTGACTCATGATATTTATGAGGTAATGATGAATTAAGCTTGAGAACCGATCAGTTAATTGTTGACGTGCAGCCTGGCATATCACTCCGGCAGCGCGTGCCTGGTTTTTTCAAGAACGTCACGTTGCCGATCTGCTAAAGGCTGGCTTGACTGATCGATATAAAAATTCAGCATCGTCATCACCGACACGAACGGCTTAGTTTTACACTGCTGGCTGCTATCCGCAGCAGAACGCTTCAGCGATGAAGCAATCGCGCACGAATCATCCCAGGTAAATACGCCAACCTCAGGATCAAATACGTAGCTGATCTCGTTGGCTTGATACAGACATTGACGCAAATGACTATTGCGCATGGATAGAAAATGCAATGAATTCATAAGTTGCGACAGTCCGCTATTGTAGTCCAAATCATTTGAATTTTATCAACTCGGCGACATTCAGACGTTCGGTACAGTTTTGACTGATGATGCCGTCTTTAAATGGCACCATTCCCAACAATGGACAATCCAACCGCTGCTCCAATGTCGCGATATTTTCCTGCAGCACCAACATATCCGGATCGATGCCATTGGCTACCCAGCCGGCCAAAAGCAAACCAGCCGATCGAATGGCCTGCGCAGTCAGCAAGGCGTGATTCAGGCAGCCGAGGCGCATGCCTACGACCAGGATCACTGGAAGATTCAATGCCTTTGCCAGGTCTGCGCCAGTTTGAGTGCGATTGAGCGGCACCAGAAAACCACCCGCACCTTCGACGATGACGATGTCGGCTGCGATGCTGAGTTTGCGGTAGGCTGCGCGGATCACCGCCAGGTCAATGTCCACACCGGCTTGTTGCGCCCCGATATGCGGAGAAACCGGCGCATCGAAGAAATATGGATTGATGTCCCTGCGCTCGGCTCCGATAGTGCTGGCTGCGATCAATTGATCGACATCCAGCCATTTGCCACCATGGCTGCCCGCAACGACGGATTTCATGCCGATGACTATTTTTCCTTGCGCCGCAAAGGCATGCAGCAACGCGCAACTGATGAGTGTTTTACCGACGCCGGTATCGGTGCCCGTCACGAAAAAACCGCTGCCCATGTCAGGGAGGAAGCCCCAACTGCCGGCGTGTTTCCGGCGTCAATATCGAGCGGGGATCGTGAGGCTTCCAGGCATGGCCATAGACTACCTCGAACGTAGCCGGCAATTTGCCGTCACGGCGCAGCGTCTCATATGCATCAATCGCCTGCTGCCAACGCTTTTTACCCATCAATCCACGCTGCCGACCCTGAATCACGTTGTGCGCACCGATCGCTTTGAGATCGCGCATCACGCCGATCACGTCATCATATGTCAGGGTTATATATTCCATATCCATGACGGGGGTCGAAAAGCGATTGTTCACCAGCAGATCGCCAATGTCGTGCATGTCGACGAAACGATTGACATGTTGATACGCATCCGCTTTTGCGAATGATTGCCGCAATTCCTTCAGCGTATCCGGACCGAAAGTGCTGAACATCAGCAAGCCATCGGTGCGTAAAATGCGGTGCATGTCTGCAAGGGTGCGGTTCAAATCGTTGCACCATTGCAATGCCAGATTCGACCAGATCAAGCCGACGCTTTCATTTTGGAGCGGAATCTGCTCGATATCGGCGCAGACGTAATAACTATGTTGCTGTTGCAATGGCAATAGACGCTGCCACCACACGGTATTTGGACGCGCTTGCGACAACATGGCCCAGGCGATATCGACTGCGATCAATTGGCTGGACGGATAGCGTCTGGCTAATTGCTGGCTGCCGTAACCCGTGCCGCTGCCTGCATCGAGTATCACCTCGGGCCGGAATTTGATGTACTCCAGACGCGACAACATCCGGTTACTGATTTCACGTTGCAGGACCGCCGACTGATCATAACGGGCGGCAGCGCGTTCAAACGCAGCTCGCAATTGTTTCTTATCAAGAATTTGCATGGAATTCATTCAGGCAGGCCACAAACTGTTCAGGATACGATAAAAATGGCGCGTGACCGCAATGCGAAAACAGCACCCGCCGCGACTGCGGCAATTGCTGATGCATCCAATCGGCAGCGGACGGATCGGTAATCACATCGTTGTCACCGTGCACGATCAAAACCGGTTGGCAAATCGCTGCGATACGATTTCGCAAATCGCTGTATTGCAGAATTTGCAGGCTCTGTTCCAAAGCTTTCGGATCCGGCTCGGCGCGCTGAAAAAAATTCTGCCGAAGTTGCGCTAGTATCTTGCTGGCATCCCGGTCACCATTCATTTGTAATGTCAAAAAACGGTTGATGGTAGTGGTGTAGTTCAGTTTCAAATTTTCACAAAACAATTGCAACAGTTCGGGCGCCATGCCTGATTCCCAGTCGTTGCGTCTGGCAAAGCACGGCGTCGTCGAAATTAGGATCAATTTTTCCACCCGCTGGGGTTCGCGCAAAGCCAGTTCCATCGCTATCTGGCCGCCAAGCGACCATCCGCCGACGAGGCAACACTCGGGCAAAATGTCGGCGATCATCTCAGTCAAGCGATCCAACGTGGCAGAATCGCACGCTGGGCTTAATCCATGACCCGGCAAATCGATCAGATGCAAACGGAATTGCTGGCTCAATTGATCGCGCACACTCCCCCAGATGCCGCCGTGCATTGCCCAGCCATGCAACAGAACCAAATCCGGACCTTTTCCGAGAACATCAATATGCAGCGGCGTCATGCTGCCAGATCCTGCAAAGCTTGCGTCAATCGTTGAATGTCCTGCGGCGCATGCGCAGCCGATAATGAAATTCGCAGCCGGGCGGTGTTTTGCGGCACTGTCGGCGGCCGGATTGCCGGCACCAGCAGTCCGCGTTCGCGCAGCTGCTGGCTGATCCGCACGGCTTCATGACTTTCGCCGATCAATAAAGGTTGAATGGGCGTCATCGATGGCAGCAATGTCCAGCGCAATGATTGCAGTTCCTGCCTGAGCTGCGCAATATTTCTGGCTAGCATATTCCGCCGCCATTCCTCGCGTTCGATCAATTCCAGGCTTGTCAGCAATGCCCGGGATAACAATGACGGTGTAGCTGTTGTGTAGATATAACTGCGCGCCGATTGTATCAAGGTTTCGATCACATCTGCCTGTGCGGCGACAAAAGCACCGCACACTCCGGCGGCTTTGCCCAGTGTCGCCATATACAGGAGATTGGGAGGATGGCGTTCCTGTTCCGCAAGCACAGACAAACTGCCCTTGCCCTGCTGTCCTAAAACACCAAATCCATGCGCATCGTCGAGCAACAATAATGCGTGGTATTTTTCACATAACGCAAGCAGCGCTTGAACCGGGGCAATATCGCCTTCCATGCTGAATACTGCATCGCTGATCACCAGCTTGCGCCGGGCATCGCTTGCCGCCAGTCGTCGTTCAAGCGCGGCCATATCCAGATGCGGATATCGGATGAACTGTGCCCGGGATAATAACGCTGCGTCGTTCAGGGAAGCATGATTCAGTTTATCTGCAAATAGGGCGTCTTCCCGCCCCGCTAGCGCCGTCACCGCGCCGATATTGGCCATGTAACCGGCCGAAAACAACAACGCGCGCGGGAAGCCGGTAAATTCTGCCAACGCCATCTCCAATTGATGATGAAAGGCAGAATGACCATGAATGAGGTGGGATGCGCCTGCGCCGACACCATATTCCTGTGCACCTTCGCAGGCCGATTTGATCAGATCGGGATGATTCGCAAGTCCAAGATAATCATTACTGCTGAATGCCAGATAATCACAGCCTTCAATAGTGATGTGCGTGGCTTGCGGACTTTCGACGACTTGACGGAAACGGCGCAGCCCCTGCTGTTCGCGCAGACGCAGTTGCTCAGCAAAATCGGGAAACATCTAAGACAATGCGTGCAAACCCAGCTTATCCAATAACTTCCGGTCGTGATCTGTTTCCGGATTGCCGGTGGTCAGCAATTTATCGCCATAAAATATTGAATTGGCGCCTGCAAGGAAACACAATGCTTGAACGGCTTCGGACATTTCCCGACGGCCGGCAGACAAGCGCACCATGGCTTTGGGCATGGTAATCCGCGCAGCGGCGATAGTCCGCACGAATTCGAAGGGATCCATTACGTCAGTACCATATAGCGGTGTTCCTTCGACTTGCACCAGATGATTGATCGGCACCGATTCTGGATAAGGATCCAGGTTGGCCAATTGCGCAATCAAACCTGCCCTGGAAAGCCGGCTTTCCCCCATACCCACGATACCACCGCAACAAACGTTGATGCCTGCACCACGCACTTCCTGCAAGGTATCCAGGCGATCTTGATACTGCCGCGTGGAAATGATTTCCTCATAGTATTCCGGAGCAGTGTCGAGATTATGGTTATAGTAGTCGAGCCCGGCTTCACTCAGTTGCTGTGCCTGGCCTGGTTTGAGCAATCCCAATGTGGCGCAGGTTTCCATGCCGAGCGCCTTGACCGCGCGCACCATCTCAGTCATTTTTTCGATGTCCCGCTGTTTGGGGCCGCGCCATGCGGCGCCCATGCAAAAACGCGATGCTCCGTTCGCTTTGGCTTCTGCCGCTGCGGACACCACTTCATTCAGCGACAACATATCCTGGTTTTCGACCCCAGTATGGTAGCGCGCCGCTTGCGGACAATAGCCGCAATCTTCCGGGCATCCTCCTGTCTTGACTGAAATCAGCGTTGATAATTGCACACCATTGGCATCATGATATTGACGATGCACGCTTTGTGCTCGGTAAATCAAATCATTAAACGGCGCATTCAACAAGGCTTCCACATCTGCCACAGTCCATCGTGTCGAGCATTGCGGTTGCTCTGCCGCATCGTGGCTATCGGTAAGCAATTTGTCATTTATCAAGGGATCCAAATTCATTTCTATCTACCTGTTCAAATACTGCATCACTGGCATTAATTGCCGATAACTCTGGATGATCAAGGAATGATCTACCCTTGTCAATTTTATCACCACCCTTTTTCCAGCGACTGACCAATTATTGTGCAAATGTTTTATCCCGACGAGTGCATACTCTGCGGCGCGTCATCAACTCAGGATTTTTGCCAACCCTGTCATGATCATTTGCCGCAATTACCGCTCAATCATTGCCCAACCTGCCTGTGGCCAGTGCCAACAGGGGAATTATGTGGCGCATGCCTGACTAAGCCGCCCGCATTTACCCGCACCGTTGCAGCAGAGCGCTATACCTTCCCCATCGATGCACTGATTCACTCTTTGAAATATCAAAGTAATCTGGCCACCGCCCCGGTTCTGGCCAATTTGCTCATTGAAAAATTAAAGCACATTCATCGAAAGCCGGATGTCATCATTCCGATGCCACTGCACCCGATTCGATTGCGAGAGCGTGGTTATAATCAGGCCATGGAGCTAAGCCGCTATCTCGCACGACATATGAAAATTCCGTTATCACCCACGAGCTGTAGCCGCATTCGCCATACGCCACCCCAGACCGAACTTCCCTGGAGAGATCGGCAAAAAAATATTCGCAAAGCGTTTAGCTGCGCAATAGATTTGTCTGGCCAGCATATCGCAGTAGTCGATGACGTGATGACAACCGGCGCAACCTTGAACGAATTCGCTAAAATATTGCGTCAGCAGGGCGCCAGCGAAATCAGCAATTGGGTTATAGCCCGAACGCTGCCGGAAACCGGCTCTGCTTGAAGTACCCTTTCAATTTTTTAATGACAGACCTTCTTTCATAATCGCGGCATGTTTAACATCATTCTTCATCAACCTGAAATTCCGCCCAATACTGGGAATATCATCCGTTTATGCGCCAATACCGGCTTCCAGCTACATCTGGTCAAACCCTTGGGGTTTCCATTGCAAGATAAGCAATTGTTGCGCGCTGGCCTGGATTATCATGAATTTGCACACATCGAGGTACACGATAGCTGGATGGACTGCAGTCAGCATTTGCAGGGACATCGCATCTTCGCAGTGACAACCAAGGGAAAGCAACGCTATGACACCGTAAAGTACGTTGCAGGAGATGTATTTGTATTTGGCGCCGAAAGCTGCGGATTACCTCTGCACGTGCTCAATACCTTTCCAGAGTCCCGGCGCATTCGCATTCCCATGGTTGAAATCAGCCGCAGCCTGAATTTATCGAATGCCGTCGCTATTGTCGCCTATGAGGCCTGGCGTCAGGCCGGATTTCCATCCGGCCAATGACGCTCGTTTACTGCAGATTGAGATTCTCGCTCAGAATGCGAGGCGTGACGAAAATCAACAACTCACGTTTGTCATCTTGCTTGCTGGTATTACGGAAAACGTTTCCGATGACCGGAATGTCTCCGAGCAGAGGAACTTTATTGACGACATTATTCTCGGTACGATCAAAAATCCCCCCAATCACAACAGTTCCCCCATTCTCGACCAGTACTTTGGTCGTTACTTGCTTGGTATTGATCGGCGGTGGCAGGAATTGATTGATCGGCGTGCCGATTTTGTCTTGATTGACGTTCAGTTCCATATCGATTTGACCATTATAGGTGATCAATGGCTTCACTTTCAGCCGCAGCGTCGCATCCATGAAACGAATACTGGTTGCGCCGCTGCTGGTCGCTTGTTGGTAAGGAACTCGGTCACCCTGTTCAATGATTGCTTCGATACCATGGGCAGTCACGACGCGAGGGCTGGCGATCACTCGCCCTTTTCTATCCGTTTCAAGTGCAGATAACTCCAAATTGATTAAGCGACCGTTGTTTATTTTCATCAGACTCAATCCTAAAGCTGCCGGTCCTCCTAACAAGCCCGTCGCCGCTGCTGCCGGCAAGTTGACGTTCAGGTTGTTTGCGCCACCGCCTGCCGGACTGCCACCCGCAAGCGCACTGGAATCAGTCAGATTACCGGAAATACCCAATCTTTCACCTCCGAGGCCGGTCGAGTTCTGGATGCCAAAGCGCGCACCTAAATTTCGACTGAACGTATCAATCGCTTCCACGATCCGCGCTTCGATCATGACTTGCCGCTCATACACATCGAGGCGCTGGATGCGTTTTCTTACTTCGCCCAGGCGTGCAGGAATGTCGGTCACCGTCAGTGTGTTGCTAATCTCATCAAGATTGATCGTACCCCGCTTGCTGAGCATGCCTTCAAACGAGATGGAGTTGACGCGGCGGTGATTCAGGTGAAAAATCTCCGACCGCACCGGTTCCATATCGGCAATTTGTAATTGCGCTTCCAGATCCAGTAATTCTCGATCAGCCATTTCCTTGCGAGGCGCTACAAAAATGACATTGCCAGTCTTGCGCTTGTCCAGGCCATGCACTTGCAGGACGATATCCAAAGCTTGGTCCCACGGCACATCCTTCAATCGGATCGTGAGATTTCCTGTTACTGAATCGCTGGCAATGATATTGAAATTAGTAAAATCGGCAATGACCTGCAATATTGCCCTGACTTCGACATCCTGGAAATTGAGCGACAGTCTCTCACCCGTATAACCTCCATTGATACGTTTCTTTTTAGCCAGCTCTTCATCTTCATCAACGAGCGAGCGCACTTCCAAAATGAATTGCGTTCCCGATTGGCGAGCAGAATGTTCCCAGCGGCCATTGGACCTTACCGTCATGCGTACGTTATCGCCCTTCTTCGATGTCTCGATGATATTGATGGGTGTAGCAAAATCAACCACGTCCAGGCGTCGTTTCAGGCTGTTGGGAAGGAAGGTATCGACGAAATCGACAAAAATATCATCGCCTTGGTGTTGAACATCAACGCCTGCATTCGATTTAGTCATATCGACGATAATCCTGCCTTCGCCATTGGGGCCACGGCGAAAATCGATGTCTCGGAGCGTATTGAGCTGATTCTTTGGAGTATCCTCAGCGAAGCGAACGACAGTGTCTACCGCCTGATTCTCGGCAATCGCAACCAGTCTGATAAAAATCATATTATCGACGGCCCGAATTTCATGTCGCATCAACCGCGATAGATTCAGCACTAACCGTGTGCGATCACCGACTTGAACGATATTGATACTGCGTAACTCTCCCTCCGCAGCTTCTTGAAGATTCTTGCCCAGTCCATTAGCGACATGTTGGAAATCGAAATAAATACGAAAGGGATTGCTCAAAGAAACCCCCACCGGAAGCGCTTGAAGGGGTTGGTCCAATGCCAGCTTCGCAACAACCTCACCATTCTGAATATTGGAGATCTCGATCGAACGTATGCTATTACTGCTAGTTTGTGAAACATCTAAAGGCTGAATTTCTTCAGCTGAAACCGTGGTAACAAAAAAAATCAACAGCGCCGTCTTTCCCAACCCTAGGATATTTTTTTTCATTGTCGAAAGCTAACATGGTCTACTTCTAGTTCTTTAGCATGAGTGCACTAGTACGTTCCGTCCATTCATTCACGCCCCCTTGTACTATTTCTACCAGTTGCACTTCGACTTCTGAAATATGCTCGATTTTCCCAAAGTTCTGACCTAAATAACTGCCTTTCTTAACACGATGAAGCGTACCTTCCGGAGACTTAATCAAAGCAAAAATCAAGTCATCCTGCTGAAGTGATCCTACCATTGACAGGCTCTCCAGGGAGTAAGACTCCAGTGCTTCCTTGCTGCGATTTAAATCAGGTTGAATGCCACTCATCGCGCTGTGTGCTTGATCATTTTTACGTGGCAGGAACGGATTGGGTATATCGAATGCTTGGTAGGTAAAATTCTTATAGGGTCTGACTTTAGGCAATGGATCAATCTTTCCCTGCAATCCATTGCCGGAATCCTGGATGAAGGACTCCAGATCACTATAATCATTCTGACTACAAGCCGTTATCATTATCAAAGAAATAATAAGTAGTACTAGTAGGAATAACCGTTGCATCATAATTCATTTTCCTCCAGCCTGCTTCGTTATTTCTTCTTCATCCAAATAACGAAAAGTCTTTGCAACTGCGTCCAGTGTTAGCTTTCCATCATCATTTCCAGGAGCAATATTAATATCATTCAAGGTGACAATCCGTGGTAATTGTGCAACATCACTCGCAAATGCGCCAATATCGTGATATTCGCCGATCACTCGAATGGTTATCGGCAACTCTGCATAGAATGCCTTTAATGTTTCATGTTCAGCCGGCTTGAATAATTCGAACTGCAGCCCTCGTCCTAAACCCGCTTGATTGATATCGACAAGTAAGGCCTCCATTTCGGATTTGTCGGGTAATTGCCGCAGAAGCGCACCTAATGAATATTCAATTTCCTTTAACTGTTCTCTCAACGCGGGAAGATTGACGGCGCTTTTCTTCTTTGCCAGATAGGTTGCTTTCAATGTTTCTTCCTGAGTCTGAGCATTTTCTAGCTCCAATACCTGATCTTTCCAGATAAAGAAATATCCTGAGCACAGGATGCCGATAAAGAGAATGACCAAAGCACCTCGTTTGAATGCAGGAGGCCAATTGCCGATATTATTGACATCAAGCTGGCGTAGTTCTTCCATCCATGTATTCATCGCGCTATCTTCTCAGTTTGATTTCAATCGATTAAAAAAATCATGATTCATCAACTGCTGCCTGTTTAAGTTTGACCCGCATATTGAATTCATTCTGGCGAGAACTGTTCACTGTAGTGGCCTTGATTTCGATCAATATCGCCGATTGAAGATAAGGTGAAGATTCCAAATTACGCATCAACGTAGAAACCCAGGCGTTTGATTGCGCGTACCCGACCAGGCTGATATCCCGGTCGACTTGTTTGACGCTTCGTAAATACACGCCGTCAGGCAATAGTCTTACCAGTTGATCGAGAAGATGAACAACTTCAGACCGGCTGTGTTGTAACGTTTCGACGATCTGTTTACGAGATAACAACTCCTGCGTACGCGTCTTGATTTCGCGTATCTCTGCAATCTCCTTATCTAGCGCGGCTGTCTGATCGGTGATGTATTGATTTCGGCCATTCTGATAGGCAATCTCCCCGTCAATGTATGTGTAGATACTCCACACTACAGCGGCGCCCAAGAAACCAACAATGCCAGCCAGAATGGCAATCTGTTGTTGTAACGCTTTGCGTTTTAGTTCACGATGAGGAAGTAAATTGATACGTATCATGATGGGTCAAAGCTGCGTAAGGCGAGGCCACATGCGATCAATAATGCAGGCGCATCCAAATTGAGCTGTTTGGGAATAATTCGGCCCGACAGTTCCATTGTGGAAAATGGATTCACAATAAACGTACTCACCTGCGTACGCGAAGCAATAATCTCTTTCAGACCCGGAATAACCGCACAACCGCCCGCAATGAAGATATAGTTGACTTCAGTGTATTGAGTCGATGTGTAGAAAAATTGGATGGCTCGCATCACTTCGATTGCCATCGTTTCACAAAATGGCTGCAAAACCTCGGTTTTATAACTATCAGGTAATTTTCCATTTTTCTTGGCGGCTTCTGATTCTTCTGACGATAGATTAAATTGATTGCTGATTTCTTGCGTTAATTGATTGCCTCCGAAAGGCTGATCTCTTGTATACATTTGTTCACCATTATGAAAGACATTGATTTTCATGACGGTGGAGCCAATATCCACGAGCGCGATGACTTGATTTTTGCCACCTTCAGGCAGTTGGCTCAGTGTAAGCTCGAATGCAGCTTGTGCAGCATAGGACTCGACATCCATTACGATCGCTTTGAGTCCAGCAGATAAGGCTGCGGCAACACGATCTTCAACTTTCTCTTTGCGCGAAGCGGCAATGAGTACCTCCACTTCATCGGCGCCGTCCGAAACAGGCTTGACGATCTGAAAATCCAGATCGATTTCATCTAATGGAAAAGGAATATATTGACTGGCCTCATTCTCGACCTGAAAGATAAGATCATCTTCCCGTTGACCCGCAGGAACAATAATTTTCTTGGTGATTACATCAGTCACCGGTAATGCCAACGCAACATTCTTGCGCCGAGTACCCATGCGCTTCCACCCCCGCTGCATGCAGTCGCTGACCACCTCTAGATTAACGATGCCGCCTTCCAGCATAGCATCATCGGGCAAAGGCTCAATAGCATAGCGCTCGATGCGGTAAGTTTGATTTCCTTTGTTTGACATCGACAACTCAACCATTTTCACTGATGAAGAACTAATATCCACCCCAATTAGATGAGGCGATTTCATCTTCAGAAAATCCAGGTTGAGATCAAATTTTTCCTTGAACATTGGTTTATTTGAAGCGATACTCACAAGATATACGTTAAATTACCCATGGAATACCAAATCTAGGTAAACTATCTGCCATTTATTTCATGGAATATTGAATTAAACAGTCAGACTGGATTCTGACAGAATTAATAAAATCTCATCCGCAGAAAAACGGTATTTATTGCCCCTATAACTCTGAATTAACGCTTCTATTCTTTAATTGACCCCACATTCATGTTAGCCCGCTGGTTGTATTACTTGTTTGTCTTTTTGTCTGCATTAGGTTTGATTGGTGTTTTATTAGCGGGATTCGCTGCGCTGGTCATCTATTCCAATCTCCCTTCCCTGGATACATTGACTGACTATCGACCTAAAATACCGTTACGGATATATAGTGACGAAGGTCTTTTAATCGGGGAATTTGGTGCTGAACGGCGCAATGTTGTAAAAATCTCTGAGGTACCCGAACACCTCAAAAACGCCATCCTTGCAGCCGAAGATGATCGTTTCTATGAACATGGCGGTGTCGATTATGTGGGCGTGTTGCGCGCCGCTTATTCCAATTTCTCGGCAGGCAGTGTCCGGCAAGGTGCAAGCACCATTACTATGCAAGTCGCTCGGAATTTTTTTCTGACCCGGGAAAAAACACTTACCCGGAAATTCAGCGAGGCGCTGCTGGCCTTTAAAATTGAGCATAACCTTAGCAAGGATAAAATCCTGGAGCTATACATCAATCAAATTTACCTCGGACAGCGCAGCTATGGTTTTGCAGCTGCAGCTGATACTTATTTTGGAAAATCACTGCAAAACATCAACATGGCTGAAGCAGCGCTGTTAGCCGGCTTACCCAAAGCACCCTCGAGCTACAATCCAATCAGCAATCCCAAGCGCGCAAAAAGCCGGCAACTTTATGTACTTGGCAGATTACACAAGCTTAATCACATTTCAAATGAAGAAATGCGGGAATTGGAAAAACAGCCAATACCCGTCAAAAAGCAATCTAAGGTTTTTGCGATTCCTGCAGATTATGTTGCCGAGATGATTCGTCAGGTCATTTATGACCGCTATCAAGAAGAGGCTTATAGCAAGGGTATCAAGGTCTACACCACAATTCGCCAGATCGACCAAGAAACCGCTTCACAAGCCTTACGAAAAAATGTTTTGGAGTTCGATAAACGCAATGGTTACCGTGGCCCCGAAGCGTATATTGATCTGGCGAAACATGGACTCAATCAAGAGAAAACGCTGGACGACATATTGGATGAAATAAGCGATATTGACGATATTTTTCCTGCTATTGTACTTTCAGCAAAACCAAATGCAGTGCAGGCTTATCGAAAAGGCGGTGAGATTATTGAAATTACCGGTGAAGGTCTGAAATTTGCACAGAAATCATTAGCAGTCAAAAAAGAACCCGGAAAAAAATACATCAGCCCGGGCGCGCTTATCCGTATACACAAAGATAAGAAAAACCTCTGGCACATCGTGCAGCTACCTGAAATCGAAGCCGCGCTTGTTTCGTTGGATCCCAGTGATGGTGCGATTCATGCACTCATTGGCGGATTCGATTTTCAGAAAAACCAATTCAATCATGTCACTCAGGCTTGGCGGCAACCAGGCTCGAGCTTCAAGCCGTTCATTTACTCTGCAGCTTTGGAAAAAGGCTTTACACCCGCCACAATCATCAATGATGCACCGCTCTCATTCAGTGCCACCCAAACGGGTAGTCAACTATGGGAGCCCAAAAATTTCGATGGAAAATTCGAAGGCCCGATGCGCATGCGTACAGCTTTGGCAAAATCAAAAAATTTAGTTTCCATTAGAATACTGCAAGCTATCGGTATTCAATACGCCCAGGATTACATCACCCGCTTCGGTTTTGACGCTAACCGTCATCCTGCCTATTTACCGATGGCGCTGGGTTCTGGCTCGGTTACACCCATGCAAATGGCTGTTGGATATTCAGTATTTGCCAACGGCGGCTATCGGATTGCTCCTTATCTGATCAAGAGCATCGAAGATGAGAAAGGCAACATTCTCGAGCAGTTCAAGCCGGTATCAATCTCAAATGGAGCCAAGCGCGTGATTGATCCCCGGAACGCTTTCCTCATGACCAGCATGATGCAAGATGTGATCAATTATGGTACTGCTACGAAGGCAAAACAATTGGGAAGAAACGATCTGGCGGGCAAGACAGGCACCACAAATAATTTTGTCGATGCCTGGTTCTGTGGTTTTCAAAAAGATCTCGTCACGATCGCATGGATGGGATATGACGAGCCAAAATCACTTGGTAAAAATGAGACAGGAGGGCGAGTCGCATTACCTATTTGGATGGATTATATGGCTCCCATCTTAAAAAGCATTCCGGTGGCGGAATATACCCCACCCCAAGGAATTCTGGCAGCCAAGATCAATTCGGCCACAGGATTTAGAGATTCCTCCGGGGGAGTCACTGAATACTTCTTCAGTGAACAACTCCCACCGATTTCAGACCCGTCTCCCCCCGTGGATAATTCACCTAAAATGACGAGAGATCTTAGAGATCAATTATTTTAATATTATGGATTGTTCTCTGTTAACCACTCCGCGACTTCTACGGCATAATAAGTCAAAATACCATCCGCTCCTGCGCGCTTGAAACCAAGCAACGCTTCCAGCACACATGCTTTCTCATTCAACCAGCCGTTCATCGCAGCAGCTTTGAACATTGCATATTCACCACTTACCTGATATACGAATGTTGGAGCGCCATATTGATCTTTAATGCGACGTATGATGTCCAAATAAGGCATGCCCGGCTTGATCATGACCATATCTGCCCCCTCATTCAGATCCAGCCCAACCTCCCATAATGATTCATTCGAATTTGCGGGATCCATTTGATAGGTATATTTATTGCCTGCACCCAGATTCGCAGAGGATCCAACTGCATCTCGGAAAGGCCCATAAAAACTTGAAGCATACTTTGCCGAATAAGCCAGAATGCGTGTATGAATGAATTGCCGACTATCCAAGCATTGACGAATGGCGCCTATACGTCCATCCATCATATCTGAGGGAGCAACGACGTCAGCTCCGGCTTGTGCGTGAATTAGCGCTTGTTTGCAAAGAACATCCACGGTTTCATCGTTCATCACATAACCTGACTGATCAATCAAACCATCCTGCCCATGACTTGTATACGGATCCAATGCAATATCGGTAATGACCCCAAGTTCAGGGAAATTCATCTTGAGTTGTCTGACTATTCTGGGAACCAATCCATCCGGATTATAGGCTTCGCTTGCCGTCAGGTTTTTCAATTCCGTACCAATAACCGGAAATATGGCTATAGCAGGAATACCCAGCCGCAGACACTTCTCAGCCTGTTGCATGAGAATATCACCGCTCTGCCTAATTACTCCGGGCATGGAGGCAACTTTTTCTTGACGATTTTTTCCCTCTAATACAAATACAGGATAAATCAGATCATGGACGTGCAGACTAGTTTCTTGAACAAGACGTCGAGAAAAATCATCTCGACGCATACGACGCATTCTTCGTTGAGGAAATTGACTATGTGTTAACATATTGAAATAAATGTATAAATCTAAAATTATTAAAAACCCCGGGAACTTATCGAATCATTAAATTCTCTTATACAGGGACGTCTTGATCGTGTCCCCTGTCTTCCCTCCCTGAGACAGGACCTTAAGTGATATTAAGGCATCTCCCCCCGGTTTTACTCCCCTTTAACCGGGGGTTTTTTATTCCCTGTCAAAAACAGCTATATACGTAATTCACGTGCATGTGCGAGTTTTTCATTTGCACACTAGCCATTCATTAATGAGAGTATTCGCTTCTTCAACTCCGGTCGCTTTCAAGCTTGAGAATAATTGAATGCTGCAATGAGGGTAAGTCTCTTCAACAAATAAAGAGACCTGATCTAAGGTCCTATGAGCTTGCTGTTTGCTTAATTTATCCGCTTTAGTCAATAAAATATGAATTGCTTTCCCCGTGGGCGAAAACCAGTCAAGCATTTGAATATCAAGTACTTGAAGAGGATGACGAATATCCATGATAAGTATCATCCCTTTCAAAGATTGACGAGTTTGTAAGTATTTACTTAACAAATTATGCCAATGATGTCGGATAGCAATCGGAACGTTGGCATATCCATAGCCAGGCAAATCAACAAGATAATTTCCAGAATTTAATTTAAAAAAATTAATGTGTTGAGTTCGTCCCGGTGTTTTGCTGACGAAAGCCAAGCGGTTTCTGTTTGCAAGAGTATTAATGGCACTTGATTTTCCGGCATTTGAACGACCTGCAAATGCGATCTCAATTCCATTATGTTCTGGCAAATCTTTAAGTTGATTCACCGATGTAAAGAAAGCAGCATTATGCAAATGAGCCATCAGTTTGAATATTCGATGAAATGCTCTTCATTCTGGGCAAGATCTTGAGCAATGATAACCAATCCATCCATGACCAAATTTTCAACATGTGTGAATGAAATCTTAAGATAAGAAATCAATTGATATGCGCCCCCGCCGCTTATAATGCAATTTCCAATGGATGAATTATGCTGTGAAATCAGTCTATGCATTCGCTCGATAGCGCCAAGCAAACCTTGAATAATGCCGCTGTGAATTGCATCATTAGTGTTTCTCGGAAAAGAATGATAATCAGCGGGGAGAGTGCACGTCAATTGAGTTTCTGCTCTTAACCCATTCAGCATGGCATAAAACCCAGGTATTATAATTCCTCCTAGAAAATGACCGGAAGCAGATAACGCATCAACAGTCATTGCAGTTCCCACGTTGACAACAATGCAGCTATCTTTCTGAAGCTGTCGTGCAGCAATCAATGCGGCCCATCGATCGCAGCCTAATTGAGAAGGCTCAGAATATTCATTCGTGACACCACATTGAAATGATTGAGCCAAAATCCAATACGGTTTAACGCACCATATAGAAGTTAACATACTAAGTTTATTACGAATGCTTTCACTGGAAACATGCGAAATCACAATAATATCGGGGACTGGTAAATTATAGAAAACATCATCCATCGCCAAGAATTGACTGTGGCAGATCTTTTCTTTCAAAACCCAATTACCGTTATGCAAACCCCATTTCACAAAGGTATTACCAGAATCAATCACCAATACTTTAATTGACGACATGTTTGATACGTATAGACACGTCACCTACATGAAATGCCTGTACCCCTTTATCAGTGAGCAAACGAAGAGCACCATCTTTTCCAATTCCACTAACAATTCCCTCGATAATAGATTGATCAGGTAAGGTTAAAAAAATATTTTTTCCTTCGAACGCATGAGAATTGACCCATTCATCTTTGAAATAATTGAAACCATGGTTTTCAAAATCCACCAAAATTCTATGCAGTTCAACCAGTAAGCTACCACAAAAAGAATTTCGGTCAATATTTTTTCCAGAAAGGGTATATAAATCAGATGCACATTGTTCGATACAGGCTCTAACTTCCCTATTAGGTAGAAAATTTATTCCTATACCTATGACAGCATAAGATAAACAACTCGTTATGGATCGAAAGTCTATCAAAATTCCAGCGATCTTTTGATAGTGAGTGACGGAAATAATGTCATTAGGCCATTTAAGTTTTAAATTAAAAATTGAAAATAAATTTAAAGTCCGCAGGAGGGCCAGTCCAATGACCAAACTTAAACCGTTTAAAGTTGAAATATTCTGATTAAACCAACGCCCAACAGAAAAGGTAAGACTATCGCCAAGGCCGCTATACCACCGTCGATTAAATCGACCTCGACCACAAATTTGCAGTTCAGCGATTACAACAGATGTTTTGAAACGATGTAATGGAACATTCGAATTTAGAATCTTGAATTGGTTGAGAAGAAGATTATTCGTCGAGTCTGTGACATCCATTATTATCACATCATAACAGGCTTCAGAAAGCCCTTCAGTCTTGAGAATAAGTTGAGAATCTAACCATTGAACGGGATCTATCCAGCGATAGTTATCATATTGATTGGATAAGTTAATGCGGAATGAAGCTATATCATCTAATGCACTATAAATATCGCTACAAGAACAATTTAAGTGTGCAGAAATTGAAGTGATCGAGTGCGTTTGACTATCACTCAGCAAACGAAGGATGGGAAATACCAAAAAATGCATAAAGTAGGACTCTGAACAAAAAGAATCCTACACTTTAAGGTACAATAACCAGGATAGTAGTATCTTCAAAGATGCTTCTATGAGTTGCTTTGATCAGTTTCAGATTTTAAATCAGCTATTTTCTCAGGACTGTCTACTAATTGGACGAGTGCCATAGGCGCATTATCGCCTTTCCGAAAGCCAAATTTAAGAATCCTAACGTAACCACCTGGTCGAGTCATATAACGTGGGCCTAACTCTGAGAAAAGTTTAACAACATTCTCTCTATCACGTAATTTATTGAATGCTAATCTTTTATTGGAAAGTGAAGAATCTTTGCCAAGGGTAATGACAGGCTCAACATATCTGCGTAATTCTTTGGCTTTAGGCAAGGTAGTTTTTATTAACTCATGTCGTAATAATGAGTTTGTCATATTTCGAAACATCGCTTTACGATGACTACTTGTTCTGTTTAATTTTCTTAAAGCGTTATTGTGGCGCATGGTTTAAATCCTTTGATATATTTTCAAGATTTGCGGGTGGCCAATTATCTAATTTCATACCAAGAGTTAGTTCCCTAGCCGCAAGAACTTCCTTAATTTCATTCAGTGATTTTCTACCTAAATTGGGTGTACGTAATAATTCCGCTTCGGTTCTTTGAATCAAATCGCCAATGTAATATATATTTTCTACTTTCAGACAATTTGCAGATCTGACTGTGAGCTCTAAATCGTCAACAGGTCTTAATAAAATAGGATCAATCTGGGGAATCTGTGGTTGTTCTTTGGTTAACGGTGTACTTTCAAGATCCGCAAATACGGATAATTGTTGTACTAGAACTCGCGCAGCGAAGCGAATGGCTTCTTCAGGATCAACCACCCCATTCGTTTCTAAATCCATTACAAGTTTATCCAGATCAGTTCTCTGCTCAACACGGGCACTCTCAACAGTATAACTTACTCTTTTGATGGGACTAAATGATGCATCAAGTAGTATAGTGCCAATACTTTTATCAGAATCCTTATTTCGCCTAACTGTAGCAGGAACATACCCACGACCCTTTTCAACTTTAAGTTGAATATCGATTTTTCCGCCAGTTGTTAGATGAGCGATGATGTGTTCTGGGTTCATAATTTCGACATCATGTCCAACTTCAATATCTCCAGCCGTAACTACACCTTTGCCTGATTTTTTTAGAGACAAAATAGTTTCATTGGTATTATGTAATTTAAGAACTATTCCTTTTATGTTGAGCAGAATGTCAACCACATCTTCTTGCACTCCATCAAGAGCAGAATATTCATGTACGACACCAGCAATCTTAATTTCAGTTGGTGCATAACCAGTCATAGAAGATAATAAAATACGCCTTAAAGCATTTCCCAATGTATGCCCATACCCTCTTTCAAAAGGTTCCATGACGACTTTGGCATGTAACGGAGAAATGTTTTGAACGTCAATAATACGAGGTGTCAATAATTCATTACCTTGCATAGTAAGGTCCTTTGCATTAAGCAAACCAGAAGTAATCATTATTTAGAGTATAACTCTACAACCAGAGATTCATTAATTGTAGTTGATAAATCTGCACGATCTGGTTTAGCTTTAAAAGTGCCTTTCATCTCTTTGACATCCATGTCAATCCATATGGGAAAATTTCTATTGTTAGCAGAATCAAGGGCTGCTTTGATTCTTAATTGATTCTTAGCCTTGTTGGAAATTTCTATTACATCCCCAGATTTAATTTGAAATGAAGGGATATTAACGCGCTTGCCATTTACTAAAACAGCATTGTGACGCACAACTTGCCTAGCCTCAGCTCTGGAAGAGCCGAAACCCATGTGATAAGCGACATTATCCAAACGGCTTTCAAGCAATTGCAATAAGGTATCGCCTGTGACGCCTTTGCGTTTATCAGCGAGCTTGTAAATATTACGAAACTGTCTTTCTAATATGCCGTAAATCCTTCTTACTTTCTGTTTTTCACGTAATTGACCACCATAATCAGACAATCTGCCTTTTTTCTGACCGTGTTGACCAGGGGGATAGTTGCGTCGTTCAATAGCACATTTATCACTAAAACACTTCTCACCTTTTAAAAAGAGTTTTTCTCCTTCCCGGCGACATTTTTTGCATTTAGGTTCAAGATTTCTAGCCATAACTATCTCCTCAAATACGACGTTTTTTAGGTGGTCGACAACCATTATGAGGAACTGGCGTCACATCAGATATGCTAGTAATTTTGAAACCAGCTGCATTTAGAGCTCTTACGGCTGAATCTCTACCAGGTCCAGGACCTTTAATTCTAACTTCAAGATTTTTTACACCACAATCGATAGCATTTTTGCTCGCATTCTCGGCAGCAACCTGAGCAGCAAAGGGAGTGCTTTTTCGCGAGCCTTTAAATCCTGCACCACCCGATGTAGCCCAAGAAAGAGCATTACCTTGCCTATCTGTAATCGTAACAATAGTATTATTGAAAGATGCATGGATATGAGCGATACCTTCGGAGACATTTTTTTTAATCTTTTTTCTAGTACGTGAAGCAGCTTTAACCATTGAATAATATTTCCTTAGTCATTAAGAATTGAATATAAATTTACCGAGCACGTATTGCTTTTCGAGGTCCTTTTCGGGTTCGCGCATTTGTTCTTGTGCGCTGACCTCGAACAGGAAGTCCACGACGATGTCGTAAACCACGATAACATCCAAGATCCATCAATCGCTTAATGTTCATTGAAATTTCTCTACGCAAATCACCTTCGGTAGTAATTTTAGCAATATGATTACGAAGAAGATCGATTTGTTCGTCTGACAAGTCTTTTATTTTAATATCCGTTTCAATCCCAACCGTTTGGCATATATTTTTTGAACTAGAAAGTCCAATTCCATATATTGTGGTTAGAGCAATACCGACATGTTGATTATTGGGAATATTAACTCCAGCAATACGGGCCATTTAATTTCTCACAAAAATGATCTATTGATTATAAAGTTCAATTCAACCTTGACGTTGCTTATGGCGAGCATCGCTACAAATTACTCTGACAATACGGTTTCTTCGAATAATTTTACAATTTCTACACATTTTCTTTACTGAAGCATTAACTTTCATAATATTCCTAATTTATTTATAAATTATTTAGCTCTAAAAGTAATTCTGGCTCGTGTTAGATCATAAGGAGTGAGATCAACAGTTACCTTATCTCCAGGCAATATCCTTATATAATGCATGCGCATTTTTCCGGATATGTGTCCCAGAACAATATGTCCATTTTCTAGTTTGACTTTAAATGTAGCGTTAGGGAGAGTTTCTAGAATTTCTCCCTGCATTTGGATTGTGTCTTCTTTTGCCATTTAATGATGTTTCTTATTTTGAAGGTAATCTTCCGGTAGCGTTTTTGAATTGAGCTTTTCTTAATAAACTATCATATTGTGAAGACATTACATGAGATTGAATCTGTGACATAAAATCCATAGTTACAATGACAATAATTAAAAGTGAAGTACCACCAAAATAGAAAGGCACATTCCATTTCAAAATCAGAAATTCAGGTAATAGACAAACGAGAGTCACATAAAAAGAACCTGTTAAGGTAAGTCGAAGCATTATCTTTTCAATATATCTTGTAGTTTGATCGCCTGGTCTAATACCTGGAATAAATGCACCACTTTTCTTAAGATTGTCCGATGTTTCTTTAGGATTAAAAACAAGGGCGGTATAAAAAAAACAAAAGAATATGATCATTAAGGCATAAAGAATTACATAAATAGGTTGACCTGGAGATAAGGCTGCGCTTATGTCTTTTAGCCAAATTAATGAGTCATTGGTTGCAAACCAACCAGCTAAGGTAGCAGGAAAAAGAATAATACTCGAGGCGAAAATAGGAGGTATCACACCAGCCATATTGAGTTTCAATGGGAGATGGGAGCTTTGTCCTCCGTAAATTTTACGACCGACTTGGCGTTTGGCATAATTGACAAGAATTCTTCGTTGTCCTTTCTCGACGAATACAACTATTCCTGTGATTAATGCGGCTGCAATGAATATTCCAAGAGCAACTAGAAAATGCATGGATCCAGTGCTTACCAAGTCAAGTGTGCCACCAATAGCACTCGGAAGACCAGCAGCAATGCCTGCAAATATTATAAGAGAAATCCCATTACCTATACCACGTTCAGTAATTTGTTCACCCAACCACATTAAGAATATTGTTCCAGTTACCAGAGTGATGACTGTAGTCAATATAAACATAGTTCCAGGTGTGATGACCAATCCAGCTTGAGATTGCAATGCCATCGATATACCATAACTCTGAGCTAGAGCTAGAGCTAAAGTGCCATAACGAGTATATTGTGTTATCTTTCTTCTTCCACTCTCACCCTCTTTTTTTAAAGCTTCTAGGTAAGGAACGGCTACAGTCCCCAACTGCATAATTATAGAAGCAGAAATGTAGGGCATTATGCCGAGTGCAAATATAGAGAATCTTGAAAGGGCTCCTCCTGAGAACATATTAAACATCCCCAGCACTCCACTCTCCTGAGATTCAAATAGATCTTTTAAAACAACAGGATCAATACCAGGAACAGGAACGTGTGCACCAATTCTATAAACGATGAGAGCTAAGAGAAGAAACCATAGTCTTCGTTTCAATTCAGCGAATTTGTCTGTCGATCTATTCAACATTATAAAACCTTAAGGCCATTTTTCTTAGTTTATCTTTCCACCAGCTAGTTCAATTAATTCCTTTGCACCTTTACTTAAGACAATGTTTCTGATGTTTAGCTGTTTAGTACACGGACCAGATTTGTAAACTCTAACTTTAGTAACTTTACGTGAAATAAAATTATATTTTTTTAAATTAGGTACAGTTATTTCAATTTCATCTAATTTATCGATCTCAGAGGTTCGTAATTGTAAACATTTATGTCTATGAATATTAGTGAAGCCTCTTTTTGGCAATCGGCGCTGAATAGGCATTTGGCCACCTTCAAAGCCAACTTTGTGAAAGCCTCCGGCTCTTGAATTTTGTCCTTTATGACCACGACCACAAGTTTTACCCGAGCCAGAACCTATGCCTCTCCCGACTCGTATCTTCTTTTTTTTTGAACCTGAAGCAGGTTTAATAGAATTTAAGTACATAGTTAGTCGCACTTCAAAAGATAATTAACTTTGCGAATCATTCCTCTAATCGCAGGGGTATCTGCAAGACTTGCTGTGCTATTGAGCCGCTTTAATCCTAAGCCTCGAATTGTTGCTCGGTGGTCTTTTTTGGTTCCAATTGTGCTCTTTATGAGTTTAATGGTAATGAATTTATTCTTTAAATTGCTCATTATTCGTGTCCGAGTAATTCTTTAACTGACTTGCCTCGCTTTGCAGCTATATGAGCTGGGGTATTCATATTATTTAAAGCATTTAAGGTTGCTCTAACAACATTGTAAGGATTAGTAGAGCCTATACACTTAGCAAGAATGTTAGTCATTCCCATAACCTCAAATATTGCTCGCATAGGTCCACCAGCAATAATGCCTGTTCCCTCGGGTGCTGGCTGCATGTAAACCTTAGCTGCGCCGTGGGTTCCAAAAATGGGATGATAAATTGTGCCGTTTATTAGCTTAACTTTAATCATCTTTTTTCGAGCCTCATCCATTGCTTTTTGGACAGCTACGGGAACCTCTCGTGACTTGCCTTTGCCCATTCCTACACTTCCATCACCATCACCAACTACTGTTAATGCTGCAAAACCGAGTATGCGCCCACCTTTAACTACCTTAGTAACTCGATTGATTGCGATCATTTTCTCACGAAGATCGTCACCACTATCTTCGCTGTTAGCTAATTTATCGTTAACTCTGTTTACTTTGGCCATTATAAACCTTTAGTTAGAATTTAAGTCCATGTTCACGTGCTGAATCTGCCAAAGCTTTTACACGACCATGATACTTGTAACCTGCTCTATCAAAAGCTATATTTGTAATTCCACATTGTATCCCTTTTTCAGCAATACGTTTTCCAATAATAGTTGCTGCAGAAATATTACTTCCTGTTTTTAAACTCTTACGAATTTCTGGCTCTAATGTAGATGCACTTGTGATAATTTTATTATTCTTTCCATCAATAAGCTGTGCATAAATATGTAAGTTTGTTCTATGAACAGATAAACGTATTACACCGAGCATATTGATCAGTTTCCGCGTTTTTTTTGAGCGCCTAACTCTTTTAGCTTTTAAATCGATCATTTTATTTAGTTACTTTTTCTTGGTTTCTTTGAGAATAATAACTTCATCTGCATAACGTATTCCTTTACCTTTATAAGGTTCGGGTTTACGGTAAGCTCGTATTTCAGCTGCTAACTGGCCTACTTTCTGCTTATCTACACCTTTTATTATTACCTCAGTTTGCGTCGGAGTCTCAATCACAATTCCATCAGGAATTAAATGATCGATAGGATGAGAAAAACCTAATGCTAGATTCAATCTATTAGAATTAACTTGTGCACGATACCCTACACCAACTAAAATTAGTTTCTTTTCAAAGCCTACAGAAACTCCATGCACCATGTTAGCTATTAATGCTCTAGTTGTGCCTGCCATGGCATTGCCTTGTTTACTAAAACTAGACAAATTGATTACCAGACTGTTGTCTTTGCTTTTTTCGACAATTATATTTTTAAATAATTCTTGTTTCAAAATTCCAAAAGGGCCTTTGACAGAAATTTCTGTAGAGGAAAGATTTACTTCAACACTACTTGGAATAGTAATTGGGTTTTTACTTACACGTGACATATAAAAAATCCTTTAAACTACCACACACAATAATTCTCCACCAATACCAAGCTGCCGCGCGCTTTTTCCAGTCATAACGCCTTTCGAAGTAGTTACTATTGCAATACCCAATCCATTCATGACATCAGGCAAATTTTGACTAGATTTATAGATTCTCAAACCCGGTTTGCTGATACGTTTAATGGTCTCAATCACTGGATTGTCGGAATAGTATTTTAATTTAATCTCAAGAGTATTTTTTTTATTCTCACTCTTGATAATAAAATTTTCAATATATCCTTCTTCTTTTAGTACGTTAGCTATTGCTTGTTTAATACGTGAGTGCGGAATATTAACTATTTCTTTATTTGCCAATTGTGCATTACGTATTCGAGTTAGCATATCTGCAATTGGATCACTCATACTCATAACAAAACCTATTTATCTGAAATTAAAATTACAACTCTTAGTTATTACTTACCAGCTTGCTTTTATCATTCCAGGAATTTTGCCGCTCATTGCAATATCCCTTAATTTATTCCTTCCTAACCCAAATTTAGAGTAGGTGCCACGTGGCCTGCCAGTAAGGGAACATCGATTTCGCAGTCTTACAGGACTAGAATCGCGAGGTAGTTTTTGTAGTTTAGCCAAAGCTGCGCTTCTCTCTTCTTCACTCAGAGAAACGTTTTTGAGTGTTTGTAGTAGATTTGTTCGTTTCTCAGCATATTTACAAACAAGTTTTTGTCGTTTAATATTTCTATTGATTATTGAAATTTTAGCCATTCAAAACCTCAATTCTTAAATGGAAAACTAAAAGCACTAAGTAAAGCTTTCGCTTCGGTATCATTTTTTGCTGATGTAGTTATGGAAATATTCATTCCTCTTAAGGCATCGATTTTGTCATATTCAATTTCAGGAAATATGATTTGCTCTTTAATACCCATATTATAATTACCTCTACCATCAAAAGATTTGCCTGATATACCTCTAAAATCTCTAATTCTTGGTATTGCAACGGTTATTAATCTATCCAAAAATTCATACATTCTAATTTTTCTTAGCGTAACCATACATCCAATGGGATAATCTTGCCTAACTTTGAAGGAAGCTATCGATTTTTTTGCCTTTGTAATAACTGGTTGTTGTCCACAAATTTTTTTCATGTCGGACAATGCATGTTCAATTATTTTTTTATCGGTTGTTGCTTCACCAAGGCCAATATTGAGAGTTATTTTTGTTATCCTTGGCACTTCCATCACTGATTGATAGTTAAACTGCTCAATCAATTGATTCACGACATTTTTATGGTAATACTCTTGCAAACGTGACATTCTTTTTCCCAGATATTATAATTTTATAACTTCTTTCGACGATCTAAAAATACGGACTTTATTATTATTTTCATCTATTGAGAAACCAACTCTATCAGCTTTTTTAGAAGAGAAGTTATAAATAGCTACATTAGATATATGAATTGCCATTTCTTTATCAATGATGCCTCCAGTACTACCTATAGCTGGGTTTGGCTTCTGATGTTTTTTTACAGAATTAATGCCTTGAACGGTAACATAATCTGATGCTTTAACATTGGTTATAGTGCCTATCTTACCTTTGTCTTTTCCGGAAATAACGATTACATCATCACCTTTCTTTATCTTACGCATACGATTCTCAACAATAATTGATTATAAAACTTCCGGGGCAAGAGAAACAATTTTCATAAAGCGTGCATTTCGTAATTCCCTTGTCACAGGTCCAAATATGCGCGTTCCAATCGGTTCTAGTTTGTTGTTTAATAACACCGCAGCATTTTCATCGAATTTAATTAAAGATCCATCTATTCTTCTAACACCCTTAGCTGTTCTAACTACAACAGCATTATATACTTCTCCTTTTTTTACTCGCCCCCGAGGCGCAGCATCTTTAATACTTACCTTGACGATATCGCCGATATGGGCATATTGCCTTTTGGAACCACCTAGGACTTTTATGCACATAAGAGAACGCGCCCCTGTATTATCCGCTACTTTTAAGATTGATTGCATTTGAATCATTTATTTAATGCTTCCTTCGTAAGTCTATAATTCTTCGAATTAGAGAATGACATTAATGTTTAATTATTTTCATGTTCGACGCAAAGCCAAATATTGTACCCGATTCATTCTCAAACAAAAATATATTAATGAACATTAGTAAGATTTAATTATTGCTAGAATCTTCTTTTAACAACCTAAGTACTTTCCAACTCTTAGTTTTAGAAATAGGTCTCGATTCTTCAATCAATACCATATCACCTATACCATATTGATTGCTCTCATCATGAGCATGGTATTTTTTAGACAAGGTTATATATTTGCCGTATAAAGCATGCTTAATTCTACGTTCAACTAATACAGTAACGGTCTTGTCACTTTTGTTACTGGTGACTACACCGCTTAAGGTTTTACAATTTTTATTAGCGATCATGTTCATTACGTTTTTGAGTTATTATAGTTTTCACTCTTGCGATATCTTTACGAACTAATTTTAATTGATTAGTATTAGGCAATTGTTGAGTAGCTAATTGCATACGTAATATAAATTGTGTTTTTAATAAGGAAATTAATTCATTATTTAATTCGTTAATTTGCTTATTTCTTAGTTCAGAAATTTTCAATTTATCCACCGATCTGTCGTATTGCAAAAATCGTTTTTATTGGCAATTTGGCTGCAGCTAATCGAAATGCTTCTCTCGCCAGATCTTCATTTACTCCATCCATTTCATATAATATTTTTCCTGGCTGAATTTCTGCGACAAAATATTCAGGACTTCCCTTACCTTTGCCCATACGAACCTCAGCGGGCTTATGAGAAATAGGTTTATCAGGGAAAATTCTGATCCAAATACGACCACCTCTTTTAATATGTCGCGTCATCGCACGTCGAGCAGCCTCAATTTGTCGAGCAGTTAATCGTCCTCTACCTGTAGCTTTGAGTCCATATTCGCCAAAACTAACCTTAGCACCTCGAGTGGCTACTCCAGTGTTGCGACCTTTTTGCTGTTTACGATATTTAGTTCTAGCTGGCTGAAGCATTTTTTTCTCCAGAATCTATACTTTTTGTTACTTTATCGTTGCCAGTACTTTCCTCTATGAAATCTACGGGCTTATTATATGAACTAGAATGTTTTTTTATATTTCTCTTTTTCTCATTATCAATAGCTGATGGATTAGGAGATATTAAGTTTGTTTCCTCATTTTTACCCAGCAGTTCACCCTTAAAAATCCATACTTTAATACCTATGATACCATAGGTGGTTTGTGCTTCAGATGTACCATAATCAAGATCAGCTCTTAATGTATGAAGAGGAACTCTTCCTTCCCGATACCATTCAGTCCTTGCAATTTCAATCCCATTTAATCTACCGGAACTCATGATCTTGATTCCTTGTGCACCTAACCGCATAGCATTTTGCATTGCACGCTTCATGGCCCGTCGGAACATTATTCTTTTTTCTAACTGTTGTGCGATATTATCTGCAATCAGTTGAGCATCTAATTCAGGTTTGCGAATTTCTTCGATATTTACATGAACCGGTACGCCCATTCGTTTCTGTAATTCCGTTCGTAATATCTCAATATCTTCGCCTTTTTTACCAATAACAATTCCAGGACGAGAACTAAAAATAGTTATTCTTGCATTTTTGGATGGTCGTTCAATTAATATTTTACCTACAGATGCATTTTTCAGCTTATGATCAAGAAACTCTCTTACTTTAATATCCTCATTAAGCATAGCAGCAAAATTATTATTATTAGCATACCATTTTGACAGCCAATTTCTTTGAACTGATAGACGGAATCCCGTGGGATTTATTTTCTGACCCATATTAATAAGTGCCTTTTTTTGTAACGGTGATTTTGTCAGCAACAGTCAAGGATATATGACACGTAGGTTTCGAAATCCTGTTTCCGCGTCCTTTTGCGCGAGGGCTTGTACGCTTCAGCGAAGTACCTCTATCAACATAGATTGTTGATACTTTAAGCTCATCTATATCAGCACCATCATTATGTTCTGCATTAGCAATTGCTGATTCTAATAATTTTCGCACAATACTTGCTGCTTTTTTTGGACTAAAAGTTAGAATATTTAATGCTTTCTCTACTGGCAATCCTCTAATCTGATCAGCTACTAACCGCCCTTTTTGAGCTGATAATCGAACGCCTTTTAATATTGCGGTAGTTTCCATCAATCAATCCTATCGTTTAGTAACAGCTTTTTTATCACCGGCATGTCCTTTAAAAGTTCTTGTGAGCGAAAACTCACCAAACTTATGGCCCACCATATTTTCGGTGACAAAAACAGGTATATGCTGTTTTCCATTATGAACTGCTACAGTCATTCCAATAAAGTCAGGTATTATCGTTGATCTTCTGGACCAAGTTTTAATTGGCCGTTTATCATTTGTTTCTTTTGCTTTCTCTATTTTTGTCATTAAGTGAATATCTACAAAAGGACCTTTTTTAATTGAGCGTGCCATGTGTGCTTATCCTTTTTTCGAATATCTATGTCTGATAATCATAGTTTCAGTTCTTTTGTTATTTCTAGTTCTATAACCTTTTGATGGTGTACCCCAAGGACTGACAGGATGTCTTCCTGCTGATGTTCTTCCTTCGCCTCCACCATGTGGGTGATCAATTGGATTCATTGCTACACCACGAACGGTTGGTCGGATTCCTCGCCACCTAATAGCACCTGCTTTACCAATTGATCTTAAATTATGCTCAGCATTTCCTACTTCGCCAATAGTTGCTAAACAATCAATGTGAATCTTTCGAATTTCTCCGGAACGAAGCTTAATTTGCGCATAATTCCCATCTCGCGCCTGCAATTGCACGGATGCTCCTGCAGATCTGGCTAGTTGAGCTCCTTTACCTGGAAGAAGTTCTATGCAGTGCAGTACAGTGCCGATTGGAATATTACGTAAAGGCAATGCGTCACCTGGTTTAATTTGTGCATTTTTACCACTAGATACTTTATCTCCTATTTTCAATCCCTTAGGAGAAATAATATATCTTCTTTCTCCATCTAAATAACAGATTAAGGCGATATTGGCTGATCTATTAGGATCATATTCTATACGCTCAACAATTCCAGCAATATCGAATTTATTCCGTTTGAAATCGATTACTCTATAATGCTGTTTATGCCCGCCTCCACGATGTCTTGTAGTAATTCTACCTGAGTTATTGCGACCTGCCGTTTTTGATTGTTTTTCTATTAAATTTTTATACGGTGCGCCTTTATAAAGCTCTTTATTTACAAGCTTGATTACCGATCTGCGTCCAGGGGATGTCGGTCTTAATTTTACTAATGACATGTTATTTAGCCTCTGTACTTACGAAATTGGTATAGCTTAATTCTTGCCCTGCTTTAACATTAACGATAGCCTTCTTCCAGTCACTTCTGCGTCCAATGAAACGTCCAAACCGTTTCTGCTTTCCTTTTATATTAATCGTTTGCACGCTAGTAACTTCTATTTTTTGTTCTTGCCACAATAATTCTATAGCCGCTTTAATTTCTTTCTTGGTAGCATCCGATGCCACTCTAAAGATTGTTTGATTATTTTTTTCCCCTACAAAAGTAGCTTTCTCGGAAATATAAGGTGCCAATATGACTTTTAATAGTCGTTCCTGGTTAATATTTATATTTTTCATGAAAGCATCTCCTCAATTTTCTTCAAACTATTAGTAGTGATCAATGTATTGTCAAATCTTAGCAAACTCACTGGATCAACATTTTTTACTTCTACTACAGCGACATGAGGAATATTTCGTGATGCAAGGTATAAATCTTCGCTTATCTCTTCTAGTACAATGAGCACATTATTAAGTCCAATATTTTTTAATTTTTCAGAAAATTCCTTAGTCTTATATGTTTCGACCGCAAATGTATCCAATACTAACAATCGCCCATCTCTAACAAGTTGCGAAAGAATGACACTCATTCCTGCACGATACATTTTCTTATTTAACTTCTTTCTATAATTTTCATTGGGACTATTAGGAAATATTCTTCCACCACCTCGCCATAAGGGACTCGAAGCCATTCCTGCTCGAGCTCTACCTGTTCCTTTTTGCCTCCAGGGTTTTCGCGTGGATTTGGCTATCTCTGAACGACCTTTTTGCGCTCTCGTTGCAAGGCGAGCATTTGATAAATAGGAAGTAACTACCTGATGAACAAGTGCCTCATTGTATTCTCTATTAAATAACGCATCAGAAACAGAAACGAGATCTGTTTGATTTTCATTACTGACAAGTTTTAGTTCCATTACTGCCCACCTTCCTGCTATTTATCTTACTTAAAATTAAATACTTGACTTAATGCTTGAGCATACAGTGATATTGCCACCTTTTGATCCTGGCACCGCCCCTTTGATCATTAAAAGATTCCTCTCACTGTCAACACGCAAAATCTCTAGATTTTGCACTGTCCTTTTTACATTTCCAAGATGGCCTGACATGCGTTTTCCTGGAAATACACGACCTGGATCTTGTGCCATACCAATTGAACCTGGTTTATTGTGTGCTTTCGAGTTTCCGTGACTAGCTCTGTTGGAAGAAAAATTATGACGTTTTATGGAACCGGCATAGCCTTTACCTATAGTGATCCCTGAAATATCAACTTTCTGCCCAGCTTGAAAAATGTCTGCTTTGATGATCATCCCAACTGATAAGGATTTGAAGTTATCATCTGGATTCATCCTAAATTCTTTTAAAATCCTGCTTGCTTCTACACTTGCTTTTGTAAAATGGCCAATAATGGATTTATTGAGACGATTGGTCTTTTTCTTGCCATATGCTAACTGAACAGCAGTATAACCATCTGTATCTATGTTTTTTAATTGAGTTACTCGATTATTTGATACATCAATGACGGTCACGGGAAGACTATTACCATTTTCAGTAAATATTCTTGTCATCCCAATCTTTTGGCCTATTAATCCTAAGCTCATTTTTACTTTTCCAAAAATTTATCTATGGTGTAGTGATTTGAAGTGGCAAAAATCTAATCAAATTTATAACTTAATTTCCACATCCACACCAGCTGGCAAATCTAATTTCATCAGCGCATCAACTGTTTTATCTGTCGGATCGATGATATCCATCAATCTCAGATGTGTTCTAATTTCAAATTGATCTCGTGAGGTTTTATTCACATGAGGCGAGCGCAATACATCAAAACGTTCAATTCGCGTTGGCAACGGCACCGGTCCCTTGACAACCGCACCAGTTCTTTTTGCAGTTTCAACAATTTCAAGCGCTGATTTATCAATCAAACGGTAATCGAACGCTTTGAGACGAATCCTAATTTTTTGATTTTGCATATACTTACTCAATTTAACTTTCAGAGAATGAATTCATTCTTTGCTTGATTTTTATTATCTCTTATTACTCGATAATTTTTGCGACAACTCCGGCGCCAACCGTTCTTCCACCTTCTCGTATTGCAAAACGCAATCCATCTTCCATCGCAATCGGCGCTATCAAGTTCACCGTAACTGAAACATTATCTCCAGGCATCACCATTTCAGTACCTGCCGGTAATTCGATCGCTCCAGTTACGTCCGTTGTTCTAAAATAA
>CASDLT010000009.1 GCA_949281375.1 uncultured Nitrosomonas sp.
GCCACAACCTCCGCAAGATTCTGCGCCAACTGGCGTTTTTGTGTGCCCGTTTCGGGATCAGTTTTAATCGGTTGATGGTTGGCAATATGCAGAATCAACAGCTCAACGGTTGAGAAAAAAGGATTCTTCAGGGACGACTAACCTATCAATGGTTTATGAAAAAGCAATCTATGAATTATTACTTAAGTAAAACAATTTTTTTTCTTATTGGATTGAGTACGCTATCCGCTTGCATAACCCCACCTTCTCGAAAAGAGTTGCTAGATCAAAAAATCGTTTATAACCGCAACAGTGACAAAAATTATTTAGTAATTGCTGAGTGTTTGAAGAATAATGCTGGGTTTAACTTGCCAACATGGAATCGGCATACGTGGCGGGATATCAATACTTTTTTTATTTACCATGAATCGATACTAGTTCGAGGATATCCACAAATGCACGATGAAGATACCAAGACCTACTATATCACTGAGATCAATGATCCTAAATTTTCTGGACGAATCAACGAACCTATTTTGCACGGCAACGAAAATTGGATAATGGCCATTAAAGACGTCAGCAATACACAAAAAACTCAATCCGTCATTGAAATTCGTACCAATGAGAAGTTACTCTCTGATGATACGTCCACAATCACCCATCCAGATTCTGATTCTGAATTATCTAAGCTTTTATACAAGGCTGAACATGTTGAAGATTGTTTTTGATTAATTCTCTATTAATTTTCTGAGAGCTGTAAGGTTTTTACCCTGCAAGCAAATCATTAGAATGTATTGTACGTCGTCAAAGCAATTTGGACAGATTAGATTTAAATACCAGGATTTACGCTAAAGATGGATTGCAGAGATAGCGAGGTGAGCAATTCACCATGATGAGGTTCGAAGACGAGCGTCAAATATGAAGTTACGAATAATGGCCATCGTTACTTTTTCCATACTCGGATGAGCTGGATTAATCACGATGTTTCTGGCTTCAGAAATGATGGCTGAAGGGACGATTAAACCCAGATACTTCATGCCCAAGAGAAAGTTGTCGCCATAATCTGCCGCGGCAGATGAGGCTGGAAGAGCGTCCCATCCATCCGGTAAGGTATCTGGATTTGGGCTTTCAAAAAGCGCGGAATCATCGGGTAGGGTAATTTGTACAATCACAAGATCAAGTGGAAGAATTGATCCTGTATGCGCCAGTTTTTCCAGAGCTGCAATCTCTGGTGTAAGACCCGCATAGATGGCTGGTACATTAACGCTATTCCAACGTTGACCAGTAATACTGGCGCCAAATCCTGATCGATCCAACGCTCTATTTTTCTTGGTTATCCTCCATGCCTGCATTAAGCTACGCCACCATAAGCGATAGCAGATAGCAGTTTTTTTACTTCATGAACTCCAGAATCAGTATCAAGAAGCGAAAAGGGGGACTCTCCCAATGCCAAATTGGGTTCAAGCATCCAGCGTTTTGCTTGATCGGGAGTAGAAAAAACTTCTTCCGCTTCCGTTTCAACTAATGCAATTCGCACTAATCGTTCGGATTCCATGGGACCCAGATTGCTGGCTGATTTGATTTTTCGGGTAATGGTCGCATTGGAAACACCGAGTATCTTCGCTAGTTCCATTTGTGATATCCCATAATACTTGGTCGCTTCGACCAGCCGTCCAACATCGATACCGTCCCGTATCATCTTAACCCTTTCCAGAGGATTCATTTTACTAATAACTTTTCCCCAATTTATAAAGGACTCTTCTGATATAAATGTTCGAGCAGCCTGTTTTGGAACTGTATTCATAGCAATTATCCTCAAATGACTGTTTTTATCTATTCAAATGATTATATCATTGCCATGCTATTTAAACACTTCATTATCAAATAAGCACGGATCCCTACCCTTTTAACAAAATAAATGGATCCACGGATCGTGGATCCCCTGATATTCAGGGGGTGTTTCCTCGGTAACAATATAGACCCTCTGCTCACCATTTCATTCTGCCACTAGTCCCTGGAGAGACAGGCCAGGCGCGAGCTTGATCCAATGAGATTGTTTGTCGTAATCTTTTTACAGGAAACTCTCAATGGGTATCAGTGCTGGCTTGGGATGCCAGGGTTTCCACTTGCCCATTTTTATGGAGCCTAGTCGTGCCCAGCCACCATTGGGAAATTTACCGATGGCTTCTTTTTGTCGTCTGCCCCAAGTAACCCATGTGCCCCCTCCTCCACGCAGTCTTATCGGTAACTTCTCATCCGGTTGGGGAAAGTAAATTGTATGGTCCTGATACTGAACGCCGGCGCACATGCTTAAAGTCTATCTGGTCAAGGTTTTACCTTGTGGAGACTGATGGTTTTAAAGATTGAAAACTCCAGGTCACACTCAGTTACTATACTGACCGGACAGGATAATTGTCGTCTAATCATAATGGTTGATCCCATTTGCTCGGCTCATTATGGTCATAGTACAAAAGCCGAGATCGGGAAATCCTGCAAACAATCACTCTACCACCCGAACGAGTCAAGCTTGGATATTTGCTAACTTCTATTGCCCGTGAGGCAGGTGGATTGACTGCTGCTGAAGCCGAGAATTTCGACCAAATACGTGATAAAAAACCCCCTCGAGCCGATAAAGCTGGATGATCTAAAAAAATTTATGAGAACGCCAGAAGCTTGAAAAAAACGGGGTGGTCGTTATAAAACTCAAAGAAATCCTTCCCCGGCTCGACAGGAGGCTTGCTGAGGGCGCTATGTACACACCGGGGAAAGTACCATATCTTAAAAAGAGAAAATATACGGTTAATCTACTGTAATCCAAACATACCTTAAATTCAGTGCGCTTTATCACATGGGAGCAAGAAAAAAACACGCCACTGATTAGGTAGCGCGCTCAGGTGATTGCATAAGAGAGTGTTTTGGTTCATCGTAACTTTAAAAAAGGAACGATGATGACAGAGAAAAGTCAGCAAAACCGCATTTTCGAGAAGACCGTACGCGATATACGCCGAGTAACGCGGCGCCAGTACTCAGCAGAGGAAAAGATCCGCATCGTGCTGGAATTCTTTCTCATCGATCGGTAATTGAGCATAACCGCGACGCAAACGTCTAGCTATCATCTGTCGATATTTTCTTTGTGCCTCATCAAAATCCGCGAATACGTCACGCTTATACCCACCGCGCTTGCTGTACAACCCGAACCAACAGCGCACCATACATATGTCACCCAGTAGATCACGTTCTATGTGAAGTCTATAACCTCGGGTTTGCGTTCTGAATTCAGTTTTAATCAATATAGGCATGAGGATAATCGGCAACAAGCTTGGAATAAGGATTTAATTTGGATTATTACCGGCTTTTTAAATTTTATTCACTTTCCCAGTCAATTACTCTCAACCCCGTTATTCGTGCGAATTCTCTGGTGTTATGAGTAACCAGTGTTACATTATAAGCACGAGAGATTGCAGCAATTAAAAGATCATTTGGGCCGATGGGATTTCCCTGAGCAGCAAGATCAGCGCGGATAAGTCCAGCTTCCTCTGCACATCGATCATCAAACGTCAAACTGATAAACGGAGCAAAGAATTGTTTAAGTAACTGCAGGTTGTTTTCTACTTGCCGGCTATGACGTGCACCATAAAGTAATTCTGCCTTGACAATACTGCACAGCAAAATTTCACGGGGCTGATGCTGCTTAAGGTGGCGCTCAATACTCGTATGTTTCTTATTTAGCAAACGGATACAAACATTGGTGTCCAATAATAATTTACTCAAAGCTTGAACGATTCTCAAAGTTGCCCTGGTCGGGACGCTCCAAGGGCTCTCCCTGCCAATTTCCAAATAATTCAAAGTAATTCTCGGGCCACTGATTTTCAACATCGCGCTCAATTAATAAAGCCAAGTATTTAGATACAGATAAATGCGCTTGCTCAGCTTTATCTTGTAACTTCTTTGCCACCTCATCTGGAACATAACAATGTAACTGTGACATAAGTTCTTTCCTAAAATATATTTGCTATATTTGGATAATATCATAAAGCAATTGCTAAGACATGTTAAAGCCGTATGCTTCTGCTTTTTGATTTGATTAATCCACCATTATCCGTCATAAAACTTCTCGGTTTGCGGTAGCAACTGCTGATTTCGCCCCCCACTGATGGAAATATTGCTTCTTCCTGCATTGAACGATATTTTGCGCCATCAGCTGTCAATACATCCCGCAATATTCCTGCTTGGCAGGCAACCACTAGCACGGGATGTTTAAAATGATGACTGTCTGTAATGGCGAACACAGCATTGACACCAGAATTGCGAGTAAAATTTTGCAAACGTGCAAGAAGTAGATTTTTTGATCGATCAAGTACAGATATCGGCAATTCAGTGATCGATAATACCGAACTATTTGCGCTGATCCCGATCAGCTGAAAGAATTGATCGCGCTGTTTCAATGCCTGGCCTATTCTTGCCAGATCTTGAGGTGAGGATATTTTCTCCAGCAGCAACTCATGATGTTTAAATGGGTTGTGCTTATAACCACCCGCTAAATTGCCCATGTCATACACATGATCCACCTGCCCGTCTTGATCAATAACGCTATATTCATTGGTATTGATCACCACATGACCTTTGAAACCTGGAACGCTGGAAGACAGATGCACGGTTAATCGAACATCCTGAATCGAGGGTTCTGCCCTGCCCGATGGATGATTGTGCAATACCCAATAGCCATCAGCGTGAACCTGACGTTTAGTGTTTTCTAAAAATTCACCCAGATTATGTTTGCCGTGTCCGATTCCTTCAAGATAGATCGCGCCCGGCAGTCGGGAAGTGATGGCCGTATGGTGAACAATGCGCTGCTGTTGAGTATAGAAGATTCTGAATGTCTCAAAACGTGGATCACGCAATATTTGCGCCATGACTGCCAGATCGCGCCCGGACTTGATGGATTGATTTATGAGTGTGGTTCCTCCTTGTTTCCTGAAGTCTTTGGGGAAATTGCAACCAAGTAGCGTGCCACCTGCCCATCGAGCATGAGCTTCGAGCAAGTCAGTATAGGCGCAGCGCCCCGCTTCCTTTTGTTTTTCGGTGGTGCCGGGACGAGTCTCAACGTTTTCATACGGATCTCCTCGGGCAGAGTTGGATGAATTATCAGAAATATCCGGTTGATGAGTATTCATCATGATCTCCCTGCGATTATCTGACCAGTGCTCGTTTCTTCGCAGTTTTGAGCTGCTGGGGCTTGGTATGCGCTTGATTTTTTATTGGCGTAATAACTAAGTTATTCACAACGGATTCGACTTGTCGCTTGACAGCTTCAAGCCCAAGCACACTTCGGTTAGCCAGATCATTGAAATCGCTGAGACTAGACTTCATTTGTTCATTGGGCGCAAAAACCGGGAATACCGCTACCCCATTAACCAATTGAGCCGCTTCCAATGCTTTCTCTCTGCCTGGATTTTTGTTTTGAGTGGATTCCAGATGACGATCATCATCTCCTGCGATAATGATGGGTTTGGAAGGAAATTTTGCATGCAGATCTTGCGCTACTTTGGGCAGATTGCCGGAATCAAATGCTGCAATGACAGGCATTTCCAGCGCCTGAGATAACGTGTCGGCAGTGGCATAGCCTTCGGCAATGATAATGGCAGGGGCTGTATTGATGACTTTATTCCAGGCTAAACCATTGGCTCCTACCACATGAAAGCTATGCTCCTTTTTGCTACCGGCTGCAAAAAGCTTGGCGCCATTGGCCTGTATCGTTTGCACGCTCCAGATGTAGCCATCAATATCCTGGGCAGACAGTAGTAAATCACCGCTCGTCAGTACTAGACACTCAGGGTGATTTTCGCGTAATTGCTTCGATTCCTGCCAATTGCTGGCAATTTTGATGATCGAATCAGCCGGCAGACGATCCCCATTCTGAGGCACGACCTTTAAACCCCCTCCTCTAGCGTGTTTCTCGACAAGATACGGATGATCGGAATCAGCATTGGGTGCGATAGCGAGCAATTCCTGAATGGCTTGCGCAATTTTGATGTGTTGGGCATGAAGTTCTGCTTCTCGGATTTGCAATTTAATCGCAGCCTCTACATGGAGTTCAGCCTTCTGTTCATCCGTCAAAGTGTATCCTTTGGCCTTCCAACGTATTTCAACACCCGTTCGATTGTTCTTGAAATAACCGGCTGGACGGCCATCCAGATGCGCTACATAAAATCCCGATTTTTCACTTCGTTTGTCACCGGTAACTTTAATTCTATGAGTCTGGCCATCCATCATCGGATGACTGCCATCAACTTGGCAACCTTCTCCACGTAGCAACTCGGCAAATTCGAGGATGGGATCCATTACAGGCTCTTCGCGATGAGGAGTGTTCTCGGGCAACCAATGTTGCAGCGCTTGCACGTCGGCATTGGCCCCCATATACCAGGCTTTAGCTTTTCTATCCCAACGTGCCCCGGCGAGTTTGGCTCGTTCTTTGTCTTTATAAGGCACAACCAAATATTGACGCATACTCCCCTCCCCTTGTTTGTCGGATTGCTGCAGCATGGGTCTATCAGGATCTGGAGCCTGAGTTATATCGATTGGGTTTATGTTGACGGTTTTTGTTTCATCTATTGCTTGTTGATGTGCTAATGCAAGTACAAATTCCCGGATTTTTTCTGCATCAGCCGCAGCACGAAATATCTCAAGAGGATCGTCCTGCAGGGCTTTGATCCATGCGCCTATATAAGCCACATGCTGTCCAGGATCATGACCAATCCCTATTTCTGCGCCCAGTAACATGCTTGCAATCTCGGCGCGCAGTTCTTCACGGCCGTATCCTTCACTACCGAATGGATGGGAAAGATCACGATTCAAGCGTGACTCATGACCACTCCAGTGGCCTAGCTCATGCAGAGCGGTTGCGTAATAATCATAGGGATTTGGAAATTGATGCTTGTGCGGCAGATGAATGCTGTCGGTAGACGGTCGGTAAAACGCGCGATCGATCTCGCCGTGATGGATAATGGCTTGAGCGTGCTGCAATACCTCTTCTGCACGAATTAATGGATCCCAGTCAGGCGCTTGAACAATCAATTCTGGAAGGTTATCGATTTGCTCCGCATTAAACACAGCGGCATAAAATACTTTGGGTCGCTCAAGTTGGATGTGCTCTTTGATAAGCTTGCCCTCCCCGTCCAGCATCGGCGCGCCCTGCTCATCCGTTTTTATCTGTTCCTCAGCAAATAGCCAGTACTGCACGGGCGTGCTTTTTTGACCTTTGCGCACCTGTGCCCCGGCTGCTTCTGCCTGTTTATAGGTCAGCCAGCGTGGATCAGTGTATCCCCGGCTGATCAGATTCAAACTATTAATACCGCGGTAGCGCTTGTCCGTTGTAGGGTTAAAAGGTAATGTGGCCTGCAGATCTCCTGGTTTCCAAGGTTTCTGCCAGGGTGCAACGCCTTTTTTGAGTTGCTCAATCAGATTCTTGGCGACTTCTTCATGAAAAGATTTCTTAATTATTGTCATGATCAGCCCCCAGGAGGTCTATAGCGCTATCCAGCGCATCTTTTTCATTTATGGCATCCTCGGTGAAGGCGCCGAGCATTTCTGCCTCCTGTGGCTCAAACTGAGCCTTGAAACCCGGTACCTGAGCATCAAGCAGCTTTTCCTGAATGGTTTCTTGCATTTCAGGATTATCGGTTTTAATATCGGTCGGTGGTCTATGCATGGCTTTGACTCCTATTAATTTTGATTAATGACGCCAGGTAAGAATCGGATGAACAACTTGCTTAATTTGATCACGCGCAATGAACCCAAAATAACGGGCATCAAAGGATTGTGGATTTAAATCGGATAGCAAGAGGTACTCTGCATCACCTAATACCGCATCAAAGCGGTATTGCGGTAGTGGCTGATTGTTAGCATCTGCTTTTAACTGAGCGCTATTGGGCAAATGTTCACCATTCACAACAATGCCAGCCTGATCGATTGATACCGTGTCTCCTGCCATCGCCAAAACACGCTTGAGCAGCAAGCTATAACCGCCTGGGCAATTACCGCGACCGATATACCCTCTCGCGAGAGCATGATCAAAAGCTTCAGTTTGTGGCGGACAGAAAGCCACATGAGCGCCTTTTTGAATAGGCTCATCAATAATTTTGTAAAACCCCAAAGGTAGACTCGGTGTGGTATTGATATAAATTCCGCTTGATTTGGCAACAATGCTCAGTACAAACAAGCCAATACATAAGATCAGAATCACTTTGGCCAATCCTCTGGTCAGTTTTATCAGGAAATGGATGTCC
>CASDLT010000010.1 GCA_949281375.1 uncultured Nitrosomonas sp.
AACTCTTCGCTTCTCCGCCAAATTTCTTCGTCAATATCGTCGTTATCGCCGCCGTTAGCGTCGTCTTTCCGTGATCCACATGACCTATCGTTCCTACGTTTACGTGTGGCTTCGACCGCTCAAATTTACTCTTTGCCATGACCTTGCTCCCCTTTTACATGCTTTAGCCGTATTAATCCATTATCCATCCTATGGAGCCCATGGCCAGAATTGAACTGGCGACCTCTCCCTTACCAAGGGAGTGCTCTACCACTGAGCTACATGGGCAAGCATAACTACCACTACAACAAAAAATCAATTTATCAACTTAACTGGAGCGGGTGAAGGGAATCGAACCCTCATCGTAAGCTTGGAAGGCTTCTGCTCTACCATTGAGCTACACCCGCGTACACTTGCTTTTCATTTAAAAATAAGGCTTGTCCATTGATGAAACTGAATTACCTTCTATTCTACAATATCACCCAACTGCCTACCGGTACTTTAACAAATGGTGGAGGGGGAAGGATTCGAACCTTCGAAGGCAGAGCCGTCAGATTTACAGTCTGATCCCTTTGACCGCTCGGGAACCCCTCCAAACGAAACGGGCGATTATGAATATATTGCCGACATAAGTCAATCACGTTTTGGTTTGATCTTATACAAACACATATAAAACCATCTTTGGCTGACAGCACATTACAAATTCGTAACCGGCATTATAATATCCGAATACGCGGATCTACGATGGTATATGATATATCTGTCAGAACTAAGCCAATGATATAAAGAACTGATCCGAGAAAAACCATTGCTCGCACGATAGCGAAATCCTGCGAATTAATCGCATCAATGGTATAACTGCCCAGTCCAGGTATGCCAAAAAATGATTCAACCAACAAGCTTCCGAGAAACAATAAAGGCACCACTACAACCGCACCCGTCAGAATTGGAATCATCGCATTCTTCAGTACATGCTTGAATAAAACCAAACGTTCAGACAATCCTTTGGCTCTGGCAGTGCGCACATACTCCTTGTTCATTTCCTCCAGAAAAATTGTGCGGTACCAACGTATATTTGCTCCGGCGCTAGCGACAATCCCGATCACAACGGGTAGCAACAAGAATTTTCCGGCATCTACCCCTCCTTCATATCCAGAAATGGGTACAAGATGCCAGAGCTTGCTGATGAGAAATTGCCCTGCAATAATATAAAACAGACTTGAAATTGACATCACACCCACGCAAATCACCACACCCCAGAAATCGATATAGGTAGTCCGAAAAAAAACCATTAAAAGCGCGATAGAGATATACACCATCAATCCTAAAACAAACACTGGCAGTGCTATCGCCAAACTTGGCAGCATGCGCGACTTGATTTCCTGTGTAATATCGCGCCCGTCATCTGCTTTTCCAAAGTTGAATACAAACATAGTTATCGATTTCTCAAAAAAGATAGTATCCGTGAGCTTATCAAACCCATCTTTCTCAAGATTTATAAACAAAGATTTATTATAACCTCGTTCCATTTTCCATTTTTCGATAGCTTCCGGTGTGACATATTTAATGCCCAATTGCATGCGAGCCATGTCATCCGGGGTGTTTACTACAAAAAATAAAGCAAAAGTGATCAGGTTAACTCCAATCAGGATAGGAATTGCGTACAAAATTCGGCGAAAAATATAATTCAGCATTGCCTTACAATCCTTTTTATTACTTTATTTGGAGAGTTCTCGGCGGATTGCCGTGCTGCGCTCGCGTCTATAAAATGTATTTATCACTGGCATGAAGCTGATGATCAGCAACATTAAAATCAATCCCATGGGCCATAATATCGGCTCATTCCAGGCAAGGCGCTGCTTTTCCCTAAAATTCGCATCGATTTTAAAATACTTGAGATTATTATTTGAGATTCTATTGGGTTTCACGTTTTGATACCAAGAATGGTACAACCCATAATCCTTCGGATGATATCCCCATAACCACGGCGCATCTTGGCGTAATATCATAAGCATTCGATCAATGATTTTTTGCCGCCTCGCTCCCTTCTCAAGATCTTTCATCTGCTCAAATAATTGATTATATTCTTTATTATCATAGTTGGCGGCATTCTCTCCATTATTTCCCACCTTGCGTTGCGGCCCATACAACAAAAACAAAAAATTCTCTGGATCGGGATAATCTGCATTCCATCCCCACTCAAAAATTTGAGCGTTGCCCTTACGGATCTTATCTTGAAAACGATTATAATCCGTGCTTCTGACAATCAATTGGATGTTCAACTTCTGGAATTGCTTACGCATCCAATCCAGCTTAGATCTATCCTCAGAACTGCGAGCAGTTACATCGAAATGCAAGATCAAGGGCGCTCCGGTTTTCCGATCAATGCCATTCGGATAACCAGCTTCAGCGAGTAATTTTTTTGCAATATCGATCGATTTTCGTTGCGGCTGCTCATTTACCCACTCGTACACCACCGGATTGATGCCTTCGTTTCCATCTCGGTAACCTTCAATTCCAGGTGCAATAGGACCTTGAGCCGGCAATCCTCGTCCATTTGCAAAAATAGAAATAAACTCCTCATAATCCACCGCAATCGATATTGCCTGCCTTAATTTTCTCGCCGACTCCCGCTGTCGTTCATTACTTCCCCCTACCACCGGATCCAGCATATTGAAGCCGATGTAATAAGTAGATACCGCCACCGTGGTTTCCAGGCGGATACCTTGGGCAGCCATTTCTTCAGTAACTGTTGCTTCTCCTTGTCCCGCCATTTGTACTGCCTGATCAAAACTGTCGGATCCGATTCCAGTCGCATCATAATACCCCTGCAAGAATTTGTTCCACCGCGGAATACTCTCCTTCTCGCGAGTAAAAACGATTTTGTCGATAAACGGCAACTCTTTTCCTGCATCAATTAATAACCCATTGTCTTCGTCGCCCGGCATCCCTTCGGTGGGATAAAATTCTTTATGAAAATGCGGATTCTTTTCTAATATCATTCTTAAATTTGGATCATTTTCGGTAAGCATGTAAGGCCCTGTTCCAACGGGATACCAATCCAGAGTGATATTCTTCCGTATCAGCTCCGGCTGTGAATAAAACACATCGGCTTCCCAGGGAATCGGAGCAAAAAAAGGCATGGCTAACCAATAAATGAATTGCGGATACTTGCCTTTGATCGTTATGCGGTAAGTATATCTGTCAATCAATTCCACACCTTCCAATGCGTATTCTCTGAGGTCTAGATAAGTCTGCTGATCGGGCTGAATCTGTTGGGCTTGGCTCAGTACCTTGGCATAATCCCTGAGCCCCACGATATAGTCAGCCATCAGCTCATAGATCGGCGAATGCAGTTTTGGATGTGCCAGACGTTTGATCTGATAGATATAATCTTCTGCAATCAGCTCACGTGTTGCAGTTTGAGGGAAATCCGTCAGCTTGAAAATTGTCGCCAGTGCTTGAGCGCTCAGATCGTGGTACATCCCATTCCCTGATTCATTCTTAGCAAATGCCGGATGAGGTTGAAATAATATTCCTGGCTTGATGGAAATGTCATAAACACTATAATCAATCTGATCCGCATCTACGTCATTGGGCAAGAGTTTGCCTGCTCGATCAAAATACTTTACGACAGGAAGTTTTCTCACCGTCAGGGGTATAAGTTCAAAGGGTCGTTTCAGATAGTGGTACTGCAACGGCGGCTCATAAATTTGTGCGGTGAACTGAATTTCGTTCGAACTATAGGATTGCACAGGATCAAGATGCTTAGGACGCTCACTAAAAACGCTATACAGTATATTTTTGCCGGAATCAGCCGCTGGGTAAGGGCTATTCCAATTATGCCCGCCACAAGCCGACAAAAGCAGAGCAGTTAATACAATTCCCAGACAAAATCTGCGCATTATTTTCTCTCTATCAAAAATGACCCATCGACGTTAAGATCCACTGCGCCATTTATACCAGAAACTGGAACCCACGTTGTTTCACCCTTCCGTTATAATTCGGTAATACTTTCAACTCTACAAGGGAATTTTATGGGGTTTCTGGCCAATAAACAGGTACTCATCACCGGACTTCTCAGTAACCGCTCTATTGCCTATGGCATTGCTAAGGCAATGAAGCGTGAGGGAGCACAGTTGGCGTTCACATATCAAAGCGAAGAAATTCGCGAGCGCGTCGAGAAATTAGCCGCCGAATTTGACAGCACATTGTTGTTTCCGTGCAATGTGGCCAGCGATCAAGAAATTTCAGCATGCTTTGAAAAATTACAGCGACACTGGAGCGCACTGGATTGCATTGTGCACTCGATCGCATTTGCACCTCGTGAAGCACTAGCCGGCGATTATCTGGAAAGTGTCAATCGCGAAGCTTTTCGCATAGCTCATGACATCAGCTCTTATAGTTTTTCAGCACTTGCCAAAGCAGCCCTGCCGTTGATGCAACAACGCAATGCTGCACTTCTGACGTTAACCTATCTAGGGGCGGTTCGTGTCATGCCCAGCTACAATGTGATGGGACTTGCAAAAGCCAGTCTCGAGGCCAATGTTCGTTTCATGGCTTCTAGTCTGGGCCCCCAAGGCATACGTGTAAATGCGATCTCCGCTGGCCCCATCAAAACCTTGGCGGCTTCCGGAATCGGAAGTTTCGGAAAATTATTGGGTTATACCGAAAAGGTTGCGCCATTGCGCCGTAATGTCACCATTGATGAAGTCGGCAATGCAGCAGCTTTCTTGTGCAGTGATCTAGCAAGTGGAATTACCGGAGAGATCACGTATGTAGATGCCGGTTTCAGTACCGTGGCATTTGATTTGGTGGACTAAATCTGACCGGGCCTCATTTGCCCGGGCCCGGCAGATTATTCGATAAATCAGAACGAATCCTGCTTCACTTTTACATCGTACTGCTTTCTGAGCACCGTAAGATAGGAGGACATTTCTTCTTGCGTAATCATTTGCTGCAGTTGCTTGTTAAAGTCAGCTAATTTAATTTTTTCAGTAGATTCTGGCTCAATCACTTTATTGATTCGCGTCAGGATAAATCCACCGGAAGGACTTGTTGATCCCACAAAAGTTGGCAAATCCGTGGTCTGTTCTTTAAAAATAGCGCGCAAGGTTTCATGATCAAGCCCTTGCGATTGCATATAAGAAATCTGTTTAGCTTCGGCCCAATCAATGTCCATGGTATCGCCAGCTTGCAGACGCTCAAGCTTCTTTTCTCCTTCTTCTACAGCTTTGGCTTGAGCCATTTCAATCTTAAGCTTATCAATGATCTGATCCTTAACCAGCGAAAGGGATTGTGAAGTCGCTGATTTATGATCAGTTACGCGAGCAGCAATAAAGGTATCTACCCCCACTTCGATAGCTTCGGTATTACTTTTATTGTTAATCACTTCCTCGGAAAAAAGAGCTGATATTAATTTATCATTTGCAAGGATTGGGGGTTCGATCACATTACGGCTAATCCAATCGCTGTGCTCAAGCGTCAATTCAAACTTTTTCGCGACTGCCTGAAGATCATCACCCTGTTCATACACCACATTTCTAAAATCTTCGGCAATTTCTCCAAAAGTACTCGCCACCATTTGCAGTTTAAGTTGAGTTTCTATCTGTTCACGAACATCCTCGAGTCTCTGCTGCCGCGCCTCCTTAATATCCGTCAACTTTATGATATGCAATCCAAAATCCGTCTCGACGATATCGCTTACTTCATTTATTTGCATGGAAAATATTTGGTCTTCGAAGGGTTTGACCATCACACCTCGACCAAAAAAACCAAGATCTCCGCCCTGAGAGGCTGAACCCGGATCGTTCGAATATTCTTGAGCAAGTGAAGCGAACTGCTCGGGATCACGCTGGATCTGCTCCAGAATCTGTTGGGCTTTCTCACGAGCAACTCGCTTATCCTCTTCGGAGGCATCTGCAGTCAAAGCAATCAATATATGACTGGCCTTGCGCTCTTCAGGTTGACTGAATTCATCCTTATGCTCCGAAAAATAAGCATCAACGGCTTCATCGCTCACTGTCTCATTCTTGGCTACTGCATCTAATGACAAGATCACATACTCAACCCGCACTTGTTCGGGCAGATCAAAATCATCCTTATGTTTTTCGTAATAGGCAGCTATGGCCTCTTCGGTGGGCGTCACTTCAGCGATAAACTGCTCAGGATCAATTAGATACTGATTAATTTCGCGCTTTACCTCGCTTAAATATTTGATACGTTCGGCTACCGCCTTAGGGGCAAATCCGTACTCGCTATACCCATCCAATAATTGCTGCAACAATAACTCTTGCCGCACTCGCGATTCAAATACTTTAGGAGTAAGACCTTGAGCTTTGAGTAGCTCTTCGTACTGTTGCTTGGAGAATTTACTATCCTTCTGAAAGGCCGGTATTTCTCTGATCGTTTTGACTAATAATGAGTCGAGAACGACAAATCCATTATTGACGGCCTCGCGCTGTAATAATCGCTGCTGGATTAATCGTTCAAGCACTGAATTTCTGATTTCGAAACTGTCGAGCATAGCGCTATCGAAATTTGCACCCATCATGGCACGCATTCTTTCTTGATGATCGCGCAATGCCTGCTCATATTCGCGCCGCGGAATTTCTTCGCCATCAACAATGGCCACGAAACCTTCCTGTCCTGTATTACGATAAGACTCTACGCCCCAAAACAAAAATGGCAATACTGCCAGGCCCATGATAACTTGAACGATACGTTTTTTGCGATTTACGAAATCAAACACGATTGGAACCTGAAAATGCTAGAAATGAAATGATCGGCAGAATAATTTTTCCCTACCGGTTGACATGCTTTATTTGGCGGAGTGGACGGGACTCGAACCCGCGACCCCCGGCGTGACAGGCCGGTATTCTAACCAACTGAACTACCACTCCTACTACTTAATAATTTGACTGGTGGGTGCTGACGGGATCGAACCGCCGACATTCGCCTTGTAAGGGCGACGCTCTACCAGCTGAGCTAAGCACCCAGTCACAAAGTGCGCTAGTTTACTGCATCTTTGAGTGCTTTACCAGCACTGAATTTTGGAACCTTGGCTGCCCTGATCTTGATGGCAGCTCCTGTACGGGGATTACGTCCCGTGCGTGCAGCTCTTGTACCCACTTTAAATGTCCCAAATCCGACTAAAGTTACACTCTCGTTTTTTTTAAGTGCACCTTTTATTGCAGATAATGCTCCATCTAACGCACTACCTGCTGAGGCCTTGGAGATATTGGCTGACTTTGCAATAGCTTCGATAAGTTCGGATTTGTTCATATAATTCCCCTTCTAAGTTAATGGTAATTAAATCACAAGCAAGTACTGCAAACGCTCTTATATCAAGCTAACCGCACCTGGTCAAGCGAATTCAGGCTCTAAAGATCTATACAGATAAGTAGCTTAGCCACTTTCTCTTGAGCACGAGGCTCTGAAAAAAATTATATAATTCCATACAAACAAATAACTTAGTAAGAAGACTTAAAAATTACATGAAGTAAAACAGAGGGTTTGCTCATTAATAGATTTCTGTCTTCTGTTCGCGATTTAACAACACTTCAACCGCGTTCCTAGCAGCCACGCCATCATGCAAGATACTGCACACCGCTTGCGTGATCGGCATTTCTATATTCAGCTGACGACCCAATTGCAACACCGATCGAGCCGTATACACCCCTTCGGCGACATGTCCTAATTCATCAAGTATGTCTTGCAAGGATTTTCCGGCGGCAAGCATCAATCCCACCTGCCTGTTGCGCGACAGATCACCGGTGCTAGTAAGAATGAGATCTCCTACTCCAGCCAATCCCATAAAAGTGTTCATGCTGCCGCCCAAGCCCAATCCCAGTCTGGTAATTTCCATCAGTCCACGGGTAATCAATGCTGCGCGCGCATTATGCCCAAACCCGATTCCATCAGAAATCCCCGCCGCTATCGTAATGACATTCTTTACTGCGCCACCCGTCTCCACCCCTACGACATCGGGGCTGGTATATATCCGCAATTTCGGACTATGCAGTTCGCTAGCCAGATAACGAGAAAATTCGGCATTTATGGAAGCTAGCGTCAGCGCCGTAGGAAGACCTAGGGCTACTTCTTCTGCAAAACTAGGACCAGACAATACACCACAATTCGTCAGTATATCTGGGAATTCTTCTGCAACAACTTGATGAGGCAATCTGGAGGATTCCGACTCGAATCCTTTACACCCCCAGATAATGGGTTCACGGAATTTGCTCAGCGCAATCATACGCACTGTTTCACGCAACCCCGCAATCGGAACGACTAGTAGCGCTAGATCTACATTTTCTAAAGCTTTGGGAAGTTCAGCAGTAACTTCCAAGGATGATGGCAATGCATGCCCAGGTAGAAAGCTTCGATTGATTCGGTCCTCATTCATTTCCTGAGCATGAGCCGGATCTTTGGTCCATAGAGTGATTTGGTGCTTTTTTGAGAAATTAATTGCTAATGCTGAGCCCCATGCACCCGCACCCAGAATTGCAATTCTCATGAACCCCAAACCTGAGTGACTTTGACATAACCCGTTTGACCGTCGGCGTGACGCACTTTCACCCAGCCCTGAGTATCAGAATCAATCCATTCCAGAACAGAGTTTTCCTCTACTTGATAAATAAGGGTGGAACTGGCGTTAGCTGACTGAAACACATCAGCCATTGGAACGATCACTACCACATAGCGTTGTTGACTGAGCGCTTTTTTTTCAACCCATGCAAGACTTCCGCTACTGTCGCGCACTTTCACCCAACCCTCAACATTAACGACGGCCTCAACCGGAAGATAGCGACTCGCCACAAATAATTTATCCGCCTTTAACGAAGGAGCGTCATACATCACAACGGCATTTTCAGCTATTGAATAGTACTCGATCTCAGCATTTGCATAGCTTGAGAAAGAAAGCGCAATCACCAACAATGCCTTTTGCAAGCCATTTCCAAACCTGATCAATCCACGCAACAAGATTTTTCCTTGCGACTGATTCATACATAACATCCATATTGGCTAATTCTTATTTGTTTCAGCGGTCTTTTGCTGATAGATACCCTCAAAATTGACAGGACTCAAAATCACCGGTGGAAAACCTGCCCGCGTCACCACGTCAGATATAACTTCTCGCAAATAGGGAAACAGAATATTGGGGCATCCAATTCCCAGCACTGGCCCTATTTCTTCTTCGGACAAATTCTGAATGCGAAAAATACCGGCTTGCTGAGCTTCAACCAAGAACATGATTTTTTCCTTGATTTTTGCCGTCACCGTTACCGTCAGCAACACTTCGTACAAACCTTCGTCTACCGTTTGATTTTTGCCACCCAATTGCATGTTGATTTCGGGAGCTTCTCTTTCCAGAAAGATGTTAGGCGCATTTGGGATTTCCAGGGACATATCTTTCACATAAATTTTTTCGATAGCGAAAATTGGTTGCAGTTGTTCATTCATATTGATCTCACCGAGTTTATTTTATTGTAAAAATTTTTAACCATTACTACTCTACTCGCACGATCAACTCGCCAGCAGTGCTGATAATTCTCCTTCCCGTTCAAGCTGGGTTAAATCGTCATAGCCACCCACATGTTTTTCACCGATATAAATTTGCGGAACCGTCCTTCGGCCGGTTTTATCCATCATTTCCATGCGGAGTTTCGGTTCCAGGTCGATGCGGATTTTTTCAATATTTTCGACACCTTTGGCGCGCAGTAAATTTTCCGCCATTTTGCAATACGGACAAAAACCAGTCGTATACATGATCACCTTTGCCATAATCGAATCTATTGCTTAACGCTTAACAATCGGTAAATTTGCACGTTTCCAGGTATCTATACCACCCATCAGATTAAATACCTGGGCAAATCCATTTTTCTTGAGTATCAAGCTGGGATGGTTTGATCGAATGCCACTGCGATAGATCATCACGATGGGTTTTTCCTTGAATTTTTGTAACTCAACCCACCGCTCTTCGATCTTTTCAGATGGAATATGCTTGGAATTTGGTAAATGACCCGCTGCAAACTCACTGTCATCGCGTACGTCAAGGATCACTGCCTCCTGCTGATTGATCAATTGTATGGCAACACGAGTATCAATCTCTTTGATGCCTCGTTGCGTAACCAAGGGCCACAACAGCAATGCCCCGCTGATAATCGCTGTAATAAGAAACAGCAGATTCTCCAGCTTTAACAGAAAATGACTTTGATCTTGAAAGAATGATAATTCCATATGCTTATTTTATATATCCAATTTTTAATAGTATCAGAAACGCGAGAGAAAATTTGGCCTGACGACCCTACGAGAAAAGCGCGAGCGAAAAACCAGAATTTTTACTCGCATGATTAAATCTTTTGTCATGGAGGTCCAATTCTAACAAAAACAGATTCACTTCGAGCGAGGTTTATTACTCGTCCATACAATTCCACAAAAAAGTATATTACCTGCATTATATTCACGCAGAAAATCAGTCAGATGCTGCATTAGCTCCCAAAATATAATAAAATAGCCAACAATTTTCACCCACTTTACAACCTCCCTTTCAATAAATATCACTATGAAGAAAATCGTTCTCCTGCGACATGGAGAAAGTACCTGGAACAAAGAAAATCGTTTTACTGGCTGGACGGATGTGGATTTAACGCCCAAAGGTTTGCAGGAAGCCCGTAATGCCGGCCAACTTCTGAGAGATCAGGGGTATGCATTCGATGTAGCTTACACTTCAGTTCTAAAGCGCGCCATCCGGACTTTATGGATTGCGTTGGACGAAATGGATCAGATGTGGATTCCGATTCATCACACATGGCGCCTGAATGAGCGACATTACGGCGCATTACAAGGATTGAACAAAGCAGAAACCGCAGCAAAATATGGGGATGAACAAGTATTGATCTGGCGCCGCAGTTATGACACCCGCCCGCCCGCCTTGACGACCGATGATGCTCGTTTTCCTGGCACTGATCCGCGTTATAAGGATTTACCTAGTAGAGACATTCCATTGACTGAGTGCCTCAAGGATACGGTTGAACGATTTTTGCCGTATTGGAATACCACCATAGCTCCTCAGGTTCAGGCAGGTAAAAGTGTAATCATCGCAGCGCATGGCAATTCATTGCGTGCATTGGTTAAATATTTGGACGACATGTCTGAGGAAGAAATTTTGAATTGTAATATTCCAACCGGCATCCCTTTGGTTTATGAGCTTGAGAACAACATGAAACCAATTCGGAGTTACTACTTGGGAAATGACGCTGAAGTACGAGAAGCAATGCAACTCGTAGCCAATCAGGGAAAATCGAACGCATAAGAATAATCCATCATTCAACGAGGATTAAAATGATTGTTCGCAAGCACCTATATTGAAAAAGAACCATCTAAAAAACAACACGTGTCAGACTACTCTTAAGGGGTATGGAAAAGTCTTTCTGTTTTGTGTTGTACTAACGTCACTTCAGTCATTGACCGCATTTGCCGACAATAAGGAAAATCTCAAGACCTTGCGTGAGCGAATCCAGTCTCTGCAAAAAGAACTAACTGCCAAAGAAGCACTTAAAAAAAACACATCCACTGCGTTGCAAGAAACTGAACGCGCCATTCATGCAATGAATGCAAAATTATCCAAACTCAGCGAGAACCAGCGTCACGCGAATGCGGAATTGAAGCAATTACAAATTCAGTATGAGAAAACCAAACTTACAATCGAGACGGAGCAACAACAATTAGAAAAATTGCTTTATCAGCAATATATTGGAGGTCAACAACACTACCTGCGCTTGGTGCTGAATCAACAAGACCCCAATCAATTGGCAAGGAATTTCTATTACTATCAGCGTGTTTCATTGGCTCGATCAGAAAGTATCACCACACTACAGAACAACCAGTCCAACATTGAGACTCTAGTGCACGCAAGTAATGCGAAAAAACAGCACATCGCTGCTCTTCAAATTGAGTACGCCGCACAGCAGAAAGCGCTGGAGCATGAAAAGCATAAACAACGCACGCTGCTATCCCAGGTTTCTGAACAAATCAGTCAGCAACAGCAAGAAATCACCACACTCAAAAATGACGAAAAACGCCTGACTGATCTGGTCAAAGAGATCAACAAACTCCTTGTCCAGGAAAAAAAAACCAAGGGTAATAGCATCAACAGCAAACTCCCAGATGCATCCACCACCGGGATGGCATTTACATCGCTTAAAGGAAAATTAAATTTGCCCGTTCGTGGGAAACTTCTGAATACCTTTGGCAGTCAACGTTCAGGTAAGCACGTAACTTGGAAAGGATTATTTATTCAGTCACCTAGCGGCAGCGAGGTAAAAGCGATTTCAGAAGGAAGAGTCGTATTTGCCGATTGGTTGAGAGGGTTCGGCAATTTGATCATTCTGGATCACGGGAATGGCTACATGAGTCTGTATGGCAATAATGAGACACTGCACAAACAAGTGGGTAACATTATCCGCGGAGGCGATACAATAGCATCCGTTGGAAACAGCAGTGACAATTCAGATGCAGGCTTGTATTTTGAACTGCGCCATCAAGGCAAGCCATTTGACCCCTTGACATGGATAAAAATAGAATAACTGTGACTTGTATTTACATTAATTCGATCAATTCGGAGATAGGATCATGAGTAACGTCGTTAAAAAAACAGGCTTAATTCTGATTGGCATCATTACCGGCATGATGCTCAGTCTGAATTTTTCCGCGATTGCCAAAAAAGATAACATCGAGGCAATCCACCCGCTTCCTATCGAAGAATTACGTACATTTGCTCAGGTGTTCGGCCGGATCAAAAGTGATTACGTCGAAACCGTGGAAGACAAGAAGCTGATTACTGAAGCCATCAACGGCATGCTGGTGGGATTAGATCCGCATTCGTCCTATCTCGACAAGGATGACTACAAAGAATTGCAAATTGGCACGCAGGGTGAATTCGGCGGACTCGGCATTCAAGTAACGATGGAAGATGGCGTCGTTAAAGTTATTTCTCCGATAGAAGATACTCCCGCGTTTCGTGCCGGCATTAAAACCGGTGATTTGATTGTTAAACTCGATGACACCGTCGTCAAAGGCATGACGCTTAACGACGCCATCAAGTTGATGCGCGGCAAGCCCAATACCTCCATCAAGATTACGATTGTTCGTGAAGGCGAAACAGAACCCCTGGTTTTCAATTTGGTTCGCGATATTATAAAAATACAAAGCGTCAAATCAAAAATGATTGAACCTGGTTACGCTTATATTCGAATCACGCAATTTCAGGAACAAACTGGTGAAAATCTAGCACAAGCCATTAAAACGCTGTTCGCACAGAATACCGGCACCATGAAAGGATTGATTCTGGATCTGCGCAATGACCCAGGTGGACTTCTGAACGGGGCTGTGGCTGTTTCCGCTGCATTCTTGCCCGAAAATGCGCTGGTCGTTTATACCGAAGGACGCAGTGCCGACGCAAAAATGAAATTACATGCCAATCCTGAGTATTATTTGCGCGGTCCGGACGATGATTACTTAAAAGGCTTGCCAGCCGCAGTCAAAACCGTGCCGATGATCACTCTCGTCAATGGCGGCTCTGCGTCGGCCTCCGAAATTGTTGCGGGCGCTCTGCAGGATCACAAACGCTCTATCGTGATGGGTTCCCAAACGTTCGGAAAAGGTTCGGTACAAACCATATTGCCCTTGGGCAACAATACAGCTATCAAACTGACCACGGCCCGTTATTACACACCTAACGGTCAGTCTATCCAGGCAAAAGGCATCACGCCCGATATTCTGGATGAAACTGACACCGGTGATGATCAGCGTTTGCGTGAATCAGATTTGAATCGTCATCTGTCCAGCGGCAAGAAAAGTGAAGAAAAAGCGGCATCAGATAATGAAAAAGCAGCGCAAAAGAATGCCAACAACAAAAAAGGCAAAGAAAAAGACAAAAAAGATAACGACAAGAAAAACAAAGCCCCTCTGGAATTCGGATCGGCAGATGACTTGTTGTTAACACAAGCGATGAATTACTTCAAAGGTATTACTTCGGCTCCCGAGAAAAAAACCGCCGGAACAGATAGCTGATTCCGGGAGCCGTGAATGACGATCAACTTCTACGGTACAGTCGACACATCCTGTTGCCGCAGATCGATATTGCCGGACAGGAGAAACTTAATCGCTCACGTGTACTCATCATAGGTGCTGGCGGCTTGGGTTCTCCGGTGGCGATGTATCTCGCCGCCAGCGGCGTCGGAAACCTGATCATCTGTGATGGCGATCAGGTTGACCTGACCAATCTGCAGCGGCAGATCATTCATCGCACTCATTCCATTGGCCTTCCCAAAGCCGTCTCTGCCAAGCAAACCCTCGACGGCATCAATCCAAACGTCAAGATCACAGCAATCGAAGAACGCGTCGATGCGGCACGATTGCTGCAATTTATCGCGGAAGCCGATGCGGTGGTAGATGCAACTGACAACTTTACCGCGCGTCATGACATCAATCGGGCTTGTGTGATTCATAAAAAACCATTAATTTCAGGGGCTGCGGTACGGTTTGAGGGCCAGATAAGCGTATTTGATTTACGCACAGCGAACAGTCCGTGCTATCACTGCCTATATCCCGACATCGGTCAGCCGGATGACATGCCTTGCGCCATAATGGGAGTATTTTCTCCGCTGGTGGGCATCATTGGTTGCATGCAAGCGGCAGAGACACTGAAAATAATACTGAATATCGGGCAAAGCTTGAACGGAAGACTACAGATTCTGGACGGCCTGACGATGAATTGGCGCACGGTAAAAATTCCTCAAGATCCCGGCTGCACAATATGCCACGCTTGAACCTTACAAATCGTCCTTTGAATCCGAAACGCCTCAATGGCGCACCAACAATTCATTCGGCAACACCATCAAGCGCTGCTTTTCCCAATTTGCCAATGGGTCACGAGTAAATTCGCTGTGCACAAACTGATACCACCTTCCTACCACAAAACACATTAGCACATTGGCTTGAGCCGCCACATTGATAGATGTCTTGATCTGTTCTTCGCTGATGGCAAAACGCACTGCCTGCTTTAATGTTGCTTCCAGTCGACCATGCAGTTGATCGATTCGTGACTGCAAATGCGCACTCTCCCCGATGAGAATGTCGCCGATGAGGATACGTGTCAGCCCCGGATTTTTGCGCGAAAAACCTAATAACAACAGTACCATCTTCTCAACTTTCTGAAGACCTGACTGATCTTCCTGAAGCAGATTGCCAAGCAAAGGAAACACGGTTTTTTCAATGAATATGATAAGAGCTTCGAACATTCGGGATTTATTCGCAAAGCAACGATAAATCGAGGATTCGGAAATTCTCAGTCGAGCAGCTAAAGCTTTGATAGTGATAGTGTGCCTGGATGTATGCTCCAGCATTTCTGCCAGCGCCTGCAGAATCAAATCCTGTCTTTCGCTAAATGCTAAGGATGGGTATGAATGTTTCAAGGAATAATCGAAAAAAATAGTAGATAAGTTCTAGCCCCAAAACCATCATCTGGTTTTTGAAGCAATGCTTTCAGGCACTATTATAACTTCTCCGGGAAGCATTGAATCACGACGAATCCGATAGAACAATCCATCGTTCGAATAAGCTCTGAAAATCAATGCTGACCATCTCATACCGGGTAGACCAATTTACTGCAAACACGCTAGAATCAGCAATTTTTGGATTTCTGCTCATGCACACTTGGCGCAAAGCATCGTTACGCACCCAACCAGCGACGCCGATTGCATTGACGATAGGCAATTTTGACGGTGTCCATCTAGGCCATCAAGCTATGCTTCATCGATTAAGAGAAGCCGCTCATCGGCTGGCGCTGCCGGCGTGTGTGCTGACTTTCGAGCCTCATCCACGTGAATTTTTTTCTCCAGATCAGGCGCCGGTACGACTGAGCAGTCTGCGCGAGAAAATGACCTATCTGATCGACGCCGGCATCGATTGCATTCATGTATGCCAATTCGATTACGAATTTGCACAAATGACCCCGAAGCAATTCATAACGCACATTTTAAACCGGACATTGAGGGTTCGCTGGCTATTGGTCGGTGACGACTTTCGCTTTGGCGCACGCCGCAGCGGCGACTTCAACATGTTGCAAGCATACTCGGCTGCTAATGACTTTACTGTTGAGACGATGCCCAGCATAACACTGAATGGTCAACGCATCTCGAGCACCGCAATACGGAAAGCACTCACGGAAGGAGATTTGAATACGGCGCGGAAACTGCTGGGCAGGACTTATAGTATTAGCGGGCGGGTAATTCATGGGGATAAGCTAGGAAAGAAAATCGGCTTTCCCACCGCCAATATTCAGTTACAACACAACCGCCCACCGCTATCCGGCATTTTTGTGGTATCGGTAGCCGGCGCCCTGCGATCATCGCCCATGACACCCTTGCCTGGGGTTGCTAGTCTCGGGGTGCGGCCTACTACGCATGAAAATGGCAAACCGGTGCTGGAAGTGTACTTATTTGACTTTGATGATGAGATTTATGGACAGCATATACAGATCGATTTTCTGCACAAGCTGCGCGATGAAGAAAAATATACCGACATTGACGCTCTCATTCAGCAGATCAAAACCGATGTGGCACAAGCCAAGGATTTTTTCATGACGTCTCCCCTTCATTCAAGTAGCATGTGCAGCAACAACATATAATCTATTCAATTTATTTTCATGACCGACTATAAGAAAACGCTCAATTTACTTGACACGTCTTTCCCCATGCGTGGCAATCTGGCCAGCCGTGAACCTGCCATGTTAGCCGCCTGGCAAGAAAAGAATCTGTATCAAAAAATCCGCGATACCAGCAAAGGGCGGCCACTGTTCATTTTGCATGACGGCCCCCCCTATGCAAACGGCGACATCCACATCGGTCATGCCGTCAACAAAATCCTCAAGGACATCATCATCAAGAGCAAGACGCTCTCTGGTTTCGATGCACCTTATGTTCCTGGCTGGGATTGCCATGGCTTGCCGATCGAACATCAGATCGAGAAAAAACACGGAAAGCACTTGCCTGCTGATAAAGTGCGCGAGCTTTGCCGTGCATTTGCAAAGGAACAAGTAGAGCGGCAAAAAAGAGATTTCATCCGGCTGGGCGTATTAGGAGATTGGGAGCACCCCTATCTCACGATGAACTTCGAGACTGAGGCGGGTATCATTCGCGCATTGGGCAAGATTTACCAGAACGGTTATCTGTATCAAGGCCAGAAGCCTGTAAACTGGTGCATTGACTGCGGCTCAGCATTGGCTGAAGCTGAAGTGGAATATGAAGACAAGCATTCGCCGGCAATCGATGTGGGCTTTGAAGTGCAATCCGCTGCGCATCCTTTGCTCAGCAAAGCATTTGAAGTTGATCTGCCAGCTGATTCCCGGGCCTATGCGATCATCTGGACGACCACACCCTGGACATTGCCAGCCAATCAGGCAGTCAGCATACACCCCGATTCCGATTACGCCCTGATTCAATCCGATCGCGGCTTGCTGATTCTGGCAGAAGAACTAAAACAAGATTGCCTGGAGCGGTATCAGCTAAGCGGAACAACGCTGGCGATATGCAAAGGCCAAGTGCTGGAACATCTCCCGCTGCAGCATCCTTTTGAAGCGCGCCAGGTCGGCATTATTTGCGGCAAGCACGTCACGCTGGACGCCGGCACCGGCTTAGTTCATACCGCTCCCGCGCACGGCCTGGACGACTATGTGGTCGGTCAAAAATACAACCTGCCGAGCGACAGTCCGGTAGATGGAAACGGCAAATTCCTGGACAGTACGGCTCTTGTCGGCGGTTTGTCCGTTTGGAAAGCCAACGACGTGGTCATTGATACGCTCAAGACCAGCGGTCACTTATTTTGCCTAAAAAAAATAGATCATAGCTATCCGCATTGCTGGCGCCATAAAACCCCCATCATTTTCCGAGCTACCCCACAGTGGTTCATAGGCATGAATCAACATCGCTCGAACGCTACGGAAACATTGCGCGAGCTGGCCATGCAAGCAGTCGAGTCGACTGCATTTTTTCCTGCATGGGGCAGAGCACGTCTGGAGGCTATGATCAAGAATCGTCCAGACTGGTGCATATCGCGGCAACGGAATTGGGGTGTGCCGATGACTTTTTTTGTGCATAAGGAAACGCATGCACTTCATCCCCGTTCGCTCGAATTACTCGAACAAGTCGCACAGCGAGTTGAACAACAAGGCATAGAAGCCTGGTTTGCGCTGAAGGCTGCCGAATTGCTCGGCGATGAAGCCAGCGATTATCATAAGCTGACCGATACGCTGGATGTGTGGTTTGATTCCGGAACCACACATGACACTGTGGTCAAAACTGATACGCATATGAAATTGCCAGTTGATTTATATCTCGAAGGTTCTGATCAACATCGCGGCTGGTTTCAATCTTCTTTGCTGACCGGCTGCGCCATCAATGACCGCGCACCCTACGAGGCATTACTGACGCATGGTTTCGTCGTCGATGGCAATGGCCATAAAATGAGCAAATCCAAAGGCAACGTCATCGCACCGCAAAAAGTAATGGATACTTCCGGTGCCGATATTCTGCGTTTATGGGTCGCATCAACCGATTATTCTGGCGAGCTCTCGATTTCGGAAGAAATTCTGAAACGAGTGATTGAGAGTTACCGGCGCATTCGTAATACCTTACGTTTTCTGTTGGCCAATCTGATGGATTTCGATCCTGAATCCGATATGATCGCAATCTCGGATTGTCTGGAAATCGATCGCTATATGTTGGCGTACACCGAAGCATTTCAGAAGGATCTCACGCAGAGCTATGACCGCTACGAGTTTCATCAGGTCGTTCATAAATTGCACAATTTTTGTTCCGAAGACCTGGGAGGATTCTATTTGGATATCCTCAAGGATCGTTTATATACAGCAGGCCGCACTGGCTTGCCGCGCCGGTCTGCGCAAACCGTATTGCATCATATCACCCATAGCCTGGTGCGACTGTTTGCGCCTATTCTTAGTTTCACGTCCGATGAAGTATGGACGCATCTTGCCGGGGATGCCGAAGACAGCGTGCTGCTACATACGTGGCATGCTTTTCCTACTCAGTCTGACGATTCCTCCTTACAGCAACGCTGGTCGACGATACGAGCGATACGTTCACAGGTGCTCAAAAAACTCGAGGATTCTCGCACTCAAGGAGATATCGGCTCCTCATTGGCTGCAACGGTCGAAATTCGTGCAAACAAAGAAGATTTCAACGTGCTGAGTGCGTTAGGAAATGACTTACGTTTTGTATTGATAGTTTCTGAAGCGAGTGTGGTTGAGGCCAGCCATCCGGAACAGCAGGGCATATTGGTATCACCCAGTAAATACGAAAAATGTGAACGGTGCTGGCATTATCGTCATGATGTCGGTCAGCACGCTGACCACCCGACATTGTGCGAACGCTGCATTACCAATCTCTACGGTGCAGGTGAAAGCCGGCATTTTGCATAGCTCAGGCTATAACTCCACGCGGAATTGACTCATGAGACTCTCGATTTGCTTAACCATTGCACTAATCATTTTGACGTTTGACCTGGCGACCAAGTATTGGGTGGAATCCGCGTTGACATTCGGCCAAATGATTCCGGTAACGAGCTTTTTCAACATCGTGCTAACCTACAATCCTGGCGCTGCATTCAGTTTGCTTAGCGACCAGCCGGGCTGGCAGCGCTGGTTCCTCAGTATTATTGCGGGCGGTGCTGCGCTGGTGATCGTATACATGCTCAACAAATATCATCAGGAAAAATTATTCTGCCTATCATTGAGCTTTATTTTAGGGGGAGCGCTGGGCAATTTATACGATCGCATCACCTTGGGTCATGTGGTCGATTTTCTGGATTTTTATATCGGTGAGAATCATTGGCCGGCGTTTAACATTGCCGATTCTGCGATATTTATAGGAGCGGCATTGATGATTTACGACAGCTTTAGAAACAAGGAAAAAGAAAAACACCCAAGTTCAGAAAAAATAGCCAGGAAATAACCCGATCAAATCTACATCATGCGGCTTATTTGGATCGGTTCGCTCATCACTATGTGATTAAAACTATTTGGTCGTTTTCTTTTCTTCCTTGGTTACTGGGTTTTGCAGCGTATATCCCTCTTTCTTCATTTGATATCCACCATACGCGCCAGCTCCAGCAGCGGCTACTGTCCAGCAGCCGGACAACAGTGGCATGACGATCACAATACTCAATACGATCATTGTCAGTTTTATATTCATTTTTACTCTCCTGTCCACAATGAAAACTGCCTATTGCAAGCTGAATATTGAAAGCACTTCCGCCCTTTCCAATAACCGCTTACTGATGTAGATTATGAAATCAGTTTTAGCCCTTAGGAAACGCTCATTAATTCGGCGAACGAGATGAATCACAAGGCGCATGGAACGCAGCAATCCGAGACCTATCGACCCAATACAATAGGCGAGGAAGCGAGTACCATGCAACGAAGCAATTCATTCATGCAGCGAAGTAGTTAGCGTTTCCCTAACGAAGCTCTGAAAATTACTGCCGTATCCAATGCTGTATTCGACCCACATCAATATTGGAAAATTGTCTGCTTAGTGACTGTATTAATAATTGGTCATTGACTGACTTACAAAAGTTCAAAAGGAATTCATGGACAACCAAACAGAACTCATCATTCATGCAATACAAAATCTCAAGCAAGAAACCACTATTTTCAAGGATTATCTATTTCCCATTTTCAGTGCATTTCTTGCGGCTGTACTGGGCGCCGCCGCAGCGTATTTTGCGCTCAAATATCATGATTACATCGAAATCGAAAAAGATAAACTGAATATCACCAACAAATGGTTTCTTCTCGCCGAAGAAGCGCGGTCAAATCTGATCGCCATTAAGCAAAATTATCATGGCACGTTGAATAATCATCCCATTCAGCGAATGCTTGCGATACCCACCATTTTTTTCATCGCCGCGCCCATTGTTGAAGACTACTCAAAACTTTCCTTTCTGATTCCAGGGTCGAGTTCGAATACCGCACCAAAGTGGAGTCAGATCCCACGAATCAGAGCCATGATTCACAACTACAACTATTTACTTGAACTTTGGCGCAAGCGTAATGAAATCGAACGATCGATTAAAGAATCCATTCTCTACCAATTTCCCGCGCCAACGTATGATGCGATCGATCCGCATCAAGTCATGGAGTATGCCGATAAGTCCAGTCTACAGCTCCTGATCGATCTTACTGAACATGTCATACGGCTCACCGATGATTTATTGATTGAATTTAATGATTTTCTAACAAATTTTCCAGAATATGCATCGACATTGATCAACCTGAAACAGCTTCAACAGTACGGGTCTGTACTGAGCTATTCAAGTAACGGCAACAAAAAATTGATCCCAATCCATACGAAATCCCCAGAAGCTGACTACCAGCCCCTCACTGAATTATTTGGAATGACCTTGGAGCAACTCAAACAGCGCCATACCACCGGTTATGAGAACAAAGGCTAATGGCCCCTGAGAAATGGCGTCGCTTGATTGAACAACTTTCCCATAACTTACGTTAATGTCTGGCCTGCTTTTATTCATTTCCGATCGGGAAATTATCATTCCACCATAAAGAAAATTGATAGAAGCAGTGCAAATATGACATATAGCTCTATATCGACAAAGCTATCTCTTTAGAGCACGTTTCTCGCGCTCTAGCAGGAAAGCAACTTCGTTATCAGCTACCGTATGAGTCGCGATAATCAATAATAATCGGTTACTTTACATCGACACTATAGTGAATTTTGTAATACAGCCAAGCCATTGAGGAGCTTGAATTGAATTGATATGCCATCTCTTAAGACTATGATTTCGTTTTATTATTTTTTCCCATATCCTCTAATACCTCATCCATTGATACATCTTCAATACTGAGTAGCTCTCCATTTTCATCAACCGTTATCCAGATCTTTTTCCGATCTAATTTTAGAACCTTAGCTAAATATATGTCTCTCACCTTTTCCCCTTTTTCTAATAAAACTATTTGCTCTTTCTTTAGTTTTTTAATCGATCCACCTTGAGCATGTTCATTGATTTTTCTTTCAATAATCGATGGTATCGGCAACGATAAAACTTTCTCTTCTTGAGAATCAGCGTAACTTACATTTGAAAATGCCAGTGTTATACCAAGTAGCAAAAGAAACTTAATGTTCATGAATCCTCCTGAAATTAATTAGTTATTATCAAATCTTAATTCATTAAAAGGCGCCATAGACGATCAAGTATTTTCGCCAATTTGTATAATCTTTGCCTCTGATGGAAATCCCCAGGGATTCCAGGCAAATAGCATATAAAAACCAGGCGGAATTATTGAAGCTGATGCCGGAGATTTCACGGTCACAATCCTGCCTGCCTGGGAAACTGGCAGATCAAGAAAACGTGATTCGTTGTCAAAGCTGTGAGTGACTGTGCCCAAGCGGGTAAGCGTGATTCGTGCAATGGTATGAGTCGCTTCTACTGAAAAGCTCTGATTCCAGCCGATCATATGGGAAGGCGCATCAGTGATTTTCGGCCTAGCTGCAAACTGCCCACTTCCATCTTTTTTAAATAAATACGGTGGAAAGTAAACTTCGCCATTAAGTTGGTTCACGGGGCCTGGCGCACCACCTCCGGCAGTAATTACGGTACCATCCGGAAGTAACATAGAAGCAGAGTGATATAAGCGCGATCTTGTCGCACTTGCAGCCGCTGACCAGGTACCCGTAGTAGGATTCCACAGCTCGGAATCGAGCGCTACCCCTGTGAGAGTATTTCCCGTAGAGGAACCTCCATTCATCCAGACATGACCATTAGCAAGCACCGTCGCATTACCATATTGCCGGTCTCTTATTGGTTGTCCAACTGGAGTGATAACAGGCGCCCGGGCGTCATTGATATCGACCACAACAGCAACGCGATCTTTTCTGATCGAAAGAATGCGTCCTGGAGCAAACATAATGCTGGGCAAGCTTGGGCTGCTAGCTGCAGTTCTTTCTTTATATTTAGTAAGCGAACCGCTGCCATACTGATTAAGGTTGTACATGGCACCTGCATGGTTAATTATGAATATATTACCCTGAGGATTTAACCAAGCCCGAGGATAATTCCACGACCCGCCTCCCAATTCACCATAAGCTTCCTCACTGGAGGCTGAGTATAAAGTACGCCAACTACCATTTAAGGCACGAATTTCGGGGGTAGGAGAATAAGTCGCTTCTGTGCTTGGTTTAGTCGAAGTTCCTGCGAATGGTTTATTATTTCGACCTCCTAAAACAATATGATTGCCGTTGGATAACGTAACTGCCGTTGCATACCAACGCTTATAAGTCATATTTTTGGTTTGCCGGATCAATGAATCCGTTGCAAAATCAAAAATATTAACGTTGTTATTGGCATAATTTCTAATACCGTTCACTAGTGAATCACCTCCAAGGACCAGCGCATGACCCGTGGTTGGTATTATCGCTTGTGCGGCACAGAAAATATCCGTTTCAGTGCTATTGCTTAAAACCTGAAAGGCTGCGGCACTTGTTCCTTTGGAAGGATCCCATATCACATAATTCAAATTAGCACTTTGTTTGCCATCGGTAGTTGTACCATACGCAAAAACTCGTCCATCAGGCATCAACATCATTGCCAGAGGTATGATGGGCCAGTTATGAACAGAGCCAAATCTGCCTTTTATATGTGCTTGTGATCCGGCTGCTGAAACCTCAGCACTAATCCCAATCGAGCAAAGGACTAAACAAGAAGATGATAGAAAAAAAGCGACATTCCGAATGTTATTAAAAATTAAGTAAAATATACTTAAAGTCATAAATTACCTCGTATTAATTAACTCTAACCTAGAGTCCAGATCCTTTAAGTTATTTTTTACAGCTTAAATCTTCAGAAATGACTGATCCATTCAGACGGATCTTGGATTATTCAAGCTTTTATTAAGAAACTGGCACTCTGATGCACAGGAGAGTTGAGAAAGAAAAAGCGATAGAAATAACTGCCATATCTAAACTGAACTAAAATCGGCCATTTAGGATATATTCCTCCATAATTATTTTTCTGTGCGGTTACGCACATTACAACAGGGTATATAGGCAAATCTTCCTAGATGACGAAGATGAATCTTGGGTATAAAGACACTGGGATTTACGGAACGCAAGATCATGCAGATATTGGAGCAAGCTGGGAGGAGCGTTTGTAGTTGACTTTTGATGAAAGCATGGAATGGGTGATCGACTTTGTGCTTGGTGTTTCATCCTAATGTTTCGCTTGATTTCCAGGTTCCAGTGAATACTCATCCTAATCTTGCTGCCACCAATGTAGCAGTGAAATCCAATCTGGCGTATTTAACTTAGGGAAGCGCTGATTAACTCAACGTACGTGATGAAGGGCGAGGCGCACCGAAGGCAACAACCGAGACATGTCAATCTGATAGGCGAAGAAATAAGTGCCGCGCAACGAAGCAATTCGCTCGCGCAGTCAACTCAGCGCTTCTTTTGGAAAACACTGATCAGTTCACTCCGCAGCAGGGACTCAACGAGCGGATTGGAGAGGGTTAAGGTGATTTACCATTCTGGCTTGAAGTGCGCTGTTTTTTTGCATTATCTTTTTTGTTTACTGAGTTTGTCTTTAAGGCGCAATCTACCTGTCAGAAGTTACATAATTTATTGAGTTTTTATCATAAATTATTAATCACTGCCACAAGCAGTGCAATAATTCTTTTCATAGTTGGTTGTGTTGCGCAACCCGTTGTTTGAGTTCCTGTTGCAACTGTTATACCTGCTGGTGTTACGTATGTTGCACCTGCCTACGTAAATCCAGGTTCAGGCTATTTATGGAATTATTATGTCCAACATGGATGGGGTTGGCACCATCCGCAACATGAATGGCATCAAGGCTGGAGATAATCTATTGAAATTGAAATGTTAACCTTTGATTTTCAAGTCAAGCAAATCAAATACTACGAAAAAGTTCTTTGCAGAATCGATCCAAATCTAGTTTTACGTTTTAATTACCCTCTGTAGAAATCAGCCTTAACCTCAAGATTACCAATATCTTCATTTCTGTCTTTCCAATGAGGTGTGCCGTGCGGCTTGGGTTGTGCATCTTTTCCACTAAACGGACAGTCCGAATGTGCGAGTCCATTCCTCTGCATGCACTTAGGAAAATTAGACCAACATTTCTTCATTGCCGACCTGGAGCAGATCACTTCAGTTTCCTGTTTGATCCAAGAAAATAGACGGTTTTTTGCCTTCATATCGAATCCTGATCAGTTACCCTTCAATGATAATGTATGAACAGGTCATTTGATTCGTTTTCTAGGAAATTCTGAGAAATTACTCTGGTGTATTTGGACGGATTGTATTGAAATCAGACTCATGCTCACTTGTGTCGTACAAACAGAGCATGGTAGCCAGATTTCACTTCATCGAACAGTCGCCTGTCAGTTTTTCCACAGCTTTCTAAAGCACTTGTGTACGGCTCTGAACACTGATGCCTTCGACGATGAGTCCTGAATCAAATGATGAAATTTTGCAGTACGAAAACATTAATCCGCAATTTAATCATTTCATTCATATCACTGGAGACGCCTGCATGAAACAACGCATGAAATCATTGCTCGTATTGGCTTGTACCTTCATTTTCCTCGGCAAGGTGAACTTCGCCTCGGCTGAACTTGCGAGTGATACCGAAAGACTCCTGAACTGGGCGGAAACGACTTTTCCACAATATTTCCCCAGTCATCAAGGTACCCAGAGTATTGAGCCGTGGCTATTCCGCTTTTATCCAGAATCTCAAATTTACGCGGGTGTGAATAAATCCGACAGCAACGTCTATGTACTTGGGGGCGCTTTTGGCGACGCCCCGACAAGAATCGATTCTCTGGTCAATCTGATGTCGCAGGTAAACAATTCAGGAGGGGGGAACATTGCAGGATGCGATACCTCAACGGTACCTGTCGGTATCACATACAGTCAGAGTGGCAATGTCGTTTCAGTTTCGACGGGCGGCCAATGCGTGCCAGCGCCTGACCTGAGCAACAGTAATCTCTGTCAACCGCCCAAGCAAACCGCCGCCAGCGGCATTTCATTATTGGGCACCAATACGGTATCGAGTTCGCAAATAACCGGCATCAGTGTCACTGGATTTCCGATCGATCTCAAACAGATTATCGATACAACCGCCAACGTCAAGCATTGCACTAAAAATGCGCCCGTTGATACCGCCAATATCATCGTCAATTCTGACCTGTGTTTTGATGTCACGACCGCCATCACCAGCATGATCCCACCCGGTACTCCTGGTATCGAGACCAATCCACCCGTGCTCTATAGCACAAAAGGCACCTTTACTACCCAAACCGTTGCCGATTGCTTTGCTACCGATGCAACCACGGTAACCGATGCCTTTACAGGAGAAGTCTGGATCAGAAATCAGGCAGGTATTTTTGAAAAAATGAGCAGCTGATCCTTTCTCGAGAAAACTTCCAATCAATGACTCTCCCATTGATTGGAAGAAAAGAATCCAGTGCATGATCTAGTCACGCATCACTCAATCAAATCCGCCAGCTCGCTTTTCCTCAATTTTATTTGATACAGCAACTTGTCGTAGAAGTGTATGCGCATGATTGCACGAACGATCAGATAGACACTCAACCCAACCAACGCAAGATTCAGTATTCCGAGCGGGATCAAGAAATGTAGAACGTTGATCACGTCATACAAACGTGACGTCGCCACCAGCACGCTCATGACCGAAAGGGGTAATGCCAGAATCGCAATCCCAGTTCGCAATAATGAAAGATATGTGCGTTTCTCAGCCAGTATAAGCTGAATTTCATCCATTACAACAGTGGAATCAGTCTTATCAATGTCTTCGATCACTTCTCTAAACCTTCTAAAGCTCCGAACTGCCTTACCTGAAATAACGCCCTGCTATGACGTCAGCTCACGAAGAAATTACGCATCATTCCCATATCCTCGTGTTCCAGGTTATGGCAATGGTAGAGAAACAAACCTGTGTATTCATTGAAAGGTTTAATGATCTCGACCTCCTCTCCAGGCATCACTAGAACGGTATCCTTCCAGCCGCTAGTGATGAAGCCCTCTTTAACGCTGTCGTACCCGTCGTCACGATTGGGTTGCCGGCGCGACAGGATTTGAAACTGCTGGCCATGCAGATGAATCGGATGCGGCTGTGACATCATCATGCCCATGCCCCCCATTCCACCACCCATTCCTCGACCCATGCCCCGATTCTCATGGAAAATCCTGATCCGTTGAATCGTGTTGACCGGAATCTTTTCAGCTGCCTGGTAATTCAGCATATCGAATGTTCTGCCATTCAATTGAAATCCCATATGACGCATGCCGATCGCTATGGGAACGACTTTGTCGGAATCGGTGCAATCTTTGAGCGTCAATCGACGCATAGCAACCAGTTCAGCGGGTAGTTTCGGCGACTCTCCGACGTGTTCGGCAATATGAAAGCGTGCAATAGAAAGCGTTTCATTCTGACCTACTCCAGCCATCATGCCCATTCTGCCCATACCGCCGCCCATGCCTCTGTGCGCAGACCCTTGATAAGGCAGACTCTGCAAAATCAGCTCTGAACCAACCTCACGACCACTGAAATCAACCCATAGCTCAACCCGCTCAGCCGGCGCGAGCATGATGTATGGAAATGTCTCAGGTCTTTGCAATAATCCGCCATCGGTGGCAATCGCGGTCATCGGCGTACCATCATTCCAGCCCAGCTTATAGATTCTCGCATTGGAACCATTCAGAACACGAATTCTGTAAGCTCTTGTTTTTACTGGAATAATACCGTTTTCCTGACCATTTATCAAGAGCGTATCGCCCATGAATCCCGTCATGCGCTGATGCATGCCCAGCATATAACGGAACTGGTTGCTACTGGTGAAGCTACGATCCTGAATGATCAGTGGAATATCATATTCCCCGCTCGGCAAATCCAGTTTCTGCTCGTGCTCATCGGAAATGGTAATGAGGCCGGCCAAACCCTGATACACCTGCGTCGCCGTCAATTCGTGCGTATGTGAATGGTACCAGTTGGTTCCAGCCGGGTTTTTTACCTCGAATTCATAGATATACTGTTCACCCTTCAAGATTGCATACATCGGATGTCCATCCATGATTTGCGGAACGTGCATGCCGTGCCAGTGCGTTACACAAGGTTCTGGCAGTTCGTTATAGAAGAATATCCGCACTTTCTGTCCATGCTGAAAATTCAGAATGGGTCCCAAATAACCCGGCAACACCTTAACCGTTTCGGGCGGTCCCTTCAGCAGTTTACCCTGGTATTTGAATACATGGGTTTGCGGCCCAGGCCGTATCGACACATCAGCGGCCTGAGCAGTCAACGCAATTTCAACATCTGCATTGAACGCCGGGTTGGGAGTCTGCCGCATCTCCCGGTCTTCCGCCCAGCTAAAACCAGGCAATGAGGCAGCGAGGGCGCTAGCCGCTGCGTAGTGTAAAAATTGCCGCCTTGAATTATCGATGTGAGTCATGATGGCCTCTGAGCTATAACAAATTTTTTGAAAAACCGAGATGAAAGGGTCACTAACATTGTTACTGCGCCGGAGCATGCAGCCGACAGTGTAATCACTTATGATTTAGTGTATCAGTTCAAACTGAATAAGCAATGGGAGGAGGATGATCGACTTCAAAATTCTGCGCAGGCTTGCGCACATCAAAACCTACAGGCATATATTCGACCGTCGGTGATCCTGAGGAAATCGCAAGGAGGTTTTCAGAGTGTCCCTAATCATCCGGAGAGGCTACGTCGATCAACGGCAATTCCAATCCTTCAATTTCCGGCAACGCGCGGCCCGCTATTCCCTGCAGATCACCATACATGCCCACGGTAGACTCAATGACGCCTTGTATCTGCATTTCCCGCTTGGCCCAGAGCCTCGTCATGGCCTTGCGTTCCTTGTCAAGATCGGCCTGCATGTCGGAAAATTTCTCAACGATCGCCTCAATGCGGTGCTTGAACTTTGGTCCAGTCAAATACTGATAAATCAATTCCATTTTGGTTTCCTGACCTTCCTTAACCAAGCGCGTACTGGCGATATCTATCAGGGATTGCCGCAACGCAATGGCCAGCGGCAATGCCAAGCGTGATTCCGTGACCCAAACGCCATCCAGATGACCGAATGTTTCGATGGTTTTAGGCAAGGCATTCGATACCAGAATGGCGATATCCGCTTTGGCAGCACGCTGATCGCCCCGCAGTTTCGTCAGCCAACCATCGCTCCAGTGCTTGGTTCGTTTCGATTCCCATAAAATTGCACCACACTGCCCCATCGATCCCATGACCCGATGCAACACGTCGCCCCCGAGTTCACCCTTCGCGACAGGCTCGATGCCGTCCAATGGAAACTTGCTGCGCAACATGATTTCCAATTCCAGCTCAAGAACTTCACCTTGAAGCTGTTGCGAACCTTGCTCGGCTTTGCGCCGCAACTCTTCGATTTGGCGCTGCATTGAAGCGATCTGCTCTTCCTTTTCACTCACTTTGAGCCGCAAGCCATCTTCAGCCTCTTGCTTGGCTTTTTGCCGCACTATCGCGATGGATTCCTGCACTCGCTTTTCAATGGTCAGATCCAGTTCGCGTCTGGCATCGTCCAGTTCCCGCTGTTTACGCAATAATTCCGCTTGAGTTTTTTGCGCCGCTTCAAGTTTTTCGGTGCGCTGCTGCAATACAACATGCAGTTCAGCCAATTCCTTTGATTTTTGTTCCAGATCAGAGGCTGCAGCCTGTCGCGCTTTTTTTGCTTCATCGGCGCTGATCGCGACGCGCTCGACTTTCAATCGCTCTGCAACTTGTTCTTCGAGCATTCTTTGCGCGTCTTCCAGAGCTTTTTGCCGTGACATGAGCGCCGCTTCGCGTTGAGAAACATCCTGATCCTTTTGCGCCAAGCGAGCTTCATATTCCTGACGCGTTGCTTTGATCAGAGGCGCAGCCAGCGATTCTGTCAATTTGATTTCTGTCGCGCAGTTCGGGCAGGTAATGGTTGGTTCGATCATGACAGGTTCTTGATAGACAGTGACATAGAAATTAATAACCCATAAGCAATGAATGCGCCAAGCCGATCATCGCACAGGCGCTCATTACCGTGACGATGCCCACACGATAACGAAATAATGCGATAAACGCTGCGATGCCGATCAGGGCAGAGAGCCAATCAAACGAACCATCGATGCCATCCGGCCACAGCACATGATAAGCAAAGAATACCGCCAGATTAACAATAACCCCCACTACTGCGGCAGTGATGCCTGTCAACGGCGCCGTATATTTGATGTCATGCCGGGTTGCCTCAACCGCTGGCGCACCCAGCAGAATAAAAAGAAAGGAAGGCAGAAAAGTAAACCAGGTAGCAACCAGCGCACCCGCCATTCCTGCCAACACAAGCAATTCCGTACCAAACACCGCCTTAGTCCATCCGCCCACAAATCCGACAAAAGCAACGATCATGATCAGCGGCCCTGGCGTGGTTTCTCCCAACGCCAGCCCGTCGATCATCTGCACCGCATCCAACCATGCATAATCCTCGACGCCGCCTTGATATACATACGGCAACACCGCGTAAGCACCACCAAACGTCATCATGGCGGCTTTAGTAAAAAACCAGCCCATTTGAGTCAACGTACCATCCCAACCGTATTGCAGCGCAAGCAATGACATCGCGCCTCCCCACATCAACAACCCGAACACTGCAAATACGATGCATCGGCTCCACAGAAAACGGGCATGTTCGGGAACTGGCGTGTCATCATCGATCAGTGCTGGGCCATAGCTGCTAATGCCGTGTGTTGAATGTCCGCCAGCTCTGAATTTCTCAGGCCAATACCGAGACCCCACATAACCCAGCAGGCCTGCAATTAAAACGATGTAGGGGAAAGGGATATCAAACACAAACATTGCGGTAAATGCCGCAACCGAGACAGCCCGCAACAAGTTATTCTTCAAAGCTCTTGAGCCAATGCGGTAGGCTGCAAATGCGACAATGGCCGTCACTGCCGGCTTGATGCCATATAAAATCCCTGCAACTGCTGGAACTTCGCTATACACCAGGTAAATCCAGGTCAGGGCGATCAAAATAAAAAAAGAAGGCAAGACAAACAGTGCACCCGCCATAATGCCGCCCCAGGTACCATGCATCAGCCAACCGATGTACGTCGCCAATTGCTGCGCCTCCGGGCCCGGTAGCACCATGGTATAGTTCAGCGCATGCAAAAACCGATACTCGGAAATCCAGCGCCGTTTTTCCACCAATTCCTGATGCATCAGGCTGATCTGGCCAGCCGGTCCGCCAAAACTGATAAAACCGAGCTTGAGCCAGTACAAGAAGGCTTCGAAAAACGATACAGGTTCAGGCCGCTCCAAGTCCTGAGTGCTGGTTTGCATCTCCATGCTATGGTAATTCCCTCACGTTACAATAACCTAATCTTACCACTGCAAGAATCATTAATCCGAGCCGCGTTTGACCATCGTCCACTGCTGATGGCTGGCGGCCGCCTTTTGCAATGCCACGTGCCGTTCTTCTCTGGAAAGCTTGCTTAATTGGATGACATCCGCAAAAAACCGCATCATATCCTGTCCGTTATGTTCGAGTATGGCCTGGAAAGCCGGAACCCATTCAGTATAAATCGATACTGTTGCCAGCCGTGCATTATTCAATGGCTGATCAAACCATTGATCATAAGCTCCAAAATCTGCTCGCTGCGCTCTCAGATGCAGAAATTCGGCACGCATTTCTTCAAAAATGCGCGCTTTCTGAGCAAGTTTTTCGTCATCGCTGGCGTTCGATCCAAACACAGCGCGCAAGCGTTCACGATGCCTGAACACTAATTCCACGAACAAGGCCTCTCTGTCTTGCCGGGAAGTCAATGCTGTTTGCTGCGAAGCCGTGCCATGATGCTCAAACCAGCGTCGCACTCCTTCGTGTTCAACCGCTGTGGCAAATGATTCGTTGAACACGCTGTCGTTCGGCACATAGACCACTTGGTGAGCCAGCTCGTGAAATATTAATCGGGCAAGATTCGTTTCCGAATAACCGATGAAGGTATTCAATACCGGATCGCTAAACCAACCTAAAGTAGAATAAGCACGAATGCCGCCGACATGCACGTCGTAGCCCTCATTTCTGAGTTCTTCGGCATAACGCTCTGCTTGAACCTGAGAAAAGAAACCGCGGTAATTGACGCAACCAACCTGAACAAAACACCATTCTTTCAATTGGAGAGACAATTCTGGCGAAGCAAAAACATTCCATACGACATAGGGACGCTGCAAATCCGCGTAGCTGGTGTAACTCAAGTTATCAGGCAATTTAAGCTCGCGGCTGGCAAACTCGCGCAATTGCATCACCTTAGTTAGTGATTGTTTCAACTGAGGATCAACTTCGGGATTGGCAATCAGCCGCTCAATGGGCTGAGAACGATGCACGACATCAAAATGACCACTGATGGCCTGTGCATAGTACGGCAAATTGGCACATGCCGTCAGTCCCCATAGCTGGCTGATCAGCAGGGTCAGTTTAACGATATTTGGAAATTGCACAGCTCTCCTCGATGTCCATGAAATAATCCATCACAAAAGACGCTAAAAAACCCCCGCGTTCGGGCTTCAATCGATTTACACATCGCAACGAATCAATTCTAAGCACTTGGCTATGAGTCTATTTTTACTGATTAATTCCAGCACAAATTCTGCATTATAGTTGAATGGCTCTCCATTTTTCCGATGGTGCGCCGATAACAATATCCGTACTTAAGCATAATGATTTTTTATGATGAATAATGGATATCTCTACTCAATCCTGAGTTGTCTTGCTTCGATTGTCCCTGCGATCAAACTACTGCTGAGGAAAATGCTGATCAATTCGACGAACGAGTTGAAGTGCAAGACGCACGGAATTCAGCAAACGATACATATCAACATGATAGGCGAGGAAGCGAGTACCACGCAACGAAGCAATTCGCTCGTGCTGCGAATTAATCAGCCTTTCCTTAGGTGCGCATATGAAAATTAAATCTGAAGAATGGTTGATTCTGGGCATTACTCCAGAAGGTCGAACATTTCGGCCCAGCGATTGGGTAGAGCGATTATGTGGAACACTCGCCCACTATGATCAAACCGGACGCTGGGTATATTCAGATTACGCTCAACCGGTGATTCATGAAGGTCAGATGGGCATACGCTTGCAAACCGCACTTCAGAATATCAATCCCATCACTTATCAATTCATGATGGATTTTGCACTCAATAACCGACTGATAATGACTTCGACGCGAAAAATTATCTATCTGGATGAAATTATCCCAAGCATCGTGCATGCCCCTTTACCCAAAAAGTACAATCAGCGTTAGCAGTATCATTCAATACGTTACTCCGATTTACTCGCCACCACAGTTCGAACCCTTCTTATAACGATTTCAGGTACTCCAGCAAATCCAGCCGTTCTTCCTTGCTCAAAGCGGGTAAGTAAGTACCATCCAGTTGAGGCGATCGGCCTGAAGCATATTCATGCCCTTCATTGCCATTTCCCCAAATGCTGGTGCGAAACAGAAAACCCTCATAGCCATCAATTCTGAAGCCCACTTTTATGGGATCAAATTCCCGTGATCCGGTGCGAAATTCATCTGGTCGGTATTCCCCGTCGTTCGGATCGTTTGCTCTTTTCTTGGGCAACATTAGATCGTACAGCGTCGGAACTGAACCATTATGCAGATACGGAGCCGTTGCCCAAATACCATTCAACGGACGCGCTTTATACGCCTTTATCGAAGCAAAAGGCTCAACCGTCGAGTCAGGGGAATACAACCCATGCTTGAGTGAAGGCCGCACTTCATTGTCAAAAAAGGTATGCGCTAAATCGAACGAGCGCTCTGCCCAGCGACGTAAAAACCACTTGTCGGGATCGGGCGTTGTCACGACATTGCGAGTGGCAAGCGTCAACAGGGCCACGGCGGGAGCTTGCGGTTGCAATAACAAATTTCCGATCTGAGTCGCAACATACTGATTTTGCAGAATACCACTGTAGCCCAAAAATCCTCGGCTATTTTCTGCCATTTTAGAATCTGTGCCGACCGATGCCACCGAAATCATTTTAGCGACGACTCTGCGATCAGCAGCGGTAGGATTGATCTGTACATGACATGAAGCACAATATTTCGCAAACAATCGTGTGCCATTCATCAATCGTGTTTTATCGATCGGCGGCAAAATATGCTCTGGCCAAACTGGGGAGGTTAGTTTGCGCAGATGTTTTTCCACCCGACGCACATTGCGGATATCGATCGACGATTGGAAATCGATATGCGTGGAACTGTAACTCTGTCCTCCCAAAATAGAAGATAATGAAATTCCTTGTTTCTCTTGCCAGTCCAGAGTCGCAAATACGCCAATGACTTGTCCCGCATTACGCGCCATAGGCCCCAGCCCGCCGTTGGCAACTCTGCCATTCCACTGAATAAAATCATGGTAAGGCACATCCCACAAAAAGGGATAGCTGACCGGCGCATCGGCCGGATTAAACATTTTGTTGCGCAGCCTGATGATCTGCTTGTCGGTTAGATAAACCTGAATCCGCTCGAGAAGATGATCGCGATCAGTGGCGTTCAGAATCGGCTCGACATTCATCATCACGTCAGCCAGTTCATCCGGAGACAACACGTCAGTCAACAGCTCACGCATTTGTTTCGCGCTCATGATGTGCTCCAGGACACGATTATAAATACGCCCGAAAGCATCGAGCCGTCCATAACCGTAATGCGTCAGCGGACGCTTGGCATCGCGTGGAAAATTAATGATCGTATAGGCTCTGATCCGAAGCGCATACTTCTCGAGATCTGCTATGACTTCGTTTGCATTGTCATATTCTTTCTGTTTTATTACGTTTGCAATGAAGCGATTGCGTTTCTCCTCAGTCTCGAGAGTGACAAACAAAGCCTTTGCCAGATCGATCATGAAATTTTCCATGTCCGCATTCGCCGGTCCACCGTCAATGCGAATTCCGATATGATCATAGTTGATTTGCGTGGTATGGCAAGCCGCACAAGTAAACCCCATGTAGGCCTTGTCTTGATATTCGTCTTTTACCATCCCCACAGGCAATCCGTTTGGGTTACGTGTAGTTGCACGCTGCGGCAGATAACCATAACGGTCGATATTGCGATCATCTCGAAACAAATTCACCGAATCCGCTTGCTCCAGCATCAAGAAAAAACTGAACGGAAGTAAATTGGAACCTTGACTAGTATTGTAAAACCATAAACTGTCTGCAGCAGACCAGCCCTGATTCAGGTAAGCAATTCGAGAAAACCGAGCGCCAAACTTATCGATGCCACTCAGCAATGCACCGCGGTCAGGATCATCATCATGGAATTCATATAGGCGTGAAGCCATGCCGAGGATCATTCCAATACCGATCAACCCAACGAAACAGAACACGCACCATTTGATCAGTCGCACACAGTTCTACCTCATACTCGATCTTAGCTCGTTTGCTGCCACCAATCCGCAATAATTTTACCTACTGCAGGATTGACCAGATAGCCATATGAGCGGTGACAATTAAGTCCCGCCTCGTTACGGTAAAAATTATAAATCCCGTCGCAATGATCGACAATTGCATCAACAATTCCCAGCGTTCGCATGGGCGCAAAATCGTCGGCAAAAACCCTGTCCAGCGCTGTGAGATCCCCAACCGAAGAAATATTCGCCCATTGCCTGATATTGGTCGGATACCGCTGCTCTCCTTTGTGCGAGTATCCCATCAAATGGCGTTGCACATAATTCATACCCAGGGGACTGCCCATCGTCAAAAACAAATCCACTTTTCCCGGTATCTGTTCCAGATGAGACAATTCCCACAAGGAATCGTAAGCAATGACAGATCCCAGGCTATGACCAATCAGTAAAATTTTATCGTTGTTCGCAAGCATTGGACGCAATTCACATTTGACCAAGTTCCGAATTTCATGAGCTATACCCTGCCTGTTTTCAAAATAACGCAATGTTTCTTTGGCGGTTGTCTGAATGGGCTTAGCTGCCAACCCAAGTAACCAGGGAAAATGATCAACAACTGTGTACAGCAAACGATCGATTTGGCGATGCCAGCCCTCAGCTTCACGAATATCCTGATCGGTTGGGCCATGTTGGTTGATTAACGCATCGATCCAGGCAAGTTCGCTGCTAATGTCTTTGTGTTCGGAATAATAAAGGTAATTCCAGGCAATCAACTTAAAATGGTTGGCATGCTGACTTAATTGGTTGACTATTTGCGGCTCGGCCCGGCGAACACCTTCCAATAAAACACGCCATAACAGCTTTTCATGCTGTTCGACAGGCGGCTTAGGATTTTTCCCCGGAATGAAGATAATTTGTCGCTGAGTCATTCATCATCTCGAGAAGATCATATTCCCTTTATTTTTCAATAAGAAGAAAATTTAGAAAAAGTAATCCGGGTGTTTTTTTACGTTCTCTTAGGATTTGAAAGTTAGACACTATGAATCGGAACAAGGAAATCGGTCCCATCCGTGACAAACCTGATGGATAAATGACTGTCGGGTTTGAATACAACCTGGGCCCGATCGGGTTTGCAAATAATTTACAATCGGACAGATTTCCAGTAGTTGGACTTCCAATAAGCATTATTCAAGCTGGATATAGTGACGCCTTTCTTTTGAGAAGCATGCAGAAATTTATTCTTCTCCAGATAGATTCCTACGTGGTTTGAAATTTTTCCAGTTCGGAAAAAAATCAGATCTCCCACTTGCAGTTCATCTTTTCGGATTTCATTACCCAATCTGGCCTGCATCGCCGATGTGCGGGGCAAATCCAGACCCAATCTCGATTTGAACGTCAAATGCACGAACCCAGAGCAATCAATCCCCGCCCGCGTCAAGCCGCCGAGCTGGTAACGCACACCCTGCCAGTCTTTATATTGAGAGTAGAGCGCTTGCCTAGTTTGATAGGAATTAATGGATCTATGGGCATTTAAGTTCACTTTAGAAGTGGGTCTTTTTTCCTGCAAAGACCCACAGCCCACCAGGAAACTGATACAAATCAATAAAATGAGTTGAGAAAAATAGCCTTTCATAGATCAGGTATTCGCCTCGCGCAAGTCTGAATAGAAGATGCGGCAAGTTAAAGAAATGTTGAGAAATCTCTATACCAGGAAGTATTGGAACTTCTCAAACCCGATTAGTGCGCATTCCCATGCTTGAGAGTTTGATGAGCACGCTTTTGGCCATATCCCTGAGAGGAACTACCTCATCAACACCACCTGCTGCAATGGCTTCCTTGGGCATACCAAAAACGACGCAACTTTGTTCATCCTGCGCAAAATTATAAGCGCCAGCCTTGTGCATCTCCAACATTCCCGCCGCGCCATCCTTTCCCATTCCGGTAAGTATGACACCAATTGCATTTTTACCAGCACAATTCGCCGCTGACCGAAATAGTACATCAACCGACGGACGGTGTCGACTTACGAGTTCACCTTGGTTCAATTCGGTCATATAGTTCGCACCATTTCGTTTCAACAGCAAATGTGAATGTCCTGGGGCGATGAATGCATGACCGGGCAGCACTCTCTCCCCTCCTTGGGCCTCGACGACGGCTATTCGGCAAAGACTATTCAAACGGTTGGCGAATGATTTGGTAAAACCTTCTGGCATGTGTTGCGTAATCAAGATTCCTGGCGAATCCGGAGGCATATGAATCAAGAATTCTTTGATAGCTTCTGTACCTCCCGTTGAAGCACCCACAATGATCAGCTTCTCTGTGGAGGCAATACGATTTGATATGGCAGGTAATATGGCATCAGCCGATGCGCTCCTTGAGATTTGAGAAGGCAGCGGCGTCAACCGCTTAATTCTTGCAGATCTGGCAATGCGAATTTTATTCGTAATTTCATTGCTATATTCTTTCAGTCCCGCGGCGATATCAATTTTTGGTTTTGACACAAAGTCGATTGCACCCAGCTCAAGCGCTTTTAGCGTTATATCGGAACCTCTCTCCGTCAGAGTCGATACCATGATGACCGGCATGGGCCTAAGGCGCATCAATTTTTCAAGGAAGTCAAGACCATCCATTTTTGGCATCTCAACATCCAATGTCAGCACATCAGGATTCATCTCACGAATCATCTCCCGGGCTGCCAATGGATCCGCAGCAGTACCGATCACTTCCATATCAGACTGGCTATTAATAATTTCAGTCAATAGCTTACGGATCAATGCTGAATCATCAACGACCACAACTGTAGTTTTTTTCATCGCCAATACTCGATTAGATTCCCATCAATCGTGTCAGGAGAACAGTTCTACTTCTCCGCCAGCGTCAGCTTTATACAGACGCTGCCTGTAATCCCGTTCACGTTGAGAAATGGTCGTGTTGTGGTGATTACGCAATTTTTTCACCATGACTTTGCTATTTTTTGGGAAGAAATAAACCTTGCGCGGAAAAACATCAACCAAATCCTGAGCAACGACACGTATCCGCTCGGTCTGCAAAAATTTCAGCACGAAATCGGCGTTACGCTGCCCGACATTTGCAACGGTTAATCCATCGAGTACATTGCCGCCGCCGAATACTTTGGCTTCCAAATTGCTACGGCGAGCCCCCAGTTTCAATAATTGATTGATTAATATTTCCATTGCATACGTCCCATACCGGGCCGACGCATTCAATGGACCGCCCGCATCTCCCCCATCAGGGAGCATGAAGTGATTCATACCGCCAATTCCACTGTAACAATCCCGGATACATGCCGCAACGCATGAACCCAGAACTGTCACCAGCAACAGATCCTTATCGGTCACATAATATTCACCGGGCAATAGCTTTACAGCCTGACAATCGAAACTTTTATCAAAGTAAAAATTGGTTGCAAGTTGCTCGTCCCTACTAGTTTCAACCATGCTATTACCTCAGTTTGTTGGCTAATTCATACACGGTTTTTTCCCGAAGCTTGAATAAATCACTTGCATGTTGAAAGCTTTCAGAATGACCTGCAAATAACAATCCATCCGATGCCAACAAGGGCGCAAACCTCTTTAAGATCTTGTATTGAGTAGGCTTATCGAAATAGATCATGACGTTCCGACAAAAAATTGCATCGAATGGGCCGCGGATCGGCCAGCTTTCATCCAATAAATTCAATTGCCTAAATGTAATCATATTTCTTAACTCGGGCCTCACTCTAGCAGAACCCGATTGAGGTCCTTTGCCCTTCAAAAAAAATTGCCGAAGTTTTTCTTTCGGAACCTTTTCCAGCTTATCTAATGAATAGATCCCAAGCTGTGCTTTTGCAAGCACATTCGTATCCAAATCAGTCGCTAAAATATGAACGGGGGGCGTGAATGTCTTAAACACTTCGACCATCGCCATGGCCATTGAGTACGGTTCTTCTCCAGTTGAAGAAGCACTGCACCAGAGCTGAATTTTTTTCTGATTTTTGCGTTTGTCGACATGTTTTTCGAGAATGGGAAAATGATGTTGCTCCCGAAAAAAAGCCGTGAGATTGGTCGTCAACGCATTGGTAAAGGCCTCCCATTCCGTGGGATTTCCTTTTTCCAGGAAATTCAGATAATCCTGAAAATTATTAAACCCATTTGCGCGTAAACGTCGAGCAAGACGACTGTACACCATGTTTTGCTTGCTGGAGGAAAGCGAAATACCGGCATGCTTGTAGATTAAATGTTTAATCCGTTCAAAATCTGCTTGAGTAAACGCGTATTCACGTGATTTGTTATCAGAAATTCTTTCCAGATTGGTAATTAATTCCATAATTCATTATCTCGATAGGGTCGCAGCATTTAATCAGCTATATCATTTCCTGCTGCGAGGCGAGCACTAGCGCCGCAGTATCAAGAATAAGCGCTACTTTGCCGTCGCCCATGATGGTGGCTCCTGAGACTCCCTGAACTCTCCGATAATTGCTTTCGAGACTCTTGATCACGACCTGATGTTGCCCTACCAGATCATCCACAAACAAGGCCGCCTTGTGCCCTTCCGCTTCAAGAATGACGAGAATTCCCTCATGAACCGAAGTAACATTCGGACGCAAATTAAAAATTTCGTGTAAGGCAATGACGGGTAAATATTCACCCCGAACCTGGACAACGCGACCATGGCCACTGACCGTTTTGATATCGGCGGCACGAGGTTGAAGTGATTCAACAATATAATTGAGTGGAACGATAAACATCTGATCCCCGACAGCGATCGACAAACCGTCCAGTATCGCCAGTGTTAATGGCAGGCGAATCGAAATGCGTGTACCCACACCGAGTACCGATTCGATTTCTATGCGCCCTCCCATGCTTTGAATGTTCCGTTTGACGACATCCATACCCACGCCTCGGCCGGACACATCGGTAACTGTTTCGGCGGTTGAAAAGCCTGCCTCAAAAATCAATAACCAGACTTCTTGATCGGTCATGCCATCATGCACCGGCAATCCACGTTCCCGAGCTTTGGCAAGAATTTTTCCTCTGTTCAAACCGGCGCCATCGTCGTTGACTTCGATAACGATGCTTCCTCCCTGGTGAAAAGCACGCAATGTGATAGTACCTTGGGCCGGTTTGCCAGCGGCAACACGTTTTTCAGGCACCTCGATTCCATGGTCCAGGCTGTTCCGAACCAAATGGGTCAACGGATCGGCAATTTTTTCAATCAATCCTTTATCTAATTCAGTATTTTCTCCAACGGTCTTTAGCTCAACACGTTTGTTCAATTTAGAAGCCAGATCGCGCACAACCCGTGGATAGCGACTAAACACGAAACTGATGGGCATCATACGAATCGACATGACCGACTCCTGCAGATCACGCGTATTTCTCTCCAACTGACTCATACCGCTGTGCAGTTTCTCAAATAGCACAGGATCAAACTGGGAAGCCGTTTGGGCCAGCATTGCCTGGGTAATGACTAATTCACCCACCAAGTTGATCATCTGATCCACTTTTTCGATACTTACCCGTATTGACGAGGTCTCGCTCGCCGCCGCTGCAGGGTTATTTTTAGTGGATGATGATCTGGTCGAAACTGCTGGCGAGTCTTTTGCAGCGGACACTATCTCTGGCTGTGACAGAATGGCAGGCTCACTCGGTTCAGAATATTCTAAATCGACGGGTGAGGCCGGTGCTCCAGGGAAAAACCCATAACCGAAAGTCGAGGCAGTCGGATTTTCTTCAACTGGTGATTCCGTGTGCATTACCCTTTCACTGGATTTATCTCTCGCGCTTTCCTCTACTGCAGGAGCAATCGCTGATTGAGCGATCTCGATTTTCAGATTTGCCGGGTTGACCACAAAGGCTAAAGTCTCCCAGACATCCTCCTCGCTGTTACTCGTCGTGAGCTTCAATTTACATAGATCATTCCCAGCCTGAGATTGATCATCCAGCGTCCCAAGGTTTTTCAAATTGAGAAACAAATTCTCCAGAACCGCATCTCCCATACCTTTTCTGGAAAACTCGATGTCATAGGTCGATCCTGCTATTTTCTCGATGGATTTAGGCTGATCTCTGGTAATTTCCGGTATTGGTTCTGACAGCATCGCTTTGGACTGAGCAGCATCATTCTCATTTTTTTTAACTGATCGTTGCGAATCATCACTGAGCCGTTTTAATTCTTCACAAATAGCCAATGCAGCCGCAGGATCGGCTTGTCCTTCTCCGCGATGTGCGGCTAGTTGTTCACGAATCACATCACCAGCTCTTAAAAATGCATCGATCATCTCGCTGCGTACCTCGAGCTCACCTTTGCGTAATTTATCCAGTAATGTTTCCAACATATGCGTTGCCTCCGTCATATCCGTAAAGCCAAACGTACCCGCTCCACCTTTTATTGAATGCGCAGCGCGAAAAATAGCGTTCAAATCTTCCAAATCCGGTGAATTCACATCGAGTCTTAGCAGACACGCCTCCATATCCGCCAGTAACTCTGAAGATTCTTCAAAGAATATTTCATAAAATTGTTCGAGATCAGTACTCATAAGTCACCTTATTTCATAGTGAACTGCTAGCCTAGCATTTGACGTAAACATACAAATGTAGAAAAAGAGGTAAAATCCTAACCCAATCCCAATGCATCAATGTGCAATGCTCAGAACGGGGTGCTTTTGCCGCGTATCAATTGATCACTTTCGCAATGACTTCAAGTAAGCGTTTTGGGTCAAATGGCTTGACCAGCCAGCCGGTAGCGCCTGCTGCTCTTCCTTTTGCCTTCATCTCATCGCCAGACTCGGTCGTCAGCATCAGAATCGGAATCTTTTTGTAGTGATTCAACTCCCGCAACAACTCCAGCAGCTTCAATCCATCCATCCGCGGCATATTGATATCCGTTAGAACGAGATTGACCTGGTGAAAATTCGCCTTTTCCAGCGCATCCTGACCATCCACTGCTTCAATGACCTCATAGCCGGCGCCTTTCAGGGTAAAAGCAACCATTTGCCGAATTGATGTTGAATCATCGACCGCTAGTATTGTTTTTGCCATTTACCAACCTCCTCTTGCTTAGATCGTTAATCTGTCACTTACTTCTGCATCATTTCAATTCTGCCCGATCAGAAAAGCTCAATATCACCCATCTGCATGCCTTGCTGCGCCACCGGCTTCTCTTTAATTCTGATATTTGCCGCACTGACCGCCTTGGAAATTTTCTGGTGTTTTGCCTGCCACGAAGTGCATTCATTATTAAAATTTTCCTTACCGTCTATTCGTTGCAATTCCTTGTTCAGGCTATCGACTTGTTTCACCGTATGGGCGAGTAATTGTGTGACCAAATCGCCGAACTGTAAGGAAGTCACGGTCATTTCCAACTCATGTTCAATTTTGTCTGCAATGACCATCTGCTTTTGCAGCAACTCAATGATTGACTGCTTTTCTTCAGGCAATGCCAGTTTTTCGATGGCAAGCACCATGTCATGATGCGTTTTAGTTAATTGACTGATGTATTTAAAATTAATCACCAAATTATTCACTGCATCACTCACCAGTCGATCAACCTGGGTGAGATCTTCCTTAATGTTCACGAAATACTCTTCCGCATTGGCGCTACAAAGCATTTCATACAAACCATTCGTAACCAGCTCATCTACATTGGAAATAGCACTACTATGATTCTCAGGTTTAAGATCAGTCACTTTGTTCTCCCTGTCACTCAGCTTGGAAGCTTTTAATGCTGCCCATTGCCTCAGTCAATTCAATCGCAAGGAATTCATCATGAATTGCACAATGCAAGAGTTCCAGGCAGTTTGGTTGGTAGACATCTATTAAAGGCCTGATTTTTGAGGAATCTACGTCCATGACTCATGATTCCCACTTGATTCAAAAATCATATTTACTCAATGGGTTAACGTCAGAACCCAAGATAACTTTAGTTCTGGCAAGCCATAAAATCACTAATTCTTGAAAAAGATGAAATGCTCAAATTCTCATCACTAATAGATGATGCTGCAACGTCACCATCTATTAGGGAATGCTGATTAATTCGGCGAACGAGATGAGGCGAAGGGCGCTCGGAACGTAGCAGCCGGGACTTATCGACACGATAGGCGAGCGAACGAGTGCCGCGCAACAAAACGATTCGCTCGTGCAGCGAATTAATCAGTGTGTCCTTGGCGATGGCAAAGAGGTTGGTGGAGAAGGATATTGATTCAGCTGAAGTAATTGGAGAAAAACGATCAGTTTGTGACATCGCCAATTCGACTGGCCCAACCGACGGCCTGTATCTCGATATCCGACAGCTCGGCTAAGCTCAGAAAACCCAGCTCATGCAAGAGAGACTGGATCAGAGTGATATCGCCTTTTTCATTGGCCTCGACGAGCTTGAGTTCCTGACCCAAGCGCCCTTCGCGGGTTAACAACGCCTGGCTCATATCCTCGGGTATACCCAGCTTGTCGATGATCTGCTGCATGTCAATTCCCAGCAGCACATCGAGTAGGGAAAGAATGCCGACCATAAAGGCTCTTTCATGATGATTTTTATCATGCGGGCGTTCAGAGGTAGCAATCAGCTCCATCAGCTTTCCTCGAGTGGCCGCGGTCTGCATCAGCGCGTTCGACATGCTATCGTCCGACTGATTGGCGCTATACAGTAACAATTGTATCCATCGCTGAAGTTGTTTGCGGCCTAAAATCATGATGGCATGTTTAATTGAATTAATTTTCTGCGGCATGCCACTGGCAACCGAATTGACCATGCGCATCAAGTTATAACTCAATCCGGGTTGATGCTTGAATTCTTTTTCAATTTCTTCAATGTCTGTCTCACCCATCACCAACGTCAGTAACTTTAATAGCGACAATTTTCCTGGATCGGCGCGTTTTACCGTCATGACTTCAGGTTTAGCGAAGTAATAACCCTGGAACATTTGGAAACCCAGTTGCATACAGAGCGTTTCCTGCTCACGATTTTCTACTTTTAAAGCCAGCAGCAAAACCGGCCAGCGATTCAACTCGTGCACAAGCTTGATTAACTGCTCTTTCTCCAGCGCCAGAATATCGACTTTTGCGACGCTCACGATAGGCAGTAACTGCTCGATCTGGTTATTCATAGCGACAACATTATCCAGCGCAAACTGATAACCCTTTTGTTTCAATTCATTACAACGCTGAACAAATTCGCGACTAATTGTCGGGGTTTCTCTTATTTCCAGAACAACATGTTTACAGGGCAGCAAGCTGATAATGTCGCTCATGACGAGATCAGGATCAGCGTTGATGAAGCCACGCTGCCGTCCCAGGACATTTTGGATGCCTAATTGGCCATAAGCATTAACGATGACGTTCGCCGATGCGGAAAAATCGTTGGTGACATTGACCGATTCATCAGTCTCTTCTTGCCTGAAAAGCAATTCAAATGCAACAAGATTATGATTACGATCAAGAATTGGCTGCCGACCAAGAAAAAAACCACCCATGAACTCCTCCACGCTAACTTACGATGTAATGCAAAACTTCTTGTTCATCGGCTGCACGAAAAATTTCTTAATGAGTTTTTTTGAAAAATTTGCTTGATGCGCTAATAAAATTCTTGAGGTAACGCTGATCAATTCGACAAACGAGAGGACGGCACAGACGCGACAGACATGGTAACCAGAATATATCAACAGGATAGCCGAACGAGTGAGCTAGTAGCACCAAAGCGACTCACGCCTGGATTCGAATGATCAGCGTTTCCCCAGCAATGTCACAATCAATCCTGGAAAGATTCCCATCCGTGAGAGGATATTTATCTGTTCTACCCTATCAATCAATGAAACCGGAGAGTGGCCGAACCCTCAGCCATTTCCGCTTCAGCTTGCTGACCAGACTCAGAGTAATGCCGGAATTGCACGGTTCTTGCCCGTTCGTTTTGCTTGATAAAGCGCCTGATCCGCGCGGCTGATGACTGAATGCTGATGCTCGCCGAATGAACGCAATGCCACGCCGGCACTGAAAGTTATAGAAGTCAACTGGTTATCGACATTCAACAGAGTGTTTTTAGTCAGATTATTCTGCAGGCGATGAATAATCGTCAACGCTTCTTCTATCTCGACGTCAGGCAGTAGAATCACAAATTCTTCGCCGCCAAAACGTGCCACGATATCGGTGGGTCGTAACGTTTCTTTGGCTACCGTAACGAGATTTATCAGCACGCTATCCCCGTAAGGATGACCCAAACTGTCATTGATTTGCTTGAAATTATCCAGATCGACCAACACGACGCCCAGCGATTGCGCATTTCTGTCAGCGCGCGCAGCCTCACGCTTGAATATCTCATCGAGACCACGGCGGTTAAATGCGCCGGTCATCTGATCGGTATGCACGAGTCCGCGTAACTGCTCAATCTCATCTTTCAAGGCTTCGATTTTCAGTTCCGCGCGTTTCACCTGCTCCTGGGCGGCAAACACTTCATCACTGAACCTCAATCCCCGGGTTTCGGAAAGTACGATATCAAGAATTCTAATAATTTCGTCAGCGCTGTTGGTTTTGCGGATTTGCTCGGCATAACGCTCGACCTGCTTATAATAGTCATCTGTATCAATCATATTTTTCTGTTCGCTTAAAATAGAATCCGATGATTTAACCAATCTCAGCATTCCTTTGCGCCTCGATGTAATAACTTCTTGCATAATGGTGCCATCCTCCTCTTAAAACATCACGATATCGATTTCAACCACAGTCATACCAGCGTGGGAGAGATTCGTTGGATTGCGAAGGAGAACCCATACCCGGTATTTTCTGCTATGGAAACAAAGTTAACAGAGCAAAACAGAAATGAATCGAATGAATAAAACAGGAAATTAGGGCTATTTACAAAAAATGCACAGCTTATGTTGTTCAAATATGGCCAGAGACATTATTCAGATGTAAGTATCTGGTTTTTACCACCTTTTTTAGCACGATACAAAGCTTCATCAGCTCGTTTAAAAATACTTTCAGGTGTTTCACCGGGTTGAAATTGTGCAACACCCGCACTGAATGTGATCAATAAACGCTTATTCTCATGCAAGAAAAACTTTTTGGTGAGGCTGCGCCTGATTCTTGACAATACCTGCACGGCTTCGTCCAGCGAAGTTTTTGGCAACAGAATGACGAATTCCTCACCGCCATAGCGTGAAACAACATCCTCCGGCCGTGTCGTTTCCTTGACTGCGTCCACCAGATAGATCAATGCATCATCGCCTACCGTATGTCCATACGCATCATTGAGCTGTTTGAAATTATCAATGTCCAGCAACGCGTAACACAATGGAATCCGATGACGCACCGAACGAGCCGTTTCACGTCCAAACGCCTGGTCAAGTCCGCGCCGGTTCAATACACCGGTGAGATGATCTTCGTGTACTTTTTCACCAATCTGCTGCAATTCAATTTCCAGCCGGTTAATCTTGTCCTGTGCCAGATTGACTTCAACCCGGGCAGCCAATAGATCATCGCGATAATTGAGGGCATTTTTCTGCATTTGCCTGGTTTCCGTCATGATCTCGCCTAGCAACTGATTAAGCCCGTTGATATCCTCGGTTTTGCTGATCTTTTCGGCATAGGATTCGAGTTTCTCGTGATACCCACCGGCTGTGTCGGACAATTCCTCTATATTGGCGATAATGAAAGTAACCATCTGCTTGAGCGTTTTTTTGGCCTGGCTTAAGTTCTGGCCAATTAAATCCTGGCGTTCCGCAAGTTCTTTCAGATTCTGCTCTGCCTGCTCGATCACGGACAAATCCAAAGGACGGGAGATCGTTTGCCGGAGTTTACTGAACTGCACTCCAATCCATTGATCCTCCGATAGCAATCCTCCCGTGCTATCCATCAGCATATTCAAAAGTTTCAGCAATCCTTCCTCCAATTGCATATCTGACGCTAGAGAGATGTCGGGCGTTTTTGCATCCTGGCGGGATTTTTTTGACGGAGATTCCTTCACGGGCTGATCTTCCCGCAACTTCTCTGAAACCTGGGGTGGCACTACCGCCGAGCTTGCCCATGAATCAACCAACCCCCTGAGTTTGTGATGCAACTGATTGGAGTCTTTGAAAAATTTAGTAAGCACCCGGTTAATCCCCTCGCGCTTTTGGGCAATGGTCAACGTGCTGTGTTTGGTCTCGAGCTGTTTTAGGAGAATTCTCAACGTTTCTCCCCAGTGGATTGAATTCACCGAACTATCATCTTGAGACTTGGGCTGCTCCATCGACGGCGATGCAGCCAGATTCAGCTTCGTGCTGGCGCCTCCGGAAATTTCATCATAAATCTTGAGGTAGTTATCGGGCGTTGGAGGAATCTTCAGTAAAGCCAGTCGCCGCAGTGTTTCCCGTGCAAAAACCGTTGGATTGGAGTGACTAATCTGGTTCATAAACATTAATCAACGAGCTTGTTTTTGATGGCATAGCGAATTAATTCCGAATTATTTGTCAACTTGAGTTTTTCGAGCAAGCGCGCCCGGTAAACACTCACTGTTTTGGGACTCAAAAACATCTCTGCCGAAATTTCAGACAAAGTTTTTCCTGCAGCAATGAAACATAAGGTTTGATACTCACGATCGGACAAGGTGGCGTGAAGTGGTTTATCTGCGTCAATGTTGATTGTGTTGGCCAGTTCCTGGGCAACGGCCGGGCTTACGTATTTGTCGCCGCCCGATACCTGGCGAATTGCAATAACAAGCTGTGCTGGCGCACTCTGCTTGTTGAGATACCCGGCAGCCCCTGCTTTTAACGCGCGAATGGCGAATTCATGTTCGTTGTGCATACTGAGCATCAGCACGGCAAGATGCGGCCGGTCCTTTTTTATCTGTTTCAATATTTCGATGCCATTTCGATCCGGTAAGGAAATATCCAGCAACATGACGTCGAAATCCTGCTGACGCGCGATTTTGACGGCCTGAAATCCCGTTTCCGCCTCGCCGGTTACCTTGATGTCGTCCGTTTCGCTGAGTATTTGCTTCAGGCCCTGGCGCACAATTGCGTGATCATCGGCGATCATTACATTGATCATGCCCATCTCCAGCTATTCAAAACCGTGGAACTTTCTTTTTCTCACGCCATACTCAAATTCAGGAGAGGGGTGAAACTGGCTTTCTGCATCATCTGACGGCTCGCCCTGCTGCTCGAGAAGGCCGGTTGGGATGAGGATCGTTACTTTAGTGCCTTTCTCGGAATCACCTGAAATATGAAAATTTCCCTTCAGTTGCTGGCAGCGCTCCCGCATGCCGCGAATGCCGAATGAATTTCTTTTTTCCACATCATTTCCTGTAATCCCTCGTCCATTATCCGCCACTTCAAGGAGAATCAGATTGTCCAGTTCCACCAGCTTGACCTGAACCCGCGAAGCTTGGGCATGCTTTGAAATATTGGTGAGTGTTTCCTGAAAAACACGAAAAATGGCAATCGCCAGATCCGAATCCAACGAGACTTCCTCATTGTCACAGGCGACTTTACAGGCAATCCCAGTGCGGTCACTAAATTCCTTCGCCTGCCACTGAATCGCAGCAACGATGCCGCAATCCAGAATTCCCGGGCGCAGATCCAGTGAAATCCTGCGCGTGCTGTCGATCACGCGATCAACCAACGCTTCGACCGATTTCGCTTTTTGTTGATAAAACTCGGGCTTTCGCGTTGAATCCATCAGTGGAAACAATTCACATTTGATGGCCGTCAGCGTTCCGCCGATATCATCATGAATCTCGCGCGCGATCCGCGCCCGCTCCTGTTCCTTGATTTTCTGCAAATAGGACGACAGCTCTGCCAGTTGTTCCCGGGATTGGGCAATTTCGCGCTCAGCCAGTTTATTGCGCGTGATATTGATCATGATGCCATCCCAGATGGTGACATTTTCAGCCACCCTTCTCGGCGTTGCTCTGAGGCTGATCCACTTGATGTCGCTGTCGCCCTTCACCTGTATGCACCCTTCCCAGTTCCATGTCGAAAGCTGTTCGGCGGACGTTGTCATGAGCTGATGATAAGACTTCCGATCGTCCGGCAGGATCAATTCAGGAAACAACGTCGGATTATTCATCAGTTTCTGCGGCGATAATCCCAGCAAGGTTTCGCTGGCGTCGCTGACATACGGAAAGCTCGTCTGATGGTTTGCCAGCAGGATGAACTGGAAGACAACTCCGGGCAGATTCGAAGTGATGGCTTGAAAAAGCGTTTCGCTTTTCTGGAGGGCAAGTTGCGTACTGATGAATCGCTGATAATTTTCGACTTCGTGCAGGCTGCGCCGGATTGCCGGCGCCAGCCGGGCGAGATTTTCCTTTGTCATGAAATCATAAGCGCCGGATGCCATAATATGCGCAGCCGCCTCTTCGCCGGCATGGCTCGAAACGACGATGACGGGAACATCCAGATTGTGCTCTCGAATGGCCTGCAATACATGCTGCGCCGTGAGCTGCGGCAGATCGTAATCCGACAGAATAATGTCCCAGTTGCGCGTTGCCAGTGCATCTCCCAACGCGGTGTCTGTCGCAACGCGCAGACTGTCCACCTGAAATCCGCCTTGTATCAGCGCCTGCAATACCCGTTTGGCATCCTCATCAGAACGCTCAACCATCAATATTTTCAGTTTCTCTTCATTGACCATCTCAGCCCCTTACAGGTTGAAGCCGATACACAACCGAACAAAACCGAACACAAACGAATGAAATCGAACAAGAACGAACTGATTCCGGTTCATTGACCCGCCGAAAAAATGAGCCGGATCAGCAACGCATTTTACAAGATAATATCATGAAAACGAAACAAATTTTTACATTTACCCGCAACCACGGACAACCGGTTTCCCTTATGGCAGGAAACAGCAAACCCTAAACTTTTAAAAATGAAATCCGATAACTGGAATCAACGGCGGTTACTAACCTTCACGGATTGCAAGGGAAACCAACGGAACCGGCAATTATGCCAAACACAAAGTGTATTATAAAGGAGAACCCAAATGCCACAAATCATTAATTCTAATATTGCCTCACTGTCAGCACAACGTAATCTGAATACTTCACAAAGTTCACTGAACACTTCACTGGAACGTCTGTCATCCGGTTTGAGGATCAACAGCGCCAAAGACGATGCAGCCGGTCTGGCCATTTCTGAACGCATGACGTCACAAATCCGAGGACTCAACCAAGCAATTCGAAATGCCAATGACGGCATTTCATTATCACAAACGGCAGAAAGCGCGTTGGCTGAAGTCGGCAACAACCTGCAGCGCATGCGTGAACTGGCAGTTCAATCTTCCAACGGCAGCAATACTCAGGAAGATCGCGATGCATTGAATGCTGAATTCACCCAGTTGCAAGCCGAGATCCAGCGCGTTGCCGAGCAAACCAAGTTCAATGGCACGAATTTACTGGATGGATCTTTCGCCGGCGTCGCTTTCCAAATCGGCGCGAATGCGGGAGAAACCATCGATATCTCTAGCATCGCCAATGCACAAACTGCATCGTTAGGAGGCACACTAACTCGTTATACCTCAACCGTTAATGCGACAGCCATCACAGGCTTTGCCACAGCCATTTCAGCGGGAGACATCGAAATCGGCGATGGTACTACTCAAGTGGATATTGGTGCTATCGCTGGCGCAGCCAATTCACAAGAACGCGCCGGCCAGCTCGTAGAAGCCATCAACCGCGTATCTTCTCAAACTGGCGTTAGTGCATCATACGATAAAGTAACCGGCGATGTGACACTAACCAGCGAAGCTGATTTCGAAATTAGTGGTGCTCTTGATGACGCTACTATCGGTGGGTTTGCAAACGCTGCTACGGGCACACTAACCGCTACAACCACCACTGGTATTAATGGATTAAGCGTATCTGGTTTCGCGGATGCTCAACTGTCTATTGATCAACTGGACAATGCGCTGAAAGAAATCAATACCAACCGCGCGGATCTGGGTGCGATTCAAAACCGCTTCAGCTCAGTGGTCGCTAACTTGCAGACGACCAGCGAAAACCTGTCCGCATCGCGCAGCCGCATTCGTGATACCGACTTTGCTTCAGAGACAGCCAGCCTCACTCGTTCGCAAATTCTGCAACAGGCAGGCGTCGCGATGCTCGCCCAGGCCAATGCATTGCCCAACAATGTATTGTCGCTGTTGAGATAAACGATTCCCTTCAAGCAGTTTTACAGGTAACACTAACACCCGTCAGCAGTCCATCAGGCTAAGGCGGAGCGACGAAACAGCGCAGCATGGCCGCTCCGCTACCTGATCTGCTCAAGAAGGAGGAAATTGAAATGAACATCAACACAGTAGCCGCTGCCGCTCCCGTTCAATCGGCAGCGCCTGTCGCTCGATCTGGCAGTTTCGAGACGGCTGCCGCTGCTCCGGCGACCGTCAACCCTGACCCTGTCAAACCAGATCAGGTCAAGGACGCCGTTCAACAGATCGAGAAATTTACACAGAACATTGCCCAGAATCTGAAATTTTCGGTCGATGAAGATACCGGCAAAACCGTGGTCAAGATTGTCGATACGCAAACCCAGGAAGTGATCCGCCAGATCCCTTCCGAAGAAGCGATTTCGATTGCCCGCACACTGGACAAGGTACAGGGGTTGCTGCTCAACGGCAAGGCTTGACCGGCAGCAATAAACAGAATCACACCCTACAATAGGATAGAACCATGATTTCATCACCGGGAATCGGCTCAGGACTGGATGTCGACGGCATCATCAACAAGCTGATGGAACTTGAACAGCGGCCATTGACCCAGCTCAATAATAACAAAGCCGAACAGAAAGCCCAGCTTTCTGCATTTGGCAGCCTGAAAAGCGCGCTATCGACGTTTCAGGATAGCGTTCAGGAGCTGGCAAAGCCTGCTGTGTTCAATGGCTACAAGGCAGCTCTGGCTGATACGACGATGGCCACGGTGAGCGCTTCATCGAGTGCGGTGGCAGGTAAGCACGACATTGAAGTGCAATCAACGGCTCAGTCACAAAAAATCAAATCGGAAGCGTTCGCCAGCACGGACACGACCATAGGCAGTGGAACATTGACGATCGCGTTTGGCACCTATAACGGTGATGGCAGTTTTACCGCCAATACCGAAAAATCGGCCAAAACGATCACGATCGACTCTGGCAAATCATCGCTAGCCGATATCCGCGATGCAATCAATGACGCCAATGCCGACGTAACGGCAAGCATCGTCAACGATGGCAGCGGCAATCGGTTAGTCATTGCCTCCAAGGATAGCGGACTCGCCAATGCGTTAAAAATTACCGTCAATGACGCGGATGGCGATCATACCAATAACGCCGGATTATCAAAGCTCGCTTTTGATGCGTCCACCGGTGGCGTGACCAATATGACCGAGACGGTGGCAGCAAAAAACGCCATTCTGGTCATTGACGGCATTACCATTCAGAAATCGTCCAATACCATCGACGATGCGCTGGAAGGCGTCACGCTCAATCTGCTGAAGGCCGAACCTGGCACGACCTCGACGTTGACGGTAGAAAAAGACAACAGCAGTATCGAGGAAGCCCTCAAGTCACTGGTTTCAACTTATAACGACCTCGATAAAACGATCTCCAAACTCTCACGCTACGATAGCGCCAGCAATCAGGGCTCGATTCTGACAGGTGATTCCACGGTACGCATGGTGCAGTTCCGGGTGAGATCGATGCTAAACGAAAGTCACTCAGCCGGAGGAATCAACTCGTTGTCGGAACTGGGCATCAGTTTTCAGAAAGACGGTTCGCTAGCGCTGGATAGCACCAAGCTGAGCGAAGTGCTGGCCGATCCGGAAAAAAACATCTCCACATTTTTCGGGGACATTTCGGGGACTCCTACTTCGACACCTGGGTTCATCACGCAACTGGATCAGTTGGTCGAAGGCATGACCACCAGCGATGGCTTGATTGATAGCCGCATGGACGGCATCGACAGCGTTCTCAAGATCATGGACAGGCGGCAGGAATCGCTGGAATATCGCCTGGGAGAGGTTGAAAAACACCTGCGCGCTCAGTTTACGGCGCTGGATACCATGATTGCCGGTATGACCCAGACCAGCAATTTCCTGCAGCAGCAATTGGCAAGTCTGCCAAGGAACAACTAGAGCGGCTAGGCCTATTTAATTTCCACGAACAAGGATCTCTCAAATGTACTGCACAGCAAACAGCGCAATCTCGGCCTATCAGCGCGTAGGCGTGGAATCAGGTGTGGAATCGGCCAATCCGCACAAATTGATCCTAATGCTTTTCGAAGGTGCGCACGAAGCGCTCGCAAAAGCAAAAATTCATCTCCAGCACGGCGAAATCGAATCCAAAGGACAAATGCTATCCAAAGCGATCATGATCATCGATCATGGTCTGAAAGCAAGTCTGGATATGAATGCCGGAGGTGATCTGGCGATCAAGTTGCAATCACTTTATGACTACATGTCCCACCGGTTATTCCTGGCAAATATTCAGAATAATCCTGAAATTATTGATGAAGTACATAAATTATTATCTGAATTATATGAAGCCTGGAAAAGCATCAAGGAATTTAGCAATACTAAAACGCCAGCAGAAATAACCGCGGTTTAAACAAAATCAGTTCACTCATAAAAACGACTTAGGCAAAAACAGGCAAGAAAAATGACTGGAACAGAAATAATTTCAATGTACGACGCTATCCTGGCCATTACTCGCAAGATGCTGATTGCTGCACAAAACAATCAATGGGATGAGTTAATATCGCTGGAACAGGAGTGCAGGCAATTGACCCAAGCGCTTACAAAAGAAGAACTGGTGCCTCTTTCCGATCAGGAACTGTTACAAAAGAAAATATCCATCATTCGCCAGATACTGGATGATGATGCCCAGATTCGGGCAATTACTGAGCCCTGGATGAGCCGATTGCAGGAAATGCTGAATACCAGCAAGCACACGCGCAATCTACAACACGCCTATCAAACCATCAGCAACAGCTAGGCATTGCTGATGTATATTTCAACCTAGTTATTTCCGAATGCATGAAATGCATAGATTGCCGTGATCCCCATCATCACTAAAAATGATTTAATTACTTCGTTAACACAAATCAAATCTGTTACTCCGGTAACAGCCATACCTGATTCTCATTCTTCGACCGAATTCGAATTAGATCAAAAATATCAAGCTGTCGTTGAAACACGCCTTCCTAATGGAAATTCCACAGTTCTAGTTGCTGACAAGCTTCTACAAATGCATCTCCCAGAAAATTTTAAGCCTGGGCATACATTGGAGCTTGTTTTTATTTCCTCTGAGCCTGATCCGAAATTCCTGCTGCTTGACGAGGCATCGGCAAACATGCAAGAAAAAAATACCACGTTGAGCGCCACAGGCCGGTCACTGGCTTTTTTGATGCAGAATGCGACGAAATCGCCGACAGCAAACACCCTTGAGCCGCTCACCAGTCCTGCCCCCATTGTTAACGGAGTAGCTTTAAATAGTGCTGAATTACCCTCTTTATTACAGAAAGCAATTTCTCAAAGTGGATTATTCTATGAATCTCATCAGGCACAATGGTTGAATGGAGAAAATACCCTGGAAAATCTGCGCCAAGAACCTCAGAGCAAGTTAATGTCCTCAATGGCAGACATGTCAGCGGTCAGGACAATTGCGGCTTCTTCGCTAACTAACGAGATGCTGCTCAACGCCCAAAGCATTCCTCTGGTAATGCAGCAGTTGGCGGCTCTGGAAACCAATCACCTGGTCTGGCAAGGAGAAATCTGGAAAAATCAGCCTTTGGAATGGGAAATCCATGAACACCCGGAAGGCAACCAGCATCCGGACGCGGATTCTTCCTCTCAGTGGAATACCCAGTTACGTTTGACTATGCCCCGCCTTGGAGATATCACTGCAAAAATTGTGCTGAATTCGCATGGTGTCCATATCAGACTAAATGCGGCAGACGTTGAAACGGCCAGTCTACTGAAGAATAATGAATTACTTCTTGCCAAGGATATGCAATTCGCCGGCTTGAATATCCAGTCACTAGAGGTTCAACAGGATGCCCCCCAGTGAACCGTTTCCAACGGCCGTAGCCCTGGCTTATCGTGAGGGTCAGATTGCGCCTAAGGTTGTTGCAAAAGGACGGGGGCTCATCGCCGAGGAAATCATCAAACGCGCAAAGGAAGCCGGCATTTATGTCCACGAATCAAGTGAGCTGGTGTCATTGCTGATGCAAGTCGATCTGGATGACCGCATTCCGCCCCAATTGTATGTGGCAGTCGCAGAGCTTTTGGCATGGCTCTATCGTCTGGAACGGGAAGAAGCGAAACCTTCAGTCATGGAAAAGCTGTAACGCAATTGCGGCACATCATCGGGGAGTAATGAATAATGCAAGATACTGATCCAAAAAACATGACCATTGAGAGACTTGAACCCACCCAATTCTCGCAAGAGGGCACAGAAGAAGATTTCCGAATCCATTCTGAAATAGACATTCTGTTTATTCTACGTGGAATCATGCAGGCCAATTCCCTGATCACGCTATATTCAGAGCCTGGAAAACATTTCTTTCTTACCTCCATTCTGAGCATCAATACTGACAGTAAAACGGTGATAATCGATTATGGCGCAGATGAAAAAGTAAGCCAGCAAGCCCTGAATTCCCAAAAACTGACATTCATTACCACTCAGAACAAGATTAAGATCGAATTTATCTGCACGGGAATCAAAAGTATCGAATTCGAAGGAAAAAAAGCATTTTCCGTCAATATTCCTGCGTCATTATTACGAATACAAAGGAGAGATAATTTTCGGATTACCACTCCGATTACCAGACCTCTCAAATGTATCGTTCCCGTCGTGATTCAGGAAAAATCGATGATGGCAGAAATTACTCTGCTTGACATAAGCTGCGGCGGAATAGGCGCCATCGATCAAAACCCAACCGTTCATTTTGAGCCTGGAACAGTCTATAACAATTGTCAGATTTCCTTGCCTGATATCGGAACCGTCAGTACGACCATCAAAGTAAAAAATATCCATGCAACGAAATTGCACAGCGGCGGAACCTATCAGCGCATTGGATGTGAATTTATCGGCCTCCCCGCCAAAACGGAAGCAATGATCCATCGATATATCATCAAACAAGAACAAACGCGGAAAATGAAGTAAGGCGATCCGCATTGACTTCATTTCCAGGCGCCATCCCATCTCATTTCATAACAGTTTACTATCATTCAGCGATCATTCAGGATAGAGCCTTTACATTCTCCAATCGATCGCATTGTTAACCAGAATAATACACATAATCACAGAAACAACGGTTGGGCTTCATCCTGCCCAAGGTTGCCGAAACTCAGAATTGGTATATTATTGGCAGCTCATTTTTGTGAAAAAGATGTGAAGTTCACTTAACGTAAGGACGTTATGCAAATCTCTTCATTATGGTATTTATTGCTTAGTTTAGGCCTCATAGTTTCTTCACCCCTGATAGCTCAACAGAAAACCAGAGTAACCATCGAAGAAGTTCAGCGTCTTGGATTACAGGCCAATGGCTTGGTGCTTGCCGCGCGTTCTCAGGTGGATATGGCCAGAGCGGGCGTGGTCGCTGCATCGGCGTATCTCAATCCGGAAGTGCTGGTGCAAGCTGGCCCTGATGACCGGCGACGCCCCATCATCGACACCGGGCCTGCAACCATGCAGCGTTCGATCACGGTAACTCAGCCGATCGAAAATCCCTTCATGCGCAGCGCCCGGATCAATGCTTCTGAAGCAGGCGTTGATGCCAGCCGGGCCAATTTTGATCAGGTTCGGGCCGATCTGGCAGCGCAACTGCGTATACGTGCCTATGAATTATTACTGCGCCAGGAGCAATTCGCAGTAGAACAGAATATCTATGATCTCGTGGAAAATGTGCGGCAGCGAATTAAAATCAACGTTGAAAGCGGTGAAATCGCTCGTTTCGAGTTGATCAGGGCCGACACTGAAGTGCAAAATGCCGCTAACCGGAAAGAAGCAGCCAGACTAGGCGTCGAACGCGCCCGAATTGCACTTCGTCAATTCACAGCCGGGGCTATTCCCGTTGACTTTGAAATCACTGCTTCATTGAAGGATCCGGTTAATTTGCCATCGCATGAAGAACTGCGCAATCAGATTCCCAATGTCAATCCTGAAGTGATTCGTCTGCAAGCTGAGCAGGAGCGGGCCGTTCAACGCATCAGCCAGGAAAAAGCATCAATATTGCCACAGATCAATGTTCTGTACACAAACTACCAAGATGCTCAATTTACCTCAAACATTGCTGGCGTGGGCGTTAGAATACCACTATGGTACCGTCGTCGCGGTGAAATTGATACTGCCATTTACGATTCCGCACGGATTCGTGACACGCTCGAATTCCGTCGCTATGAAGTCAGCCAGCTGTTCGAATCTGCTTGGCAGGCGTTACAAATTGCACAGCGTCGCGTCGATATGTTTGAAGGCGGACTGATCAAAGAAGCTGAAAATGCTGTTGAGGTTGCCAGAGCTGCGCACCGGTTTGGCGAACGGGGACTGATCGAGTTCCTGGATACTCAACGCATACTTCGTGGAATTCTGGGCGATTCCTTACTCGCTCGTTTTGATCTGCAAGCGGCAGCAGCAGAGATTGACCGTTTACGTGCACACTATCCCAAGGAGTTACTTGTCGAATGAAGTTCAAATTTCCGCTGATTTATTCTATTGTTCTTCTCGCATTGCTGGTGTCGGGATGTGATAAAAAAACCTCTGAAGCACAACCCCAGCCCGATCCGGCAATCTCAGAAGAAAAAGATATCAACAGCATTATAGTTCGCCCTGAATTAGCGGCCCGATTAAAAATCGGACACCCCACCTTCATTGATTTGGCGGATAAGATACTCGTTCCCAGCCGGGTTCAGGTCGACGAAGAACGCACGGCACAGATCGGTTCTTATGTCACCGGACGTATCATCAATATGTTCGTCATACTGGGTGATTACGTAAAAGTCGGGGATCGCTTAGCACGAATTACCAGTCCTGATTTGACCCAAGCCCAGCTCGCTTATTTACGTTCGCTATCCCGTGTCATCGTGACTCAGAAAGCCTCCGAACGCGCACGCCATCTGCTTGCTGCCGATGTCATTCCTCTGGCAGAAGTTGAGCGCCGTCAGTCAGAATTGGAAATAGCCCAGGCCGAATTAAGCGCATCAACCGATCAGCTCAGATTATTCGGCATGGGTGATCAAGAATTGAATGAACTCAAGAAACAGGGAAAGATTCTGCCATGGATGGATATCAAAGCGACGCGCGAAGGCTATGTCATTGCACGCAATGTGATTGTAGGTCAGGTGGTTCAACCTTCGGATCCACTTTTTCAAGTTGCAGATCTTTCTCATGTCTGGGTAACGGGAGATGTACCCGAACAAATCGCTCGTGATGTAAGGCTCGGCCAACATGTCGAAATCGATGTACCTGCTATAGACATTAATAATTTTGATGGGGTCATCATTTTTGTGTCGGACACCATAAATCGCCAGACTCGCACGGTAATGACTCGGGTGCTGGTAGAAAATTCCGAACGAAAGCTCAAGCCGGACATGCTAGCCAACATGCATATCACTGACCCTCAGCACAAAAGTCTCGTGGTGCCTGAAGGCGCCGTAGTTCGTGAATTAAATCAGGATTATGTATTTGTAAAAGTCAAACCAGGCTTTTTCCAGCGAGTACCAGTTAAGCTTGGGCCCGAGGTTGCCAATTTCCGGCCGGTCATCAGCGGATTGAGTATTGATCAGAAAATTGTGATGGAAGGTGCATTTCATTTAGACAGTGAGCGCAAGCTCGCCGAATTGGAGTAATTAGCGATGCGTCTAATAGTAAGCGCCATGCTCAGACAACGCTTGTTGGTTTTAGTGATTGGACTTGCGCTCTGTATAGCCGGGGGATTCGCTGCAAAAAATCTTTCTGTGGACGCCTTTCCTGATGTCACCAATATTCAGGTACAGGTCGCAACCGTTGCCATTGGCCGTAGTCCAGAAGAAATGGAACGATTGGTCACAGTCCCGGTAGAAATCGCAATGACTGGCCTTCCAGGACTGGTCGAAATGCGTTCCATGAACAAGAGTGGATTATCTCTTATTACATTGGTCTTTACAGACAAAACCGATGTATTTTTTGCGCGCCAACTGGTCATGGAACGCATCATTGACGTAACACCGCGATTGATACCCGGCATCACGCCCGTGCTCGGTCCCGTTTCTACGGGCTTGGGCGAGGTTTATCAATACACGATTGAACATCCTGATGATGGAAAACGCGAACTAACCATAGAAGAACTGATGGAACGCCGCACCATACAGGATTGGGTGGTGCGACCATTGTTGCGTTCAATTCGTGGCGTAGCTGAAATTAATTCGATTGGTGGACATGTCAAAGAATACCAGGTGTATGCCGACCCCAACAAGTTACGCCATTATGATTTAACGCTAATTGAAGTAGATCGGGCATTAGCCAGTAATAACGCCAACGCCAGCGGTAATATCCTAGCGTTGCATTACGAGCAGTACCTGATCCGCGGCGTGGGCCTGATCTCTTCCCTCGAAGACATACGCAATATCGTCCTTAAAGAAATGGATGGCGTGCCTGTTTACGTACGAGACGTTGCTGAAGTTAAATTTGGCGGTGAAGTTCGTCAGGGCGCAAGCATAAAAAATGGCTATACAGAATCCGTGACTGGAATCGTAATGATGTTGCGCGGCGGTAATGCAAAAGAAATTGTTGGTCGAGTAAAAGAAAAGGTTGCTGAAATCAACGAAAAAGGAATGCTACCAAATGGCTTACAGATCGTTCCCTTTTATGATCGAACTGATCTGGTGGATGGTGCCTTATCGACTGTTCAAAGCACGTTAATTGAATCATTGATTCTCGTGATTATCGTGCTGTCGGTTTTTCTCGGCACGGTGCGGACCAGCATTGTCGTATGCTTCACATTGATCATTACGCCCCTTGTTACCTTCATGGTAATGAACCATTACGGTATGCCCGCCAATTTGATGTCACTCGGAGGATTAACCATTGCTCTGGGTATGATGGTGGATCCTACGGTTGTGGTGGTTGAAAATATTTATCAACGATTGGGTGAAGCAAAAGGTACTGGAAAATCGAAATTTGACGTGATCGTTAGCGCCGTTTCTGAAGTCGGCACGCCTGTCATATTTGGCGTATTTGTTACGATACTGGTGTTTATACCGCTAATGACCCTCGAGGGAATGGAGGGAAAAACATTTAGCCCTCTCGCTATGACAATTGCGATTTCACTATTGGTTGCGCTGTTCGTATCAGTATTGTTATCCCCAGTATTGAGCGATTACTTATTAGAGGGTGGTAGTGAGCAAGACACGCGGATTGTGGCGGCGTTTAAAAAAGGCTATTTGCGTATTTTTGATTGGGCTCTCCGCAACCAAAAAATGACGATGATTATTGCAATCAGTTCTTTAATGTTTGCGTTCGCGCTTTTCCCGTTACTCGGTAAATCCTTCATTCCAATCATGAAAGAAGGCGCCATTACTCCAGTAATTATCCGTGCGCCTTCCATTTCACTAGAAGAAGCCATCAAACTTGAGACTGAAGCAATGAAAATGATTGCAATGATTCCGGGGGTCAAGAATGTGGTATCAAAGCTTGGGCGGGGGGATACGCCTGCAGATCCGGCTTCCCAAAACGAATCTGATCCGATCGCTGATCTCGATTTGGAAGGATCGGGACGAACCCAAGCTGAAATCGAAGAAGATATTCGCAAAGCTTTAGCTGCATTACCTGGAGTCAATATTGTAATTTCTCAGCCAATCGCACAACGGGTGGATGAAATGGTTACTGGAGTACGCTCACAAGTTGCCATTAAAATTTTTGGCGATGATTTGGAAGAATTACGCAAACTCTCAGAACAAGTCGCACGAATTGTCAAATCTACCCGCGGTGCCAGAGATATCCGCATTGAACGACTATCAGGACAACAAGAATTGACCATCAACATCGATCGACGCGCCATTGCACGGCATGGCCTCAATGTTTCCGATGTTAATGAATTAATTTCCACTGCCATTGGCGGTAAAGCCGTAACACAGGTCTTCGAAGGAGAACGCCGCTTCACCTTGTTACTACGATTCCCCGCGCAATTTCGTTATGACGTGGAAGCCATTAAGGAACTTCTATTACGGCCAGCAAGTATTGCGCCGGGAACACAAGCTGGGGTAGGTACGGGTGGTAGGCTAATCCCCTTAAGCGCCATCGCAGATATTCAGGTTGTCGATGGCCCAGCTATTATTTCACGGGAATTTGCCAAGCGACGTGTAGTTGTTGGTGTGAATGTGCATGAGCGCGACATGGGGGGATTCGTTGCAGAACTCCAGGCTCGTACGGCAAAAGAAATTAAATTACCACCAGGATATTATTTTTCTTGGGGTGGTCAATTTGAAAATATGGAACGAGCAATGGCCACCTTATCCGTTATTGTACCTGTAACGTTGGCAGCCATCTTCTTCCTGTTATTCATGTTGTTCAGTTCAGTCAAAATGGCCGTACTCATTTATTTAGCATTGCCTTTTGCGTCTGTTGGCGGTGTGATTGGACTTTTTGTTACTGGTCAGTACCTATCGGTGCCCGCTTCAGTAGGCTTTATTGCGGTATGGGGTACATCCATTTTAAATGGCGTCGTGCTCATCTCATTCATCCGAGAGTTGCGCGATCAGGGATTAAGTGTTGAGGAATCAGTCAGAAAAGCCTGTGCTCAGCGTTTTCGTCCCGTTATGATGACTGCGGCGACCACTGTTCTGGGATTAGCTCCTTTTCTAGTGGCTTCAGGTCTTGGTTCAGAGGTTCAGAAACCGCTAGCCATCGTAGTGATATTCGGATTAACCACAGCAACCATAATGACGATGGTCATTATGCCTATGTTATATCGATGGTTTGATGATAAACCTGACCATGCTGCTGCCTCATCTGCCACGGTCAATCCATCTTCCCTCGATAATATAGCGCCTGAGCACGTTAAGGGTCATTGAACCAAAAGGGTTGAAATTCATTTCAACCCTTTTCCATATAATTGCAAGAATAATTAAGGCTATGTTCTATTTTGCTAGCTTAAAAAACTCGAAAGGCAATGATTGTCACCAATGTTGGTGGTAAAGCCGCCAATAGCAACCCTACAGGATGAATCGATTGCTCTTCAAATTTACTTTTTAAAATAGAAAAGCCGGCAGGATTGGGCGCATTCGCAATGACTGTCAGCCCTCCACCGGTTACTGCACCGGCAACCAGGGCAATTTTGAATTCCTCGCTCAATCCCTCCACCAACGAACCCAGATAGGTCAATGCCGCATTATCGGTTACCGCGGTCAACAACGTCGCCCCAAAATAGACGGTTGTATCGTCCATATCCATCAATAACGGCTGAAGCCACCACTGCTGCTGCCCGCCCAGCACCACCAGTCCGGCCAGAAAGAAAGCAACCAGGAGGGCTTCCCGCAAGATCAATGGATTTTGATACTGATGATATGCCGCCGTGAATCCGAGGAAGAAAAGAAAAATACCCATAAATGCCACAGCATGATGCGCCAATAGCACTACCAATAGCAAAAAAAGCACATGAATCAATACAATCCATCCCGGCGTTTTAGAGACTGAGGATTCGGTTTTTTGATGAACATGCATCAATTCATGCCGGAATAACCAGGTGACGGCCAACGCATTCAGCATTACCGCCAGCGCAGCCCTCCAGCCAAACGTAGTCATCATGAAAGCAATGTCCCAGTTCCATTTTCCCGCCACCATCAACACGGGTGGAGCTGCATAGGGAGTCAGCGTGCCCCCGATCGACACATTGACGAACAGCACGCCGATGGTGGCATATTTCAAACGAGTGGATACATCTTTACTAAAAACAATATCCCGCAGCATTAATGCCGCCAGCGTCATCGCAGCAGGCTCAGTTATAAATGAACCCAATAGCGGAACAAATGACAATAATAAACAATATGTCGCAATGCCTGTATTGATAGGCAGCCGATGCGCGATTTGCTGCACCAATGCCGCCGCAAGATCCAAAATGGGCCGAGTTCCAGCCATGACCATAATCACGAACACAAACATAGGTTCGGTAAAATCCCGTGATTCGAGATAACCGATTGCCTCATGCTTACCACCTGCCATGAAAATAATCATAATCAATACCATGGCCCAGAATCCGAATACTACTTCTACTTCACCCAGTAAATGCCAGACACCGGCATGTTGCGGTTGACTATGTGCCAGGTGCTCAAAAAATTTGGTTGAGAAAGTGTGAATTACCGCGATTGCAAACAACATCGCAGCGATTAGTTGGATAAATGTTGGATTCATGAGGGTTTTTAGTTTTTTGATAACAAAATTATGACACCCAACAATAATAGCATTATCGAGGTGCGTTTCATGCGTTAAGTTCCTCTCAATGCTCTATACCAGTGCGATAAAAATTCCCCGTCTCGAAGCCACCGCCTGAATGTAAACCTGCAAATTATAACCTTGAGAAATAGCATGCCATCAAATTCTCCATTTCTTTTCGAAAACTTGCTCATCAATGGAGAAGAATGGCTAAAAATTCCTCATCATGTGAGATAATTCTCACATAAACATAAGAAAAACTCTTAGCATTGTAAAATCTTAGTCAGGCCAATCGAAGTTGTGCTCGCATTTGCAATTCCAGCAGCGAGCATCAAAGATTAACCCCAATGCTGTGCGATCGATCTCGTACACAGTAGCTTTCAAGATTTCCTCATAAAATCAAGAATAATTGGCGGAAGATCCTTCGGTTCAAAAATAAGATTCAGCAATAACCGTTACATGAAGAAATACTTTTTATTACTTTGCGTTATCACTAGCGTGATAGTGTGCTGGGTCTGTCCGGCGGTTGCACAACAAACGATCGATGCTTCCCAGGAATATCCCAACACTATTGGCCAATACTTTCAGGTTTACCGCAGTGCGGATGCTTCCATGGAAATATCTGATGCGCTTGAAGCTTATCAAAACGGATTGTTCTCATCAGTTCATCATTCCATGATCAATTTCGGCATAGATTCAAAACCGATCTGGCTTGCGTTGAAGGTCAACAATCCCGGCCAGACTCCCCTCGCTCGTAATTTGTTATTTGAAACTTCATGGCTGGATAGAATCAATATCTATTTCTTCCACGACGACCAAATTCTCAACGCCTCTCATCCGGGAAAAAGCGAAAATTTATCGAAGCGTTCGCTTGATCATCGATTCTTTGTGGCAAGCCATCACTTTGAGACCGGCAACACGACTGTCCTGATTCGAATAGCATCATTGGATGCCATGGTTTTACCCATTTACTTCATGAACAATGACGATCTCGACAGTAGAGATACATTGCAAAGTTATAGTTATGGTTTTGTGTATGGCGCCATATTGGGACTGGTTGCTTATAACTTAATGCTGTACCTGGGATTGCGCAGCGGTCTTTATCTGTACTATTCAATTTATTTGCTATCTTTTCTCATATTAAACATTTCTTACACCGGCCATGGAATTCAATGGTTATGGCCTGATTTTCCGGAATGGCAGCAATGGGCAAACCCTCTCTTAATCATCGCGTGCTCCATTAGCGGACTGATTTTTGCGATTCATTTTTTGAATATCAAGTATTCGCTGCCTCGCATGTATTGGGTTGTCATTGCGAGTTGCATAGTCTCGGGCGCGCTGATACCTTTTCTGATGCTGATCACCAGTTATGCCCTTACGCTTCAGGTTTCTCTGGCAGTAGTGTGTTTATCCTCTGCGCTCATGATCATACTGGGCGTCCTGGCGTTGCAAAAAGGCGACAAACTTGCCCGGTATTATCTGATCGCATCGGTGAGTCCCATCCTCGGTGGCATCATTACAGGAGGTGCTATTTGGGAGCTCATTCCTTTTAATTTCCTGACATATCGAGCTGTTGAAATTGGCATCATGGGCGACGCTATATTGTTAGCACTTGCCCTTGCAGAACGTTTCAATATCAATCAGAAGGAAAAATTGATCGCCGAGAAAATGGCAGACATCGATGCATTGACCAATCTTAATAATCGCAGGTCATTTTACAAATTCGTCAAACCTATCTGGGCGCTCAGTTTACGAAATTGCAGTCATGTTTCAGTCATCATGGTGGATGTGGATGACTTCAAACTCTTTAATGACAATCATGGCCATGCGCTGGGAGATCAGATTCTCATCCGTCTGGCAGAAACCTTGCGGAAAGAAGCACGTAGCGGTGATATTCTGACACGTTGGGGTGGCGAAGAATTTCTTATTTTTCTTCCCGAGACTAAACTGAACGATGCAGTCACTTTTGCAGAGCGGGTCCGCCAAAGGATTTCCATGATCGAACTGGCGCCGATCAGCCAAAAAAAAATTACTTTCACAGCGAGCTTTGGAGTAGCTCACAACCAAAATATCGTGTCACTTGATGAATTAATTTCCGTCGCTGACGAACAACTCTATAACGCGAAAAAGCAAGGGCGCAACCGTGTTTGCGCACTTCATACTTCCTGAATGTTGCATTCCTTCATCTTCAAACAGGAAAAACTTGAAGCAGCGCTGACAATCACTTTGTAAATCCCTTTAGGAATTCCAGCACCGCCAAGCTACGCATCATTCAGTCGTTATCATCATTCGATTCATCATGACTGACATCAAGCTCATCAATCAGTTGAACGATGCGGCTATCAGGAATCATGCCATCCGCAAGCACACTATCATCATCGATGTCGATATCTACAGAATCCGAACCATCTCCCTGCTGAGCGGAATTTCTTTGCGTTGCCATAACATCCCTCCTTGTGACATGTATTGCATACAATGTCAGTAAAACATGCTCCCGGGATGTATGAACCAACGATTAGAAATGATTTATCCTGATAATTCAGATGCATGATATTGCCTTTCGACAATGCAACAGGCTCTTGCCAGACAGGTTTGATACGAATGGGATTAGCAGTTGTTGACCCTGACTTTAGCTTTATTCACTACACAAAGATACTTCTCTGTAGATGGCGCTGCTTCACTTCAAACCGACCAGCGCGCGCGAACCTGTTCTCGATTTAAGATCAACCATTGCAATGCAATGATTGCACTTGCGGAATTGATTTTTCCTGTTGTTAACAACGTGAGGGCAGAATTAAAGGGAATGACATGTACTTTGATATCTTCATTTTCCTCAGCGGCACCATGAATGCCACCTGCATTCGTAGCATCGACTCGGCCACAGAACAGCGCCAGGTGCTCTGTCGTTCCACCAGGACTGACAAAATAATGATACAGAGGAATTAAATCAGTAATAGTGCAACCTGCTTCTTCAATACTTTCCCGCTTAGCGACTTGCTCAGCTGTTTCTGAAGATTCTATCATTCCGGCAACAATTTCAAGCAGCCATGGTCCATCCGTTGCAGACAAAGCACCCACACGAAATTGTTCAATCAAAATAATTTCATCACGAACTGGATCATAAGGTAATACCGCTGCAGCATTGCCACGTTCAAACAATTCGCGAACCAGCAGAGGACTCCAGTCACCATTGAACAAGCGATGACGCAAACGATAGCTCTCGAGGCGAAAAAAACCTTCAAAACATAACGTCTTTTCGAAAATTTCTACATCAGTTCTCGCCATACCTACATTCCCTGCTATCAAGGAGATCGATATTAACGCAAATTCCGCTGTATTTGAAATATGAAACGAGTCGGATCAAAAAAATGATTAATGTAATCCTAATGAGTCCAGGTCTAAGTCTTCCTCTTCACCATCCTCGAAATCATCTTTCATTGCTTCAAATTCATCAATGATGCGCGCAAATTGACCTACTGGAATCTTGCTATCCATTAAAGCATCATCTTCGCCATCATCGTCCATATAGATATCATCATCAAAAGAAAGCTCTTTGTTCATAGTCATGGTCTCCAAACAATTTTTCATAAGAGAATCTATTGATATCACGACACAATTACAGAAAAATTAAGGATTAAGCACTATTTATTATTGCTTTTCTGAGAATCAAACAAACACACTTGCGGTAACTGTGAATATTCCTGTGTCCCAATATAGTTAAGGGCACTCAAAAAAATATTTTCAATAATCGCAATGTGTGCGATTTTTAATAACGACAGTGCAAATTTCATGATTCATGATACAACTCATAGGTATGAGCCCCCCTATCTCCGTCATTATGACAAAAGAGGATTAGATAACTTGATCGGCAAAACCTCCAGTACACTGAAAAAGCAATCAGACGATCGATTTTCGGATTGATAAAGAAATCAAATTGACTATCAGAATGAATTATCTCCATCCACTGACTTCATATCCTTTTTCTTGCAAACAACGCGTCATAAAATTCGCAAATGCTGGATTAGGCTGAGAAGGTCTCGAAGAAAATAAAACTCCTCGTAACAGTCCCGCTACAGCGCCACTGACAGCACCCACGATAGAGCCTTGCCCGGCTGCTCCGTAAAGGGCTCCTCCCACTGCGCCACTGGCAGCACCGACCCCGGCCCCCATAGCCGTACTTGACGCCACATTTCCAGTCCTTCCAGTACTCTCATCGGCGCCTGCTGACTCAGCCAATTGTTTACAGGCTTGAATATCCTGTTCGGCAACTTCCTTCCCAACCGATTGCAGATGCGTATTCGGATAGAGAATGGGTTTTGTAGTCGAGCATCCCCCCAGCCCAATCAGCAGAAATGCATATACAATTATAAAAAGTCTCACGCCAATCCTTTCTTGATCAGAAACAATCATTGAACCAAATCCACACAAAAATCTTTCAATTGCCGAAAAAAATATCTTCCTCACAACAGAACCTGTCACTGATGGCAGATATCTGATGGTAGCGAATCATGTACAAGATACAGTTTTTCATTTTCTCGCTCGGCTCACACGGTGTTTATTCCTTACCCTTGCTCGTCAATGATCCCAGGAATGCTTTGACATCGGCAATGAAAGCCGGCCCCACTTCTCGGCCAAGCTGATGCTCCGCCATTTCCTCAATCGCATCTTCCAGAGTTGCGACTGAACCATCGTGAAAGTAAGGTCCAGTCTTAGTGATATTTCTGAGGCTGGGTACTTTAAATACTTTTTTATCGATCTCAAGTCCGGTAATGACAAACCTTCCCTCATCAGCAGTTTTATAAGGTTCTACCAAGCCGAGCTTTTTAAACATATTTCCACCAACAGCAACGCCATTGTGACACATCGCACAGCCAATATTGACGAACTTCTGCAGTCCGCGCTTCTCACTTTCATTCAAGGCATTTTCATCGCCATTGAGGAAATCATCAAACCGGGAGGGCGTCAAAAGAGTGCGTTCAAAAGCGCCAATAGCCTTGGCGATATTTTTCGGCTGTATGGGATCCTTTTCACCCTTAAAAACCTCTGCGAACAATGAATTATACTCATCTATTTTTTTTAGCTTATTCACCACCGCTGCTTCGTTCGGCATGCCCATCTCTACTGGATTCAATACCGGTCCCAATGATTGTTCTTCAACATCTTTCGCTCGGCCATCCCAGAACTGGGCGATATGGAGAGCTGCATTCATAGTGGTCGGGGAGTTTCTGCCACCGCGCTTGCCATCATGCCCGGGTGATGTCATTTGACTATCCACGCCAAAATTATCCAGTCGATGGCATGAATTGCAAGAAATCGTATCGTTGATGGAAAGACGAGGCTCCAGGTAGAGCTTTTTGCCCAGCGCGATCAACGGGGCATTCTTCTTTTCATCGATAATGAATGATGGCAAAGGCTCAAAGAATTGCTTCAAGGTCACCTTATCTAGCTTGTGATGACCATGCATTCCTCCCATGTGACCATGATGACCACCGCCCATTCCATGCGAATGCTCAGCGTCGTTCAATTTTTGCTGCGATTCGGAATCACCCTGGACATAACTGGAAAAACCTAATATCAACAGTAGAAACGGCAATACCTTCATACAACCTCCGAAAATTATTCTCAGAACCCCAACCAGCTTTATTATCATGACAATCCAAAAAATGCTTAAAGCTCGCAGAATTCATTCTATACCAAACAGCTCACTCGTAACCCTTTCCAAAAAAGGAAATTCATGATTCAAAAACTCATCCTTAGATTTAAGGACAATACATATATGCTACCGAATACAAGAATACTAATAGCAGCAAAACCTGCAACGTGCCAGAGAACATCTGGCAAAATTCTTCAGGCGAGCTGAAGCAATGACAATTTTTATTATTCAGTAGACAATTTCTGTTTTTAGCCCGTTCAGCGATAATATCGTAATTATTCACACCTCGAGATTCGCCATGTATCTTTCAATTATCATTCCTGCTTTCAATGAAGAACAATTAATTCCCGACTGCTTGAATTCGATCACTGATTCACTATCTATCCATCGGAAACCTGGTTTCACTTACGAAGTGATCGTCGTCGATAATAATTCCACAGATAACACAGCAAAACTCGCTCGGCAGGCAGGCGCCACCGTAGTATTCGAGCCTATTAATCAGATTGGCCGCGCGCGTAACGCGGGTGCGGCGGCCGCAGTCGGCGACTGGTTATTATTCGTTGATGCGGACAGTTTGCTTAATCCAGGAATGATGGTTGATATTCTAAAGATGATCGAATCAGGTCAATACGTCGGCTGTGGCAGTGTCATGCACATGCCCAATCTACCCTGGTGGGGGGCATTCGCAATGTACTTATGGACTGCTACTTCAGTGCTATGCCGTTGGGCATCGGGCGCTTTGGTGGTATGCCGCGCCGATGCTTTCAAAGCGGTTGGCGGATTTAACCAAGAGATATTTGCCGCCGACGAAATCGATCTGAGCCGCAAGTTAAAAAGATGGGGGCGTCAACATAACCTCGCATTCACGATTCTCACCCGTCATCCGCTGGTAACTTCCTCTCGAAAAATTCAGCTTTATTCGAAATGGGAAATAGCACAACAAATCCTGAGCGTCATGCTCAATCCTCGTAAGGCACTGCAGGATAAGAAGAAGCTGCCGATCTGGTATGATGAGCGACGATAAAGCGAAAAATCCTTCCGATTACCGGCACATCAGTCCACCTTGATGTAATAATACTGAAGACTGTTATCTAGACAGACAATCCAGTTTCGATAATTTGAATTAATTAATTCAGTGCAGCTACAATGGATATCGATACATGGCGATTTTTCACACAACACAGCTTACGGAGCACCTATGAGATACCTTATCACACTGATGACGCTATTCACCATTCTGCTTACTCCACCTGTGCTAGCTTCCGGGCGGGTGCCTTTCGGACATCAGCTTATTCCGGTACAGAATTACAGCCGTGCGACCGAACAGATTGCCATATCCGGCATGATCGGCGATGGCGGCGTACAAGCGTTGGTTGCCACCGGCTTTAAGACCGTGATTGATTTACGCACTGCAAATGAAGGCACTGCCGATGAGAAGGCTTTGGTCGAGCGCGCTGGCATGAATTACTTCAACATACCGATGACTGTTGCGGGTATCAGCGAGGAACAACTTGCGGCTTTCACACAAGCAATCGAATCAGCCCAGATGCCAACGCTCATTCATTGCGGATCAGGTAACCGCGCAGGTGCAATGTGGGCAAGCTATCAAATCAAGAAAGGCATGGATCCTGAAGCAGCACTGGAGTCAGGTCGAAAAGCAGGGATGCGCCCACCGATGGAAGAGAAAGTACGCGAATCCTTTATAAAAAGGTAATAATTTAAATCTAATGTGGAAGGGTTGACATCACCCGAAATAGCATAACAGCGGCCATGATTACAGCGATTACAGCAAAACCCTGCTGTAATCGTGGACCAGTCAGGCGTTGGGCAAAAATGCGTCCGATCAACATTCCCATCAACGTTCCGAAGGTAAACGGAAATGCGATGGCCCAATCTAACTGGCTCATCGCTGTGGCTGATATCACCCCCATCGCTGAAATGAGACCGACCACTGCCAGCGATGTGGCAACAATTGACTGCATGGTTAAGTTTGAAACCCTTTTCAATACGGGCACGACCACGAATCCACCACCGACACCTAACAACCCCGACAAAAACCCCACCAATGCCCCCGCTAAAGCTAATACTCGCGCACAAGGCCATGTCCACCTCAAGCGGCCACCATTATACTCAAGCTGGCAAGGAGTCGAAGGGATATGCAGTTCTCGCTGTGCGTCTTTAGCGGCAGTTTCTGACGGTTGTTTTTCGGCATGACGCCACACATCTACTGCTACTGCAAATAAGATCAAAGCGAAGAGAATGGCTAAATGTGCGTTTGGAAGTTTATGAGCAAGCCATAGGCCAACGGGTGCAGCCATGACGCCTGTCACAGCAATGAATCCAGCAGCCCGATAGCGCACAGTTCCTTGCAGATGAGCATGAAATGCGGCGATTGTCGAGGCCGCGCAGATCGCAAGCAACGCAATTGGAGCAGCTTCCGCAACTTCAAGATGAACCCCTAAGATCAAGAGCGGCACTGCAATGATAGTCGCCCCTGCGCCTGTCAATGCGAGGACAACACCGACCAGAAAGCCCAGAGGAATACTGATGAATACAATTTCCATGTACTAGCCAATCTCAGTCATCGTCATCGTACAGCATAGGAAATGGATGAAATAAACTTCTGGAAAGGTGATTATGTTATTACGAAATTTTTGAAAACCATGGAGCGACAAGCCATTAAAACAAGATTCGATAAGAAACAGATCTTCAAGAAGATCATAAACGCCTTGAACCTAAATCCAATGAAACTGCACTTTTCTCAACTGAACTCAGTAATTCTCCAGAATTTGTTCAGGAAAGATGATTCTTGCAATACAGATTAAATAGTGTTTCCATGATCTTGATGGCTTCATGACTTGCCAGGCTATAGTAAATATATTTACCCCGGCGCTCAGTCGCAACTAGATTCTCTTCACGCAACACGGTTAATTGCTGAGAGAGCGTTGGTTGATGAATGCCCAGCAACTCCTCCAGTTCTCCAACATTCCGAGTGCCCTGACTCAGCTCGCATAAAATAAGCAACCGGTCTTCATTTGCCAGAATTTTCAATAAAGCACAGGCCTCGGAAGCGGATAAACGTAACGCTGCAATGTTATGGACAACCGCATCAGTTTTCATAATTTAGCGTAAGAGCGTATCAATAAAAGTGCCGATATAATAAATGAATTATTGGGTAATACCATCAATTCCAGTAAATTTTTTTAAGATGCACTCGTCAGACATTCATGCGTTTGTGACAGCATAAAGGATGCAGATGAAATAATACATTTGATCAGAATACATTCACAAAATTTAAAATGCTCATCTGTTTCAGTCAGATGGCGTGTTTGACTGATTTACTTGCGCTCATCGTTTCTACCCTTACCCTATCTTTTAGGGAAATGCTGATTAATTTGGCGACCGAAATGAAGCGCAAGGTGCACGGAACGCAGCGACCGAGACATATCAGCACCATAAACGAACAAGTGAATATCACGCAACAAAGCGATTCGCTCGTGCAGTGAATTAATCAGCGTTTCCCTAAGCTTCCACCCTAATAAAATTCCCACGCTGATGTTCAAATTTCACCGTGATAAAACGAGAGCCTACAGAAATTGAATTACCGTTTGTTTGGATATGAGTGACTTCGCCAATGGCGCGGAAATGAGCGCCATCAATTTTGATGATTTCCTGCAGATCGAGATGCCGGTCGGTTACAAACCGAACCCCTGCCGGAGATAAATCTTGAAACCTGCCCTTGCAGGGCTCGCTGGGCCAGAACGGATAAAACACGCATTCACCGTTAATATTGATACGCATCAAAATTCGACGCGGGGATTCAGCATGATCGTGTTGCAGCGTAAATAATGGACTGCCGCATTCCAAACAACCATCAGTCTGATACCCATCCAATTCTGGAAAATAAGGCGTCTTGCAAAAACTACAAAAATGGGAAATCACAGAACGATAAGACCCAACGGATGAATAGGCAGTCACATCGGTGCGATCATTGTGCGATGATGAAACTTCATCTTCGTCGGCAGCATTCTCTTGAGGAACAGTTCTATGATGAGCAGCCAATAGCACATCGTATCGCTGGCGTGTTTCAGGATTAAACAGAACTCGATAGGCTTCCTCTAATAACGTTTGATCGATAGAGGCATTTTTTTTTAACGCCTGATAACTGACTGCAATGGCAGCAGCAGGAGCATCAGGCTGAATTTGAAGTACACGATAAAAATTAAAGGTATCCCAGTCAGTCGTGTACTCATGGTGATATTGTTCCACTTCAGGGTTGGAATACAAGCCAAATGCACCGTGGCTCAAAGTATGAATATGATAGTGTTTCAATAATTCGCGATCATATACTGCTCGCCTGACCGGATCTCCAAGCGTGTCATACGCATGATCAAGCAATTCTTCATTCCAGTTTGCTCCCCCTAAATTAGGGCGCATCTTGAGCCGTTGCACCAGTATCCGGTAATTCTCGCGAATTACCGCCATTGATGCATCAGGCTGAACATGGAGAATTCGATAAAAATTTCGCCGTTCGATCATTTAGAATTTTAAAACTTATTCCACTCTGTAATTATCTGCATATAACGCGACAATTACCCCTCTTGCACGAGGAGAATCTTTCTCCCAGATCATTACAGATTCTTATTGTTCAATCAGAATAACATTTTACGCTCACTACGGCAGTACAATTCAGCATTTTTTAAACCTCTTGCAATTCATTAAAAATTACATATAATGAGAACCATTCTCATTACAACATCTATATGACACCATGAATACTCTAATCGTCTCCAAAACGACCACAAGAGATCTCTATACATCGGAAAGCGAAGATGCTAGAACATCACTTGATAGCAATGTTCTGTTTAAAAATTCTGACGTAATCTTCATCATGCACAAAGGCGAACAATATTCTCTGCGTCGCACACGTAACGGCAAGCTAATACTAAACAAATAGTGGCTTAAGGATCTAGATCATGTATATTTATACGCGCAAGCTATCCCTGAATAATGCACGATGGAACACAAGAACACCGATAGTCTTAAATTAAACACTTTGCGGCTTCCATGTGGTGTAATTAATCACGTATAAAATACCTGTCTAAGGAGATAAAAATGAAAGGCAATGCCGATATTATCCGCTGGCTCAATCAGCAGTTACAACATGAACTGACTGCTATCAATCAATATTTTCTGCACGCTCGTATGTACAAAAATTGGGGATTCAACGATCTTGGAAAGCATGAATTCGAAGAATCCTGTGAAGAAATGAAACATGCCGATGCTTTGATTGAGCGAATTCTGCTCTTAGAAGGCTTACCTAATCTGCAAGATCTCGGCAAGCTCATGATTGGTGAAAGCGCTGAAGAATGTGTAGCTTGTGACTTAAAGCTTGAATTCACTTCCCGTGAAACATTGCTTGCCGCGATCGCAGCATGCGAAACCGCTCATGATTTCGTGTCTCGAGAAATTTTTGAACGTATCCTTGAGGATACTGAACAACACATCGATTGGTTGGAAACGCAGCTTAGCCTCATACAGAAAATCGGTATCCATAACTGGTTGCAAAGCCAGATATGAGGCAACCCTGAAAAAGGTTATCTATGACGATCGGTCAAACGAAATCAGGTTCAACAAATTCAAAAATCAATGATTTAATGAGCCGTTTCACCCTGGTCCTCAATGTGAACGCTTAGCATAACGCAGCACAGTAGTTTTCAGAATGCCGTAACTTTTTCCTAGGCCGCTGGAGTTATCCTCCTTTCTTCAGCGGCACCTTTAGCCAGCCAGCCTGTAGCCCTCAGGTCAGCCAGCCATCTTTTTAGTTGCTGATGATTCGTGGGAGATGCAATGATGAAATTATTTCATAAAAAATGGGTGTTAGCCGATATGGCCCCAGCAAATACTAACACTCAATACAACTACTCTGGTTTACATTACTTTCCAAGCGTTCTTTCCAATTGGTTACGCAACCTGGGTAAGCTATTCAGCCGTATCGACCTGTATCTGTCAGCGCATGCATCAGCGAATCTTACACAAAAAGAGATCAATGACGGTCAAGCGCATGCATTGCCTTCTTTTTCCTGGACAGACAAATCAAATGCAATGAGCTGGGCACCTTTGATCAAAACCAAGTCATCTCGCCAACTTTCTACCATACTGAATTCCAGTTGCCAGAACACACCGACATTGGCGGGACAAACAGTGTTGTGCGTAGGGGGTCGCAGGCGGCTTTATCCTATTTACAGCCGTCTTACTGAACATATGAAAGGGCGCTTGATTACCTTCCACGGAAATGCGAACGACCAGTTGAAGGATTTGCCCGGGCTTTTGGAGAAGACTGATTTGATCGTTTGTCCCATTGATTGCGTCAATCATGACGCTTTTTTCATGGTTAAACTTTATTGCAAATATACCAGCAAGCCGTGCATATTGCTCGAGCGCTCAGAAGTCAATTTTTTCAAGGATGGAATCAGAGTGTTATCAGAAATTCCATCTAAGTGAGAATGTCGTCTAGCTGGTGACTCTGATCATGAGTGGATTTAAATAAATCAGTGATCCGGCTTATTAGGACTACAACTGATGAGCCTGTCCCCCAGCGCCAGAAAAACCCGGTTCCGTCCCGAATTCTTGGCAGCATACAGCGCCTTATCAGCAGCAATTACCAGATGATCCTCACTCTTCATGCCCGCTTCTTTCAACGCTACGCCGATACTGATGGACACACGGATGTGCGCTTCGTCGATATCGATTTGCTGAGCATACACATGCTGGCGAATTCGTTCCGCAAACAGGATAACGGATTTTGCATCGGTACTCCCGTTATGACAAACAATCAGAAACTCTTCGCCACCCATGCGGCAAAAACTATCTCCTTTACGGGCAGAAGTACGCATTGAAGCAGCCACTTCCTTCAGAACCTTGTCACCAATCGCATGACCATAGTTATCATTGATTTGCTTGAAATGATCAATATCGATCAACATCACAGCCATCAACTGGTCTGATCGATGCGCCACACTCCACACATCCGTCAAAGTATCCATTCCGGCTCGACGGTTTGGTAATTCCGTCAACACATCAGTCAAGGCATAATGCTCAAGCTTGCGATTAGTCACTGCCAGTTCTGCTGCAAAACGCTTCAATTGCTCCCGATCGCGTTCCCAAGATTCCTGTAATTTCCGGTAATGCCAGGCCGCACGTAATCGCGCCCTGAAGGCCCGCACGTTGATCGGTTTCGTCACATAATCATCAACACCCGCGTCAAATGCCTTGATGACTTCTTCCTCATCCTCGATGCTGGTCAGCATGATGATGTACAGATTCTGACCCCATTCAGTAGCACGCAAAGCAACCGTCAGTTCAAAGCCGTTCATCACCGGCATCAGCCAATCCGTGATCACGATATGGGGAGAAATTTCCATGGCCATCGACAAAGCTTCCTGGCCATCCTTAGCTGTAAATAAGGCATGACCCCGCACGTTGGACAATAACCCCTGGATAAAAACCATACTGGATGGATCATCTTCAACCAAAAGAATACGCAGCGGCGCTGCATCCATTTCACTCTCAGGACGAGGCGCGACAGCATTCATCATTTTCTGAAAGGGAGGCAGCATCTCGGCGGCAGAAATCTTCAGCATTCTTCCCCATAGTTGCCATTCTTTCATCACCTGATCAATCAGGACACCGAACGATTCGGTATCCAAACCAATCTTCCCCCCCAGCAGGAGCAATTCAGAAATGCGCATGTTACGCTGGGATTCATCAGCCAAGCCAAAATCCGCAATCTGTTTCCCCAAGTAGAGCAAATGTACGATATGAAAGGGACGAGATCCTTCCGAAAAACCTGATTCATCCGGTCTGTCATGATAATAGATCGATTCGACAAAGATCTTCGGGATGCCAAAATTGAGCAGCATGGCGGCTGTTAATTCATTGTGATCGGTTTTCAGATATTGTCTTTCCAGCTCGTCCATCGACTGATCGGGTGTCCTTTTCTCCATCAAATCATTGTACTTTTCCGGATAGATCGTCGCCAACGCCAAATTGCCAATTTGCGCCATCAATCCACAGGCGAACAGTTCATCCGCTGCGCAGACCCTGGTCAATTTCGCCAATTCCTGCATGGTGATCGCCATGAGCAGTGAATGCGACCAAAAATTCTGATAGTTAAACCCCTTACACGCCCCTTTCTGGTATTGATCGATCAGCGAAAACCCCATCGCCAGCTGCTTGACCGTAGCCAAACCGACATGCGAAATGGCATCGGTCACAGATGTCACCGGCCGGGTAGCCTGATTGGATGAATTGGCGCGTTGAATCAGTCTTCCCGACAATGCTGGGTCGGTTTGAACCAGTCGGGCAATCTCATGAATGGTAATGTCTTCTCGCCTGCACGCTTCCATCAATGCCAGCGCCACACCTTTAGGGCTGGGTAATAATGTGCTGATTTTTAGCTCATTCAGGTCAGCTATTTTCATCATCTATTCCTGTATGCGGATTGGAAGATTTCATCGCTTCTGTCCGCGGCATAATCTTTAAGAAAGTTTTAAATACCTATCGCGCTCAGCCACGCCATGGTGAAATCCTGCTCAAATGCTCATTTATCGTTCATTACATGCGCCCTTGTCGCTTGATGTCGCCTTGCTTGACCATTAATCGCTTCCTTTTTCAGAACTTATTTAACGGCACTCTTACTATGGATGTTCAAGAATCTTATGAATTTCAACCATAACCTGTTGATAGCACTGTTGTAAATTTTCCAATAACAAGCGAGCATCGGCCAGTTTTCTGGTTTTGCCATGGGCTTCAAGCTGTTTCAGCAAATCAGATAAGCCTTCAGCGCCAATATTTGCAGAACTGGATTTCAAGGTGTGGGCACAGTGATAAAGGCTGTCAGCATCATTATTCAGAATGGCGTGTCTAAGCTGGCGAAGATAGCCATCTGCAGACTCCACGTAAGATCTTAAAATTCTGTGTACCAGCTTGCCATCTTCTGACTGATCAAGACGCCGAATCAGCTCAAGCCTGCTGAGATTAAGCGCCGATTGTTGATCGGCCACAGTGGGAAGATCGGCAGTATGAAGCTCAGCAGCTTGGGATTCGATGTCGATAACATGCGCCTTTATCTGCGGCAGCCAACGCATGACGATCTGTTGTAACTGCTCGACGGTGTAAGGTTTGGGAAGAAAATCATTCATGCCGACTTGTAAGCAACGCGAGCGGTCGCTTTCTGTCACATTAGCAGTCATCGCAATAATCGGTAATTTCATCATTGCAGCCTCACCCTTGCGGCGAATCAACGCGGTCGCTTCAAAACCATCCATAATTGGCATCTGGCAATCCATCAAGATCATATCGAAGTGTTTTCTAGACAGAAGCTCTAAAGCATGCTTGCCATTATCGGCGATTTCCGATTTCAATCCAAGTTTTGCCAACATAGCCACTGCAACATCTTGATTGACCGGATTATCTTCCACCAGCAATATATTGCCCTGAAACGAAGACGCCAGAACCGCCGACGATTCGGCGCCATGGCAAGGAGCGCAGGCCGGTCCATTAATCTCGCGCGCAAGCACATCCCGGATGACTTCCACTAGCTCTTTATGGCGGAAGGGTTTGTTGAGACATTGAGCAATCCAGCCCGGACACTGCTGCAATTGATTCATGTCAGCCGGTGCGGATATCAACAAAATCAAGCGCGTGTTGTTAAGACGCGGATCAGCGTGAATGATGCGAGCCAGTTGCAGGCCATCCATGCTGGGCATCTTCTGGTCGAGAAGCACCAGATCAAATGGCTCATATTCATCCATCGCTTGATTCATCAATTTGAGCGCCTGTTTTGCCTGCCCTGCGCACACTACGTCGATCCGCCAGTGCTGCAGCCAAGAAGCAAACATGTCACGACTGGACCGGTTATCGTCCACAACCAGAATTCTTATTCCTTTTAAATCTGCATATTGAATAGTCTGTCCGGGAATAACTGTCGATTTCTGCAATGATACTTCGATCCAAAATGCAGACCCTTTTCCGGGTGAGCTTTCAACGCGAATATCGCCTTGCATCAATGCCAGAATCTTTTTGCAAATCGTCAGACCCAATCCGGTGCCGCCATACTCACGGGTCGTAGATCCATCCGCTTGAGAAAAATGATCAAAAATCTTGACATGGTATTCTGCTGGAATGCCAATTCCGCTATCTTCTACGCCAATGCTGACGCGCGCCCTCGCATCTCTGCACTCCTCCTGTACTTCTGTGCGAATGATGACCTCGCCCTGAGCAGTAAACTTGATGGCATTACTGAGCAGGTTGGCAATGACTTGGCTTAGTCGGAAAGAATCTCCCCTAACCATATAGCTCGCCATTGGAGGAGTGAATTGTGCGGCCAGTTCAAGACCTTTCTGATTGGCGGGCTGCGCAAACATCATGAGCGTATCTTCAATGACTTTGATGAGATCAAAATCAATGTTCTCTAAAGTCATACGGTTCGATTCGATTTTAGAGAAATCAAGAATATCGTTGATAATGCTCAGCAAATGATGCCCGGAGCGCTGCACCGTTTCGGCGAAGCGGCGCTGATCTTTCGCCAACTGACCAGACAGTAATAATTCTGTCATTCCCAGGATTCCGTTCATCGGCGTGCGAATTTCATGACTCATGGTTGCCAGGAATTCGCTCTTGGCTTTACTAGCTGCTTCGGCTGCTTCCTTGGCGCACACCAATTCCTCAGTTCTCCTTGCAACTTCAGTTTCGAGCCGATCCAGATGATGTTCAAGCCGGATATCGCGCTCCTGAATCATTTCCAGCATGGTATTGAATCCCTTGGAGAGCGTATTCAGTTCGGCAATTTCACTCGATCTCGTGCGTACCGCATAATCACTTCGGGTTGAGACATCCTCCATGGCGTTGGACAGTCTGTGCAACGGAAACAATACGGCCCTGTTGAGGCGGCGCAGCAGCAAAGACGCAATGATCAATGCCAGCGCCACCGCAAGGAGCGTAATGCTGCTTTGACATACCATCTGCCAATATAATGGAATCAATGATATTTCCAGATAGACCGAACCCAACCATTGCTCATTGAGATGAATAGGGTGAATCACAGTAACGAAATTGATCTTGGCAAACGGTTCATGTTCCAGCACAGGCACTGTTTCCGGCACGAACCGATCATCGATCGTATAATGTGCGAAAAGAGTATTTTCATCGCCATAAATCACAGCGGTCTGCACTTCTCGCAAATTACTCAATGACTTCAGCAATGTCTGAGCAGAATGCTCATCTTTGAACATCAGCGCCGCACTGGCATTTTCAGCCAGTATGTTAGCCGTTGCGCGGCTTGATTCCAGCAGCGCATAGAAATTCAGTAGGAAACTGCTCACTATCACCATGGCAGCAACCAGACACATGGCCGCCGCTTGCGTAGTCAGACTGATATGTTGAAGCTTGGCGCTGAGCGTAATGGTTTTAGGAGAAAGGAGCTGCATCATTGATAAACCTCAGTGGCAAAACGAAGTAATTGCGAGCTCAAGCGCAAACCATTTCTCTTTGCGCTGGCAAGATTGGCTTCAAAAGTGACTTTTCCATCTTTTAGAGTCATCGTCAGCATGACACCTTGCTGTCCACTGCCAGGCGTATCGGCAATGGTCAAGACCGGTCTGTTACTGAGCAGATCAAGGATTTCGCCAAGATTTCCAATTGCCGAGCGGCTGATGAAAACGATCTGGCAAGACGGCAGATCTCCCAGATGCTTGGAATGACGGATCGATAATTCGCGCTCGCTCACTTTTTTCTGCCGTATATGCTCCAAAAGAACGCCAAAAGGATCATCTCCATAAATGCATAGCGTTATCTCTTGATCCGGCAACTCAGGCCATTCGGTATAGGTCGCGAAATTGTAGAGAAAAGCCACCTTTAAGCGATACTCCGATAATTGCCCGGCATGAATCGAGGAGGGGTAACTCAACAATGAGAAACCATGCAGCAACATCAGCAAGAAACAAAATCCCGTGATTTTCTGCCTGCCCCATCCATACAGAAACTGCAGTGCGTTTATCAGTCTTTTCATCACGCAATCAGGCGTTTTCCCATCATGAATCGCGGGTTGACTGAAAGGGCAGCATTGACTGAGTCGCAGTGTCATGTATGCAGGATACTAATACCGATAATCCAATCGAAAACGCACTGTGCGGCCAGGTTGAATCAGCACGTTCTGCCAGTTCGTATCAGCAGCAGGATGATGATAGTGCTCATTGAATAAATTATAAAAACTCAACGATGCCTCCAATCCTTTGATCCATCGGACATCGGTGACCATATTCAAATTGGAAAGCACATAACTATCGGCATAGCTACCATCCAGGGTTTTTCGCCTGCCGTAATACTGCAACTCAAACCCTGCCCGCAAACCTGAAATCAACGGTATCGGAATTGAGAAATTCAACTTACCCAGATAATAGGGCGCATTCAGAAGCTGAGAATTTCTCTGCTCGATATTCTGTACGCCGAAACTGCTTCGGAATCGCGCGCCCCAATCCCAGGTTTTGTCGAGAGACAATTCCCCTCCCCTGGCGCGCACTTTGCCGGAATCCTGTTGATATTGTGAGAAACCGCTGATGGGATCTGTACCTAATGTGATCAGGTTGTACATATCCCAGGCGTACATCGTGGCGCGAAGATTGAGTGTCGGATAAGGCAGGTAATCCGCCACAAGTTCAGCAGTATCGACGGCTTCACTATGCAATCCTGGATTGGCGACTTGCGAAATGCCGTCACCATAATCTCGTTCGTACGAATTCGGTGAGCGATGCGCTCGACCATATAAGGCCTTGAGGGTGGTCTTGGGAGTGGCCTGCCAAATCAGCGCTCCGCGCGGACTCAAACGATTACCGATCCATTGGTTGTAGTCGTAACGCAAACCGGCGGTGGCGGACAGTGTATCTGTGATGCTCCATTCATCTTGTACGTAAAAACCCAATCGCATCACGGAGCTTTTAACACGGATATTTTCATCTGGATTATCGAAGTTATGGAAGGCTTGCGTGATGCTGGTATTGTTCTGGTATTCAAATCCCGCCATGATTTTATGTTCGGCAAACGCAGTGGATAGCAGGCGCAACTCCACACCATGCCAATCGCTCGGGCCGGTACTCAAGGTTTTTTCGCCACTGTAAAATCCAGGTTGCTCAAAACTGTATCGGCCGAGAAATGCGCGGCCCAGCACATTAAGCGTGTCATTGAGAAAATTATCGTTATACTGAATTTGCGTGTTGAGGCGGCGGTCGATGACTGAAGCACCTTTGGTTAGCGGATCGGTGAAAAACATACCGATCGGATCCCCCTTGTGGCGGTTTCCGTATATAAAATCGAACGAGAACGGACCATTAGAGACACGTGCGAACATTTGCTTGACATCTTCACCATCCAGGCGATGCGCGATCCCGGAAATACCTGAATCGCCGAATTCAAAGAAACGATTCGCGCCGCGCGATTGCAAAGCGGAGAGAGAGATGAGTGCATCCGTACCATTATCGAATTGTTTACCCAAAGTGATGCGCTCTTGTGGCATGGTTTCTACGGTTTGGTACGAGGCTGACAACTCGGCACCCTTAATATCGCTGCCTTTGCGAGTAACGATATTGACGACACCGAGCATCGCATTCTGGCCGTATACGGCACTGCCTGGGCCGGGAATGAATTCGATGCGCTCAATTAGGTCGATATCCAGCGGAAAATCACGTCCTGTCGGCCCTTGGTCGTAAGTGGCGTCATTGATGCGGTTACCGTTGATGGTGATCAGCACGCGCGTGTTGAAATCCCCCGGCAATCCAAAACCCCGTGTGCCCAGGTACTCGTATTGATAGTCATAGGTGGGATGAATACCCGGCAGACTCGCTAACGCTTCGTTCAGCGTTCGCCAGCCGTAAGTTCTGATGTCTTTTCGAGTAATGATGCTGACTGCCGCCGCGACCTGTTGCTGCTTTTGTTCGTATTTGGATGCCCCGACGATACTGATCTTCATCAGCTCTTCCAGACTCAATTGCTCCAGGTTGGCCGAGGCAAACGCTGGCAATAGATAGGCACTCAGTGCGCCGGCGAAAATTATCTGGATGGCCAGACGAATCTGGATAGAACTTAATAATATCTGTAATGTCGGCACGATCAGCACGTTTGAATGGTAAATTGCTTGATTTAACCATATCAAGTTGCTGGTCAAACAAATGAGAAATCAGGTATTTCGCAGCTTTATATCAAAAATGAACGCAGTGATGAAAAAGGGCTTGCCGGATTGACGCGTCAATTGCAATAAGGTTGTTGTTGAAATTCCACTATGTTTTCACAAACGCTGCCACGACCGCCCAAGTCGTCATGAAAGTTCAGGATCGCTGGTTTTCAAGCAACCCCAGGAATCCTCCCGATTGATGATTCCATAATTGCGCATAAAGCTGATTATTGGCAATGAGCTTGACGTGACTGCCCTGTTCCACGATCTGACCTTTGTCGAATACGATCAGACGATCCATCGCTGCGATGGTCGACAGGCGATGAGCGATAGCAATCACCGTCTTGCCTTCCATCAATTGGTACAGACTTTGCTGAATACCCGCCTCGACTTCTGAATCGAGTGCTGAGGTCGCTTCATCCAGTACCAGGATGGGCGCATTCTTCAATAACACCCGTGCAATCGCAATGCGCTGGCGTTGCCCACCTGACAATGTCACGCCGCGTTCACCCACATGGGCGTCATAACCCGTCCGTCCCTTATTATCCTTGAGCTTGAGAATAAACTCATGCGCATGGGCCCGTTTGGCAGCGGCAATCATTTGGTCATCCGTGGCGGTCGGTCGGCCGAATAAAATATTGTCGCGAACGGATCGATGCAACAGAGAAGTATCCTGTGTGACCATCGCAATATGAGCGCGCAGACTGTCTTGAGTGACAGTGCTGATATCCTGACCATCAATTGAGATAGTACCGTGCTGTACGTCGTAGAATCGCAACAGCAAATTCACGAAGGTCGATTTGCCCGAACCCGACCGACCCACAATGCCGACCTTCTCCCCTGCGGCAATGTGCAGATTGAGATCATCAAAAATCGGCGAAGAATTCTGCTCGTGAGGATGGTAGGTAAAACCGACATGATTGAAATCAATTTCCCCGCGCTCGATTCGCAATCCCCTGGCCTCCGCTCGATCAACCACCTGCTGCGGCCTGGATAGCGTATTGATGCCATCCTGAACTGTACCGATATTTTCAAACAGCGCATTAACCTCCCACATGACCCAGTGCGACATGCCAGTGATTCGAATGGCAAGACTCATGACTACTGCAATCGAACCGGGCCCGATGTCGCCTTGCAGCCATAAATAAATGCCCAGTGCGCCCGTGGCGAACACCAACTGCATGTTGATCATCCACACGCTGGCGTTGAGCAAGGTCGACAATCGCATTTGCGGATGTACCGTGGCCATGAATTCTTGCATGCCCGCTTTGGCATACGCCGATTCCCGCTGACTCTGGGAAAATAACTTCAAGGTCAGGATATTGGTATAACTATCGACGATCCGGCCGGTCATCAGCGAGCGCGCATCTGCTTGCACAGTCGAAATACGTTTTAATTTCGGCACGAAATACGATAAAACGCCCAGATATAGCACCAGCCAAGCCAGTAAAGGCAGGCACAGGCGTGGATCCGCATTGATCACCAATGTCAGTGTCGTTGCCAGATACACTGAGACAAACAGGATCACATCAAGCAATTTCATTACTGTTTCGCGCACTGCCAGCGCGGTTTGCATGACTTTTGTGGCGATACGCCCGCTGAATTCATGCTGAAAAAAAGTATAGCTCTGATCGAGCAGATAGCGGTGCGACAACCAACGAACCCGCATGGGGAAATTACCCATCAGCGTCTGGTGAATGACGGAAGAATGCAACAATACCAGCAGCGGAATCACGACCAGAATAAATGCTGACATCAGCAACAACGTCGGCCACTCGGTTTCAAGGAATTGCGCAGTTTTTCTATCCGCCAGCCAATCGACCAACTGCCCCAGCACACCGTAGAGCATGGCCTCGCTGATGGCTAGACAGGTAGTCAGTATTGCCAGGATGACAAGGTGTATTTCAATGCCGCGAACATAGTGGCGGCAAAACTGGAACAATCCCTCCGGCGGTTCACTGGGATGCTCTGGCGGATAGGGATCGATGAGACGTTCGAAAAACCCGAACATAATTAAGCCACCTCTGGCGATTCAGTATGGAATGGATTGGGGTGTCGTTGTTGGACACCATGCAGATTTCACTGTCAAGGTTCTGAAAAACTGCTGTAATCGGTGGAATTGCGGTTACATAGAAACAGTCTTAACATGTTCATTCAAGCGACCTACACTGCATTTCTTTGGTTGAACTCACCTTGTCCGATACCTCAGCTGACCAATTAGAATATTGCTGAGGAAACACTGATCAATTCGCTGTACGAGCGAATTGCTTCGTTGCGCGCACTCACTTCCTCGCCTATCAGATTGATAAGTTTCGGTTGCTGCGTTCCGTGCGCTTTGGGCTTCATCTCATTCGCCGAATTAATCAGCATTTCTCTAACTACTACTCAATTGTTCAAAAATGCGAAATCCGGCGACATAGGTGCCGATTGCGGCCCCCAGTGTTGAAAAGATAAAGATCAGCAAAATTCGGGTCACTTGATTTTCCCACCAGCCTTTCAGCGTCGTCGTATCATTCCTGAGACGGTTAAAGTCGCTGACTTTGGGTTTCCGCAAATAGGCTTCGACAGCCGCAACCACCATGCCAGCTCCCACTGCGGGATGCAATGTCGTCAACGGAGCAGCCAGAAAAGCGCTCAAGATCGACAATGGGTGCGCCAGCGCCATCGCGGTACCCAGCGCCGACAGTCCGCCGGTGATCAATATCCAGTCAACAACCATGCTGATGCCAATTTCCGGACCGCGCATGAAACCGATGACAAAACCTGCCAAGATGAATACCACAATCAACGAAGGAATCAATTTGACCCATTGCGAAGGCGGCGGAATCTCATCCAGTCGCGCAATACGGTCATCCGGATTCGAAATGCTGTGCGACGTCAGCAATTGCGCCATGCCTTTCAGATGCCCGGCGCCGATCACAACCAGAATATGCTGATAGCCATTCTCGGCACACTCCTTGATGAGGCGCGCCGACATGTATTCATCACGTTCACTGATCAACGGCCGGAACAGATCCTTCTCATCTTCGGCAAATTTGGAAAAGGAACTCTCCAGCACATCACCTTCCTTCAATTTCTCGATTTCCGCTGCGCTGAATTTCTCTTTGCTGATGACGCTTTCGATCAACCCCGCAAACACGACGATACGTTTCCACCATGACACGTTCCGATAAATTCGTTTCATGGTCGTCCCTATTTCCCGATCTATCAGCAAAACCGGCAATTTAGCTGCCTGCGCATCCTTGATGGCAACACGCATTTCCGCGCCCGGTTCAATGCCCAATTGTTCCGCCATGCGTTGCTGAAAAGCACCCAGCGCCAGACTGGCCGCCACCATGCTGGCCTGACCTTTCTTGATGACCTGAAACAAATCCATTTTAGCCATTGCATCGGGATTGACGATTACCTTATGCCGGCTCGGGCATAACTCAACCGCGACAGCGTCATACTGCCCGGTTGCAATCAATTCCTGCACCTTGTCGGCACTGGCTTTTGAAACATGCGCAGTTCCCAGCAACGTCATCGTGCAACCATTCACGGTAATCGATTTAATGGGCTCTGCAAGCGTTTTGCTTTGCTTCGGCAAATCCATGTCGGACTGATTTAATTTATTCATTGGTATCGAAATTATAAGAAATAAGGGCAATTCGGAACGGGCGACTTTTTTCGGCAGCGCAAAGATTATCACGCCCGTGGTCAAAACAAAATTCGATTTCCTGCCGGTACCTGCAATACGGATATTTTTCTCATGTGCTTAATCTCGTAAATTCTTTGCTGCATAGCCCCCTCAAGTAGATCCTTTCGTCGCACGGGACATTTGTACTATTCGGGAATGGATGAATGCACTGGCAAAAAAGGCACACCTTCTCATGGAATCATCCATGTACGCCTCGTACAATGCGTATCCACCCAATGAAGGACATCAACTTGATTCGTTGTCGATGTCCTTTCTTCATTCATCGTATATCGGCTTATGTTGGACATATTGCAATGGCAAAGAATATTAAACTGAATGCATTCACCATTTCACTCTAATGAAAAATCGTCCTGCTCTTGCCAGTAATATTGCGAATTACGATGATGATAATTTAAAAGAAGGTATCTATGACATGGGCGTTATCGGCACCACGCCCAGCATTCTGACCGTAACATTGGCGGAGGATGCGAATAGCCGCTTCAGAAACTTCGTCAACTTCACTATTCCGGTATTTCCCAATAGAACTGGCATTGCCAATAGCTATTCTTTGAATTTCTTGGGCATTCATGCAGAAGCTATTACTGGCTTCAATGTTGACATATTCAAAGGTGTTTATTCAGAAAACCGGCGGCATGCCACTTTGCCGGGTTGCACTGTCACTCGTTTCTTGGGTCATCTGCCAGCAGGGGCTTATTATCTCGACATCTGCGGTCAGCGGGACAACACATCACAGGGTGGACGATATTCGGTCGCGCTGCAAGCGCTGCCTGTTCCTGAACCAACTGCCTATGCATTGTTTCTGGTCAGCCTGGGGTGGGCAAAGCGGTTAGCCCGACGCCGAAAATTTGTATAACATGGCCGTTTTGTCCATGCACTAGCCTACTTCAATGCGATGAAGCCTTGAAATGCTACGCTGTTTACTTACGCAAGGTTGAAATGAGTCCCGCAACTGCAAGTTCTGCATGCCCTGCGCAGGCTTTTCACTTACTTAACTATACCTGATCGCGCCATTTCCCTTTTCAAGGCTTCGCTGTAGCAACGGTTGCCAAATTCCAAAACCATACCTCATGGTTTTTTATCCCCATGGAAATTCTTCAGCGCAGCTTTTTAATAAACACGTGACAATATTGCACTGCATACTACGAAGCTGAACTCTTGAATAACAGTGTACAATTCGATCAGTCGATGAATGGCAATAGTACAGACATCTTAGTGGACGAGAAACTCAAAGGAATGAGCGTCATGAAAAAATTTATCTCTCTAGTATTTTTGATTTCTGCAACGACCTTGACCTTACCAGGGTGCGCCACTTCATCAGGGAACCCTCATGCCCCTTATGTGTTGCCGTCCCAGTTCCAAACTTATACTTGCGATGAATTACTGGCCGAAATCGATCGAATCCAAAACCGTGTCATTCAGTTAACCGGTAAATCCAGCGACAATAATCCGACTAAAGATAAATGGACGCTGGGAACCGATTTGTCACTTTCCTGGGCTGCATTGTTCGCCCTGAGCGACACCAAAGAACAGGAAGCGGAATATGTTCAGCTAAAGAGCGAATATGACGCGCTGCAACACTGGGCAGTAACCAAAAAATGTCCAGGAGCGATCCCAGCTGATCAGCCTCCTGAGTTTGATCCCAATCTGGTTGAAGAGTCCCGTTCCGAGACGACTCGCAACCGATACTAAACAACTCCCAAAGAAAGTATACCGCCGTCGAGGCCAGGTATGCAGCATCACAGTCAACCCAGTGTGCTCCATGGTTTTATATGGCTATGACGAGTTATCATCGCGGAGAGCTTGCGCTTTCAAACGGCGATGACGCGCAAGATAGCGCGGCGTCCAGCCTTGCGGAATTTTGTACACGAAATTGTAGCGAGCCACATGATAGCTGGGATCGAAACCGTAGAAGTTGAGTTTCATCTTTTCAAGTTCCTCATCACGATAACTTTGTAACGATTTCTGGTGCTCATGCCGTTGTCGCCGAGCTTGTTTTCGTTCGATAAATTTTTGGAAATCCGGGGACTGTGCCAATGTTTCCGCAATGTGAACAATTTTGTTCTTAAAATTCACCAGATCCCCGCCAAAACAATCATCGATCAATTTCATCTGGCGCGCTTCCCTGGCACCAATGGGCAATCGGCTGTGCATGCAAGAATCGACCTGATATTGCCCAACGCGGCGCGGCAATAAATAAGTCCAATATTCTGATCCATATAAATTGCCCATGTTTTTATAATGCGGACTCAAAATGACCGATTCACGCGCGTAGATATAATCTGCAGCCAGCGACAGAAAAACGCCACCTGCGCCGGCATTGCCTTGCAGGGCAGCGATTGTGATACGGCCGGTAGTAGTAATGATGGCTCGCACCAAATCATTCATCGCATTGATATTACGCCAGGACTCATCTGCCGGGCTGAGGGCGGCTTCAATGTGATTCAAGTGAATGCCATTCGACCAGAACTCACGCCCACCCATCAATACAATCACACGAGCATCGCTGTTCACCGCCTGCAAGTAGGTATGTAACAAACGCTCACACTGCGCTGTGTCCATCGCGCCATTATAAAACTCGAAATGCAGGTAAACGACGTCATTTCTTTGCTCAAACCAGATATCCTGACCGATCATACCCGCCGGAGTAGAACCGTTCTTCTCCTCCATCTCCGGAATGACCTTCAAATGATTCTCAAGAGCGAGGGTTGCGGCCAGCTTGGCGGTGACCTCCGCCCCTTTTTTATACTTCACATGGCCTATCCAGATGGCGCCATCGACAGTAGCCCGGCAAATGGCATGATTGCGCTTAGCAATAATGTCTCCTGGCTCGCCGCTGAGATTTTGTTCGTTGCAGGCATCAAATAAATAACAGGGTTGATCAAAGAGCGTATCCAATACCCCCGGAAAACCGTCAGCTGCATAAATTTTCCTCAATACACTTTCGGTACTGTCAAGCTGCCAGTTGATAGCACGGTCGATTTGCCGCATGGGTCTATGCCAGCGACCATGAACATCTGAGCGCGAATAATCTAGCGGCATGGGATGGAAATTTCCCGACTGAAAGCGCGCCACAGCCGACAAAATGGCACGGGATGCAGCGTCAACAACTTCATGGCGATATAAGCTGCTTTTACTGGCGAACCGCATAGCAAATACTTCCGCAGCCCAGATATCGCCGGCATCCATTTCAGCATTGGCTTGCAGTACCGTGACCCCCCATTCCGGCAGATCATGCAAGATCGCCCAATCGAGTGCTGAAGGTCCGCGATCACCGACAATCCCGGGATGAACGACGAAGCAGGTATGATTGCGCCAGATCGATTCTGGTATGGCGCGCTTCAGAAAGGGAGCAATAATCAAATCCGGATGATATAAATCCACTGCTTCGCAAGTAATGGCTTCATTGATATCCAATTCAACCGAAATCTCATGACCGCACCGCGTCAGTTCCACAAACAAACGCTGTGCCAGGCAATTTAAGCTATGAGTGAGAAATAGGATTTTCAATTGGGGATCTGGCAGATTCAACAAATGCGAGGAAGCTGTTCTCCACTCAGCCAATCAACCACACGATTACCTCCGAGTGAAGTCTGCATTTGCACAAAGCAATGATCATCTTCGATGACTTCGCCGATAATGGCGGCATTCCTTCCCAAGGGATGCGCATGCATCACACCGAGCATATTCTCTGCGTCTTCTGCACAGCAAATCGCAACGAGCTTGCCTTCATTGGCAATGTAGAGGGGATCAAGACCGAGAAATTCACAAGCCGCATTCACTTCTTGGCGTATCGGCAGTTGATTTTCATAGAGCATCATGCCAACAGACGATTGTTGTGCAATCTCATTCAAAGCGGTGGCAATTCCGCCGCGAGTTGGATCCCGCAATACATGAATATCCGGTACGGCAGCCACCATATCCGCCACCAACTCATGCAGGGCCGCAGTATCCGATGCAATTGTCGTCTGAAAAGACAAGTTCTCTCGAAACGCCATCACAGCGATGCCATGATCTCCAAGCGTGCCTGATACCACAATCTTATCGCCCGGCCGGGCATTCGTTCCTGAAATATCGATTCCATCCGGCACGACCCCCAAACCAGTTGTCGTGATAAATACACCATCACCGCTGCCTTTTTCAACCACTTTGGTGTCGCCCGTTACGACCGGAACGCCAGCGGTTTGTGCCGCCCTAGCCATCGAATCCACAATACGCTTGAGATCCGATAATGGGAAACCTTCTTCCAGAATAAAACTGGCCGCTAAATAACAAGGTCTGGCGCCAGCCATGGCAATGTCATTTATCGTGCCATGTACGGATAAACAACCGATATCCCCACCTGGAAAAAATAATGGCGTCACCACATGGCTGTCCGTTGACATGACCATGCGGCCATTCGCCGTTCTGAAACAGGCTTGATCATTCATCAGCCGCAGGTATTCATTGTCAAACGCGGCTATGAACATCTGCTGTATTAATTGCGCCATCGCACGGCCGCCGCCTCCATGCGTCATTTCAATACACCCATGCTTCAAATCAAGTTTCCGGCTGTATCCTGGCTTGACTATATTGATTGCTGACATGAGTTCTCCGCCGTCATAGGATTATTAGCGCGAAAACGACCATAGCGATAGTAGGCGGCGCAAGCGCCCTCCGATGACACCATGCATGATCCAATGGGGTTCTCCGGTGTACATACTGTCCCGAAAATCTTGCAATCACGCGGTTGTTTCACGCCTCTCAGAATCGCTCCACATTCGCAGGCTTTATTATCGTCTATGGAACATTCCGCAATCGGAAAGCGTCGCTCGGCATCGAAATCGCCATAGGTCGATTTGATCTTCAAAGCACTATAAGGCACCCAACCCAGTCCGCGCCATTCAAAGTTTCGACGCAGTTCAAATACCTCAGCCACGAGGGATTGAGCTTTGAGGTTACCGTCGGGCATGACTGCTCGCGTAAACTCATTTTCAACCTCGGCTCGGCCTGAGTTGACTTGACGTATCAGCATCAAAATTGCCTGCATGACATCCAGCGGTTCAAAACCGGCTATTACCACAGATTTCTGAAATTCTTCAGCAAAATACTCGTAAGGCCGACTGCCTATCACGACAGAGACATGAGCCGGACCAACAAAACCATCGAGTTGAACCAACCCGAATTCACGAACCTCAGGCGATTGCAGAATATGAGAAATAGCCGAGGGAGTGAGCACATGATTGCAAAATACTGAAAAATTATTCAGACCAAGCATTCGAGCTTGCTGAATCGCAACGGCGGTAGGAGGCGTAGTCGTTTCGAATCCAATGGCAAAAAAAACGACTTGATGCTGTGGATTATCTTGCGCAATTTTTAAAGCATCGATACAAGAATATACCATGCGCACATCGGCTCCCTGCGCTTTGGCTTTTATCAAACTCATACCATTGCGGACAGGTATGCGCAGCAGATCTCCATAACTGCACAATATCACCTTCGGTATCTGCGTCAGTTGGATCGCCGTTTCAACACGTCCAATCGGCAAAATACAAACCGGACAACCCGGCCCATGAATCATATGAACGTTTCCAGGAAGCAAATCGACAATGCCGAATCGCGAAATTGCGTGGGTATGTCCGCCGCAGAATTCCATAAAATGATAATGTCGCCGGGAATCAGCCTCAATCATAATGTTGGCGGCAATTTGCCGGGCCAGTCTTCCTTCTCGAAATTCGTCGATATATTTCATGAAAATCGCTACCGATTACAAATCATCCATTTTTGAAATTTCTGCAAATAAAGCCAATGTCTGTTCTGCTTCTTCCTGATCCAGTTTTTGTAGCGCGAAACCGACATGAACAATGACATAATCATCAACAACGACATTCTCGACTAATGCCAGTGAGACTTCCTTCCGTATGCCACCGAGATTGACAATCGCATGGTTATCGCCGATCAATTGCTCAATTCGAGCTGGAACAGCCAAGCACATAGTTACTTTTTGCAAGTTTTAAGATAGCAAAATTATGACATAATTAATTTGACTCAATTTCTAATTGATACTGTGATTAAGCAAACTTCTCTTTCTTATTGCTGGAATATTTTTCTGATTGGATGGTGTGTCTTTTCGGGCGCAGAAAGTATTGCTCAGACCGACGCGGCTATATGGATTGATGTGGATACCAACGAGCATACATTGCTGGTCATGCAGGGAGGTACTGTCAGAGCTCTATTCAAAAATGTAGCGATAGGGCGTTTTGGGACAACATGGACAAAAATGACCAAAGACGATAAAACCCCCCTTGGGAAATTCAGGGTAGGCTGGGTGAATGAAAAAAGTCGTTATTATCGTTTTTATGGATTAAATTATCCCAATCTTGACACGGCAAAACGTGCTTTGGATGAAAATAGAATTGATGAAGACACTTGGCTCTCGATCTTAAATGCCAAAAATATGGGAAAAACGCCCCCACAAGATACGCCGCTGGGAGGTCATATTGGCATACATGGGATTGGTCGAGGTGACCAAGAGATTCATCATAATTACAACTGGACAAATGGCTGCATTGCTCTAACCAACGAGCAGATCGATCAATTGGATAAGTGGATCAAGCCCGGCATTCTTGTGAATATTCGCTAAAATTCTTAGACTGATCAGCATTTAAGAATAGATTGTTGTTAAATAATTGAATTAAGAAATTATAAAATAATATATATTAATCATGCAATTAATATATTATTTAATGTTTCCACATTAAATTCTTCGCAAATTTCTCATAGATTCATTTATTTTGCATAAAAAATCAGATAACATTCTTGCAGGTTGCTGATATTGATGTTTCAGCGGCTAGTTAAGTGGCTGATGTTTATGCGCATTGATTAGAATAAATACTGAGGAGATCGGAATGAAAGAAAAAATCAAGCATCCAGTTCGCATGTTAACACTAGCAGCAATAGCAGGTGCTTTTATTGGGTTAACAGGCTGTGCAACCACTGGTTCGCTAGAAGAACTGCAAGCAAAAGTTAATGCTGTTGCATCTGATGCTGCTGCCGCCAAAGCAGAAGCAGCCGCCGCTAGCGCTAAAGCTAACGATGCATTACGCCTTGCTGATGAAGCGAACAAACGTTCTATGGAAACCGAATCCAAAATTGATCGAATGTTCAAAAAAGCAATGCATAAATAATAGCTCTCCAGCTTAGTTACACAAAAACCCCTCGTTGAGGGGTTTTTGTATTTCAGGATCAATGAAGAAGAATTATATATCTTATTATTTTATTTTATACTTAAATCCCCGTCGAAATTTTCCGTTCGCGCACTTGATTGAATTTGATGACGTGGGCGGGAAATTAATACAGGTATACCGCTTTTTTCGATTATGGCTTTTCTCAAGGCTTCTTGATCAACCTCAAAATCTTCTGATCTGTTTTTCTTACTATTCTTCGATTCCAAAAAATCATTAATAGCATTGACAGTCATTTGCTTATAATCAGAATACCTCGCCTCATCTTCCTCTAAGGGGGGATGCAGCTCAATAAATAGTGAATCAAGCAACCAACCCAGCTTGATGGGCTGGTTAATCACATGCACTTGAGTTCCTAAAGGAATCTTATCAAACAATGCTTCAATATCTTCTGGATACATGCGCACACAACCAGCTGAAACACGCATTCCGACACCAAAAGGCTTAATTGTGCCATGAATCAAATAACTTCCACCTCCGATGCTCAGGCGCATAGCATGTCTTCCCAAAGGATTCGTAGGGCCGGGAGGAACTACGCTGGGATAGGGTTGTTCCCCATTCGCTATTCGGTCCATTTGAAGTGATTTTGGTGGTATCCACGTCGGATCTTTTTTCTTCTCGATTATTTTTGAAATTCCTAATGGAGTTATCCAGTCCATCCTTCCTATACCCACTGGATGAGTAATTATCACCGGTTTTTCCCCTTTTTTGCCTGGTTCTGGAAAATAATAAACTCTCATTTCCGGCAAATTAAGAACCAATCCTTTTCGTTCAACATGAGGAATAATATAGCGATTGGGTAAAATCACTTTTGCCCCATCCTGAGGAAGCCATCGATCAACATTCGGATTGGCTAATAAAATTTCAATTTGTCCAATATCATATTGACGAGCGATGTCCAGTAGTGTTTCTTCTCGACTGGCGTGGGTAATGCGAATCTGACCAAAGATGTCAATATCTGGCGGAGGTAACACCCATGTTTCTGCTCGCACAGAAGAAATAAGAAAATTCCAAAAAATACAAATCCATAGATATACAGTAAATCGATACATAAACATTTATTAATGATGTGAACGAATAGAAATAGCTACATGATTAAATTCGAATAATAACCGATACCCCAGCCTTGAGCAGATAAAATCCACTCTCAGTATTAGAGTTTATTTCGCTCCAAGTAAAATCAGAATATAACAGAGAAACCTATTACTTCCCATATTTCCATACTCTAACTAACCATTTGATAATAAATATGGAATATCCAATAGTGTTATAAAAGCAACAATATTGTTGTCTATTTACAACAAAATGGCTGTTTAAATTACGAAAAATGCTTGTTTTTGTTGCAGTCAAGAACATGCTTAGGCACAATCCAATCAAACCTTCCGATAGGGAGGTCCGAATAACGGGGTACATTCACGCGAATGTAGCAAGGCAAAGTAGACGGCCCCAGTCGTTTTTAACATTAAAGGAGAACTTCAGCATGAAGAAGAAACTGATTTCGTTAGCAGTAGCCGGCGCGCTTGCAGCCCCAATGGTTGCGTCTGCACAAGGTACAAATGTAACTATTTTTGGTAGTGTTCAAGCTGAGTATGCCACAGTCAATCGTGACAAGCAAAGTAGCCAAGCTCTGATTGGTGATGATACAGGTCGTTCAAGATGGGGTCTGCACGTCACTGAAAATCTGGGTGGCGGACTAAAAGCAAAGGCACATTTTGAAATGGGTTTCAACACTGGTAGCGGTAATCTTGGAACTGCCCGGGAACGTTGGGTTGCCTTGGCAAACGACAGCTGGGGTGAAGTTAAATTCGGTCGGGTTCAATCTCCATTCAAAGACTTTGCAGGTGGTATGACCATTGATCCGTTTGCCTACACAACTCTGCAGGCAGCTGGTAGCGGTGGCACCATGACCGCCTCTGCTAATGGTCTAGGATCGGGTGCAAATAGTTTCGTTAACAGTGCTGCACGTTATGATTCACCTAAAGTAGAAGGCTTCAGCTTTGCAGGTATCGTTATGCCGGGTGACTCCAATCGTTTGGATCCAGCAAATTTCTATGGCTCAACCGGCACTAATGGTGGAAGTGTTGCCAATTCTGGTGGTGAAGATGGAGAATGGGACTTCCAAGTCGCCGGTAAATACGAAGCTCATGTAAGCGGTCACAATCTCGGCGTATTCGGTGGTTATTCTCGCGATAACATCAGCACTCGCCAAAGAACCAATCTGGGCTTAAATAACAATGAGCATGTTTGGCGTGGCGGTGCAATGTGGAGCTTCCAAAACTTCAAACTGAGCGGACAATACGAACGAGTCAGCAATGCAGTCGGCGCAGCGACCTGTACTACTGCAGCTGCGTTAGGAAATCCAGTGACCGGAAATGGACAACCAACTGATTCTAGAGGGCAATGCGCATCAGCCATGCACCTTGGTGGCGATGGTCATCTGTGGTTTGCAAGCGGACAATATGACTGGGGCAATACCAGCGTCGTTGCTCAAGGTGGTATGTCCCAAGCAGATTCAACCACTAATTCTTTAGGCGCTTTCTCAAAACGTGAAGTCAGCCAATTTACGGTGGGTTTAATCCACAACCTCAGCAAGCGCTCCAGCTTGTTCGGCGGTTACCAACGCGCGATGATCGATGATAAAAATATCGCAAATCCTCTGAGAGATGCCAATACCTATTCAGTCGGTATGCGCCACAACTTCTAATCGAAGCTAATCTCGCAAAAAAGGCACCTTCGGGTGCCTTTTTTATTGCTATAAAATAAATCTTAATAGTCTTTTTGAGATGGGGAATTTATACTTCAGTAAACCTCAAGACTATTAACGGAGATTCTGTAATGAGTATGAAAAAATGGACCGATGAAGAATTGATCTCAACACGGGATAACCTGGAAGCATGGAACAAAAGAATAAATAGTTCCGGATCCGGTTCAAAACTATGGCTTCTAACGGCGTTCTTTGGCGCCTTTGCCATTTCGACCGGCATTGCTTTCATGTTTTTTGACGGCGTTGATGTCATGAATGTCGTACTGATCATCATGGGCACGATTACCTGCGCCAGTTGGTATAAAAGTGAAAAGCAGCGCAAGGACAATATTGCATTTCTTGCCGAAATCAACAGGGAAATCAAATCGCGTAAATTAAAGGACGACTCTAAGCAAAAAAATCAGACATCTTCTCCTTCAAGTCAAATGGAAGATAATGCATCGGCACCTTCAACCACAACCGGGACTCAATCAGTAGAAACTCGTTCAACAACAGCCGGAGATCAACCCAAAGATTCATAGGTTAATGTAAATGCGCAATATATTGTCATTGTTGCAACACTTAATTACACGCAAACTTGCTCGCTCTAAACAAAATTCAGACAGAAATTGCACCATTCATTCGTTCGTGGCTACTGACGACCAGCTTTTTGAAACGTTATGCCAGTTCATTTGGATACAAGGTGAACCACTTCCGCTTGTCTTCGACTTAAACCATCCGATTTATATCGACCAAGGGATTACCCCGTCCACATTAAAACGATTAGAGTCAGCAGGTTTAATTATGATTGAACCACAAGGATTCATTAAGAAAGGCTTCGGCAGGCACACGAGGATTTTTTATTGCGGCAGACCGACAAAAATAGGTTTCTCAGAGAATCAGAATAACGCCTTGGATTTGGGTCATGTGCTATTAACGGAACAAGGTAAAGCTTGGGCATTGACGCACACGATTTCCAGAAATCAACCATTCTATGAATATGTCATCAATCACTGGTTTCAACAAGGATTGACGCTGTCATCAGTGCAAATCGAGCGGAATCGCCGGGCAGATGGGATTACTGACAACCGCTTGATTAAATAACAAGAATGACCCGATAATCATTCACATTCGTAAACGTGGGGCCAGTAATGACCAAATCATTCAAACGCTGGAAGAAAGTATAAGAGTCATTACTGGCTAAGAATGATTCTCCATGCAGGTCGAGCTTGCGCGCACGCGCGATCGAATCCGGAGTGATGATCGCACCAGCATTATTTTCACTTCCATCCAGTCCATCCGTATCACAGGCCAGCGCGTAGACGTTTTCTTGCCCTTCGAGTGCCAACAGCAACGACAGCAAAAATTCAGAGTTACGCCCTCCCCGTCCACTGCCTTTGACGGTAACTGTGGTTTCACCACCGGATATTAATGCAATCGGGGCTTTCAATATTTGTGGATAAGCATGGATCTCCTTACTCAATGCAGCATAGCTTTTAGCGATCTCACGAGCTTCGCCGGTTACCGTATCGCCTAAAATCAAAGGCATAATTTGAATATTCCTAAAATAATCCGCAGCTGCCGTCAAAGACTGATGGGCATTCGCAATGATTCGGTGTTCAACGCGCTCAAAAAGAGAGGCATCCGGTTTTAGCGTCTCATTGATATGCCCTTTGATGCCTGAAAACAAAACTTCATGAACAGATGGCGGAAGTCTTATTTCATATCGTCGTAATACTTCGAGGGCATCAGCAAAGGTCGATGGGTCGGGAGAGCAAGGACCAGAAGCAATATGCGTGATTTCATCACCGGTCACATCGGAAATAATGAGGGCAAGAATCGGTGATTTGCACGCCGCAGCAAGACGACCGCCCTGGATAGCCGATAAATGTTTACGCACAATGTTGATATTCTGGATATTCGCGCCAGATCGCAATAATTGATGGGTCACTTCCCTGAGATCGGCTAGAGAAACCCCATCGATGGGCAACGCCAGCAGGCTGGAGCCACCTCCGCTCAACAAGCACAGCAATAAATCATCAGCTCCAAGGCTTTCAACCAGGGTCAACATTGTTCGAGATGCCCGCTCACCCTGCTCATCAGGAATGGGATGACTCGCTTCAATGACAGATATTTTCTGCGTGGGCAGCGCATGACCATATCGCGTTATGACTAAACCCTCGATCGGCGCATTTGAGGGCCAGGCATTTTCGACTGCTTGCGCCATGGCAGCAGCCGCTTTGCCGGCACCAACCACGACGGTTCGACCTTTAGGGGGATGGGGAAGATGAGATGGCAGGATATGCCGTGGATCAGCCGCTGATACTGCTTTCAGGAAGCTTTCCAGCAAATGATCACGCGGCGTCATTATTCAGCATGGGTTGTAAATAATACCCCGTAAAACTATTTTCATCGCCAGCGATCTCTTCCGGAGTGCCCTCAGCAATGATACGCCCTCCGCCATCTCCGCCTTCAGGGCCCAGATCAATGATCCAATCAGCGGTTTTGATGACGTCCAGATTATGTTCGATGACAACCACCGTATTGCCATGATCTCTCAGTCTGTGCAATACCCTTAACAACAGATCGATATCTTGAAAATGCAAGCCTGTGGTCGGTTCATCCAGAATATACAATGTCCGGCCCGTATCACGTTTGGAAAGTTCCAACGATAGTTTGACACGTTGGGCTTCACCACCAGACAGCGTAGTCGCCGACTGACCGAGTGTGATATAACCAAGCCCCACCTCCAGTAACGTTTGCAACTTACGTGCGACAACCGGTACTGCCGAGAAGAATTCGAAAGCATTTTCGACGGTCATTCCCAGCACTTCATTGATATTTTTACCTTTATACTGAATTTCCAATGTTTCCCGGTTATAGCGTCGGCCATGACAGACATCGCACGACACGTAAATGTCAGGTAAAAAATGCATCTCGACTTTGATCACGCCATCACCTTGACACGCCTCACAGCGGCCGCCTTTCACGTTGAAGGAAAACCGACCAGGCGCATACCCCCGCTCGCGCGCCTGAGGCACGCCGGCAAATAATTCGCGAATCGGGGTAAACAGGCCGGTATAGGTAGCAGGGTTTGAACGCGGCGTGCGACCAATCGGACTCTGATCCATATTGATGACTTTGTCGAAAAAAGCCAGGCCCTCGATGCTCTGATAAGGTGCAGGCTCGGCATTACTGGCGTAAAGATGGCGAGCTACGGCGCGATGCAACGTCTCATTGATCAATGTCGATTTACCCGAGCCTGATACACCGGTCACACAGACAAACAGCCCTACGGGCAAATTGAGCGTGACATCCTTCAGGTTATTTCCAGAAGCGCCCTCGATTCGCAATATTCGCTCTGGAATCGGCGCATGTCGCTTTTCAGGGAGATTTATCGACAATTTCCCCGCCAGATATTTACCGGTCAATGATGCATCATTTTGCTGGATGGACTGCGGATTGCCTTCAGCAACTACCGATCCGCCATGCTCTCCCGCCCCCGGTCCCATGTCGACCACATAATCAGCAATCTGAATGGCATCCTGGTCATGCTCGACGACAATGACACTGTTGCCCAGATCCCGCAAATTCTTCAGGGTATCCAGCAAACGGCCATTGTCGCGCTGATGAAGACCAATCGAAGGTTCATCCAAGACATACATGACCCCGGTGAGCCCTGAGCCAATTTGACTGGCCAGACGGATACGCTGAGACTCACCCCCGGATAGGGTATCTGCTGACCGATCCAGTGACAAATAATCCAAGCCGACATTGTTGAGGAATTGCAAACGGCTGGAAATTTCCTTGATGATTCGTTCCGCAATGGACTGTTTTTGACCCGCCAGCTCAATGTGATCAAAAAATTGCTGTGCTTTTTTCAATGGAAAGGCACTGATTTGATAAATTGCTTGCCCGGCAACATGCACATGCCGCGCAGCACGGCACAACCGCGTGCCTTCGCATTCCGGGCAAGTCTGGGCGTTGAGGTACTTTGCCAATTCCTCACGCACCGTTTGCGATTCGGTTTCTTTGTAGCGCCGTGTCAGATTGGGAATGATGCCTTCAAAGGAATGCGTTTCCTGATATTTGCGGCCATTTTCAGCGAGATAAGAAAAATGCACTTTTTCCTTGCCCGAACCATACAGAATAATGTTTTGGATCGATTCCTCCAGATGATCAAACGGTGTTTCCAGGTCGAAATGATAATGTTCAGCCAGGCTCGTCAACAATTGAAAATAGAATTGATTGCGCCGATCCCAATTTTTAACTGCACCAGCCGCCAAAGAAAGATGAGGAAAGGCGAGAACCCGTGCAGGATCAAAAAAAGTAATCTGGCCGAGACCGTCACATTTGCTACAGGCACCGAGCGGGTTATTGAATGAAAATAAGCGAGGCTCCAGTTCAGCTAGTGAATAACTGCATACTGGGCAGCTAAATTTGGCTGAAAAAAGGTATTCTCGACCGCTCTCCATTTCAATCGCAATGGCCCGTCCGTCAGAGTGACGTAACGCCACTTCGAATGATTCCGCAAGTCGCTGCTTAGCTTCTGGTGAAACTTTAAGGCGATCGATGACCACTTCGATGGTATGCTTCTTGGTCTTTTGCAGCTTTGGTAGCGCATCGATTTCATACACTTCACCATCAATTCGCAAACGAACGAATCCCTGAGCACGCAATTCGTCGAATAACTCAACTTGCTCTCCCTTGCGTTCGACAATCAGCGGCGAAAGAATCATCAATTTGGTATCCGGTGGAAGTTGCAGCACATGGTCGACCATCTGCGATACGCTCTGGGCCGTCAGCATGATAGCGTGATCGGGGCAGAACGGATCTCCCACACGGGCAAATAGCAAGCGTAAATAATCATGGATTTCAGTCACCGTGCCCACCGTCGAGCGAGGGTTGTGCGAGGTTGCCTTTTGTTCAATCGCGATCGCAGGTGACAACCCCTCGATCAAATCGACGTCGGGCTTTTCCATGAGCTGCAAAAACTGCCGCGCATAGGCTGACAGGGATTCCACATAGCGACGCTGGCCCTCTGCATACAGCGTATCGAACGCCAGCGAGGACTTGCCGGAACCGGACAATCCGGTAATGACCACAAGCTTATTTCGCGGCAAGTCGAGGTTGATATTCTTCAGATTGTGGGTGCGGGCGCCCCGGATTTTTATGGATTCCATTAGCTATCTATGTATGAATCAACCTGTTAATATACCCAACTTTTTAGAAATATCACAACCTGATTCATGTCTGCTTCATTTTCTTCTGAAAAAATGTCTCCAGCTGAGATACGTGCCACAGTCGGTTTAGCTGGAGTGTATGGCTTGCGCATGCTGGGCTTATTCATCATCTTGCCGGTATTTGCGTTTTACGCTGAAGACTTGCCTGGCGGGGATAACTATACTCTGGTGGGCATCGCGCTAGGCGCGTATGGTTTGACACAAGCTATTCTGCAAATTCCATTTGGGTGGCTGTCTGATCAAATTGGCCGCAAGCCGGTCATTTATCTGGGACTGATGTTATTTGTCGTTGGCAGCTTCATCGCAGCCATAGCGATCGATATTTACTGGGTAATTTTAGGGCGGATCATTCAAGGAGCAGGCGCAATCTCAGCCGCTGTAATGGCGTTAGCCGCCGATTTAACGCGTGAGGAGCATCGCACCAAAGCAATGGCGACGATTGGCATGACCATCGGCACGGTGTTTGCGCTGTCTTTGGTTGCAGCCCCGATTCTCAACCAATGGATCGGTGTGCCGGGTATTTTTACCATGACGGGCATCCTGGCGCTTCTCGCCATGCTAGTCGTCTGGAAAATCATTCCTGATCCGCAAATCAGCCGGTTCCACTCCGATACCGAGGCTTCACCAGCCAGTTTTGCAGAGGTATTGAGAAATGGTCAGTTATTACGTTTGAATTATGGCATTTTTGCCTTGCATGCCACTTTGATGGCATTGTGGCTGGTAGTACCCCTGACGTTGCGACAGGCAGGCTTGGCGGCAGACGATCACTGGCAGATATATTTACCGGTCTTGGCTTTATCGATCGTTTTCATTATTCCGGTTATCATTTACTCCGAAAAAAAGGCCAAATTAAAACCTGTTTTTGTCGTTTCGATCGCGACATTGTTGACAGGGCAAATTCTGTTGGCAACATCGTCTGATTCTATCTGGGGCACAGCTATTGCGTTATTGGTTTTTTTCACGGCATTTAATCTACTCGAGGCCAGCTTGCCATCCCTGATTTCAAAAATTGCTCCAGTGGGGGCAAAAGGCACGGCCATTGGCATTTATAGTAGCACTCAATTTCTCGGCGCTTTTGTTGGAGCCGCCATGGGAGGTCATCTTTATGGCGCATTTGGTAGTGGCGCATTGTATGCTTTTTGTGGATCCCTGCTGATACTGTGGATGATCTGTGCAATAACGATGAAAGCTCCCGCTGCAGTACGATCGCGAATGTATTCTGTGCAAGAAATGGACGCGGATCAGTCCAGAGAACTATCCCGTCAGCTTGCAGCAATACCGGGTGTATCCGAAGTCTTGGTACTGGTGAATGAGCGAGTGGCTTATTTAAAAGTGGACATGCAAGGATTTGATGAGGAACAAGTAATTAAATTGCTGAAGGAGGGGACATAAATGGCATCAGTCAATAAAGTTATACTCATTGGTAACTTAGGAAAAGACCCAGAAACCCGCTATATGTCCAATGGCGAGGCGGTCACTAATATCACAGTAGCGACTACCGATACCTGGAAAGATAAGAATGGCGAGAAGCAAGAAAAAACCGAATGGCATCGCGTCACCTTTTATCGCAAATTGGCGGAAATTGCAGGGGAATATCTGAAAAAAGGCCGTCCCGTATACATTGAAGGCCGGCTGGAAACTCGAAAATGGACGGATAAAAATGGAGTAGAACGCTACACCACGGATATTATCGCCAATGACATGAAAATGTTGGGAAGTCGATCAGGAAGTGGCAGCTTTGAATCCCCGGAACATGAAGAAGATCATTCCGTATCCAATCGATCTTCTTCACCTAAGGGCAACACTGGATTTGACGATATGGATGACGATATACCCTTCTAAATCGATTCATCTACAAGCTGCAGTGAAAAATTAACGTTTTTCCGGTAACCGAAGCACGCCGTTTGAAGGCTCCGATTGAGCATTGGATGAACGGCGAGATGGTAATGAAAATTCAATACTATCTATGTTGCCACCAATTTCTTTGGCCATATTTCTAAATTCAACGGCTAGCATTGATTTAGGTACAATAAATATTTGCTTAAATCCAGATTTAAAATTTACAAGAATTTTCATCATTCTATTCCAGGCAAGTTTATCTTTTTGAGTTTTTAATAAGCATGTTAGTGATGCTATTGTTTTGATTTAACGACGCTAACGAAACAAACTTTAGGACAATCCTTGTTCAAAAGAATTTTTTGTTTGTTTCGAAGCGGGGCTGGATATCGAATTGGTGATCTCAATGATGTGACTTCATTTCATGAATTCTCATTACCCCTTCTCCAGCACACTCTGATGAGTGCTGATCTGTCTTTCGTTAAGATAAATTTTTGGCGAATAACCTTGATCTTGCTGGATCCTTGCTTCTTTTGCGTCCTTCACTCTGATAAACTCTTCCCTTCGAAAATAGAATAAAAATATGTCAGTGTATGAGGAGTTCTGATGTTTGATAAACCTAACCAGCTTATTTTTTATATTAATTCAGCTCTTGCTGTGATTGGAGTGCTGATTGTTTTATTAACGGACCATGCGATCATCGGAATAGTTATTGCAGTCTGTGGAGCATTATTAATTTATGATCAATTCCGACAAAACAAATTTGCTTTCACTATTGATGATCTAAAAAAGATACTTCGAGTCCACGACAGTTCTGGCAGCAAGGCCACAGTGACTCAAACCCAAAGGACCACGGCATGTCATAGTGACAATTCGGAGTATTGGTTTAGAAATATTCGCGCAATCGGCAGCATCAGAAACTTCAGAATCAGTAATGGCCATCTTGCCGAACCCATAAGAGAAAATGGAAGTTATCATGTCTGCATGACGATTCCTCCTGAACTCAATATGATCGATGGTTCAGACTTAACTTTAACGTACGAATATGAGGATGCTTTCACTCAAACTGAAGGCCTTCTTTCGCACACCGTCGACAACGAAACCCGCAGACTGCATCTGGAAATAGAGTTACCCAAAGGCCGCACTGTTTCATCTGCTCGATTGTTTTGCAAACGCAATGGAACTGAAGAATCCCTGTTGCCACCCGTCATTTCCGGAGAGACCAGAATCGAAGCCGACATCAAAAACCCGATAGTGGGCGCAGAGTATTGCCTGCAATGGCATTGGTCTGAGGAAGGGATCATGAAGAAACTAGGTCATTTTTTCAAAATTTAAATTTCTGTCCGCTTCTAGTTTAGACGAATGGATTATTTCAATGAGTCAACGCTGGAAGCGATTCTTTTTGTTCTGTACTCTCGGTCATTATCTAAGTTCCGCTCACATATCTGAATAGCTTGAATTTACTCAAAGCCCTCGCCGCTGTCAGCAGTATGACTTTCATCTCACGCATTCTCGGTTTTCTGCGTGATATATTGATTGCTCGAATTTTTGGGGCAGGAATTGCAACCGATGCCTTTTTCGTGGCTTTCAGAATTCCTAATTTATTGCGTCGGTTATTTGCCGAAGGAGCTTTTTCCCAAGCATTTGTGCCAATACTGGCCGAATACAAAAACACTCGCCGTCCTGAAGAAACACGCGCACTGATCGATCACATCACCATGCTGATGGGCATCACGCTGATCATTGTAACGATCATTGGTATTGTATCGGCGCCTTTAATTATTTATGTCAGCGCCCCAGGTTTTTCTGCTGATGCCGAGAAATTTGACCTCACGGTAGCTCTTCTAAGGATCACTTTTCCGTACATTTTATTCATTTCATTGGTGGCTTTGGCGGGTAGCATCCTTAACACGTATGGAAAATTCAATGTCCCAGCGATCACTCCGGCACTTTTGAATCTTTCATTCATCGCTTGTGCATTATGGCTCACGCCGGTATTCGAGCCGCCGATTCTAGCGTTGGCCTGGGCAGTCTTTATCGGGGGTTTATTGCAACTCGCTTTCCAGATCCCCTTTCTATTGCATCTCAGATTACTACCGCGCATACGTCTCAAGAATCCTGATACTGGTGCATGGCGAGTCATCAAATTAATGGGACCAGCGATTTTTGGCGTCTCTGTCAGTCAAATAAGCATGCTCATCAACACCATTTTTGCTTCATTACTCGTTACCGGCAGCGTTTCCTGGCTTTATTATGCCGATCGCTTGATGGAATTTCCGGCTGGACTGCTCGGAGTGGCGTTGGGCACCATTTTGCTGCCTTCATTAGCCAAGCATTACAGCAGTAACAGCACTGAAGAATATTCACGTTTGCTGGACTGGGGCTTGCGAATGACCATTCTGCTCACTCTACCGGCTGCGCTGGCGCTGGCATTTCTGGCGATACCCCTGATCACGACACTCTTTCATCATGGTGCGTTTACTGAACATGATGCCTGGATGACCCGCGAAGCGCTAATCGCCTACAGTATCGGACTACCGGGAATCATTCTGGTCAAGGTACTGGCACCGGGATTCTACGCGCGTCAAAATATCAGAACGCCGGTGAAAATTGCCATCATTACTCTGATTGCAACACAATTGATGAATCTGGTATTCATCATTCCGTTTCAGCATGCCGGCTTAGCATTGGCGATCGGTTTGGGAGCCTGTATTAATGCCAGTCTGCTGTATTACCAGTTACGAAGCCATGATATTTATCAGCCACAGCCCGGCTGGTTGATTTTTTTCTTGAAGATCATCGCGGCTGTAACAATCATGGGGTTCGTGTTGTGGTTTACAACCGGCAGCAGTGCTTCATGGCTAATGGATTCCGCTTTGACACGTACCGGCCGGCTCAGCTTGATCATACTTGCTGGCGCATCATGTTATTTCGCCGTTCTCTGGTTACTGGGCTTTCGCCTGCGGGACTTTACCAAGCAGCAAGCAATATAAGATTTTCGCCGCATTAACTGATTCAAACACGGTTCGCGCAAAAGCAACAGTCCGATCTGGCATCATTGGCGATGCTGACAGCCATCAGCTTTGCGAATATCGCCATTTTATAAAGCATCCGGTCATTACATCCCATAACCGGTGTCAAGTCATTATTCCCGCTTAGTTTCTATTTGAGAAGCCAGCTTAAGGGCAAGGTGCTGCAACATCTCCCTATCTTCCAGCCCATCGAGAAATCGTTGCGGAATTTTGGATAGCCCCGCCTGGGCGCCTACGAGTGCGCCCGTAAGAATGGCGCGCGCCTGATTCTGTCCACCTCCGTTTACCGCATGCAGAACAGCGGACTCAAAGTCGTCCCGGAAACGGGCAGCTAAATAATAAGCCGCAGGAAGCTGATGATAAATTGCACATGGCATGCCATATACAATCGACACTTTCCACGCTGGTTCAATCACGATATTCGGATCTTCAGCGGCTTGAGCCATATAAGATGGCGTCAGGAGCGCATCGGGAGAGGCAAATCGTCCAGCGCGAGGCGGATCTGGATCACCTGGACGCGGGGGTTGCAGATCGGCAAAGGTGACGGCATGAAATGGCAAGCTGCCCGATTTCACTAATTCCATCAACTTGCCCGATATTGAACTGTCCAACGCATGCCCCTGTACCAGCATGCCCAGCACTGCTGCATACGCAACTGTCATAGAAATGACGGTATCATCGATCTGGGTAAGACGGCAATTTTTAGCAACCGCTGTAGCCAGTTCAACTGGCTGGAAAGCATAGCGAACTGCGATGGCCAGCGTACGTTCGATTGCCTCGGTATCATCTGCATGACCCCCGGTTTGTCCCCACGGCAATTGCTGCTCCATCCGTCGTCGCCACGATTCTCTGATTGATTGACTGGTATAACCGCCAGGGCCATTCATTGGCGTACCATCCATGAAGGGAAATAATTCCTCATCCATGCGTCGGCAAAAATCTGCCTCGTCATATCCATTTTGCTCAACCAATGAATGCAGCATCAATGACAGAATAATCCCGGCCTGAGAAAGCTGACCGGCCTTTCGGCCGCTATGATAACGGCCGGGTTTGGGGTCGGTGTAGGTATTGATCCATTCTCCATAATCGCGCCTCAGTTCGGCCAGATCATAGTACCAATGCGGGCCAAGCGCTAACGCATCGCCGATGAATGCACCCATGATGGCTCCGGCCGCACGATCCTGCACGATTGATTCTGACATGGTACGACCTCCAGTTGCGGTTAAGCGATTAAGCGGTTAAGCACATAACCATCTTTGCAGCGTCGCACGGCATAAATCACTCAAGTATGCCTGTGAAAGAATATTGGAACGGTCAAGCAAGGCTAAACAGGGAAAAACGCCATTGTCCATTTAATGATTTCTGACGTGATCTAGCAATCCCTGATTGCCATAGCCATTTTCAAAAGTTGACGCTACTGTGAAGATTTGTGGCTTTTCTTGTCTTTCTCGATCAACGCGTAAGCTGAGTGATTGTGAATCGATTCAAAATTTTCCGACTCGACCACATACGCATCGATGCGCGTATCATGATTCAGTACTTCAGCAATATCCCTGACGATATCTTCGACAAACTTAGGATTGTCATAGGCTTTCTCAGTGACGTATTTTTCATCTGGCCGTTTCAACAAACCATAGAGTTCGCAGGAAGCATTTGTTTCGGCAATCCGGATGATATCTTCGATCCATACAAAACTGTTCGTGCGCACCGAGAGGGTGACATGCGAACGCTGATTATGCGCCCCATAACTGGATATTTTTTTGGAACAAGGACACAGACTCGTCACTGGAACAACTACTTTCATGGTAAAAAGGTATTCACCATTTTTAATTTCTCCGATGAAAGTTATTTCATAGTCCAGTAAGCTTCTCACTTGTGAAACTGGTGCTGATTTATTGATGAAGTAAGGAAACGTCATTTCAATGTGCCCGGAATCGGTTTCGAGCTTTTCAGTCATTTCCCGCAAAATTGTCTGAAATGATTCGACCGAAATCTCCCGCTCGTGGCTGTTGAGAATCTCGACGAAGCGGGACATATGCGTGCCTTTGAAATTGTGTGGCAAATTGACGTACATATTAAACACTGCGATCGTATGCTGCACTCCACCATCTTTATCGGCCACGATGACCGGATGCCGAATAGCTTTGATACCCACCCGGTCGATAGCAATACGCCGGGTATCGGGTGTGCTCTGCACATCCGCTATAGGTAAATCTATTTGTTTATTCATATTGGTCTCCCGTGCAACGTGAAATTCCTGGCACCGTAGTCACGATAACGGATGGATTACGATTCGCCAGAAAAAACTGCTTGCACTGATGTAATGATACCTTTTTTGTCGAGTCCGCAATCTGCCAGCATTTGCGCATGATCACCTTGATCGATGAAAACATCTGGCAGTCCGAGTTGTAATACTTTGACAACGATGCGCTGGCTGTTGAGTGATTCAGTGACGGCGCTGCCCGCCCCACCCATTATGGTATTTTCTTCCACAGTCACCAGTAATTCGTGATCCGCTGCCAGCAAGGCCACCAACTCATCATCCAAAGGTTTAATGAATCTCATATTCGCAACCGTTGCATCGAGCTCTTCTGCAGCTTCAAGGCAGACGTTGACCATGCTGCCAAACGCCAGCAATGCAATTTTTTTACCTTGACGCCGCACTTCACCCTTGCCGATGGGCAGTGCCTGCATTTTCTTTTGAACGCTAACACCCGGTCCAGTTCCTCGAGGGTAACGAACTGCGGTCGGAGAGTCCAGCTGAAAGGCAGTGTACAGCATCTGCCGGCACTCATTTTCATCGGAAGGCGCCATTACCACCATATTAGGAATACACCGCAGATACGATAAATCAAAGCTGCCAGCGTGGGTGGGTCCGTCGGCTCCTACCAGGCCAGCCCGGTCGATAGCAAATACAACCGGAAGATTCTGAATAGCAACATCATGAATCAATTGATCATATCCGCGTTGCAGAAAAGTCGAATAAATGGCTACTACCGGTTTCAGTCCATCACACGCCATGCCCGCTGCAAAGGTCACGGCATGCTGCTCGGCGATTCCGACATCAAAATAGCGTTCGGGATATTCTTGAGAAAAGCGTACCAATCCGGATCCTTCGCGCATCGCTGGCGTGATGCCGATCAATCGGGAATCACGCGCCGCCATGTCGCATAACCAATCTCCGAATATCTGCGTATAGGCAGGCTTTCCACTGGATTTGCTGACAATGCCTTTCTTGGGGTCAAACTTTCCAACACCATGATATAAAATGGGATCTTCTTCAGCGACTTCGTAACCCGCACCTTTGCGCGTAACGACATGCAGAAACTGCGGGCCATCCAGATGCTTGATATTTTTCAACGTAGTGATCAAAACATCCAAATCGTGGCCATCGATGGGGCCAATATAATTGAATCCAAATTCTTCGAATAAGGTTCCGGGTGTCACCATGCCTTTGACGTGTTCCTCGGCCCGCTTGGCCAGCTCCAGCACCGGTGGCACAACGCCCAGCACTTTTTCGCCAGCGCGCCGCGCTGTGGCGTAAAATCGCCCTGACATCAATTTCGCTAGATAATTGTTCAACGCGCCAACGGGACGCGAAATCGACATATCGTTATCGTTCAGGATCACAAGCAAATTGGCATCCATCACTCCAGCATTGTTCAATGCCTCAAATGCCATGCCGGCGCTCATGGCGCCGTCGCCAATAATCGCAATGGCACGCCGATCGGTTTTATTCAATTGCGCCGCAACAGCCATTCCCAATGCAGCGCTAATCGACGTGCTTGAGTGCGCGGTTCCAAAGGCATCGAAAGGACTCTCATCACGCCGTGGAAAACCGGCAATGCCGCCATGCATGCGCAGCTTCTCCATGCCTGCTCGACGGCCTGTCAATATCTTGTGCGCATAGGTCTGGTGCCCCACATCCCACACCAATTGATCATGCGGAGTATTAAACACATAATGCAGCGCGATCGTCAGTTCGACCGTCCCCAGATTGGAAGATAAATGACCCCCAGTTTTTGCTACCGATTCAACGAGAAAGTTACGTAACTCCTTGGCAAACTGCGGCAATTTTTTTTGCTCCAGTTCACGTAACTGAGATGGCGAGTTAATGGTATCTAACAGTGGATACATTCAAGACCTGAAAAAATTATTGATAGAGAAAAATTCAGAATTTACGTTTAATAATGAAATCAGTAACCTGGCGCAAACGTATCGCCTGCTCGCCGAAGCCATCAAGCGCCTCATAAGCATCGTGCTGAAGTTTCTCAGCCAATTCGCGCGCTTGAGTAATCCCTAGAATGCTGACGTACGTAGGTTTATTATTTTCTGCATCCTTACCGGCGGTTTTACCTAATGTGGCTGTGGTCGCTTCGGCATCGAGCAAATCATCAACGACTTGAAATGCCAATCCGACACATTTGGCGAAATGATCCAGCGTCATTAACTGTTTCTCATCCAAATGGTTACTACAACGCGCCCCGAGCATCACGGCAGCACGAATCAATGCGCCAGTTTTGTGGATGTGCATGAATTCAAGTTCAGGCAAACTCAGCATCTTCCCCACACTGTCCAGATCGAATGCCTGTCCTCCTGCCATTCCCCTCGATCCCGAAGCGAGCGCCAGTTGGGCAATCATGTCTAATTGCGTGCGCGAATCATCCGCAAGGCATTTTTCCGCCAATATCTCGAACGCAAGCGTCTGTAAACTATCTCCCGTCAGCAGCGCAGTAGCTTCATCAAACTCTACATGACAAGTCGGCTTGCCACGCCGCAGCACATCATCATCCATGCACGGCAAATCATCATGAACTAATGAATAGGCATGGATAAGCTCAACCGCCGCCGCCACGACCGTGACTCGTTCGTTATTCGCGCTGGCAAGCTCTCCGGCAGCAAAAGACAACAGCGGTCGAACGCGTTTTCCTCCACCCAGAACCGCGTAACGCATGGCTTTATGCAAACGTAAAGGTATGCAATCCGCACCGGGTAATCGAGTTTCCAGGAAGGTTTCGATACGCGCCTGATTATTATTGGCCCAATTCTGGAAATCAGCGGTCATCAGCGTCAGGCCGTGTGAAATTTTTCAACATATCGGATTCGAGTATCTTTACCTGTTGCTGCGCGGCCTGCAATTTGTTCTGACAATAATGCAACAGCTCGGCTCCTCGCTGGTAGGCTGCCAAAGAGGCTTCCAAAGACATTTGGCCTGCTTCCATGGCTGCTACAATTTTTTCCAATTCAGCGGATGCCGCCTCATAACTTTCGGGCACGGTATGAGTCTCTGATTGAGACAAAGCGGTATTTTTCGAATTCTTGACCATACATTAAGCACACATTCAAAATTAATAGAAATGAAGTGCTTCTATTATTAAACGGACAAAAATAACGCAATTAATGGTATTCGGTCAATTCAAATTTAGTTGGCGCAATCGTAATGCCGTCATAGGCGCTGATTCGTTGCAGGGATTTATCACGAACTTTTTTATGAAGAGCACTTTGTATATATACAAACAAATAACAGTATTGATACCCTCGCTCTACTATGGCAAGATACGATGCCTCTGATCGTGCAGTATCCTGAAGTGCCTTAATCTGAAGCCCGAAATCAGCAAAATTTGATGAATTTTAACATGTTAAGGTAATGGAGAACTCTCTTTTCCGGTAACGGATGATGAAAAAATCATCAAATTCATCATAATGATACCTTTGAGGATACATCAAGCACCGGTCAAACATTGCAGCTTATGAATTTAAATGCGTAACTTGGCAGCGCGTTTAACAAATTACTTACATTGAGACGACCTTGAACGAAAATATCAATCAAATTTCAAGTTACTTTGAAACCGTGCCGTTGTGGCCATTCGTTTTATTTGGGCTTTTGGGCTTAGTGGCAGTCTTTGTAGAAATTCTTAACCGCAAGCGCCGCGCCAGCGCCATCGATAATTTTCGTTATACCATTGAAACCGAGTTGGCATGGCTGTACCCGAAGCATAAAGGCTGGCCGCCCAATATCAATACCTATCTGTGCTCGCGATTACCCGAAATGCAGCAAAATTTTGAAGTATTGCGAGTGTTCATCCCACAGGATCGTCTGCTCAGCTATAACACCGACTGGAACAAATTCCGCGACTTCTGCCGCACCATCACCGATGAACAATGTGCCGCTGCCGAACAATCCTCACCTTCCAGCGATGCTTCCTCCTCATCCTTGGTCTCTCCAGCAACCGACCCCAAAAAAGTCTTTCATCAACTCGTAGAAAATTTGCTCAAGCATGCCCAGCCCTAGCAAGGCCTGAAATTCAGCAGAAACAATTAATAGCGATAAATTGGGCCGAACCGTAGCACAAGGGATGACAAACGTGCAGTGTAAGCTGGATTCGGCACAATCTGCCCAACGACAAGCCTGATTTTTTTCGGCGCACACCTTTGCTTTTAGGCTCCAGCTTACCGATTTCGTACTTACGTTTGAAATTTGAGCATATACACTCAAGAGATTACTCAATTTTGGATACGATCGAGTTCTACTGAATTGAGACCAAACTCAGTACTCACAGCTTCCATTCTCAAATTATTTCTCTGTTTAAGAAATTGATTGAGTTACTTGATCCCTTCTCCAGATCATCAATCTCACTCGCATTTAATAAATCCTTTAAATTATTTGAAAAATGCAGAAATGCGGATTTTTTGTGAAATAAATCACAACCCAATCTTGAAAAACATGTTCAGATGACGTGCATAGTGGATAATTACCGGATATTCGCAGTACCATCAATGCTTCTTCGCGAGACAGGATTTTACTCGCAAATTCAATAAATTATTTTACGCACGCCACAAAACATCGATATTTATTTCATTAACTAAGGAGAAAAAATGAGAGCCTCATAATTATCTGACTGAATGAGTTTTAGTATTTTCTGAGAGCATTTTCAGAGGATCACTTATTTGAATCATCGTTTTCTTTATAGGAGAGATGTATGAATTGCGCAAAAATAAAAATGGTTGGCTTTACCCTGCTAGCATTGAGTGTCATCCCAGCGGGTCATTCTCAGACTATACCGCCCCCACCGGGCAAAACCCCAAACTTCACAGCTCAAATCGCTCCTTCTTCATTCGGCCTCCCAACAAAACAAAAGATTGAATTTGCCAATCATCGAGTCATCGTAAAATTCAAAGCCCAAGCAGCTAGTCCCAATGGACTACAATCAGCTGAAGAGAATGCAGTAAGTCTCGATCAAAACGCAGTTTCAGCGCTAAGTACTATTCAAGGGAAAATTACTAAAACCTTTAACAATATTGGCGCTCACGTGGTTCAAACCCCAATGAATGTTGGGAAAGCCATCGAAGCGCTCTATCGCAGCGGGGCCGTGCAATATGCTGAACCTGATTATAAGGTGCATGCGATTGCAACGACGCCCAACGACCCCAGTTTTTCTTCTCTTTGGGGACTCAATAATACCGGTCAGGAGTTTGGCAGCATTCCAGACGCTGATATCGATGCGCCTGAAGCCTGGGCTATACGAACAGATGCCAGTAAAGTCATTGTTGCTGTGGTTGATACCGGGGTTGACTATAACCATCAAGATCTAAGCGCCAACATGTGGAAAAACCCAAAAGAAATCCCTGGGAATGGCATTGATGACGATGGCAATGGCTGGATCGATGATGTATATGGAATAGACACATGTAATGATGACGCCGACCCTGATGATGATAATTCTCATGGCACGCACGTGAGCGGTACGATAGGAGCGAAAGGAAATAATGGCATCGGAGTAACAGGAGTTGCATGGAAAGCGAACATCATGGCGCTCAAATTTCTCTGTGGAGATGGTTTCGGATTCATTTCCGATGCGGTCGATGCAATCAATTACGCGCTAGTAGCAAAAACCACACATAACTATCCTCGCATGATTCTCAGTAATAGTTGGGGAGGAGGCGGTTATTCCCAAGCAATGTTCGATACCATTTCGATTGCTAAAGGACTAGGTGTCTTATTTGTCGCTGCCGCAGGTAATTCTAGTGCAAATCTAGATAATTCAATTTTTTACCCAGCAGGCTACAACATCGATAACATCATTTCGGTAGGCGCGACTGATGCAGGGGATAATCTTGCTTGGTTTTCGAACTACGGTTGTAGTGGCGTGGACGTTTTTGCCCCCGGCGATAATATCTTGAGCACTACTCCAGGGGATAATTATGAATTTTTCTCCGGAACATCCATGGCGACTCCACATATCAGTGGTATAGCCGCGATGGTTTGGGCAAACTCACCCGGCAAAAACTGGAGATCGGTCAAAAGCGCAGTGATGAACAGTGCCGATCAACCCGCTTCAATGAGTAGGCTCAGCGTGAGTCAAGGGCGCGCGAACTTGTTCAATGCTCTGCAAGCAGGAGCCATGGTTGAACCAACCGTGTGGAAAGTGTCGCCTTCTTCGGCTGCCCCAGGAGAGGCTATTACAATCACCGGTCATAATTTTGGGGCCGCAGCAGGAAAGGTTGAGTTTAATGGCTCTCCTCTTACAGTACTCAGCTGGTCGAATACCTCAATTCGCGCCAAAGTGGGTACCAATGTTCTAGGAATGGGTACTTTAAGAGTCACCCCGGCCAATAATAATATCGGCGATGTCGGTGCTTGTTTAGATATTTCCTTTAAACCACGTGTCGTTGGACAAACACTTATTCCTCGTGCATGGGCTAGTGGTGCAAAAGCAGGCGGAAAATTATGGGTGGTGGGAGGCGAGACTCCTTGGGGTATTACAGGCACTGTCGAATCGGTTGCGCTCTCGAATTTTGTATCAACAATGAGTTCAAAATGGATCATGCCAGTCCCGCTTAGCAATACAGGTTCCGCTGCCATTGGTTCCAAAATTTATGTCGTGGGTGGATATAACTCCGCTACAACAACCGCTTCAAATAGCTTGCAAATATTTGATACAGTGAGCAAAACTTGGAGTGTCGGCGCTAAGCTTCCACAGGCCTTGTTACAGGTAGCAGCAGCATCGGTCAACGGCAAGCTGTATGTTTTCGGTGGCAGCACGCTTTTCAGCACCTCCAATACCACATATATTTATGACCCAGCAAATAATACTTGGTCATCCGGTACTCCCAAAACCACCCCGGCAGCTTATGCCACAGCAACTGTGGCTCCAGGAGGAACGAAAGTGACTGTAGCGGGTGGTTTTTCTTGTGATTTCTTCGGATGTGAGCAAAATATCGCCGAGGTATATGACACTGTCACAGATACTTGGACACCTATAGCTAATTTGAAGCGCGCTCGCGGCGGTGCGGCGAGTACATTTTTTAATGGCAAACACCACGTTTTGTTCGGTGCAAGCAATCACACAACGGGAGAATATTTCGATGGCAGCGCCTGGGCTGAAGTCATTTCAGGTCCATCCTTATATACCGCCACAGCCACGGCATGCGGTTCCTGCAATGCAATTGTGATTCTCACAGGCTATGACCAGTCGGTTTTCAACTTTAGTACCAATATCTGGTCATTAAAAGAATAACGCCGAGAAACAGCAGATGCGATGTGCCTGATCATAAAAACAGCATGCCATCGCACTACGAAAACTCTCTCAGCCCCCAGTTTACTGGGGGTTTTTTACTCGACGACCGTAACTGTGAGCTTCTATACAATGAGAATCATTTTTTTGATTCTCAGTCATCCGAAATTTCAATCGGTCCCTCGAAGACCGCTGAAGTATCGTTAATTCATACACTTTGCCGCCAAGATGCTTGCATCATGAAAAAGTATGAATAGACTCTGCTAGCGGCTATAATGGGAACTCTTGCAATAAATCAATTTTCGAGTTCCACCCTTATTCCTTTGCTACCAACCACTGCGACTGCATGACTGATCATAAAGCCATCGTTGTACGCCCGGTGATGTCCTTCCGTGACATGGGTCAATTTATTGATGTGCCTTGGCACGTGTATGCCAATGATCCGATGTGGGTGCCGCCACTGCGGCTGGAACGGCGCTTTCATTTTTCCCGCTACAATCCTTATTTCAAACACGGCGAGTGGCAGGCGTGGGTCGCGTATCAACAGGGGCGGCCCGTAGGGCGGATCAGCGCGCAGGTCGATTCTCTGCATCAGGAGCGCTATGGCTCGGACAGCGGACATTTTGGCTTGCTCGAATGCATCGATGATTCCGAAGTCTTGAATGCCTTGATGCTTCATGCCGAAGCCTGGCTGGCTTCGCGACAAATTCGCCGTATCAGTGGCCCGTTCAACCTGTCGATCAATCAGGAATGCGGCATCCTGGTCGATGGCTTCGATACGCCGCCGGTAGTCATGATGCCGCATTCCCCACGCTGGTATGGCCGCCTGCTGGAAGAGCAGGGATTTCTGCCAATGAAGGATTTACTGGCCTATAAAATCAATGTCGATTTTGAATTTCCTCGTGTGATGCAGTTGCTGATCAATCGTTTCTCGTCCCGAATCACGTTAAGGACGCTGAAACGCGATCAATTCGCCGCAGAAATGGAAGTGCTGCGGGATATATTCAACGACGCCTGGTCTGAAAACTGGGGTTTCATTCCATTCACGCAGGAAGAATTTGCAGAATTGGGAAACAGCTTGCGATTATTACTGCCCGACGAATATATCCAGATTGCCGAGATCAATGGCAAGGCTGCGGCATTTATGGTTGGGCTTCCCAATCTCAATGAGGTATTGAGCGAGCTGGACGGCAGCTTATTTCCATTCGGCTGGCTCAAACTCATCAGAAAAATTAAACATCATGATATTCGCACCGCTCGCATTCCATTGATGGGTGTGCGCAAGGAATTCCATAATACCCCAACCGGGCTGGCACTGGCCTGCATGGTCATCGATGCACCACGTCAGGTCGGCATCAAACATGGCGTCCGGGAAGTCGAACTGTCCTGGATTCTGGAAGACAATCTCGCCATGCGCAATATACTCGACAACCTCGGCAGCAAGCCCTACAAACGCTATCGCATCTATGGGAAAACATTGTGAATGATGAGCTTGACAGCACCTTGCAGCCATTTGCTGCCATCGTTCTAGCCGCCGATCGTACCAACAAAGATCCCATCACGCGCCACACTGGTGCGGCCTGCAAGGCATTTGCGCCCGTGGGTGGCATACCGATGGTCATTCGCGTTCTGGATGCGCTGGCAGCCTGCAACCAGATCAGTACCATTATTTTATGCGGCCCACCGGCAGAGCTGCACGCGCAATGCACCGAATTGCAACAGCGCATAGCCACCGGACGAATCATCTGGTTGCCCAATCTGGACTCTCCCAGCCGCAGCGCCGACAGTTGTCTCGATCAAATTCCGGACAATATGCCCGTATTATTGACCACGGCTGATCATGCGCTCCTGACGCCAGATATCGTGCAAAACTTTCTGTGCAGATCCTCTTCATCTTCTGCCGACGCGACAGTCGGCGCGATTGAGCAACAACGGATCGCCGCTGCATTTCCACATTCGAAACGCACCGTAATCAGATTGAGCGACGGCGGATTCTGTGGCTGCAATTTATTTACCTTTAAACCGCAAGGCCGGGCTCTGGTCGGTTTCTGGCGGCAAGCCGAAGATTTACGCAAACGGCCGTGGCGTCTCATTGCGCAGGTTCTGGGCTGGCGAACCGTTGTGTCCTATCTATGCGGACGTCTGACATTGCAACGCGCACTGGCGGCCATCTCGCAGAAATCTGCTGTCGCTATTGAAGCTATTCTGCTCGACGATCCCCGCGCCGGCGTCGACGTGGACAAAATAGAAGACCTGCGTCTGGCTGAATCGATACTCAACATCGAACCACGCACCTTGAAACCGGGCGATGCTCAACCGAGCAAACGCGGCTGATCAATTCTGGAATGACCGCTGAAGCTGATCGAATAACGATGTATGAAGCTGATTGAACGATATATCGCACGCGAAATACTGCTGCCTTTCACGGTAGTCATTCTGATACTGGTCGGATTGTTCGCCAGCTTCAGCAGCGCTCGCCTATTGGCAGGGGCAGTCACCGAAACGCTCGGCATCGCGGCGTTGCTTAAACTGGTATTGCTGAAAACGCTGATTGCATTGGAAGTGCTGATTCCTATTGCGTTGTATATCTCGGTCATCATGGGGCTGGGCAGACTGAACAAGGATCAGGAGCTCAACGTCATCCGCTCCGCCGGCATCAGCGGCACGCGAATCGTACTCACGGTTCTGACGGTCGCTGTTCCGGTAGGATTCGTCAGTGGCATGCTGTCATCGTATGTGCGGCCGTGGGCCTATGCCGAAAGTTATATTCTGGATGCCCAGGCGGAAGCCGAACTGAATACCAATCGCTTTCAGGCCGGGCGTTTCCATGGCAGTGATCGCACCGGCAGGATTGTTTACGTACGCAGCAAGAACGACGCCGAGAAACAGATGAATGGTATCTTTCACTATATCAAACGCCCAGAAGGCACCGAGATCGTGCTCGCCCAACACGCGCAGCAAATTCAACCGACTGCGACCGATCACAGACCCCACATCCTGTTATCCGATGGCATGGTATATCGATTGAGCAACGCCGCCAGCATCGATGAAGTCATCGAATTCAAAACCATGACTTATTTTATCGATACGGAATATGTCATGAATTACCGGCGCAAGGCTGCCGCAACCCGGACGCTGTGGGAATCCGCTCAGCCGCGCGACATCGCCGAACTGCAATGGCGTATCTCCCGCCCACTCGCCACTATCCTGCTGGCGCTGATCGCAGTGACGTTCATACGCATCTCACCACGGCAGGATAAAAGCGATCGCACCTACCTGATCGCAGCACTGGTTTTTGCCGGTTATTACAATCTGGCAGGCCTGGCCAAAACCTGGGTGGAACAAGGCGTCATTGGCAGCATGCCGGGAGTATGGTGGCTCGAATTTCTCATGGCCTGCGGCCTCGCCGCCTACGCAATGGCCTTCAAGAAACGAATACAGGCGCGTTGACCATGGTCATTTATCGCTATATTGCTTCTCAGGTCCAGCTCGGTTTTATGATCGCCATTGCGATTCTGCTGCCACTATTCAGTTTTTTTGATTTGCTCGATCAGCTCGATGATGTCGGTCGAGGCACCTATCGCGTCCCCGACGCCTTCTTGTACACCGCGCTGCTATTGCCCCGCAGGTTCATTCAAATCGCGCCTTTCGTCGCTTTGCTGGGTACTGTCATCGCACTGGGAAAATTAGCAGTGCATTCCGAGCTGATCGCCATGCGCGTCGCTGGCCTTTCTCCACTGCGCATCAGTCTGGCGCCACTCAGTATCGGAATAATTTTGTTGCTCAGCGTAGCCGCCCTGGAGCAATTCATCGCTCCTCAACTGCAACAGAAAGCCATTACACTGCGCGCTCTTGCGCTGGAGCAAAGCGCCGAACTCGGCAAGAATCTGGGTATCTGGACGCGTAACGAAAAAAACATTTTGCGCATCGGCCATATGCTGCACACTAAAAAGGCAATCGGTATCGAAATTCTGCAAATCGATCAGGACGGTTTCTTGCAGACCCACACGTTGGCCGAGTCAGCCGACATTATCAATGACGACATTTGGAAATTGAACAATGTCGTCATCCGCACATTTTCCGGCGATCACATTGCGGCACAGCATCTCGATACACTTGATTGGCCCTCGTTTCTGAATCCTGAAGATGTCTTGACGCTTACCAAACCACCGGAAAGTCTTTCTCCCGTCGAATTATTGCGGCATGTTGAGTTTCTGCGCAGCACCGGGCAGGATGCCGATGCTTATGATCTGGCGTTATGGCGCAAAGTGGGTAGCGCGTTTATGACCATTGCGATGCTTTTGCTGTCCATTCCGTTTGTATTTGGATCGATCCGCACCGGCCTGAGCAACAAACTGGTATTTGCCGCATTGATTGGGGTTGCGGTGTATCTGATCGATCAGATCCTCGCCAATGTCGGACTCTTATTGCATGTAAACCCTGCAGTCATTGCACTGGCGCCAAGCTTGACGATGATCATCATCGCCAATGTGTGGTTGAGCCGAACTTTTTAACAATCATCTGTTATTGTGACCATAAACTGTCTAAAATCCCATCAGTGGGGCTATTCATCCATGCTTGGCCGTCTGACGGTTGAACAATCAATCCAGACCCGATCAATCCGCAACCATTCATCTCATGTCGACTTCAACATATATTTACATTTTCGGTGAAAATGACACCAAAATTTGGGGACTCACGGGTCGTGAACGCTTGCAGCGCATGCTCAGTACCAATCACGACATCAAGCTCGTCAATGCTGTCGACACGATTCCTGAGGCTGCGCCCGTTCTTTTCCTGAACGCCAATTTTCTGTTCGATGCACGGGTAATTACTGCAATGCTGGGTCTGGAAAAGAAAGTCGTATTGAATAGCAATGACGGTTGCCCCGCGGCGATACGCTCTGATGGCAATCAAGCGGTTCCTCTGCTGAGGAATCTGAACAACAACGCCGATCATCATCATAAATTCGCATCGCTGACTCTTTCGCGGATCCATTTATCTGACTTGAACATCGATGTTCAGAAAAACCTCAAGAAGAAAGATCCGCCATATATTTTTCCGATCAGCGATGCCAATCGCTCAGTACTGGAAAATGAACTGTTCTCCGGCTCTTACAAAGGCGTCACCGATCTCGTCACCAAATGGGTCTGGCCTGTTCCGGCGTTCTGGACAACCCAGTTATGCGTGCGGCACGGCTGGCAACCCAACCATGTGACGTATGCAAGCGTCGTGTTTGCAGTATTGGCGGGCATGGCCTTCTGGTATGGATGGTTTGCAATCGGCCTGTTGATGGGCTGGTTCATGACTTTTCTGGACACCGTCGACGGCAAGCTGGCGCGCGTCACCGTCACATCAAGCAAATTGGGTGACATCCTCGATCACGGCCTGGATATCATTCATCCGCCACTCTGGTATCTGGCATGGGGAGCCGGCTTAGCCACTACTTCGACGCCCATCAGCGGCCTGGGCATATTGATGGTGCTGATGTTCATCGGTTATGTCGGCGGACGGATCTGTGAAGGTATTTTTCACTATTGGTTGGCGCACTTCGACATGTTCATCTGGGAGAGGTGGGATTCATTCAACCGCCTCATTACCGCGCGACGCAATCCCAATCTCATCCTGCTGACGTATGGATGGCTCATCGACCAGCCTGCGCTCGGACTCGTGTTGGTCGTGATCTGGCATTTGATCTCGACAAGCATTCTGGGTTGGCGTTTGCTCACAGGGTGGCGCATCAAGCAAACGCAAGGCACAGTGAAATCATGGCTGGAGGACATCGATCCCGCTCGCGACCGCGATCAATGGGCGGTAAAAATTTTTACTCGCGCCCCGCTCAGTCTGAACAACCCTTCTGCAATTTCCATTAACTGAGTTTTTTGATCTGATGACACTTCAAGCACGGATTGACCGTTTACAGGCTGGAACAGCCAAAGTTGGCTGCCTGCTCAATCCGTTGAGCGGTCAAGTTCGCAAGCGCATTCCAGTCATCCAGCACGCTCTGGACACGATTCCCGGCCTGCTGATCCAGCAGGCACATGATGCGGTCACATTTAAAACGGCCATTACTCAATTACTGAATGCAAACATTGATGTACTCGTCATCATCGCCGGGGATGGAACCACCCATGCGGTACTCGGCCATTTATTCACGGCATTGCCCCCTGATGCATGGCCGTTGATAATGATCATCCCTGGCGGCACCACCAATATGACGCCACTGGATCTGGGAATGCGCGACACGCCTGAGCGGGCCATCGAACGCCTGCATGACTTCTTGCTTAATCCAATAGCGCCCAGTCTGATCAACCGACCCGCGCTGCGCATCGACCAAGCAGGCATCGGTTCCATATACGGTATGTTTTTTGCCGTCGGATTGGTTGCTCGCGGCGTGAAATTTTCGCGCAGTCCGGTCAAGCAGATCGGTATCACCGGGGGCATTTTCACTGTTCTGATCATGCTGCGATCCCTGATTGGGCTGATCAGCAGCATGCTACTCGGCCGCCAGCAAACCGAATGGGCGCCGGTTAACCTGAGCCTGACGCAGGCTGATGGCAGCGTTCGACAAGGCACTTATCTGTTTGCACTGGTAAGTGCGCTGGATCGCCTGCTGCTCAACATACGCCCCTATTGGGGACAAGAACAGGCGCCGCTCCATGTCACGCTGGTCGATCAACCTCCCAGGCGCCTATGGCGTTCGTTATGGCCGCTATTGTCAGGGCAAGGCAAACATTTAAAAGAATCGGAGGGCTACCATAGCCATAACACCAATTCCCTGACGCTGCATTTTGATGACGAATTCATCGTGGATGGCGAATTATATCGTTCGAGCAGCCTCCAAGAACCGTTGCGAATCAGTGCAACACATCCCATAACTTTCTTAGTATTAAAGGACACTGTGAATATCATGACCCATTCCCTACCCAGTTCAGCCGGGCAATTACCCATTCGTCTGCTGAACGAAGTTGCCTGGGAGAGCAACAAGCCAGTATCTCCCGACCTGTTTCTTCTGGTTGATTCTCTGATCATGCGATTTGGCGAATCGGTCGAAGCCGTGATGATGTATGGTTCCTGCCTGCACTCCGACATTAGTCTGGAGGAAGGGATCGTCGATTTATACGTCGTGGTCGACAGTTATTCCAAGGCCTACCAAAAACGTTACCTGGCCAATCTGAATACCTGGCTGGCGCCGAATGTGTTTTATCTGGAAATACCGCACCAGGGCAAGACCCTGCGCGCCAAATATGCAGTCATTTCCATCAGCGATTTCGAACAGGGAGCGCAAATCTGGTTTCATCCTTATATATGGGCGCGTTTTGCGCAACCGTCCCGGCTGCTCTACAGCCGCAACAATGCCGTCAAGGAGCGTATCAATACGTCATTGGCGCAGTGCGTCGTGACTTTTCTGAAATCCGGCGGTGCGGCATTGGAAGCAGGCGTTTACGACGTCAAGGAAATCTGGACGCGCTGCTTGACTCTGACCTACGCCGCCGAGCTGCGCGCCGAAAAGGAATCACGCGCACACCACCTCGCGCTCGTCAACCTGAATGCGCTCACCCGTCTGACTGAAGAAGCCAGTCCAATGCTGACCGGCATTCTGGAAAGACTGGAAAATGGCAAGTACCACTGCCTTACCGATCCCGAGACACAACGCAAAACCCTCTGGCTCTGGCGTTTGCGCCGTTGGCAAGGACGAGTGCTTTCCATTTTGCGCCTGGCCAAAGCGACGCTGACTTTCAACAATAGCGTCGACTACGCCGCCTGGAAAATAGAGCGCCATACCGGCGTACAGGTCAAAGTCACGCCGACCATGCGCCGCTACCCGATATTGTGGGGATTGACGATCGCATGGGAGCTTCTGCGCCAGGGTGTTCTGCGTTAGGAAACGCTGTGAAGAACGATGCTTCTCAGCATTGACAATCTCAACTGGATTTTTTTGGAGACCTCATGAAAGCTTTGAATCGTTTATTTTTATTGGTACCACTGTTGATCCTCGCCGCGTGCTCCACGATGTACCTCGAAGGTCTGGAAAAAGTCGGCATTCCGAAACGGGACGTGATGGTTTATCGCGTCGAAAAAGCGCGCGACACTCAGCAAGAAACCAAGGAACAATTCAAGTCAGCGCTTGAACAGTTCACCGCCGCCACCCAATTCAGCGGAGGGGACCTGGAAGACACCTATAAACGGTTAAACGATGCTTATGAAGCCAGCGTCAGCAAAGCCGATGAAGTTAAAAGCCGCATCGCCGATATCGAAAACGTGTCTGACGCCTTATTTACAGAATGGAAGCAGGAAATCACTGAATATAGCAATGCGTCGATGAAGCAGAACAGTCAGAAAAAACTCGATGCCACGCAGGCTCATTACCAGCAATTGATCAGATCGATGAAACAGGCTGAAGCCAAGATTCAACCGATTTTGACGGTATTTCATGATCAAGTCATGTATCTCAAGCATAATTTGAATGCGCGCGCGATCGCTTCGCTGAAGGGAGAACTGGGCAACATCCAGTCCGATGTCTCCAATTTGATTGCTTCGATGGAAAAATCGATCAATGAAGCCAATGCGTTCATCAGTACGATGGAAAATAAATGATAGAATAGGTCCCTGATAGCATTGAAAAAAATCAAGCTCGGCAGCGTCAGAATACAATATTCTCTCTTTCAGCCGATCAATCAAATCAGAATCTCAGTCTATCGATTAAGCAATTATTATTAAACTCATTTTTAGAGAAGATCATGATAAAGACACAGTTTGCTTCATTACTTTTTTATGGCGTCATTGCGTTTATCACGCTCGGTTCCGGCATCGTTCTTGCCGAAAAAGGAATGGCCGTGCACTACAGCGACAAATTCCAGGGCAAGAAAACCGCCAATGGTGACATTTTCGATCAAAACGGATTGACGGCTGCACACAAGAAATTTCCCTACGGCTCTCAGGTCAAAGTCACCAATCTGGCCAACAACCAAAGCGTCGTGGTCACGATCAACGACCGGATGAGACGCCGCAACAAGAACATCATTGATGTCACATCTCGCGCCGCTACAGAACTGGGTTTCATCAAGAAAGGCCGCGCTCGGGTTAACCTTGAGTTGGTGAGATAAGTATTAACCTTTAGATATGTAGATTGCGGCGCGCTATTTTTATGGTGCTCCGCAATTTTATGAAATGAAACAACGTGTTCCACAACACTCTCAGAAATACCCTATATTGCCTTGCGTTTACCTGTAGACATTCAAACAAACCGCATCGACAAGTCCACCGCCTGAATATTTTTCGTCAATCCCCCGATCGAAATCCGATCGACACCGGTTTCAGCCACCTGCCGCACCGTATCGAGCGTCATATTGCCGGAAGCTTCCAAAATGATTCGCTGTCCTGAGTGTTGGCGGGTCAATGCCACCGCATTGCGCAGTTGAGCCAAACTAAAATTATCCAGCAATACCATCACCGCGCCGGCGGCGATAGCTTCTTGAAGTTGCTGCACTGTTTCCACTTCGATTTGGATAAACACATCCGGCGATGCAATTTCACGTGCATGCGTCAATGCCGGTAATATGCCGCCGGCCGCGATGATGTGGTTTTCCTTGATCAGAATCCCGTCATACAGACCGACCCGGTGATTGACCCCGCCGCCGCAGGTCACTGCGTATTTTTGCGCCAGCCGTAACCCAGGCAGTGTTTTGCGGGTATCGACAATGACGGCGCTGGTGCCGGCAATGGCATCGGCAAAATGCCGGGTTTGTGTCGCCACGGCGGACAATAATTGCAGAAAATTCAGTGCAGAGCGTTCCGCGGTCAGCATGGCGCGGGCCGAGCCGGTAATTTCGCACAATGTCTGGTTTGCCCGTATGCGATCGGCATCTTTGAAGAACCATTGGATGACTATGTCGGGCGCTAGCGATCTAAAACATGCGTTGAACCATTGTGTGCCACAGACCACGGCGTCCTCGCGCGTAATCACCCTCGCTTTCAAGGTCTTATTGTCGGGAACCAGCAATGCAGTCAAATCGCCACTGCCGATGTCTTCTTGCAGTGCGCGTTGCACGTTGTCGCGAATTTCTTCCTCTATATCCTGCATTTTTTTATTTTGTCCACCCTAACTGGCAATGAAGCCCTGCATTATAGTGCACACAGGCTGTACACTTACGAAAGTTCCGAAAAACAACTGCACTTGACCATCCTTCGGTGGTTTTTCAGAACCTGCTTACCGGATTGGTTTCTTGAGCACATACTATCGCGATTGACTGCAGCATAACGGGAGAATGAAGATGTCTAGCGCATTTGATGTGATTATTCATAGTCTTGCCACGATGCTGAGCGTAATTGCCGTCGGTTTCGTCATCGTATGGTTCATTCAGGATGTGACGCAGAAAAAACATTCGATTCTGCGGAATTATCCGGTCATAGGACGCTTACGATATTTTTTTGAGCTTCAGGGAAAATATTTCCGCCAATATTTTTTCGCCAACGATCGGGATGAAATGCCCTTCAACCGCGCCACGCGTGCGTGGATTTATAAAAACGCCAAGAATAAAGGCAGCCTAGTCGGCTTCGGTTCCACAAATGACCTGCGTCAACCGGGTGCAATTATCTTCGTGAACGCCGCATTTCCGATACAGGAGGAAGATCAGCTTCCCACCCCTTCGCTTCACATTGGGCAAGATTATTGCCAATTTCCTTTCGAAGCCAAATCGATCATCAATATCAGCGGCATGAGCTATGGCGCGATTTCAAAACCAGCCGTGCGGGCGTTGTCGCTCGGTGCTGCGCAGGCGGGCTGCTGGTTGAATACCGGTGAAGGTGGATTGGCGCCCTATCACCTGGAAGGCCATTGTGACGTGATCATGCAAATCGGCACAGCCAAGTATGGCATACGCGATGAGCAAGGCAATTTTTCTCCGCAGCGTGCCAAAGAACTCGGAAAAATCGTCAAAGCCTTTGAAATCAAGCTTTCCCAAGGTGCAAAACCAGGCAAAGGCGGATTATTGCCGGGCACCAAGGTTGGCCCTGAGATTGCGGCCATTCGCGGCATTCCTGTCAACATTGATTCGATCAGTCCCAATCGGCATAAGGACATCAATAGCATCGATGAGCTGCTCGATAAAATCCATGCGCTGCGCGAACTGACTGGACGGCCTGTGGGTATCAAAACGGCAATAGGCGGATGGAATTTCATCAATGAATTATGTGACAGCATCAACCGCCGCGGACTGGAATATGCGCCCGACTTCCTGACCATCGATGGCGGCGAAGGCGGCAGCGGCGCAGCACCGCAGACTTTGATTGACCACGTCAGTCTGCCGATCGCCGAAGCTTTGCCACGCGTCGTTGATTCCTTGCTTCAGTCCGGCTTGAAGGATCGTATCTATGTGATAGCCGCAGGAAAATTGGTCACCTCCGCTGAAGGCGCCTGGGCGCTCTGCGCCGGCGCGGACTTCGTGAATACCGCTCGGGGTTTCATGTTCTCGCTGGGATGCATCCAGGCGATGCGCTGTCATCTCAATACTTGCCCCACCGGCATCACGACTCACGATGAACGCTTGCAAAATGGCCTGGTTGTGGAAGAAAAGTATTTGCGGGTTGCAAACTATGCCAGGAACGTCAACAAAGAAATCAATATGATCGCGCATTCTTGCGGCTTGCAGCATGCCCGGCAATTCAAGAGAGAACATGTGCGCATCGTTGAAACAGCCGGAAAAAGTGTCGCCCTCAACATTCTCCACCCTTACCCAGAACCGCCAAAAAAAACATGAATCAGCGCTTTCGCCAGTCTGATTCGTTGCAAACGCCACCCCACGCCATAACGGCTAACGACACGCACACGCTGGTATTCACTGGCTGAACAGGAATAAAGGGTAAAAACACGCCTTAATTGAGCGTTAAAAATAAATCGGCCTTACCGATAATAGCTTGTCGAACTCTTACCTTTTGATCAATCCTATCGTCATTAAAGTCATCCTGGATTTTAGTAAAATATTGATAATGCTTCGTTTCTTTACTCATTACGATGATCGTAAAATGATTACTATCAGTGGATTGACACTGATGGTTTTCATTGCGATAGCAGGCTTATCGGTTTATAAGATCATGCATTCTCGAATGGAAACCGTGGTCTTTACAAATCTGCACGATGATTTTGACCATACCGTCGAATTGATCGGCACGCATATCACCCATGCGATGACAATCACTCAGAACCTCGCCCGGTATATTTCTCTGGCTCAGAATCAGGCAGATACTTTTCCAGATATTCCCCTGATCCTGAACATCGCAGCCTCTGCCAATGAGGTCGAAAGCCAATCTGCAGAACATTTTTCAGCGATACGCCTACATGATGCGCATGGCAAGTTACTGCTCAGTTCCGGAAGTCCACTTAAACACCCTCATTACGTCGTTCAGCTCGATGCTGATCCCGGCATGGAAAGTTATCTGCTTTGGAATGGGCAATTTATTTTGCGCACGATCGCGATCCTCAGAATTGACGATCAAACGGAACTTGGCCGTATCGTCACCGAAATGCCGCTGACTGCCCTGACTGAGATATTTTCAAAAACTTCACGCATTGGGAAATCGGATGAATTTTCACTGTGTGTGTCCACTTCACAGGCCACCTCGGAAGTCAGTTGTTTTCAACGTAACCTGGCTGGAATTCAGTTCAAGCATTGGGAGCGCCGTCCGCATAACTCGCTGCCCCTGCACTTCGCGATGGAAGAGCAGAAGGGCATTCAATACCTGACGGATGACCGGCAAATCAGTGTCATCGCCGTTCACGCTCCAGTTGCTGAGGGTATCGGTGCGGTTCTGAAGATCGACGAAAGTGAAATTGCGGACTATTTACCAAATCCTAACCCAGCAATCCTGTTAGCTCTGGTGATATCGATGCTGTCCGGCATAGCTGTTTTACGCTGGCTGACATTATCCCTTTTCCCGAACACCAATCCATTCCAAACAGCACCCAACAACCATTTGAAGCAATGGGCTCCTGACGAACACAACGTAACGAAAATTTATCCGGAATCTGAGTATATCAACGCTATAGACCAACTCGCGGCAATCTTCATTGTTGACGGTAACGGCGAAATTGTGCAGGTCAACGATAAATTATGCGAGATCAGTGGTTACGGACGTGAGGAATTGATCGGCAAGGATCACCGCATATTATGCGCTCAACAGCATTCCCGCTCGCCTCTCGCCAGCTGGATAAAAAACTCCGTCAAGAAGGGTGTGCGCCAACAGGAGATCTGCAATCGTCATAAATCCGGCGAATTGTACTGGGTGGAAACAGTGACTATTCCACTGAAGAATGCGCAGGGAATCATTGATTGCTATCTTTTTGCCAGCGTCGACATCACGGCCCGTAAGCAAAAGGATATGGCCATAACTGAACGGCTGAAAGAAAATCAGTGCTTACAAATGATCCGTAATGCCATAAGACAGGATCTCAGCATTGAAAAACTCTGCCAGCACATCGTCGAGTCGCTCACGCTGGCCATGCAATTTCCCGAATTAGCCGTTGCAATGATCGAGCTGGGTAGCAAACACATAGCATGCCCCGGATATACTGGTCATCATCCAAGCAAAATAGACACGAAAATCATCTCCAACGGAGAAATATGCGGCCTATTAGAAGTTGCATATCAACAAGGTCGCTCTTTTCTACCGCATGAGCAACATCTTATCGACACCATTGCACATGATCTCGGCCGCTGGTACGAGCGTAAGGAAGCTGAGCAGCGCATTCTTCAGATGACCACCCATGATGCACTAACAGGTTTGCCCAACCGGCAATTGCTCCAGGATCGGATCGAACAGGCGCTGGTGCAAGATTCACGCAATCCCAAAGTCATGGCGGTGCTGTTCATTGATCTGGATCACTTCAAAATGATCAATGATTCCCTCGGTCATGATATTGGCGACCTCCTGCTCAAAGCTGTGGCAGAACGGCTGATGACTTGCGTACGCAATGAAGATACTGTCGCACGCCAAGGTGGTGATGAATTCATCGTAGTGTTAAATTCGATTTCAGAATCCCTGGATGCCGCAAAAGTGGCGCAAAAAATCCTTGATGCGTTAGTCCAACCCCACGTCATTCTTCATCATGAATTGCATATTGGCGGCAGCATAGGAATTGCGGTCTTTCCCGATGACGGCACGAGCTCAGAAACATTATTGAAGAACAGCGATGTAGCGATGTATCATGCAAAAGAGAACGGTCGCAACAATTATCAGTTCTTTACCAACGATCTCAACAAATCGGCCCATGAGCGTCACACTCTTGGACTGGATCTTCGTCATGCACTAGAAAGAAACGAATTGGTTTTATTTTATCAGCCAGTGATGGATATGCCTGATAATCGGCTGCACAGCGTGGAAGCATTGCTGCGCTGGCAGCATCCTCAGCAGCAATTGATCGGTCCGGATAAGTTCATTGGTCTGGCCGAGGAAACGGGGCTGATCATACCCATTGGTGAATGGGTCATCAAAACTGTCTGTCTCCAAATCAAAGCATGGAAAAGCCAGGGCTATTCAGTGCCTAGAGTAGCCATCAATCTTTCCGGCAGGCAATTCAGAGATAACTCATTGATCAAGAATATTTCCCATATCCTGGAAGAAACCGGAACAGAAGCACGTTACATCACGCTGGAAATCACCGAAAGCATGCTCATTGATGATATTGAAAAAGTAGTGAATACATTGAAGTGCTTAAGCGAAATGGGCATTCACATCTCAATTGACGATTTTGGAACAGGCTACTCCAGTCTCAGTTACCTGAAGCGTTTTCCGATCCATACTCTCAAGATAGACCGCTCATTCGTGCGGGATATCGTCACAGACAAGAATGACCACACCATTGTCGCCGCGATCATTGCGATGGCGCACAGCCTGGAAATCGAGGTCATCGCCGAAGGCATCGAAACGGCAGAGCAACTGCAGCTTCTCATGGCACAGCGCTGCAATCATTATCAGGGCTATTATTTCAGCCGTCCCGTTCCGGTATCACAAATCGAAAATATGCTGCAGGAATCGGTCACTACCGTGAATAAAATGCACGCCGTCGGCTGATCAAGCTACGAAATCCTTCTCTTGAAATTTTGTTATCATCCCCCACGTACGAGCCATTAATCTTTCTGGGGAGAACCTGCTATGCGTTTCGACAAGCTTACAACCAAGTTTCAACAAGCCATCTCGGACGCGCAAAGTATTGCGGTCGGTCAGGACAATTCAACCATTGAGCCACAGCACTTACTTCTCGCGCTTTTACAGCAAGAGGACGGCAGCACCGTTTCTCTGCTTCAGCGCTCAGGCGTCAATACTGCGCCGCTTCTGGAAAATCTCAAGCAACAAATACAGCGGCTGCCGAAAATTGAAAATTCCGGCGGTGAAGTCACGCTCTCCCGCACATTGAATAATCTGCTCAACCTAGCGGACAAGGAAGCCCAGAAACGCAACGATCAGTTCATCGCCTCGGAAATGTTCTTGTTGGCCGTTTTGCAGGATAAAGGTGAGATCGGCGCATTATTGAAACAATTTGGCGCCAATTATGCAGCACTCCAACAGGCCATCAATGCCGTACGCGGCGGCGAGCAAGTGAGCAATCCCGAAGCTGAAGGCAGCCGCGAAGCATTGAAAAAATACACTCTCGACCTGACCGAGCGGGCGCGTCAAGGTAAGCTGGATCCAGTCATCGGCCGCGATGATGAGATCCGCCGCGCCATTCAGGTTCTGCAACGCCGCACCAAAAACAATCCGGTGCTGATCGGTGAACCCGGCGTCGGCAAAACCGCCATCGTCGAAGGTCTGGCGCAACGCATCGTCAACGGTGAAGTGCCCGAAAGCCTGAAAGACAAACGCGTCCTAGTGCTGGACATGGCTGCATTGCTGGCGGGCGCAAAATATCGTGGCGAATTCGAAGAGCGTCTCAAATCGGTTTTGAAAGAACTTGCGCAGGACGAAGGAAAAACCATCGTTTTCATCGATGAACTGCACACGATGGTTGGCGCCGGCAAAGCCGAGGGCGCAATGGACGCGGGCAACATGCTCAAACCCGCGCTGGCGCGTGGCGAATTGCATTGCGTCGGCGCAACCACGCTGGATGAATATCGCAAATATATCGAGAAAGACGCCGCGCTGGAGCGCCGCTTTCAGAAAGTGCTGGTCGAAGAACCGTCAGTGGAAGCCACCATTGCCATTCTCCGTGGACTGCAGGAAAAATATGAGTTGCATCATGGCGTCGATATTACCGACCCCGCGATCGTGGCAGCGGCGGAATTATCCAACCGCTACATCACCGACCGTTTCTTGCCAGACAAGGCAATCGATCTGATTGACGAGGCGGCAGCTCGCATCAAAATGGAAATTGACTCCAAACCAGAAGCTCTTGATAAGTTGGACCGGCGCTTGATTCAATTAAAGATCGAACGCGAAGCGATCAGGAAGGAAAAAGACGAGGCTTCGCAAAAGCGCCTGCAACTGCTCGAAGATGAAATCAAGCAAAAAGAGCGTGAATATGCCGATTTAGAAGAAATCTGGAAAACTGAAAAATTCCAGGTGCAGGGTTCCCAGCACATCAAGGAAGAAATGGAAAAAATCAAGCTGGAAGTCGAAGCCGCGACCCGCAAAGGAGATTGGCAAAAGGTTTCTGAATTGCAATATGGCCGACTCCCGCAACTGGAAGCGCAACTGCAATCGCAACTCAATGAGCAGAAAGCGCCAGATGGCAGTTCAAAAACCGCGCATGCCCCTAAGTTATTGCGTACGCAAGTGGGCGCTGAGGAGATTGCTGAAGTCGTTTCCCGCGCAACCGGCATTCCAGTTTCCAAGATGATGCAGGGCGAACGCGAAAAACTGCTGACGATGGAACAAAAGCTCCACAATCGCGTCGTTGGTCAGGATGAAGCCGTCAAGTTGGTCTCGGACGCGATTCGGCGTTCGCGCGCCGGATTGGCCGATCCGAACCGGCCGTACGGCTCTTTTCTGTTCCTCGGCCCCACGGGTGTCGGTAAAACTGAACTCTGCAAGGCACTGGCCGGCTTTTTGTTCGATTCGGAAGATCATCTGATCCGTGTCGATATGTCCGAGTTCATGGAAAAACATTCGGTAGCGCGTCTGATTGGCGCGCCTCCGGGTTATGTCGGTTACGAAGAAGGTGGATATTTGACCGAACTGGTGCGTCGTAAACCTTACGCCGTAATTTTGCTCGATGAGGTCGAGAAAGCTCATCCGGATGTTTTCAATGTATTACTGCAGGTTCTGGATGACGGTCGCATGACCGACGGTCAAGGCCGCACTGTCGACTTCAAGAATACCGTCATCGTAATGACTTCCAATCTTGGTTCGCAAATGATTCAGGATATGGCTGGCAGCGCATATTCAGCCATCAAGGAAGCCGTGATGAGCGAGGTAAAGACGCACTTCCGTCCCGAATTCATCAATCGCATCGATGAAGTTGTCGTGTTTCATGCCTTGGATGCACAGCATATCCAATCGATTGCCAAAATACAGTTGCATTATCTGGAAACGCGGTTGGCAAAACTGGACATGAAACTTGAAGTCAGCGACGCAGCTCTGGCAGCCATTTCTCAAGCAGGTTTCGATCCAGTGTTTGGTGCTCGCCCGCTTAAACGCGCCATTCAGGCTCAAATCGAGAATCCATTGGCAAAAGAAATTCTGGAGGGCAGATTTGTGGCGAAAGATATCATCAAGGTGGATTATGGCGACGGCGCCATTCATTTCTCCAAATGAAAGGAAAGCCTTTTGATGGATGGACTGAAAATGATGTCTACCCTGCTCGTGAGCACAAAATATGTCAGAATTGCCGGAGAATATGCTTAAGCGTTAAAAGATTCGGGTAAAATGTGCTTTTTTACTGGATAGATTGTTATGTTTAAAGGTAGCTTAGTAGCTATCGTGACGCCCATGCATGATGATGGCGGACTGGATCTAGAACGGTTCCGCTCTCTTCTTGATTTCCACATCGCGGAGGGTACCGATGGCGTTGTAGTGGTTGGGACTACCGGCGAATCTCCTACAGTGGATTTTGATGAACACCATCTGCTGATGCAGACGGCAGTTGATCACGTTGCCGGGCGTATACCCGTCATCGCCGGAACGGGCGCCAATTCGACGCGTGAAGCGATTGATTTATCGATTTTCGCAAAAAATTCAGGAGTCGATGCCTGTCTTTCTGTCGCTCCCTATTACAACAAACCCACCCAGGAAGGGTTATATCAACATTTCAAGGCCATCGCGGAAGCCGTCGACATTCCGCATATCCTCTACAATGTCCCGGGCAGGACGGTTTCTGATATTCATAATGACACGGCATTGCGTCTGGCTGAAATTCCCAACATCGTCGGTATCAAGGATGCCACTGGCCATATCGGACGAGGTTCCGATCTGTTGCTCCGAGCCCCGCCCGATTTCTCGATTTATAGCGGCGACGATATCAGTTCGCTAGCGTTGTTGTTATTGGGTGGGCATGGCGTTATCTCAGTCACTGCGAATGTTGCCCCAAGAATGATGCATGATTTGTGCATTGCTGCTAAGGCAGGCGACCTCAACAATGCCCGATCAATCAATAATAAACTGTTGCGCCTGCACAATGATTTATTTATTGAAGCCAATCCCATTCCCGTTAAATGGGCTGTCGCACAGATGGGTCTGATCGGGCATGGTATCCGATTACCGCTCACACCTCTATCCGGTCAATATCACGCGCTCATACTCGAAGCAATGCAATCTGCAAATATATCCGTATCGAAGGAGTAAGATGTCAACAATGCACTGGCGAAAAGCGACCTTGTCGTCTCTAGTATTGATGCTTTCCTTGACAAATACCGGTTGCGGTACTTTTCAGCTCTTCCCCGAGACTAAAACGATTGATTATAAATCTGCAGGAAAATTACCTCCGCTAGAGATTCCTCCCGATCTTGTCCAACCTGCCATCGATGAACGCTATACCATACCCGAGGGTGGTTCAGGGACAGCCACGTTTTCAAGCTACAGTAACGAGCGAGGGAATCAATCGAAAACGAGCAATACCGCTTTCATACCGTCATCGGTGCAGAATGTTCATATCGAACGGGCCGGAACCCAGCGCTGGTTGGTGGTACCACAACCCCCGGAAGCACTCTGGCCAGTCATCAAGGAGTTCTGGCAAGAACTCGGTTTTTTGATCAAAACCGAAGTTCCCGAAGCTGGCATCATGGAAACGGATTGGGCTGAGAATCGAGCTAAGATTCCCCATGATCTAATCAGAACGTTCCTGTCCACTTTCCTGGATAGCATTTACTCAACGGCTGAACGCGATAAATTCCGCACTCGGCTTGAGCGGAATGAACAGGGCAATACAGAAATCTATATCAGTCATCGCGGCATGAGTGAAGTACTCGAAGGAGGCAGTCTCAACCGCACGGTCTGGCAACCCAAACCTGCCGATCCTGATCTGGAAGCGGAGATGCTGTCCCGCTTGATGATGCGTTTCGGGGTCGAGGAAGAAAAAGCCAAAATGGAATTGACCACCGGTCGAAGTACTACTCAAGAGCGGGCTTATATAGAATCTGGAACTGACAATGCACTCATCATCAATGAAGCATTTGACCGATCGTGGCGGAGGATTGGTCTGGCACTGGACCGCATCGGTTTTACTGTTGAGGATCGAAATCGCGCAGAAGGCATTTATTTTGTGCGGTATCTGAATCCTGACAAAGACATCAAGAAAAAGGGCGATGATGAAGGGATTTTGTCGGGACTGATGTTCTGGCGCAGTGATGATTCGAACGATAAAGCTGCAAAGTACCGCATCCAGGTCAATAATACTGGCACCAGCACCAGCAAGGTCACACTGTCCAACGAAGATGGATCGGCTGTTAGCTCAGCTACTGCCAAACGCATTCTTACTCTGTTACACGACCAGCTCAAGTAGATACAGGTCAACACTTAAAAAAGAAAACCGCCGAAAGGGCGGTTTTCTTTTTTCTCCCTTAGGAGGAATTCCTAATTCTTAGTGCCCGTCTTTACTGGTTCCGCCATAAGGACGAGGATCAGCACCTTCTTTCAAGCAATTGCCATTTCCATCGAGGCCATGCGGACATTCGTTTTGTCCACCGCTAATAAGTTTTTCGTAATTTGCTTTTTCGGTTTCAGGAAGCGCTTGATTTGGTTTTCCACATGCAGACAATGCCAAGGCCAATAAGGAGGCGGCCAGAAGAGTATATTTCATTATCTAATTTTCCTTATAAAAGTTCTTTTAACTTACTTAGGGGGAAGCAGTATATAACGAACCCAACCGATCGTTCAAGCACGTTTTCAGGTCAATCTTATCAATGAATTCCTTATAGGGGAGCCTACTCAGACTCGAGAAAAATCATTGCAAAAGCATGTCGGTCAAAAGAAATACATCGAATTCATGACAATTTTTCTTTGTGAAAGAGTTCCGTTAATGCACGAGTCACTCCTATTTGCCAGACTGGGAGTTCCAACTGGAACTGACCCTCGAGTTTGTGGGTCGCCAGGCGCGAGTTCAACGGGCGCACGGCCGGCAAAGGAAACTGATCACTGAATATGGGCGATACTGCCTCAGGCTGTACCATCAAGGGAAAATTTTCCCGCCGCGCATGAGTCAGGACAAATTGGGCATATTCAAACCACGATGTATACCCTCGCGCCACCAGATGGAATACACCGCAAGCTTCAGGTTGATATTTCAAGGAATGCAATACCTGCGCGGTAATATCCGCGATCAGTTCCGCACCAGTGGGCGATCCGATCTGATCATCGACAATCGTCAGGGTGTCGCGTTGTTGTGCCAGGCGCAGTATTGTCTTGATGAAATTATGACCATAGATTGAATACACCCAACTGGTTCGAAAAATAAAATAAGCGCAGCCGGAAGTAATGATATTTTTTTCACCCTGTAGCTTGGTTTTTCCATACATATTCAGTGGCTGAGCAGCGTCTGTCTCTCGATAGGGTTCGCTGCCGCGGCCGTCGAACACATAGTCTGTCGAGTAATGCACCATGGTTGCGTTCAATCGCCGCGCCTCCTCGGCCAGCACCCCCGGCGCTTCTGAATTGATGATCTGAGCCAATCCGTGTTCTTGCTCAGCTTTATCGACCGCCGTATAAGCTGCCGCATTTACAATGATATCCGGCGAAATTTGCCGCAGGGTTCGAACGATTCCCGTCAAATTCGTCAAATCGCCACAGAAAGTCTCATCCGAAGAACTGACTGCGATCAATTCTCCCAACGGCGCCAAGCTCCGTTGCAATTCCCATCCTACTTGACCATTCTTGCCGAAAAGCACGATTTTCATGACCGCTCACCCGCATAATTTTTTTCCATCCATTCCCGGTATGCGCCTGTCTGAACATCAGTAATCCAAGATCGATGTTGCAGATACCATTGAATGGTCTTGCGTATGCCTGAGTCGAAAGTATCAGCCGGTTTCCAATTCAGTTCGCGCTCAATTTTGGAGGCATCGATCGCATAGCGCCGGTCGTGTCCCGGACGATCAGTGACATAGGTTATCAAATGCTGAAAAGACGAATCAGGGTAGGTTTCCTGCAATAAACCGCAAATCTTGTGAATGATCTCGATATTGGGTTTTTCGTTCCAGCCACCGATATTATAAACCTCGCCTACCGTACCTGCTTCCAGAACACGGCAAATTGCATTGCAATGATCAATAACATATAACCAGTCGCGAATTTGCTGGCCATCGCCATATACCGGCAGAGGCTTGCCCTCCAGGGCGTTAACGATCATCAGCGGAATCAATTTTTCCGGAAACTGGAACGGGCCGTAATTGTTTGAACAATTGGTAGTCAAAACCGGCAAGCCATAGGTATGATGATAGGCGCGCACCAGATGATCACTGGAAGCCTTGCTGGCTGAATAAGGACTATTAGGCTGATAGCGGTGCTGTTCGGTAAAAGCCGCTTCTTCTCGCGCCAAAGAACCATAGACTTCGTCAGTAGATACGTGCAAGAAGCGGAAATCCCGCTTCTCTGCAGCATCCAGTTCCCCCCAATAACCTCGAACCACTTCCAATAATCGGAACGTACCTAGAATATTGGTCTGAATAAAATCCTCCGGCCCATGAATCGATCGATCGACGTGGCTTTCCGCCGCAAAATTGATGATGGCGCGGGGTTGATGTTGTTTCAATATACGTGCAATCAGATGCGCATCCCCGATATCTCCCTGGACAAACTGATGCCGGCTGTCTCCTTGTATAGATGCCAGATTTTTCAAATTGCCCGCATAGGTTAATTTATCGAGATTCACGATGGACTCGTCCGACTGGACAAGCCAATTCAGCACAAAATTACTTCCAATAAATCCCGCTCCGCCTGTAACTAGAATCATTGAGCTGCCTCAAAAAATAAAATGATCACACGAACTCGTATCTATTCCTATATTCCTATATTCCTATATTTTCAACATTGATCAGGTCGCTTATGATGGATCCCAGAGCGGCATTATGCCCAGTTCTGTCGACCTTGTTTGAAATTCACAGTCGACGCCAATGCCCGGAACCCAAACGAGTTTCTCATCACAAAACAGTAAAGGCACATGCATACGTTCCCAGGGAGGAATAAACGCCTCCTGAAGCAAATTTTTCAAGCTCCGGCGCGGGCGGTTACAAGCTGGTCTGATTCGTTCTCCTCCGCTGCGCGAGCGAATGCTGAGCGATTTACCGAGCAATTTCTGCGGATCTATTCCATCAATGGTGGATTCGACAAAACCAATGGTGCCCCTGATATGCTGCATGGTCGGCAAGGCTCCACCATGCCATACATAGCGCTGTTCCTTGAATTCCTTTATTTTTTCTTGACGCAGCAAAATATAAATAGCGCCCTGATAGCTACGAATTTCAGTATTGCCAAAGCTCATATGAAATTGGTGATCTGGTGACAATGCCTGGAGCTGCCTCAGAATTTCATTGAGTCGTGCCGCACTCGGCAGATCCGCACCATGCAATAACAAACAATAACGAAACAGATTCTTGGCCCGCGGGGCACTGAGTTTACGCAGCTTTTGTAGATTTAATCTGCCAGCAACCAGGCAATTATCGCGATCGATCTGAGCCAATTCGTCCAGAAGCAAAACGGCTTCCGAAAAATGGCGGCTGCTGCGCAGCAGCATGTCAGGGTACTGCGGATACCGCTTCCGGATGATCGGAAAGACGTCGTGGCGCAAGAAATTCCGATCAAATGCCGTATCGGCATTACTTTCATCCGTGATCCAGGTCAATTCGTTCTGCCGCGCATAAGCTTCGATATGGCAACGGGAAACCTCCAGCAACGGGCGAAGTATTTTTGGTGAATTATGACTCTGCTGATTCCGAACCGCTGGCATCGCGCTCAGTCCTTTGAGGCCGGCGCCACGAAATAATTGCAATAACATGGTTTCAGCCTGGTCATCGAGATGTTGCGCCAGCAGGACATAATCAGCCTGGATGCGATCAAAAATCCGATAGCGTTGTTCGCGTGCACTGGCTTCCAGACTGATGCCCGGGCCTTTCTTGACCTGCACATACGCCACATGGACCGGAATTCGATAGGAATGACATATATCACAGCAGAACTTGCTCCAATACCCGGCATTATCACTGATGCCATGATTGACATGCACAGCAGTGAGCGTGAAATGCATTTCTTTGGATAGCACAGCAAGTATATGCAGCAACACCACCGAATCCACACCGCCACTCAATGCAATCGTCAACTGGTGACCCGGAGAAACATGCTGCAGCAGGGCTCTTCTCGTATCACATACGATACTATTCGACTTTGACTTCCTTGTATGAACCATACCCCATAAGTCGTTCAAGTCGTTTCTCGAGAAGCATATCGATGGAATGTTCTTGCTGAAGTTTACGCAGAGAATCGTGCAATACCGTTCTCACCGATTGCATGATGACCGGATAATCACGATGAGCTCCCCCGATCGGTTCAGCGATAATACTATCAACGAGATTCATTGCCTTCAGGCGGTCGGCAGTGATACCCATGATTTCTGCCGCCTCTGGCGCCTTCTCAGAGCTTTTCCACAAGATCGAGGCACAACCTTCCGGCGATATCACAGAATAGGTGGCATATTGCAGCATGTGAATGATGTCGCCCACTGCCACCGCCAGTGCACCGCCCGATCCTCCTTCTCCGATAATGACGCAGATGATCGGAACCTTTAACTCCGCCAAGACATAGAGATTTCTGCCAATCGCTTCGGATTGTCCTCGCTCTTCTGCATCAATACCGGGATAGGCACCCGGAGTATCAATGAAGGTTATCAGGGGAATGGAAAATTTCTCAGCCAGACGCATTAAACGCAGAGCCTTGCGATACCCCTCGGGTTTGGGCATGCCAAAGTTCCGGTAAATCTTTTCACGGGTATCGCGCCCTTTTTGATGTCCGATCACCATCACAGTTTGACCGTTGAAACGCGCCAACCCTCCGACGATCGCGTGGTCATCGGCGAAATTCCGGTCACCATGCAATTCCTCAAAATCGGTAAATAAGTGATCGATATAATCAAGGGTATACGGCCGTTGCGGATGCCGTGCAACTTGTGAAATCTGCCACGGAGTCAGCTTCGCATAGACGTTTTTAGTCAACGACAAGCTCTTCGCTTGCAGGCGTGTAATTTCCGCGGAAATATCCAGCGCAGAATCATCTTGTGCAAAACGCAATTCTTCAATTTTGGACTCAAATTCTGCAATATTCTGTTCAAATTCCAAAAAGGTGATTTTCATGTGGGTTAAGATATCATCTAAAAACGTGATGATACAGGATTTATAGATCATCCTGCACTACAGCGTCACTTTCGATCACATCGATCTTGAAATGAATTTTTTATGCCTCACTGCAATCTTGTTGATTTATTCTCACGCACTCACGACAATAAAATATCAAATATAAACAATAACTCAATATCAATATACGATGAAAAGACGTATTTTCCTTCAATATATGAGTATCGTGTCCTGGTGCTCGGCGAGTTCACTCCTGCACGGACAGGTCGTCGCTCACGATCACCCCAGCAGTAAGCCCGATCCACTGATCAAACCGAAGGCGGAATGGCGGATCTTGGTCGCGCCCGAGGCTTATCGGGTATTATTTGAAGAAGAAACTGAAGAACCTGGCAGTAGCGAGCTCAATCATGAACATCAGGATGGTACCTATGTATGCGCAGCATGCTATTTACCGTTATTTGAAAGTCGACATAAGTATGATAGCGGTACTGGATGGCCCAGCTTTACTCAACCGATCTCTGAACATATTGCAACCAAGCAGGACTTTACGCTTATTTTCCTTCGTATCGAATACCATTGCGCACGTTGCGGGGGACATCAAGGCCATGTTTTCAATGATGGCCCCTCCCCGAGAGGCGAGCGCTGGTGCAATAATGGCGTGGCTCTGAAATTCATTCCTATTGCTGATCGATTACCCAATCTCAGGCAATAGTGCACAACCGACTCTCAAGTCAATTGCTGCAAAAACTGCATACGCGCCATCATTCCACAACTAAAATTACCAGAAACCCATGATTGATCAGTCTCATGTCCTCTCTCTGGGAGAAATAACACCCAAGGATTTTCTGCGCACCTACTGGCAAAAAAAACCCTTGCTCATTCGACAAGCGTTCACAGGTTTTAATGGTCTTCTATCACCGAATGAGCTGATGCAATTAGCGTGTGATCAAGAAGCCCAATCTCGTCTTGTCATCCAGAAAAATAAGAAATGGCACCTCAGACAAGGCCCTTTCACCCGCTCGGAACTGACCCGATTACCGCAGAAAAACTGGACTTTACTGGTCCAAGACGTTAATCATTTTCTCGTATCCGCGCGAGAGTTGTTAACCAGTTTCCGTTTCATCCCGCATGTACGATTGGATGATTTGATGGTGAGTTATGCACCTCGAGGCGGCGGCGTTGGGCCGCATTTCGATTCGTATGATGTTTTTTTATTGCAAGGAATGGGACAACGGCGCTGGCAAATCTCTTCCCAGTGCGATAGGGAAATCATTGCCGATGCGCCTTTAAGAATTCTAACGAATTTTCAACCCGAACAAGAATGGATTCTGGAACCAGGCGATATGTTGTACTTGCCTCCTCAATATGCTCATAACGGTATTGCCGAAGACGATTGCATGACCTATTCCATCGGTTTTCGCGCACCTAGCCATCACGAGATCATTACGCAATTCTTGGTTTATTTGCAGGATCATTTTGACATCAAAGAGGGATTGTATTCCGATCCGGATCTTCAATTGCAATCCCATCCGTCTTTGATCAGCCAAGCATTTTACGAAAAAATCAATGCAGTTCTTGAAAAATTAAAATGGAATCAAAAAGATATTGAGGATTTCATAGGAATTTATTTTTCAGAGCCCAAATCTCATGTTTTTTTTGATCAACCCGTCCGTCCACTATCAGAGCGCGTCTTTATTCGCACGGCAAAAGAAAATGGCCTTCAGATTAACTTAAAAAGTAGGATATTAAGCGGTAACCATACCTTCTATATCAATGGTGAAAGCTTTGAAGTAAGTTCGAAAACCTACGAGGAGCTACTCAATTTGGCTGACGACTATGAACTGCCCCATTCTTTCGTTGCAAATAAAGAATCAGAAAAAATTCTTTATCTATGGTATGTTAACGGATATCTCAGCATTAAAACCTCTTCCCGATAATATTTCTCATTACAAATTTTCAGTTTTTTTCTGGACAGCACAACTGTATTCTGGTATTAGTAGTATGGTCTTTCAATTTCTTGAGAGATCAGTGAATCGTTTGACATAATTTATTTTCATTTAAATTTTTTTAATAGAATTAAAGAGGAGATAAAAAATGAAATACTCGATAATAGTTGCTGCTCTTCTCGCAGCTTTTGTAGCCGGTTGCGGCGAACCAAAACCCGGTCAATATCCACCTAGTTTTATGGATGAACGTGACGGCACTCCCAAATAATGAGAAATTACTCTATTTACGTAATTACTTTCTTCAAAGCAGCAAACAGTCGCCTCTGAATGGGCGACTGTTTGCTGAACATAAAATCTCAACCACATCATAAAATTTCAATCACATATTTTCATCAACCAACAAACGAAAATATGCTCGTCAGAAAAATTTAATTCTTCTTTAGTTCAAATCTGTATAATCTAAAGCACAACTTTAAGAGTTAGGAACCTCTGAGGAAATTCTGAGAAAACATGAACAGGGCACTAAACCTACATGTTAGTGCCGCGTTTGAATCTTGCTCAAGTGCTAATTTATAACAGCTTGTGAGTACACTATTTAATCAATCTGGTGTTAATATTCGATAATGTTCGTAATCTTTGTCAGAATTCTCTTCAGAAGTCGATAGTTGCATATTAAACCCATCCAAAACAGAGGAGAATAAATGATAAAAATTTCATTAATGTTAGCAGCTCTGGCAATGTTAGGATTAAGTGCCTGTGAAGGAAAGAAAAGTTTAGACGGACATCCAATGGATAAACCGCCTCCCTCCGCATATGCTCCAAGAGACGCTGAGCCTGCACAAGACACTGAGTCAAAATAAACACAAAAACCCCAATTTGAGGAGTTTCTGATCGATAAACATTAATCCTCTAATCACATTGGATCTGAGGGTTAATGTTTTTTATTATCGACATGTCAAATCAACAGACATGCCGAACGATCTTGCCATCGTAATTAATTTGAGATTCTTGCTGATCACTTCAATGTGAATCCGCTCTGAGTCAAAAATTCAAGGGCGATTTTTCCTAACCGCTTGGCAAATAAATCAGAAAACCCTTCGCGCGGGGTAAAATCAACCAGCGTTTCTGCTTTTATGATTTCACGCGCAACATACTCAGCGTCACCCATTTCATCCGCAAGACCCAAATCGATACTCTTCTGTCCAGTCCATACGATCCCACTGAAAATCTTGGGATCATCCTTTAGGCGCTCGCCCCTGCCTTGCTGCACGACAGTAATGAATTGTTGATGGATTTCCTTCAATAAGGTCTTGGCATGTTCCTTCTGTACCGGATCCAATGGCGTAAACGGATCAAGAAACCCCTTATTTTCACCTGCCGTGAGTAAGCGTCTTTCGATACCCAATTTCTCCAAGGTTCCTGCAAAACCAAAACCATCCATCAATACGCCTATCGAGCCCACCAGGCTTGCTTTATCGACAAAAATCTTATCAGTGGCAACCGCAACATAGTAACCGCCTGAAGCGCACACATCACCGATGACCGCATAAATAGGAATATCTGGATACTTGGTTCGCAGTCTTTTTATTTCATCATTGATATACCCAGCCTGAACGGGGCTGCCGCCAGGGCTGTTAATTCTCAAAATCACACCTTGGGTATTCTTATCCTTAAAGGCGGACTGCAAGCTTCCATTGATCTTATCGGCACTACTGGCACTGTCCGGAACGATGACACCGCGCAAATCAATCAAAGCGGTGTGTTTCTCGGCGAGGCGTACTTTTCCATCATCAATCCAATCCGTTGCAGCAAACAACAGAGCAAATAAATATAGAAAGGTCAATGTCTTGAAAAAAATCCCCCACAATCGTGCTCGGCGCTGTTCTCTGATAGACGCAAGCGCCAAGTTCTCCAGTAAATTTCTTTCCCAATTTTTGTTTTTAATTTCTGATTCGTCCATATTGTCCATTGCTATGACAAAAAAGTTTTATTCGGCGTACTACTTCTGCTTATACCAACACACAGACAAGTTAACCTACCATTAGTTTATTAAATTGTTAATCTGAGAAATCATTAGCAAGTCAATCAAGTCTTTTTTTAGAATAAATAAAAACTTACCAACTTCTTGCTATCATAGCAGGAAACTCTTCACACGTGAGCTTGCTGCACGATTAGCATCACAAGCTCCGTCTTTGCCGGTGAAATTTTTACAGGCATCTTCAAATGTGTGCTCCCGCACAGACGATAACTTCTAATCTTGATATTTAACATGTAAGAAAAAGATGGTCATGGATTCTAAAAACTCTAACCCCTTTTATTTATTTTTCATAAAGGAATGCCATGTATAAAAATAATTTGCTTATTTACTTATTCGGAATCCTGCTTCTTACAACCATCTATAGCACGACAGCCCCAGCCCAATCGACGCCAAAAACCGACAATTCAGCGTCAGCAGATACCGAATGCCTATTCAATTGGGCTCAAACATTCTATCCACAGCTTTTTTCACCAGCGATTATGGGCCTGCAACAATCTTCCCCCTATCTCTATCGCTATTACGCTACGACAAATGCCTATCTGGGAGTTTCAACGACCGACAATCATGTCTATTATCTGGAGACCAACCAGACAGTACCGAAGGACATGGGAGACATCTCATCTCTGATGAAAGAAGCAGGATGTGGCGTCAAGCCCTACCCGGTGATTTTCATCCACGGACTGGCTTCTTCTTCTGATACCTGGATCGCTTATAGAGATTACCTGATCGCGAACGGTGGCTGGATTTATGGCGGAATACCTGCATATGATCCCGCCACAAAAACAGTTAATCTCAACTGTCCGACAAATTCAGCCCAGGTTGTTCCGTGTACTGGCAAAAACGGAAATTTTTACACGATCAATTTCTCAAGCAATCAGCAATTATCACTTGACCTTCTGGGCGGCGAGATCGCGGCCGCCATACAAGCAGTGTTAAAGGCCAATCCAGGCTCGACCAAGGTTCTGCTGATCGGCCACAGCTCGGGAGGACTTGCTGCCAGAGCTTACTTACAGGGAATGGCGCGAGCACCAGACGTCACGACTCCGCTTGCTTATCGCGATGATGTTTTTAGGCTGATTACAATTGGCACTCCCCATCTTGGCAGTTTCTGGGCAGAGGCATGCCATACCCGCTTCGATCTTTTCAATCTCATCGACGATATCGGGATTTGCGATCTTCTGGCGTCGGACATCGACAATGACAGTGCCGCGATTCAAGATCTGCAACCTGATAGCAATGTTTTGGCTGCGCTTAACGATCTTAATACACACCCTTTGCCCGCAAATGTCTCATATGTTTCGATCATAGGTACCGGACAGCCCACCTTGTCCAGTTTAGTCGATTTTGACTCTGGAGACGGAATCGTAACGAATGCCTCTCAAAATCTTTCCACGTTGACAGGAAACCTCCCTCTTCAACAAAAATCAGTCGCCATTGAGGTTCCTTTCAAAGAGTGTGGCAATAGAATCAGTCTGCCATTGCTCGATGATATTGGCCAGGCTCACACGTGCGAAACGAGCGATTCGAATATCGGCGCGGAGATTTTGAAAAATTTACAGTAAATCGAGAACTGATGAATACTCTCGCATCGCTTAAGAACCAAATAATTGAACTTCTTTGCATTTACAACAACTTTTTGGTAATTCTGAGCGATATTCAACATTTACCCTAATGAAGGCTTGGTGTGAAACCATACCGACGAATGGTTTTTACTATCCGATAATGACACTCCTTGCCAAGCATCAGGGCGAATTTGAGCGGAGCAGATGATGTTAAAAAAGGTACAAATCAGCGACAGGAACTCGGGCAGGATTATCGCAGAGTACCCGATTGTATTAGAAATACTGGGCGTTTCCCCAATGGATTATTGCAAAGAAGCCTGGGAAAACGCGATTGATGAAGGAGTCGTCGATCCGACCAGAACCGCACGGTACGAAGTAGAAGTTGTGAATGACATATGGGATAAATAGAGAGAAAAAATAAATGTCAAAATTAAAATTAAAATTAAACAATAGAAAAATCACCGATACGGCCATTGTGAGTCCAAAAGTAAGAAAAAAAATGCGTACTAAACGTTATTTAATGGCTGTCATGGATTTTATGAAAAAAGAAAGACCCTCGTTTGTACCTCCAGAATCTATTTCCTGATAAAGATGAGGCGCCTGCATTAAAAAAAGACACGATCAACTCTTCGTGTCTTATCGGTCGCCTGTCTGCATCAGTTTCAAGTACTTAATGCAATGATCACCCCCCACGAGGCAACATTTTTATAGAATTTCTGCTTCATAAGTACGCGCACACACGCAGATAACTCCTCAAGCTCTTCGGGTTTCTTGATCGACTCTAATCTTCATTCATTCCCTACAGAATGACGGATGATTTTGTTGTCCCTTTCTGATCAGCTTTTTTAAAGCTCATTCTATGTCCCCTAACAATCCAGGTAAGAATCCTCAGTCCGTCAAGGTGGACTATTCAAGAATTCCGCATTTCATATTCCAAGGCGGCGATATTTTCCGGCTCAACAATGATATTCCCGACCAGCCCAATTGACATTCCCGAACGCTCCAATGATTCAACTTAAACGTCACGATCATATTCAATTTCCATCATCCAGCCAGCAGCTCATTACGGTAAACAAAAATTGATGGATGGAGAAAAGCAAAAGATTGTGCGAGAACGATCGTTTTACTTTCCTTGATCGCTTGGATAAAATGCTGAAAAATGTTTAGAAGGCGCTTGCAACCTAGCGCTTATGCGCATGTTTATCAGGAGACCCAGTCATGACCCACTCAAATAATGACGACCTCATTAATGGAATTGATCCAAAACGGACACAGGCCATAGTGGATCTCATCAGAAATGACACTACAAGTGATAGCGCAAAACCTGAGTTTCGAACCACAGTTGCATGGGATAGCGGCTATCACGCCACTATGCGCGTCACAGATGGCCAAGTCGTGCTCGCCGATGAGCCTCAGCGTTTTGGGGGCGAAGGAATGGGAATCACGCCAGAGGATTTGTTGCTGACTGCGGTTGGTGCTTGCCTCGTGGCGACTTATATTGGAGGATTATCCGCAGCCTCCATCAATGTCGAACATCTGCGCTTAAGTGTGTCAGGGCGGGTTAATTTCCGCGCAGCTTTTGCCATCGAACCTGGCTCTCCGGGCTTCGAAGACATCAAAGTCGTGGTGGATTTACAAACAGATGCTCCGGAACAAGAAGTGATCGAATTGCTCGAAAAACTGAACAAAGCCGCGCCCATACCCGATACCATCATGCGACCAGTACCCGTCAATGTAGAAATCATCCATCATTCCGAAGTAAAAGCATCTTCACCTTGATCACTTCTTAATCTCGAATTTTCACTCTTGTTTACCAACAGAGTATCTGCTTGATTGAAATTAAATCCAACGGGTTATTGCTCAATAGCCATTAGGACGAAGATGCTTACACTTAAGGATGATCTATGAACAATCCTGATATTCATGATGTGACGGTAATTGGCGCAGGTCCCGCCGGGTTATCAGTTGCCTACGAGCTAGTAAGATCGGGTTTAAAACCCCTGGTATTGGAACGCACTGGCGCTGTCGGCGATGTCTGGCGCAATCATTATGATGGTGTACGATTGAATTCCGGACGCTATTTTTCTGCCCTGTCAGGCAGTAAATTTCCGTTATCTGCTGGCTCATGGCCTTCCCGCGAAGAAGTGGTTCGTCTGCTGGAAACTTTCCCGGCACGCGGCGGATTTACCGTACAAACAAACACCGATATCGAGAAAGTAAGTTATGACCGGCAACGTGATGTCTGGCACATCATCAGCACCGAAGGCAAGCAATTCGAGTCTCGCGCCGTTGTCATGGCCATCGGAGGCTGCCGTATTCCAGTGATTCCCGACTGGGAAGGCTTGAGAACCTTCCCGGGAGAAATTATTCATTCATCGAAATTCAAGAACACTCAGGCATATACTGGCAAGCAGGTTTTAGTCGTCGGCAGCGGCAATTCTGCTGCTGAAATTGCCAGCAGGTTGGCCGGGCATGCAAGCTCCGTAACGGTGTCGGTCAGGACGGCGCCCCATATTCTGCCAAAGAGCATTTATGGCATCCCGTTGATCGGCATTGGGGTATGGACCCGATACTGGCCTACCCGCTGGGTGGATGGCATATTACGTTTTTTACAGCACCGTATGATAGGAGATCTGAGTGCCCACGGCCTGCCTTATCCTTCTTTGCCACTTTCAAAGCAGTACGCCATCAACAACGTAGTACCCATTCTTTATCGACCTTTCATCGATGACGTCCGCGCCGGGCGAATTCACATCGTAGGCCCAATCCAGAAGATCACCGGAAAAACCGTGGAGGTATTTCAACGCATCCAAACTGCGCAACATAATGACACTGACGTGGTAACGCTGGAACCTGATGTCATCATCGTTGGCACCGGTTTTCGTACCGGCATCTCGAAACTGGTTAAAATTCCAGGCATCACCGACAAGGATGATCGGGTGGTTTTCTCGGGGGATCAGGAACATCCCAATGCGCCACGGCTCTACTTCATCGGACAGATCAATCCGTTAAGCGGATTATTGCGGGAAATCCGACTGGAAGCCGGCAGAATTGCACAAAAACTCAAGCAACACATTCAAACAAACCGGTAATGCAGGGTTTACCCAAGAAAAATCCGCTCAAGGAAAGCAGTCAGAAAAGATTGCTTCAAGCCGCTTGCGGTTTATTTATTTTGCAAAGAAGGCATTCATGCCACGGGAATTGCCAGAATCATCGAAGCATCAGGTGTTTCGCGCCGCGCGTTATATCTACATTACGGTTCAAAAGAAAACTTGCTCAGAGCAGTCTTTGAAGCCGAAGCCGATATGTGGTTCCAGTGGTTTGACACTGATTTAGCGGCGCTGAACTGCCCGGCCCGCGATCGTATTCTGGCGTTATTCGATGTAATGCGCAATTGGTTTGAGAGCGAGCATTTCTATGGCTGCATATTTATCAACGCTGTTGCTGAATATGATAAGGGCAACAGTTAGGTACAAGGCATTGCTATTACCCATCGGGAAAAAATCAATGCCAAACTCCGCACGATGGTCGAGGCTAGCGTCATACAAGATCCGGACATGGTAACGGAAGAATTAAGCCTATTAATCGACGGCGCGATCATAACCGCGATGGTAACGAGCCAGGGCGATATTGCTCATATCGCAAGGTTGGTCGCAGAAGACATTTACGCAGCGCTTCTACTCACAAAGGAGACAAAGAATCTTGAATTGGCCGCTTTTGATTGACGAAAAAACACCCGAACCCGTGCGGGCAATCTTACGAGGCGCAGGACAAGTCATGTTTTGTGGCAATGCCGTTACTGGATTTTTTGTCTTGATCGGGTTCTATGTGAGCGGAATAATGACTGGAATAGCAGCGACGATAGGGTTAATTTGCAGTACTCTCACCGCGCATGCGTTCAAGTTTTGCTTGCAGGATATCAAAGCTGGACTTTACGGATTCAACGGTATTCTGGTTGCGGTCTGCCTGTCTGTCTTCATGGGTCACACACCGCAGTTATGGCTCTACATTGTCATCGCGTCGATACTGTCTAGCATCGTCTGGGCGATGATGACTCGTCTTCTTCATATCTGCCGCCTTCCCGCGGCAACCTCATCTTTTGTGCTGATTAGTTGGATATTCTTGCTGATGATGCATGCTTCAGGCAATCAACCACCAGCGCCAATCATATCTATCACAGCACAGATCGGAGCCATTCCCATTGAAACATGGCTGACCGCCATGATGCGCGCCATCAGTCAGATTCTCTTCAGTGACGATGTACTGGTCGGAGGATTACTGCTGTCAGGAATTGCATTAGTTTCATGGCGAGGCGCTTACATGGCCATCGCCGGTGCGCTGATTGGTGTGGCATTGCCACTTGGCATGGGAATTGACCAGAAAGCTATCGAGGCAGGCTTGTATGGATTCAATCCGGTTTTGACAATGATTGCAGTAGGATGGGTTTTTCTTGAATCCACTCCTCAAACAACTGTTCTGGCAGTAATCGCCGGGATATTGGCAGTGATCTGGCAGGTTGTGCTGTCCAGCTTACTGATGCCCATCGGGATACCGGTACTGGCTTCACCGTTTATTTTTACGCTATGGATGGTTTTGTTTGCGATCAATAAATTTAGATCCGGCGTCTCTGTGGCTCCAAGTTAGACCTCAGCAGGATTTTCAATTGAATGGAGTCCCATAGTTGATAACGCTCAATTCATATGGGAAAGAAAATATCCTTTCCCATGAATATTTATTCAACCCATTCATATTTATGAGTTTTTATGGCTTTGCCTTCCTGCTCGGGCGTGATCCTCGGAAGAACCACCCCGGGTATGTGACGAGGAATCGCCACTGCGTCCGGAACTTGATTTTGATCCACTGCGACCGCCGGAATCTTCATCATCCTGGGTAGATCGCGAACCGCTGTCGCTTCTGTTGCCCGAACTTGAAGCGCTGTGCGATCTGCTTTGCCCACCTTTTTGGCCAGCTTCTCGAGCTTCCTCCGAATCAAACTCATGCGCGGTGCCTTTTTCATGGGCAGCGCGTCCGCCTTTTGAGGCAATTTCACGCTGTTTATCTTCATCCATTGAGGCAAATCCTCTATTACTCGTATTACCTTGATTACTTTTTGAAGTAGTCATCTTAAAATCTCCAGTAAATTAAAAATGATCCTATGTGATCTCAATGATCACTTTCAATGTACTGGAGTTATTTATGATGGTATGTACGCTTTCTAACTTAATGTTAGAAAAGATGTTATAGAGCCGAATCGAATGAAAATTCCATCAAGTGAGCGAATTCTGAAAATCACCGCGCTTTTTTACACGCCATTTCATGTGCCTGTTTGTCGTCCATTATGAAAATGCTGATTAATCCCGCAAGCGAGATGAAGCGCAAGGCGCACGGAGCGTAACAACCGACACATCAACACGGTAGGTGAAGGCGCGAGTACCACGCGACAAAGCGATTCGCTCGCGCAGCGAATCAATCAGCGTTTCTGTGATAGTTTCATTGAAACGTCAATCGCCGTGACTCATAAATGTTCGGTCACATCCATCGAGAAATTGCGCCGATCTTGATTGCTGGATTTCGTTTTCAACCTTTCGAGATCTTCGCTTAAGCGCACGGCTTCATCTCTTTTAATTTCATAGCATTCACAAGCGCCGGTTTCCAGTTTCTTTCTGTCTTTAAGGGCTATGTAACCTCTACCATAGTCTATCATGCCTTCATCCTGTAACTTTTTTGCAGCCTCTGTGATTGTTTCGCGCCGCACGCCAAGAATATATCCAATCGAAGCCTGAGTTATCGACAATGTATCCGTCGCCGCGCGATCAAAGCCGGTCAGCAACCATGTGCATAACTGGCGGTCTACGGCGTGGCGGCGAGTACATGCAATGGTTTGTGACATGTGAACAAAAACAGATTCTGCATAGCGCAGCATCAATTCTCGAAAATTTCCCAGTCGACGGCCGCCGCTGCGTGTCAACACCTTCTGCAACGCATCAACGGAAATTCGATACGCATATCCGGCTTGATTGATAATAACCTGAGTCGAGGATTCGTTTTTTCCCAGGAATGTCGAAAAACCTAACACTCCTTCCTTGCCAATCATAGCTACTTCCACGGTCGACCCATCTTCCAGGCAGCACAACATCGATGCAATGACTGAAACGGGAAAATAGACATGACCCAGTTTTTCATTGACTTCGAATACGACCTCGGCCACTGACAGAGTCACTAATTCCAAATGAGGAGTTAACTGTTCCAGTTCGGAATGGGTAAGTGCACACAAGAGATGATTTTCTCGTGGATCGCAAGTAATTACAGTCATAATTGTTTGATCCATTGAAAGTTGAAGAATTAATATTTTTGATTCATCGTAGATACTCTTCCATTCGGTTATGAACGAGTAAAAGACATTCGTATTGCATTATAGCCTGACACGATTCCTCGTGGGTCAAACTCGCCTTTTTATCCGCCACGGCTCTTGAAAGCTCAGCGGACTCAAAAGATTTCTGTAAAAGCGTGCGTTACGGTTAGCATGCGTGAAATCAGGCTTTTATGCGCGATCTCTGTTTCATGTTTTTGTAACCGCAACCACGCTCTTCAAACCTATCACTGTATCTGATCATGGTTCGTCATCGCTTCCATAAGGTCTAACATCAAATATCATGATCATTCTGGTCAGACTTAATTAATGGGTAGGCGTATAAAATCAATATCGCCGCAAACAAAGACTGTTCGTACAAATTTTCCATTCAAAAGATATGCTTCACGCGTTCTTTCCAGCAATCGAACACTCTGTCAAAACCCCAAACTTGCGTGGGTAATCGTACAGACTCCTCCCCGCAGGCCAAGCACAATACTTTCATTTTATGGTGTCATGACAGGAAGATCTATGAGGTGCAATACAGGTAATCGACATGCAAACGCGATGTCAGTGGAAATCATTAGAGAAATATCGATTAATTCACCGCATGAGCGAATCGCTTTTTTGCACGCTACTATCTTCCTCCCCTTCGGGTTGATAGGCCTCGGTTAATGCGTTGCGTGCATCGTACGTTTCATCTCTTTCGCCAAATCAGTCAACATTTCCTTAGTGATCCGATCTGGTTTATCAGCCCCATGGACGACTGTTGAATATTCACCTGCCTTTCCATTTTCTTACGTTGTCTGCGTGATGGAAATGGATAGTTCCCAGGCAAATCAAACCCTTTGTTAATTTAGAAATTTGCTGACCGAAATTATGAATGCTCCTTTTTTAAATGATCTACGCACATCTTATTCTTTGATAGAGCGCTTCCGGTCAGTCCGCATGCAGACAATGGCACTGTGCACACCATTGGAAACGGAAGATTATGTCGTTTCAAGCATGGTCGATGTCAGCCCCACGAAATGGCATTTAGCCCATACCACGTGGTTTTTCGAGACCTTTATCATAAAACCTTATCTACCATCGTATCAAACATTCGACTCTCGCTATGCCTTTCTTTTCAATTCTTATTATGAACAGGCTGGCGCACGTCAGTGCAGATCGCTTCGCGGCTTGGCAACACGCCCGACCGTCACCGAGGTATTTACATATCGCAGTTATGTCGATGAAGCCGTTGAAAACTTGTTTGACAAGATTGACGATGATTGCCAGCACCCGGCCTGGCGAAAGTTGGAAATGGGACTGCATCACGAACAACAACATCAAGAATTACTACTGACCGATATCAAACATGTGCTCTGGACAAATCCATTGCGCCCAACCTATCGCAACGACAGCGCGTCATCGCTGCATACAGCGTTTCAACGGCAGAGATGGGAGCCAATTGAAGAAGGCCTTTATATCATTGGCAATGCCGAAGATCAGTTCACATTTGATAACGAGCGGCCAGCACACAAAACCTATTTGCAGTCCGCAAAATTATCGCACTCGTTGGTCACTAATGCGGAATATTCAGCTTTCATCGCCGATGGGGGCTATCAAACCCCAGGATTGTGGCTGAGCGATGGGTGGAGAATGGTGCAATCAGAGCAATTGCGAGCACCTCTCTATTGGGAGCAGTACAATGGCCAATGGCATGAATTTACCTTGCACGGTGAACTGCCCTTGTCTCCCACTGTACCCGTGTGCCACATCAGTTATTATGAAGCCGATGCATTTGCACGCTGGGCGGGGTATCGATTGCCGACAGAAGCGGAATGGGAAATCGTCGCAAATAGACATTCCACGCAACAAATTAACCTACAACAAATCAGTTTTCATCCCTCTCCCGCAAGTGATGATAATCATATTCAGCAATTGTTCGGCCAGGTTTGGCAATGGACACAGAGTCCTTACATAGCCTATCCGGGATTTTATCCCTCATGCGACGTACTGGGCGAATACAACGGCAAGTTCATGTGTGATCAATGGGTTCTGCGCGGTTCCTCCTGCCTCACGCCCCCCGGCCATACCCGCACGACGTATCGGAATTTCTTCCCGAGTGATGCCCGCTGGCAATTCACTGGCCTTCGTTTGGCGGCCGATGGATGAACAATACGCTGCTTCATTCCAACGGTATGCAGATTGAGTTCGCTTCTTCATCATTGCCTAATTCATTGCAAGCAGCCGCGATCACCGGGCTTGAAAACAAATGCAAAACGCTTCCTTCCGCCCTTTTCTACGACGCAACCGGAGCCCGCCTGTTCGAGGAAATCTGCAAATTGCCCGAGTATTATCCTACCCGCACTGAATCAACGATACTGCGTGACTATGCACCCCTACTCGCTTCCCATATTGGAACAGATGCGGTCTTGATTGACTATGGCAGTGGCTCAGGAGAAAAGGCGCAATTCCTTCTGGACTATTTACCATCCTTGAACGCCTATGTTCCTGTTGATGTTTCACGTGAACAACTCATGCAAGTCGCTGCTGAGCGATCTGCTCAATATCCGCTTCTGCAAGTCCTGCCAATCTGTGCAGACTACACCGAACCGTTAGAATTTCCCAATTTACCGGATGGAGCGCGTTATATCGCCTTCTTTCCGGGATCAACTATCGGCAATTTTCATCCTTCTGATGCAGTGACGTTTCTGACTCAGATTCGAAGTACCATCATGCCGGAAGGAAAATTAATCCTCGGTGTTGATCGCCGCAAACATCCGGATTTATTGCACGCTGCCTACAATGACAAACTAGGGCTTACCGCCGCGTTTAATCTCAATATTCTGAGGCATCTCAATCGTGAAATGAATGCTAGTTTCAATCTATCGCATTTTCGTCATTTGGCATTTTTCAATGAGCAAACCAGCCGTATCGAAATGCATCTAGAATCGTTAGTCGCTCACCAGGCCACGATTAACGACAAATTGATTCAATTCGACGCCGGTGAAACCATCCGTACAGAATGCTCATATAAATATGATGAAGAAAGCCTGAGCACACTGGCAGAAGCGAGCGGATTTGAGATCGAAGAACTGTACACCGATAGTCGCCAATGGTTCTGGATCGCATTATTGAGCCCATCTTCATCTTCGAATCAATATTGTCAAGAAACAACTTCGTTCTGAATGTCAGCAGGTTTCGATTTCTCGTAATTCCACGCTTCAATCAATTGAATGATTTATTTCCGGATCCCGTCATTCCACGTTCATCATCCTCAAGTCCCATGTTATGTGGGGTTTCAGACAGACTCCTCATTCTCTGAATGATAGCCTATGGTTTTATAATCTATAAACGTAGGGGAGCTTGTGATGAATAAAGAAATATCATTTAAAACTTTATTAAACGATTTCAGCAATTGGTTAAACAATAAACACCATACCAAAACGAGTAAAAAAGCATCAATGCCAGACAAGCCAGCAGTCGAGTCTACCCTTGATGACACACTGAATAGTCATCAACGAGTTCAACAGCAAACCAAATACGACCGTTACCATCCGCTCTATCTCCAGGATCGGGATGTGAATAGTCACTTCTAATATTCAAGAATTCAAGACGCTGAGACTATAAACGTAGAGCCCCCATTTTTTCGAGGGAGAGCGAACCCTTTAAATCCTATCTGTTCGAGCGCATCAATGCGTCAAAACTTGACAATGCTGGATAGGGGACTGCAGAACCGCGGTATGGGCGGCACGTTATCTGCATGACAGTGGCAAGCTTTCGCTGATGGACAGTTCTTCGCATGGCTCAATTGGCACTTGGGGATCGAGTGGACGAAGTATAGGAAGCATTGAGAACTGATATCAATTTCATTGAGAACTGATATCAAATTATTAGAGACCTAGAAACGATGATCAGAAGGGAGCGCAGCTAGTTATTCAATTTGAAAGGGAATTTTTAATTCCCATTATGAAATTACACTTGGATTTTTTTGGTGCCGACACCAAGAATCGAACTCGGGACCTTCTGATTACAAATCAGCTGCTCTACCATCTGAGCTATGCCGGCAATGGATAAATCTTACACTAAATAAATTATTTGATAATCCGCAAATTAGTTTTTTTTAGACCTTTTTCTTGGTAAGTCATTGACTCAACTAAGTCAGTTTCTTGTGATTCAGTCACAAAAGCTTGATCGTCTGCTTCTCGATCTTCGACGGGAAATGATAAACCTTGATTCACTTCTTTGGCGAAAATGCCTTTGACTGCATGAAGAGGAATATCTAATTTACGTGGAACGCCATTAAAACGGGCCATAAAGCTGATATGGTGATTACTAATCACAAGATCATGCGCAGCCTGGAGGCCAATATTAAAAACGATCTCGTCATTAGTAACAAAATGCGCTGGCATATCAAGGTCTGGATAAACAACAACAGAAATATATGGCGTTAGATCACTATCGATACACCATTCATAAATCGCGCGAATCAAATACGGTTTCGTAGAGCCACTCATTTTCGCATAACTTTCTCAGATGCTGATAGCGCAGCGATAAATGGAGGGCGGCTAAACAAACTTTCTGAATATTTTAATAGCGGCGCAGCCTGCTTTGGCAATCGAATTTCATAGTGCTCAAGGCGCCATAACAATGGCGCAATGGCAACATCCAGCATTGAAAATTCATCACCCAGCATGAATTTCTGTTTTTCGAACACTGGAGAAATAATCGTCAGATGTTCAGTAATTACAGTTCTGGCTTTCTCCATGGCTTTTTGATCAGCCCCTTCAAATGCACTGATATGACAGAACAGTTCCTGCTCAAACCGATATAACAACAGCCGTGCACGGGCACGCATGACGGGATCGGCAGGCATGAGTTGAGGATGTGGAAAGCGATCATCGATATATTCATTGATGATATTCGACTCATACAGTACGAGATCGCGCTCCACAAGCACAGGCGCTTTTCCGTATGGACTGATGACGGCAAGATCTTCTGATTTATTATTAGGATCAACATCAATTACCTGGAAATCCATATCTTTCTCGTGCAACACAATCCTACAACGATGACTGTATGGACACGTAATTGTTGAATATAACGTCATCATAACTTCTAATCTCTGACTTACTTTTGACTATCTACAAAAAAATTGATCCTAGTGAATATCCTTCCAATATTCTTTTTTCAAGAGATAAGCGAGCCCTAAGAAACCCAACAGAAAAATCATTACTTCAATACCAAGTTTTTTTCGTTCATTAGCATGAGGTTCGCCAAGATAAACCAAGTAGTTAACTAAATCACCAACAAATTTATCAAAATCGGCTTTGCTCAATTGACCAGGCTTATCCAGAACTAGACTCTTTTGATCACCTTTCTCGGATGTCTTAACCACTAGTTTCTGTTCGCCTTGCAGTTCATATAAAACATGCGGCATTGCAGCACGATCGAATACAAGATTATTCCAGCCGGTCCCGGTTGAATCATCCCGATAGAAAGCACGTAAATAAGTATATAGCCAATCTGCACCACGGGAACGCGCGATCACTGACAAATCGGGAGGAACGACACCGAACCATTCTTCGCCCTCTTTTTTACGCATGGCTGATTGCATCAAGTCACCAACTTTTTGACCTGTGAGAACCATTTTTTCGAGGATTTCTTCATTCGTATAGCCGATATCCCGATGACGGTTATAACGCATATAACTTGCACCATGACACGTCAAACAGTAATTAACGAAGGTTTCAGCGCCACGTTTCAGTGACGCATTGTCGGTAATATCAACAGGAGCTTTATCCAATGGCATGCCAGATTCACCAGCCATCGCGCCGAATGAAGTCATGCTCAACAAGATCAATAATGTTATCGTTATTTTCTTCATTTTTTACTCTTTTAGTCTTTTTGGCTCAGGTTTCGTTTTGTCTATTTTGCTATACCAAGGCATCAAGATGAAAAAAGCAAAATAAATGACTGTAAAGATTTGCGCTAACAAGGTATACAGCGGGGTCGGCGATTTAGTTCCCAACCAACCCAACACAAAAAAGCTGATCACAAAAAGGGTCAGAGCTATTTTGAAAAAGGGTCCTTTATAGCGTATCGATTTGACCGGACTTCTATCCAACCAAGGTAAGAAGCAAAAAATGACAACCGATCCAGCCATCAGAATAACGCCCCACAATTTCGCATCAATCCCAAGGAAATTTACCGTCACTGCCCTCAGCATTGAATAGTAAGGGGTGAAATACCATACAGGTGCAATATGATCCGGGGTTTGCAACGTATTAGCAGGGATGAAGTTGTTATATTCGAGGAAATATCCGCCCATTTCAGGAGCGAAGAAAATAATTCCACAGAACACCATCAAAAAGACGACGACCCCAACAATATCCTTTACCGTGTAATAGGGATGAAAAGGAATACCATCCACGGGTATACCAGTGGCTGGGTTTTTGTTTTCTTTTATTTCTACGCCATCAGGATTATTGGAACCGGTTTCATGCAATGCCAGAATGTGCACGAATACCAGCACGAGCAAAATAAGAGGCAAGGTCACGACATGATAAGCAAAAAAACGATTCAGCGCAGCATCGGAAAGCGTAAAATCGCCCAATAACCATTGTTGCAATATCTCACCAACACTTGGAATGGCGCCAAACATACTGACGATTACTTGCGCTCCCCAGTAAGACATTTGACCCCACGGTAAAATATAACCTGTGAACGCCAAACTCATCAGCACGAAAAATATACACATTCCCACTAACCATAGAAGCTCACGCGGTTTCCGATAGGAACCGTACATCATTCCGCGGAACATGTGCAAATAAACTACGACAAAAAACATGGATGCACCGGTGGAATGCATGTAACGAATCAACCAACCATAATCCACATCGCGCATAATGTACTCGACAGATGCAAAAGCTTGACTGGCATCTGGTTTATAGTTCATGGTCAGGAAAATTCCGGTCAACAATTGATTGACCAGTACCAGCAAGGCTAAAGAACCAAAAAAATACCAGAAATTAAAATTCTTTGGCGCATAGTATTCGGAAAGATGTGCTTTCCAGTTTGATGTCAATGGAAATCGTTTATCGATCCATCCAATCATTGAATTAAATAAGTTACTCATTTACGCAGATCCCTCGCTTTCAGATCCAATTAAAAGACGGTTATCACTCAAATACACATGAGGAGGCACAACCATATTGGTTGGAGCCGGTACATTTTTATATACACGTCCAGCAAGATCAAATTTTGATCCATGGCATGGACAGAAAAAACCACCTAACCAATCCGGGCCCAGATCCGCTGGAGCCACATCTTTTCTGAATACCGGTGAGCAACCTAAGTGAGTGCACACTCCCTCTGCAACAAAAATTTCTGGCTTGATCGAACGAGTGCGATTTTTCGCATAGTCTGGCTGCTGTTTTTTTTCAGAAGCTGGATCAGCAAGATCACCCTCGACTTTTTGCAGACTTGCCAGCATGTCAGGAGTTCGATTTAAAACCCAAACAACTTTTCCGCGCCATTCAACCATTAACAGCATGCCCGGTTCAAGTTTGGAGATATCGACCTCTACTGGTGCACCGGCTGCCTTGGCTCTCTCGCTAGGCATCATACTTAACAAAAAAGGCGTTGCAATCGCAACGCCTGCAATTCCTCCTGCTACTGAAGTCGCAGCGACCAAGAACTTTCTTCTGCCACTCATCTCATCATCAATGCTGAAACTATCTGCCATATTCAACTATTCCATCAGTAATATTTTATGAAAAATTTAAACCTACAACGAGAATTTTGTTTACTCTCAATGAATTCCGCACAAAATCCTGCAAAAAATTTATGAATTTTTGAAGCGCGAAGTATAACATAACCATTCTGTGATTATTGAGAATAACAAAAGTATTTTTATGTTTTGTTGTTCTCATAGTTTTTACGCTCTCAATAATCTAATGAGTATCAAATCAATTTATTCGTCTTACCAAATTGCACACATTAACACATGCAGATTTGGCAGAGGATTTGAGGAAATGCTGATTAATTGATTGCACGAACGAACCGCCTCTTGCTTGGTACTCGCCACTCCCCCTATCTGATGGATATGCCTGACTGCTGTGTTCCGTGCGTCTTACATTTCTCTCACGCATTTTATTATCAGCGCAACCTTACCGGCTATTTCTATCAGTTACTTAATCTTGCCATGACATTGCTTGTATTTCTTACCAGATCCGCAAGGACATGGTTGATTACGTCCCACTTTATCATTATGACGTACGAACGGTTGTGACGTTTTATCAGTCCGGTCGTCGGCTGTAGCCTCTTCTTCTAAGGCGTCCCGATACTCAGCATGATGAAATTGCACATTTTCTGGCGCTTTCAAATTTTCTGTCACTGCTTCGACCTGCTGTTCGCTTTGAATTTGAACTGTCAGCAGTATCTTAGTGACTTCATTCTTGATTTCTTCAAGCATCGTGGTGAATAACTCAAAGGCTTCACGCTTATATTCCTGCTTAGGATTCTTTTGAGCATATCCTCGTAAATGAATACCCTGACGCAGATGATCCAATGCCGCCAGATGTTCCCGCCAGTGAGAATCGAGGCTTTGCAGCATCACTGCTCGCTCGTAATGATGCATGATGTCGGTTCCGACAGTAGCCACCTTTTGCTGATAGAGCGCATTGGCTGAATCAAAAATCCGTTGAAAAAGATTTTCTTCATGCAACTCAGGATCTTCCTTCAGCCATTGCTCAACGGGAAAATGCAACTGATATTCTGAAGCAAGCATTTTCTCCAAACCTGATACATCCCACTGCTCCTCAACACTTCCGGGTGGGATGAATTGTCCAAAAACATTATCCAACACACTTTCCCGGATAGCGACAATAGTTTCAGATATATCATGCTCTGCTTCCAGCAATTCATTTCGCTGCTGATAAATAACGTTTCGCTGATCATTGGCGACATCATCATATTCGAGCAATTGCTTACGCATATCGAAATTTCTTGCTTCAACCTTTCGTTGAGCATTCTCAATAGCACGGGTTACCCATGGATGCTCGATCGCTTCACCTTCGGGCATTTTAAGGCGCGTCATGATATTGGCTACGCGATCTGACGCAAATATCCGCAACAATGGGTCTTCGAGTGACAGGTAAAACCGGCTGGAACCAGAATCACCTTGCCGGCCTGAACGGCCACGCAATTGATTATCCACTCTACGCGACTCATGCCGCTCAGTTCCAATGATGTGCAGTCCTCCCTTGTTGAGAACCTCTTCATGGGTAATTTTCCATTTCTGATACACATCCTCTATGCTTTTTTCTTTGGCTTCCTCGCTCAGTTTCTCATCCTGTCGGATGCGTTCAATTTCTGGCTCCGGATTTCCTCCCAAGACAATATCGGTTCCGCGGCCAGCCATATTGGTGGCAATGGTAATCATTTTAGGCCGGCCAGCCTGGGCAACGATACTTGCTTCACCGGCATGCTGCTTCGCATTCAGAACCTGATGCGGCAATTTCTCTCTTTCTAGCAGCCTAGAAAGCAGCTCATTATTTTCGATCGATGTGGTACCTACCAGCACGGGCTGGCCCTGCTCATAGCATTCTTTGATACCGTCGATAATCGCGTTATTTTTTTCCTTCGTCGTGCGAAATACCAGATCCATGCGATCCTCGCGAATCATCGGGCGGTGAGTAGGAATTATGACGGTTTCAAGTCCGTAAATCTGCTGGAACTCGGCAGCTTCGGTATCGGCTGTACCAGTCATGCCTGATAACTTCTGATACATACGGAAATAATTCTGAAAGGTGATCGAAGCCAGAGTCTGATTTTCCTTCTGGATAGGCACACCTTCTTTCGCTTCGACCGCTTGATGCAACCCATCGGACCAGCGGCGGCCAGCCATCAACCGTCCGGTAAATTCGTCTACGATAACGACTTCGCCATTTTGCACGACATAATGCTGATCCAGGAAATAAAGACTATGAGCGCGCAAACCTGCATTCAAATGATGAATCAAATTGATGTGCCCCGGGTCATACAAACTGGATCCCGACTTTAATAATCCTGCTTTCTCGAGCAGCTCTTCGGCATGTTCAAACCCTGCTTCACTCATGGTGACCTGATGGGTCTTCTCATCCACACTGTAATCACCCGGCCCGTCTTCAGTCTCTTGCCGAATCAATTTAGGGATCAACGTGTTGATACGAACGTAAATTTCCGTATCACCTTCAGCCTGCCCAGAAATGATCAGAGGAGTTCGTGCCTCGTCAATGAGAATCGAGTCAACTTCATCGACAATGGCAAAATTGAGCACGCGTTGCGCACGTTCCAGCGGATGGGTCACCATATTGTCACGCAAATAATCGAAACCGTATTCGTTATTAGTCCCGTAGGTAATGTCCGCGGCATAGGCTGCTTGCTTGTCGTCATGAGGCATCTGTGAATAAATCACACCTACGCTCATCCCCAGGAACTGATAAATTTTCCCCATCCACTCAGCGTCACGTTTAGCCAAGTAGTCATTCACAGTCACAATATGAACACCTTTGCCCGACAAGGCATTCAAATAGGCCGGCAATGTCGCCATGAGCGTCTTGCCTTCGCCGGTGCGCATCTCGGCAATCTTTCCTTCATGCAATACCATGCCACCGATAAGCTGCACGTCAAAATGGCGCATTTCCAGGACGCGTTTTCCTACTTCGCGCACAACAGCGAATGCTTCGGGCAAGATCGCGCTGAGTTCTTCTCCAGCTTGGACGCGCTGCTTGAATTCATCTGTTTTGGCACGAAGATCAGCATTCGACAGTTCGGTCATCGTGGATTCCAACTCATTAATGACGCGCACAGTCTGGAAATACTGTTTGACCAAACGGTCATTACGACTACCAAAAATTTTTTTAAATAAATTGCTAAGCATAGAGTCCTAAAATTCTGTTTAAACAATGACTATGAACTTGGGCGAAAGATTTTACCGCGTCCATGCAAAACGAAAAGGCTTAATTTTCAAGAAATCCTATCGGCACTTCATCAACTTCAGCATCGCTTGCGAGATCTCTTCATGAATAAAATCCGCATATTGTAAAGGAAATTTTGAAAAGCTACTGCTGACGTTCAGTCAGCTTGCGATGAAATCAGGCTCAACATGCCCTTCTTCAGTTATAAGTTAGTTCCTTGCCAGTCTTCACTTTCTATCCCCTGCTATCCATTTACACCATCTGCGATGGATTTAGGGCGATTTTTTTAAGAATCGTGAAGGATTCAATGATTTATCTTTATGCCGTATTTCAAAATGCAGGTGCGGGCCGGTGGAACGTCCGGTATTACCGACTTCAGCTATCTTCTGCCCCTGCAATACCACCTGACCAAGCTCCACCAAACGTTTTGAGGCGTGCGCATAACGACTTATCAACTCATCCCCATGATCTATCTCGACCATATTACCATATTCAGGATGACGGCCCGAATAGACCACCACACCGCCAGCAGAAGCTTTAATCGGGGTTCCAATATCTGCAGAAAAATCGACGCCTTCATGGAATGCGCGTTTTCCCGTAAAAGGATCCAGTCGATAACCATATCCGGACGAAAACCAGTCCGTTTCAATGGGCATCTCCGATGGTACAACGTATTTGCTCAACCGATCCCGGCGCAACAATGAATCCAGTGCGCTCAGCTTGTCCATTCTCTCATCCAGCACATCGGACAATTCGTGCAGTTTATGATTGAACTCGGCAAACGTCAGCGCCTCAGTCGAAAATGCGCTATGCGCTCCGCCCTGTCCAGGCATTTCGTTAAAAAAGAGATCGCGAGACTCAATACCAGTCGATTCGGCCAAACGCTCACCCAGGGCATCCAAACGCAACAGTTGCGCTTGCATCTGGCCAAGCTTGCTGGCCATAATATTTAAATTATCTTGCAGATGAGTTTGAATCTTTTGATGTCTTTCTTCTTGAGGATTCACCAATACGGCTCGTAAAAATGGTTCCTGGATCCGGTCAGCATACCGTAGCGAAATAAAATTCAAGCTCAGAGCCAATATCAGTACAATAGATAGAAAAAAGCCGATGAATAAGGTAATGTGTTTTCCTGTGAGGGAAATTTTTCGCGCACGTTCTGATCTATTTGAAATAAAGATAATATTCATAGTGAGCATTCCTGGAAATGTTGCATTAGCCATGACCTCTTATAAAGTTAATTCTTATCTGAAACTTCTTGAGAAAACCCCTGAATATAAAGATGTGTTCTCTCTGGCACATCAGTTACATTCTAATCAATTAATATTTTCCCAACTGGTTCCATCGCATTTAGCGCAGCACTGCACAATGGGACAGCTCATGCAGGGTAAATTGACGATAATGGCCGAAAATGGGGCGATTGCTCATAAGCTCAAGCAAATATCTCCATCGTTGTTGCTCAAGCTACAAGAATTAGGATGGGAAGTTACTGCAATTCAAATCTTGGTGCAAGCATATCAGATGACCCAAAATGCACAACAATCGCTCCATGCCAGACCGTTAAAAATGAAACTCAGCCAAGCCGGAAAGAACTCTTTACGTCAATTGGCAGCCAGCTTACCTAATTCAGAATTTAAAGATACCATTAATTCTTTTCTAAACAAGCATCAAACAGATTGAGATTGGCTCCTTAAATCGTAAAATACAAGGTCATCAATCAAATAGTCGCATATTTCACTGCTTTGTCGAATTCTCGGTAAAAATTTCCATTATTGTTTTAAACGGGTCCTTTTCAGATTCTCCAGGAAACGAGCCTAGACTCAAGTGTAAGAATAACGCGGTAGCTCATCTCCCAGCAATGCCAACTATCATTTTCTCGATAAGATTCCCTTGAATTTTTCATTATTTCAATAGACCACCCATCGCTTCACAATTTCTGGCACTATTCAAAGAGTCGGCTGTCTACTCGTTTTTTATCTTCATCAGACGTCTCGTATATAATGCAGAATCGTTGATCGGACTGATAGGTACAAAACGCATCATTTCCCAATAGTATCTTAATCCTTATATTTTCTAATCATGACTCATGCTTTCTGTGTGCAGCAATTTCAGGCTACCCATCCAACCATGCTGATAAAAATCATCCTATGAATGTTTTTTATGAAGAAGCTGGATCCTTCAAGGTGGGTGCCATCCTGATCGATAACAACACTTCGTTACAGATAGAGGCAGTGCACGGCAAACGCTCGAAAATCAAGGCATCGTCGGTATTGTTTCGGTTTGATACGCCCCCACTGCCTGAGTTCATGGGTCATGTCCAAAAAGTAATCGATGAGCTGGATCCTAATTTTCTCTGGGAATGCAGTGCGCAGAATACCGAATTCGCCAGCAATGAACTCGCAGCCGATTATTTTGGCCATAAACCGAGTCCAGTCGAAGCAGCTGCCATTTTGCTGCTACTGCAAAATGCGCCTATCTATTTTTATAAAAAGGGCCTCGGACGATATAAAGCAGCGCCCCCCGATGCGCTGAAGGCAGCACTGGCCGGTCAAGAGAAGAAACGCTTGCAGGCAGAGCAGCAATCTCGATATATCGCACACTTGAATGAATTTCTTCTACCTGAAGAGTTTAAGCCGCTGATCGGCAATTTGCTCTACAAACCCGAGAAAAATTCTATCGAATGGAAAGCGCTTGAACACGTCTGCACAGAAAAAAAACTAACCGCCGTCAAACTGTTGGAGAAATGCGGGGCTGTTCCTTCATCGCATGATTACCATTTCAATCAATTCGTTTGGGAGCATTTTCCAGAGGGAACCGGCTTTAAAGGATTGGAATCTCAATCGTCATTCACCGATTTACCGGATTTACCTGTTTCAGATGTAATCGCCTTCAGTATCGATGATGCTTCGACCACAGAAATCGATGATGCCTTCTCCGTGACGCAGCTGTCACTTGGAAGCTTTCGCATTGGCATTCATATTGCCGCACCGGCATTGGGAATCGAACCCGACTCGGCTCTGGACAAGATCGCGGCGGAACGGCTTTCAACAGTTTATCTACCCGGGAATAAGATTACCATGCTGCCCGACAGCATCATCAATCACTTCACATTGACTGAAAACCGCTTACAACCAGCCCTTTCTCTATATCTTGACGTATCCGATGATTTCACGGTCATTAAATGCGAAAGTCGAATCGAAAAAATCAGAGTCGCTACCAACTTGCGCAACAATTCACTCGAGCAGCATTTCAACGATCTGGCCTTGAACAAAGGAGGATTCGAGCACGTCTACAGCAACGAACTTAGCCTGTTATGGAAATTTGCCTGCAAAATGGAGGCCCAGCGGGGAAAATCCAATGATAACAATGACAAAATCGACTATAGTTTTGACATTAAGGATGATCGCGTGACGATCAATGAACGCCGTCGCGGCTCGCCCATCGACAAGGTGGTGTCGGAACTCATGATTTATGTGAATACCGAATGGGGCAAACAATTAACTGAAGCAGGCATTACCGGGATTTTTCGCAGCCAGATGAATGGCAAAGTCAAAATGAGTACTTCCCCGGCACCGCACCAGGGTTTGGGCGTTTCTCAATATACCTGGAGCAGCTCGCCGATGAGGCGGTATGTCGACCTCATCAATCAACGGCAACTTATCGCACTCCTCAGGAAGGAAGCGCCGCCGTATCAAAAGGATAGTCATAGCCTGTTAGTAGCCATGCGCGATTTTGACGCGGCCTATAATATCTATGGTGAATTCCAGCGATCAATGGAGCGCTACTGGTGCCTGCGCTGGTTACTTCAAGAAAACATTCAGATCACCAATGCGCAGGTCATCAAGGAAAATCTGGTGAAATTGGATCACATGCCATTGATTACCCGCGTGCCCTCCTTGCCCGACATGGCGCCCGGCACGTATGTACAATTGAAATTATCCGAGATTGATCTGCTTGAACGTTATCTGCATGCGGAATTTCTACAAAAACATAACACATAGTACAACGGTGAAAACGCGATCATCCGTTAATATTGACTAATCATATGACAAGAAAATAGTTGTTGCCTACAATACGAACTTTGCTCTTCGCGGTACGATTTATTATTTAAGGTCTGATCTCCTTAGCTGTGACTATTCATTTAAACGATATTCCCTCATTACTGGCCCGTAGCTATCAATTTGCTCAAGCCAATCGCCTGCTGGTGGCGATGACCATTTCGTTATTTCTCCACGTAATCATATTGTTCGGGGTCACATTTCAATTCCCGCAACCCAATTTCGATAAGATCGCAACTTCTCTCGAAGTCGTATTGGTCAACAATAAAACTCTCTCCAAACCCACAAAAACTGATTTACTCGCTCCAGATAATCTTGATGGTGGCGGGAATACCAACGATGATCGCCGCGCCAAAACGCCTTTCCCGGTATTACCAAAAAGCAAGCCACTGTCGAAAGAAGTGGCCACGGAACAAAAAGTGAAGCAACTGGAGCATGAAGCCAAAAAACTCATGACTGCTGTCAAAGATGCCAAAACGATCGAACAACCCAACACACAGCAACAAGAACCTGAAAACAAAGAGCCTAATACCGAAACCAGCGACTTGTTAGTGCGCAGCCTGGATATTGCCCGCTTACGAGCGCAGATCGATCAGGATCATGATACCTATCAAAAGCGTCCCAAGAGAAAATTTGTCGGTGCGCGCACCAAGGAATACCGATTTGCACGCTATGTCGAAGATTGGCGCATGAAAATTGAGCGCATTGGTAATTTGAATTACCCCGAGGCGGCCAGAAAGGGAAAGCTCTATGGAAATTTGCAACTCACGGTCAGCATTCGCGCCGACGGAGGTTTGGAATCGATCGAAATCAACCGTTCATCCGGTGAAAAAATTCTCGACCAAGCAGCCATCAACATCGTAAAACTAGCCGGACAAAACGGTTTTGCACCTTTTCCACCTGATATCCGCCAAGATACCGATATCTTGCATATTACCCGCACTTGGATATTTGCACCGTCCGACATGCTGTTAAGCCAATGATCGTGGCGCCGCCACATTATCATTTTCAAATCCTGCACCGATGACTGATCGATATGCCGTAATTGGCAATCCCATCTCGCACAGCAAATCTCCGCTCATCCATGCTGCGTTTGCACGCCAGACCCATCAATCGATGCAATATGATGCGCTTCTGTCTCCGCTCGACGGCTTCCAAACAACCGTGCGTCATTTTCAACAACAGGGGGGCAAAGGCATGAACATTACCGTGCCCTTCAAAATGGAAGCATACCAGCTAGCCACCAGCCTGACTGAACGAGCAACCAACGCTCAGGCTGTCAACACATTCAAATTCGATCAACAAGACATCGTGGGTGACAATACCGATGGCGCTGGGCTGGTCCGCGACATTGAATGCAATCTCGGAGTAACCCTCACCAGCAAACGCATCTTGTTGATGGGCGCAGGTGGAGCAGCACGTGGCGTAATCTTGCCGATTCTGCTGCAACACCCCTCCTTGCTCACCATCGCCAACCGAACGCCAGAAAAGGCGCACGTTCTGAAACATCAATTCGATGCGCATGGTCATCTCTTGGCTCGTGATTATGCAGAACTTTGCAATCAACGGTTCGACATCATCATCAATGCCACATCAGCAAGCCTGAACGATACGCTACCCGATTTATCTCCTGATCTGTTCGAGGACGTGATGCTTGTCTACGATATGATGTATGGATCTGACCTCACACGTTTCCTGAAATACGCTCAACAACACGGCGCGCAACGGCTATCCGATGGGTTGGGCATGCTGGTGGAACAGGCAGCTGAATCCTTCTTCCTATGGCGAGGCATCCGACCTGAAACTCAACCCGTCATTAGTTTCCTTAAATCAGGTCTTTAAGTTCCATTAAAAGATTGATTGAAACTCATCAATCTTACTGATTTGGCTGTTGATTGACGTCCCGGTTATACTCATCGGTGTCAAAATGACACGGAGAGAACCGCGTTAATTCGCTGCACTCTTATCTTTCCCACCCATGATCCTGATATATTACTGGGGTTTTCATTCCCGGAGTCATCAATCTGCACCCAGCGCGGCGTTTTAAACGTCAACATTAATTCACTTGCCCTCGTTAAACCAAAATGATTGAAGACAGCCCAAGCCATGACGCCGAAAATGCCCCAACGCCGCTGGAGCAGACCACCTATCTATTACGCAAATACAAACTCGTCGAAGGGCTTGTCAATTTACAGGAAGCCAACGACCAATCGCTGACTGAATCCTCGGTTCAAACTCGCAATTTATCCGAACTTCAACATTTTCTGGAACAACTTCATCCAGCCGATATCGCGCATATCCTCGAAGCTTTGCCTCTGGATGATCGGCTTCTGATTTGGAGCATGGTCAAAGCCGAGCAAGATGGCGAGGTCCTGCTTGAAACGTCTGATGCCGTTCGCGCTACCTTGATCACCGACATGGGCAGTCAGGAGCTGATAGCAGCGACCGAATATCTCGATACCGATGAAATTGCCGACCTTGCGCCTGACTTACCCCAGGACGTCATGGATGACGTCTTCCGCTCGCTGCCCATCACGGAACGCGAACAGCTTCGGTCTGCGATGTCTTACCCAGAAGATTCCGTTGGCGCATTGATGGATTTTGATGTCATCACGATCCGAGAGGATGTTCGCCTGGAAGTCGTATTGAGATATTTGCGGCGCTTGGAAGAAATGCCCGATCATACCGATCAACTATTTGTTGTGAATAGAACTGAACATTTAAAAGGCGTGTTACTGATCAACCGTTTATTGGTTAGCGATCCTGATACGCTCGTGGCGAATGTAATGACCAAAGAAATGATCAAGCTTCATCCAGACGATGTCGCCCAGCAGGCAGCAAATGCGTTCGAGCGCTATGATTTGGTCTCTGCGTCGGTTGTAGATGAAAGCGACAAATTGCTGGGTCGCGTCACTGTCGACACCGTCATCGATTTCATTCGCGCCAAGGCAGAGAATGAAGCATTGAATTTGGCCGGATTGAGTGAAGAGGAGGATTTGTTTGCGCCGGTTCTGAAAAGCGTCAAGAATCGATGGGTCTGGCTGGCGATCAATTTGGTGACGGCTTTCATCGCTTCGCGCGTAATCGGCTTTTTTGAAGATTCCATCGAACGACTGGTGGCATTGGCTGCATTAATGCCGATCATTGCCGGCATCGGAGGAAACTCGGGCAATCAGACCATCACGATGATCGTTCGTGCATTGGCTCTGGATCAAATCAATACCAGCAGCGCCTGGAAATTGATCATGAAAGAAGTTGGCGTCAGCATTGTCAATGGCATCTTGTGGGGTACGGTCGTGGGATTGTTCACCTTTGCCATTTATCAAAATGCAGAATTGGGCTTGGTGATGACTTTGGCAATGATACTTAATTTGCTGCTGGCTGCGTTATTAGGGGTGTTGATTCCGTTGACGTTGCGTAAATTTGACCGCGATCCCGCGCTTGGTTCGAGCGTGATGATCACTGCGGTTACGGATAGTGGCGGTTTTTTTATTTTTCTTGGTCTGGCGACGCTGTTTCTATTGTAATCAGCGCCATTAAATCGATGCTTTTTGCTCATATAAAAAAGCCTAGAGAAAATAAATTTATTCTCTAGGCTAATGCACCATGACGCAATGCAAGTATCTTCTTCTTATTGTTGTTCGTTTTCTATTTCCTGGAATTTTTACTGATCCATCACGCGACGGTCAAATTGAACGTGTATCACCTCTGTTGCGCAATTGATAACTTATCATCAACAAACCTGCCAATAGCATTGCATACGCCTCTGGCTCGGGAACTGCACTGATATTGGTGAATACGAAAGCTTCATCATCGTAATCAAAATCCCCTCCACGAATCAAATCCTCAAACCCCACATAGGTGCCAGCAGGTATGCCAGTTTCCATATCACCGCCAAATGAAGTCGAGAACACATGACTGGTATGATCCGAATTAAATGAATGATCGGAGGACCAGGTTTTTCCCGTCGTCAGCACATTCAATTGAAAAGTAATGACATCACCTTCGTGGACAAATCCAAGATTCAGGAAATCTCCCGTCGCAGAACTATGATTGTGAAAAACGCCGGCCGATGTTTCGGGGGTTGCTACGCCATTGACCAACATCGTCAACGTGTTTGAATAAGCAGCCGTTGCACCGAAAAAATACCCATTGATTTGTCCAGTTGAGGTTGCGGTAAATGTATAAGAATCAGGATTCTGACTTCCAGTATTAGAATAAGTCACTGCCGCTGCACTGGCATTGAAGCTCGACGAGATGCTGAGTCCAAAAATGCCCATCATTGTGATCAATCGTATAAAATTCTCCATCATACCGCTCCTAATTTGTTAATCTGACTATCAAAAATTGACTAAACCATCAGTCACATAAGATTGAGCTATGCTACCGATCCGCGGTTTGAATCGATAGAGAAAGGTGTCATCAAATCAGTATGATAATCACACTAGAAGAAGTAGGATGCCGATCCCGGCTTTGATAGGATGATTGCTTGCAGTAAAACTAGGAGAGATGTCCCGAAAATCTTTTTTACTCATTGATAATTTGAAGAGAATTTACAATATTCACTTGACAGAAATACCTTCGCAATGAGATATGTGTCATGGGCTTCATGAACAACACTTCCGACCTTATCAATGGGCAATAGCTGCCATTTCGTTGCCCAGTCTATGTTTTGACCCATAGAAATAATCATTGAATAGCCTTATGAAAACAGATGACAATCAAATTTCATTTCGAACCACGATCATTGTGCGCCTATTGATCGCTATCGCACTTTTTCTGCTGCTCGCAAACACAGGCGGGCAGTTTTTAAGATTCTTGGTAGGAGAGGACAATCCTTACTTGAGAAAATTGATTCTTCTCGTTCACTTCGATCATGAAGGCAATCTTCCCACCTACTTTTCGGTTTTATTGCTCTTGTTAATCGCAGCACTCCTGGCGCTCATTGCCGAGCTAAATCGAAAGCACATGCATCCCCATGTATCGAAGTGGATGACTTTGTCAGGGGGATTTTTATACATCGCATTTGATGAAGCCTTCCAAATTCATGAAAAGCTAATTTGGCCATTTCAAAGGTTGATCGGCGAAGACAATCTGGGAATTTTTTATTTTGCCTGGGTCATTCCGGCAATTTTCATTGTGATCATGCTTGGTCTGTTCTTTTTGAAATTTCTGCTTTACCTCTCGGTGACAGAAAGAAATAGATTCTTGCTAGCTGCAGCGTTGTATCTCGGAGGAGCCATAGGAATGGAACTCATCGGAGGTCGTCACGTAGAGTTATATGGAGAAGAAAATTGGGGGTATAGCACGATCACGACGCTTGAAGAAAGTCTCGAGATGGCTGGCCTTATTTTCTTCATCTGGGCACTCCTGAAATATTGCGAAGCACATTATTCAAGCGTTCAGTTCCATTTCAAGGCATAACGCACTTCATTTCCCATTAATCATGAGTTCTGCATATCAGCGTTATCGCGCGCTGCTCTGCTAGCCTGGAAAAACCATTTCATAAAAAAATAATCATGCACTATCAATTTTTTGCCACTACCCCGAAAGCACTCGAAGGCATCCTTGCCAATGAAGTTGAAATGCTCGGGGGGGAAAATGTACGGCAGAAGCTGGCAGGGGTGGCTTTTCAGGGGGATTTGGAAACCGCATACACAACCTGCTTATGGTCGCGCGTCGCCAGCCGCATTTTATTGCTGCTCAGCAGCTTTGAAGTTAAATCCCAACAGGATCTCTATGATGGCATTCAGCGCATCGATTGGTTTGAGCATTTGAATGCAAACGACAGCCTGGCAGTATCCTTCAGCAGCAAAAATAACTCGGCAATCAATAACAGCCATTTTGGCGCATTACGCGTCAAAGATGCCATCGTGGACCAAATGCGCGCCAGATTCAATGTTCGTCCAAACGTCGATACCGAGCATCCCAGCATTCGAGTCAATGTTCATCTCCAGGATGACACGGCTCAATTGAGCCTGGATTTATCTGGCGAAAGTTCACACCGGCGCGGCTACCGTGACATCAATATCGCTGCGCCGATCAAGGAAAATCTCGCAGCCGCCATTTTGTTGCGTGCTGGTTGGCCCGACATCGCCCGACGAGGCGGCACGCTGCTCGACCCGATGTGCGGTTCAGGCACGTTACTGATCGAGGGAGCGCTGATCGCCGGCGATATCGCTCCCGGCCTGCAACGCGATTATTTTGGGTTTCTAGGATGGAAACAGCATAACGCCACACTCTGGCAAAGCCTTCTTGAGCAAGCTCAACAGCGCCGCGATATCGGTATGCACCAACTCCCCGTCATTGTCGGCTTCGATCAGGATCGCCATACCGTGTCAGCGGCATTGAAGCACATTGACAACGCCGGCTTGACAGGAAAAATTCATGTCGAAAAGCGCGATATCGCCAGCGCATCCGCGTCTGAACGCTGGCCCAAAGGTTTGATCGTCTGCAATCCGCCCTATGGCGAACGCCTTGGCGATGAAGAAGAGGTTGCACTGCTGTACCGGAAATTTGGTGAAACATTGAAACAACATTTCTCTGGCTGGCAGGCAACCATTATTATTGGCAATCCTGAACTCGGCTTTAAATTGGGCATCCGTTCGCAACGGCCGATCACGATGTTCAATGGCTCGCTGGAGTGCAGGCTGTTGCGTTTCAGCATTGAAGAAAAAGCGTTCTTCGAACCGAAAACCCACTCCCAGCAGGAACGCATCGAGCATATCCGGCGGCGCGCGCATACCGAACAGGCGGATCAACAGGCGGAAATGTTCGCCAATCGATTACGGAAGAATATCAAACGGTTGACCAAATGGATCAAGCAACATCAGGTGCATTGCTACCGGCTCTACGATGCCGATTTGCCAGAATTTGCGGTGGCTATCGATATCTATCATGGCGACGAAACCTGGGTTAATGTTCAGGAATACGAGTCTCCCAAAACCATCGATCCGGCAAAAGCCAATCAGCGCCTTGCTGCAGCAATGGCCGTTATACCTCACGTGCTGAACATACCTGCGGAAAATATTTTCTTAAAAATACGCCGCAAGCAGAAAAGTACCGATCAATATGAAAAACAAGGCGATTCACGCCATTTCCATATCGTTGAGGAAGGCGGATGCAAGTTCTGGGTGAACTTTGAAGATTACCTGGATACTGGCTTGTTTCTTGATCACCGTCCGCTGCGTCTTTTGCTCCAGGAACAGGCAAAAGGCAAGCGTTTTCTGAATTTATTCGCTTATACCGGCAGCGCCACCGTCCATGCAGCAGTAGGCGGCGCCATTTCCAGCGTCACTATCGATATGTCCAATACCTATCTTGCATGGGCGCAAAGAAACTTCGTCCTCAACGGCATCCAAGGTAATCACACGCTAGTGCGCGCTAACTGCTTGAAATGGCTAAGCGATCAGGTTGACACCCATCAAAAAACACGCTTCGATTTAATTTTTCTTGATCCGCCCACTTTTTCCAATTCCAAAAAAATGGATGAAGCATTTGATATCCAGAAAGACCATGTGACACTGATACGTAATGCGATGAGTCTGCTCGCGGTCAATGGAACATTGTACTTCTCAACCAACTTCCGGCGTTTCAAAATAAATCACGAAGAACTGGGTAAGTTCAAGATCGACGATATCAGCAAAAGTATGATTCCGGAGGATTTCGCTCGCAACAGCAAAATTCATTATTGCTGGAAAATTACTCATTGAAATTACTGCTTGGTACTTACCGCAATTCATTAAGAAAACGCTGATTAATTTGCCAAACGAACATAACGCTTCGTTGCTGGGTACTCGGCCCTCGCCTACCGTTTAGTAGTCCTGGTTGCTGCGTTCGATTCGCCTTGCGCTTCATCTCGTTCGCCAGATTAATCAGCATTTTCCTAAAGAACATCAGGTAATATTTGCACCCAGCCTCATGGTCATTATGACATTTTTGGCTTTCTTGAACCTCGTATGAATGTATCAATCAAATAACTCAAATACAACGTAAGAATGATATCGGATAACACCCAGCCCATCATTGATTCCGGTAATTCGAAAGTCAACATGATGTTATAAAAGACCATACCAACAATCATTATTCCAATGATCATAATTTCATGATTTTTCATAAAGATCTCCAACTCATAAGTAATGATAAGGCAAAAAAGTGAAAAAATAATAAAACTTCACAAAATTTTCACATATTATTCACAATAAATTTACATTTGTCTAGATGCAATCCCACCTTTAACTAAAAATGCGATAACGCTGACCGATAAATCTTTTGAGATTAGATGAAAGAATTTCAATCGCATGGCCAACATCATTCAAGCCAGGCTTTGAGAACAATTATGAGTTTGTGCAGCTGTGGGGATATTTTGAATTAGAACAGTATTTACCCGATTGTTTCGGATTGAGTCGGCCTGATTCGAGAAAAAAGGAATCTCGGCCGTATTAATGCTGGGGGTGTGAATATAACCGGCAATTACAATTCGATGAATCAGATGTGAGCGGAAGCCTCAAGAATGAAACAAAAATGTTTTGCTTCTTCGCCACGGTGAAGTGCGGCCATAGCCGCATAGTATCCAACTCATGTGCAGTAAAATTGCACTAATTGATCTCGCTACCTCTACCTCTCATGAATGGCGATGGAATTAAGTAACTGCAGGAAGAATAATGATGACATCAAGCAACTTTTTTCGATTCTTTCTTACCCACAAACAAACCTTGTTGAATGGTCTTGTAGCATTCACATGCTTTGTGCTCGAGAAGCAGTTTATTCTTCAGTTCCATATGGCCTCGGCGATAATTGATAATCCCGTTCAATTGAAATTTCCGCGCTAGCTCGGTAATGCTTTCACGCCGGACGCCCAGTAAATATCCGATCGTTTCGTGCGTAATCGACAAATCCGTTGAGTCCAGGCGCTCGAACGTCAACAATAACCACCGGCTTAGCCGTTGTTCCAGGGTATGGCGGCAATTGCACACAGAAATCTGTGAAACATGCACAAGGAATGTTTGCGCGTATTCCAGCATCAATGTTTTAAGCATCCCGGCGCGACGCCCGCCACTGCGAGCGAGCAATTCTTTCAATACCTTGACTGACATTTTATAGGCATAGCCTGCATGACTGATAACCGCCTGTGAAAAAGCCACATTCTTATTCAGTATCACGGAAACATCCAGAAAGCCCTCCTTACCGACCATTTCAATCTCTACGGTCGAACCATCTTCAAGCGAGCATTGCAGGGAAGCGAGTGCATTAACAGGAAAATAGATAAATTCAATTTTCTCATTAATTTCGTACAGAACCTCTGCTTGGGAAAGCGATATCAATTCCAAATGTGGAATCAACGCTTCAAGCTCAGCTTGAGGGAGTTCTTTCAAAATGTGGTTCTCACGTGGATCGAATGATTTTATCAGCATTATCTTCTCCTTCTTTTGGGGAAATCATTAACCAAGCACCTATAAAAACTCACATGAATTTGGTAAGAATGATTTTTTTACGAGTCATCAAATGTGAAGCTATTTAATTAGAAATCGAGTCAAAAGAAAATAGGAGGAACTACGTAGTAAAGTCAGAAAATTAGAGAAATCCGGTTGATGAATTCGTCATCAACATCGAGGGTATTGATCCAGGAACAGGAATAAGAACTTGTATTTGATCAGCAATTCCACGAATGGCACGAATTCCACAACAAGCTTTTAACATCGTCGCGAGTCGGCGCTTTTTAGGCTTTTTATATTCTTAAAATCAATTGGTTATCGTTTTAAAGCTCTGAAATGCGAAATGGATGTGTTCAACAATCTAAATCTATGTATAAATACCTATCGACGTCTGAAAATATTTTTAAAAAATTTTTCAGTATTCATTTTCAATGAAAATTTCTTTGCTGACAGAGAGTAAAACCATCAAGCAGCGTCTGTTTGATCAGCATCTGTCCATTAAAACGTGACATTGTGCATTGTGCATTGACTCGCAAGTTCAAGAAAACTACTGCTCGTCATTTTTTTTAAAATTTGAGTGCGGTGAATTTCCACAGTGCGGGCGCTAATATCCAATTGATGAGCGATTTCCTTCGTCGCGTTACCGGCAAGAACCAGTTGCAAGATTTGCTTCTCTCGGGCGGACAATGTATTGAATTTCTGCAGGAAGAGTTTTTCGGACTCCAATTCATCATTGTTTTGCGATTGTTTTTGTAATTCAACCTGAATGCAATGAAAAATATCTTCGATGGCTACGGGTTTCGTGAGGAAATCCACTGCGCCGGATTTCATTGCCTGCACCGTAATGGGAACAGTGCCATAAGATGTCAGAAAAATGATCGGCAAGCGAATGTTCCGCCGCTCAAGCTCGGCCTGAAGCTCAATTCCGTTCATTCCAGGAAGATTGAGGTCCAGCACGATACAACCCGACAATTCCATGTCGAATCTTTCGAGGAACTCCTCCGCGCTGCTAAACAACTGGCAATCGATATCCACTGTCTCGAGCATCAACTGCAAGCTGTCTCGAATGGCCTCATCGTCGTCAATAATGAATACACGTGTGGGTTGCGTCATGACTCAAACGGTAGCGTAAATTTAATGCACAGTCCTTTCCTGGCATTCTGTTCCGCCCATATTTTTCCGCCATAAGATTCTACCAATGTTTTGCTGATCGGTAAGCCCATTCCTATGCCATTGGCTTTGGTCGAATAAAAGGGTTTGAAAAGCTGGTGTAACGCGCTGCTATCAGAAACGCCGCGCCCGTCATCGATCACAGCAATTTCAACCAACTCGGCCTTTGGGGAAGGCAGCGCAGTGACTATCGTCAATGTCCGGGCGTTTTCCTTGTTATCCTCCATTGCTTCGAGCGCATTCATGACCAGCGCGATGATGACCTTTTCGATATGCAGCGGATTGACTGAAACTCTCCGCAAGTTCTTGGACAGCTTCAATTTAATGGTTATGTTGGATAAATCTTCCGTAACGCGCATATAGCTAAGGGCGCTATTGATGAGTATATTGATGTCCGAAGAGGTATTGCTTATTTTCTCAGTGCTCAAGAAAATCATTAAATGCTTGATGACATCTGTGGCGCGTTGCGACTGATCACAGCATTTATTGATAATGTCCTTTATTTTGATTAAATCTGGATGCTCTGCATCCAATGATTTCTTCAATACAAAACTATAAAATGATAATGCGGTAAGAGGCTGGTGTAACGCATGCGCAATGACGATCGCCGTCTGATTTGAAACATAGAATTCGGTAAACTTTTCGATCGTATGGCGTTTTTTTATCAGCTCCCGATGATCCAGAAAATGAGTGAATCCTGAGTTGTTACTCATCGCAACGTTAGAGGATTTCGGGACATTCTGGCTTACATTCTGTTGAGAAACGACATAGGGATGCAAACCATCACCATAGGTCAAGTAAGCGGGTTTCTCAGACTCTACGCATTTGAAAATACCATCGTGCTCTAAGCGCAGGTTTCGTTCAGGCGTTTGCTTGAGCCATTCAGTCCAACTAATGGGCATTTTTTCCATTAAGCGATACCAGTTTATTAGGGCTCATCAGTTTTATTTGAGCCGTTATTGAATTCTAATACGATCAGCCAACGAAATAGCAGAGAAAATCCCTGAGTACAGAACAATTCATGAAACGATTACAGGATATGTTTCATTGCCGAGTAAGAAAAAGTCATTTTTTGCGGATTTCTCATAACCTGAGTAGAAACGAATCATAGAGCGTACTGTCGAATCTGGTCTGCATCCAATGAAGAAGTAATATGAATAACAACCCAAAAATGATAAAAGTAACTCAGGCCAAACGTTTTCCCAGTTCGTAAGAAATTTATAAAATTCCAAATGACCGGGCAGCGATCTTGAATAGGAAATAAGCATTACTATGTAGCCTAATTAAATGCTGATTAATTCGGCGATCGAGATGAAGCGCAAGGCGTACGGAACCAAGCAACCGAGATCTATCAACACCCTGGGTGAGAGAGCGGGTACCATGCAACGAAGCAATTCGTTCGTACAACTAATTAATTCATCAGCATTTCCCTAAACAACCCGCAGATTCACTACATTAAATTCAAACGAATAACAGCACATGAATTTTTCTATTTTTTATCATAATCTTAAGATTAAATTTCCTCATTAAAACGATAATGTACCGATTTCAGCGCGAAATTTCCTTACCCCTCACCAGTTCGATATTCATCATTCTGGGTTTTCTTTTTATTCTCGATCTTTATGCTCCCCTGGGCATATGGGTATGGATATTTTATTTCATCCCGATCGTCATCTCGTTTTTCTCGTTACAGCCCAATTTTCCTTTTTTGGTCACCTTCCTGATCGCAATTTTTCTTTTTCTGGGCTTTGAGCTGAGTCTACCTGGGGTTGAAGAAAGAATTGCCCTCATCAACCGTAGTTTGGCGCTCACTTCGTTCCTGGGACTGGCCATTTTAGGCAATGTATTCATCCGCAATCAACTGCAAGTAAAAAAACATAATTGGCTGATCATGGGACAAAATAAATTGAATAGCGAAATGGCCGGCGACCTGGTGTTGACCGAACTGAGCAATACAATTTTGCGTTTTCTGGTGGATTATTTGGAAGCCCAAGTCGGGATCATCTATATCAACGACCGGGAAATTTTTCGTCACATGAGTACGTATGGGGTGTCAGTGGATACGGTGTTACCCGACACCATCAATTCTGAAGATGGTCTGATTGGTCAGGCTCTGAAGGATAATCTTCCCGTCATTTTGTCCGATGTACCCAACGATTATCTCAAGATCGGATCGAGTCTTGGAAAAAGTTCGCCCCGGCATTTGGTCATTTATCCTTTCGTTTTGAACAAAAAAACGAATTGTATAGTGGAACTGGGCTTTCTAAATTTTCATGCGCAATCGGCGCGCGATCTGCTCGATTTTGTCAGCAGATCCATCGCCTCAGCGGTGCAGGCAGCGCAAACACATCTGCAAGTGCATGAATTACTGATCGAAACTCAACGTCAAAGTGAAGAACTGCATTCCTACAGCGAGGAACTTGATAAGCAAAGCGAATCGCTCAAGCTGTCCAACGCTGAATTGGAACAGCAACAGAAAACCGTGGAAACCGCCAATCGCCAATTGAAAGAACAATCAAGGATTTTGATCAATCAGAATGAAAGTCTGATCAATGCCAACTTAGCCCTGGAACTTCAGAAACAAAAACTTACTCAGGTGAGTCGCTACAAATCCGAATTCCTCGCCAATATGTCGCACGAGCTTCGGACACCTCTGAACTCCTCGATCATATTGGCACATTTACTGGCCGAGAATCGCGAAGGAAATCTAACGGACCTGCAATTAAAGTATGCACAGACCATTGAAAAGTCGAGCAATGAACTATTATCGCTTATCAATGACATTTTGGATTTATCCAAGATTGAAGCGGGCCACATGACGGTTTTGCCGCAAAGAGTCGATATCCTTGAGTTCGTGGCAAGCATGGAAGCTGTTTTTCAACCGATGAGCAATCAAAAAGGACTTCATTTCCGAAAGGAAATATCTGATCACGCTCCGGAAAGCTTCATCACCGATCCTCTCAGACTGGGTCAAGTCATCAAGAATTTGCTGTCCAATGCAATCAAGTTCACCGAAACAGGCGAGGTCACATTGTCCGTGACCACAACGCCGGATGCTCAGGTTGCCTTTATGGTCACTGATACCGGTATTGGAATATCAGTGGAACAACAATCATTGATTTTTGAACCCTTCGTCCAAGTAGACGGTGCACTGAATCGCAAAAACGGTGGAACAGGTCTCGGATTATCGATCTGCCTAGAACTCATTCAACTGTTGAAAGGGAACATTAAACTCGAAAGCAAAGTAGGCTACGGCAGTATTTTCACCGTGTTATTGCCCCCAGAACTGGATGTGCCGCAACGCCAGCCGGATATTGAATTTTCTCCGGTAATCTCCTCAACCATCGAGAAATCCTTGTTTCAGCCTGCCACATCAGAAATCTCAGTCGGCCATAGCCAGTTGAATCAACCGGGGCCATACTTCTTACCAAAATCAACGCTGAATGAACCCATAATTCTCATCGTCGAGGATAACCATAACGTCGCTGGCATCATTTCCGATCTCGCGACTTCTTTTGGATTTCAAGGAATCATTGCAACCACCTCCGAGGATGCGTCCCAGCAGTTACAGCGCCATAGTCCAACTCTGCTCATCGTGAACAACCAGTTCAAACAAGATGTTGAAGATGCATTATTGGACACCGATACCCCTGAAATACCACTGCAACTACTATCCGCCCATGATTTTTCATCTAATGAACTCACCGATGGCGCCAGGAATTACTCTCTCAAACCCTTCGTTCATCAGAAATTAATGGCTGATTTTCATCGGCTTCAGATGAAAACCCGACAAAAACTGGCTCATGTGCTGATCATCGAAGATGATCCCATCGAAAGAACGATGATAGGTGTTTTACTCAATTCGAAGAACATTGAAACCGTCGAAGTTGGATCAGTGCCGGAATGTCTAGAACAATTGGCCAAAGGTACATTTGATTGCATGATCCTCGACCTGGGATTGCCCACAACCTCGGGATTTTCCCTACTAGAGACGTTGAGCACCGAAGATCGTTACTCATTCCCACCCGTCATCATTTATACCTGTCTCGAGCTGACTGCGGATCAGGAATTATTCCTGAACAAATTTTCTCAATCCATCATCATCAAAGGCACGAAATCTCCTGACCGGCTACTGGATGAAGTCACGCTATTCCTGGAGAGCACGGGATCGCTAATGGCTGAACGGGAAGCAGTCGATCAAAGCAACGACCTGATTCTCGACGTGTCCCTGGAAGGCAAGCACCTGCTCATCGTAGAAGACGATATCCGCAATATATTTGCGCTCACCAGTATTCTGGAGCCGCGTGGAGCCACTGTTCAGGTTGCTCGCAATGGTATGGATGGACTGGAAGCATTGCAGGCTTCTCTGGAAGACGGAGAAGAGCTTATCGATCTGGTACTCATGGATATCATGATGCCCAAGATGGATGGATTAACCGCCATACGCAAAATCCGACAGCACCCTAAATTAAATGAGATTCCAATCATTGCTTTGACCGCCAAGGCAAGGCAAATAGATCATGATGAAGCGTTGGCTGCAGGCGCAAATGACTATATCTCCAAACCACTGGATACGCATAAATTCATTCCATTAATCTCTAAATGGCTTCAATGAACGCAATGAACAATCGGGAAGATATTGAAGTCGATTTATTTCTGGAAGGGATTTTTCGTTTATATCATTACGATTTTAGAAATTATTCACGGACATTCATCAAGCGGCGGCTCAACTTGATAAAAACGCTTCTGCAGTGCGAGAGCTTCTCGATTCTGCAGCATAACGTATTGCACGATCCGCTCATAATGACCAAGATATTGAATTATCTTACCATTCAGGTTGGCGATATGTTCCGCGACCCCGGCTATTTTCTCTCTCTGCGCCAAATCATTTCGTCTTATCTATCAACCTACTCGTCAATCAAAGTGTGGATCGCTGGCTGTGGCACCGGTGAAGAATTATATTCGCTGGCGATTCTTTTTCGAGAGGAAGGTCTGGAAAACCGTACTCAATTTTTTGCCACTGATATCAATTATGAAGCGTTAAAGAGAGCGGAAGCGGGTGTCTATGGCATGGACCGGCTCGAATCCTTTGAAAATAACTTTATACTCACGGATCCTAAGCACTCATTCTCAAGCTACTACACCACAAAGAATAACTGCATCGTTATGGATAGCAGTTTGAAAGAAAATGTTGTCTTTTATAATCATAGCCTGGTATCCGATTCGGTATTTGCCGAAATGCATCTGATATCATGCCGCAATGTCCTGATATATTTTGACGACTCTCTCCAGGAACGGGCGATCGGCCTTTTCTGCGATGCACTGGTGCGCAAAGGTTTTTTAGGATTAGGCGCAAAAGAAAGCCTGTATTTATCTCCTCATGCAAGCATCTTTACCGAATTTCACCGTAAAGACCGCATCTATCAGAAAATGGCTGTGCAGGAACAAGCGCCGCCAAGAGTCAGAGGTATTATCAAATTGTAAGCGGATGCAAAGATACAGCCTAATTCGAGCTGCTAATTTCTCAGCCCCAAAAAATCAAAAGAACTGAAATCATGTCATACAAGCCGAAAATGGATAAGCAATGGACTCCAAATGAAAGCCCCCGAGGAGGTGAGTTCGATGTGAGGATGCCAGACTAGGCGAATGAATGACCTCGCATTAATCGCGAGAGATGCCACATACCCATCAATTATGCTAGGATTTTTTCTTATAACAGCAATATCATGAATACCAGCAGGCTATTTTTCGCTCAGCCTGAGATTATTCATTTTTTAACAATTGGTTAACTCATTGTGCGCAGATCTAAACGAACATCGCTGACCCATTCGACGGCTGCGGATGATAAAGCCAGGATCTTGATAGTGGATGACCGTCAAGAAAATATTTTAGTCCTAATGGGTCTTCTGAAACATGTCAATGTCGATTTTTTGCCCGCTGGCTGTGGGGAAGAAGCCCTAGAACTGCTGCTGAAATTTGACTGTGCTCTGGCCATTATCGATGTACAAATGCCGAAGCTGAATGGCATCGAACTGGCAAAAATCATGAGGAGTGTAGAGCGCACAAAAAAAATCCCCATCATTTTCGTGACCGCCGGCCCGCGAAATGGCGAGACTTCCATTGATGGCTACCAGGCAGGTGCAGTAGACTTTCTTTATAAGCCCATCGTTCCTGAAATTTTGACCAGCAAAGTGCTGGTTTTCCTGCAAATCTATGAACAGCAACAAGAGTTGATCCGTCAAAGGGACGCCATTCATGAATTAGCACAAGAAAAATCTAAGCTACTGGAAGATCAGGAAGCAACCCAGAAGAAACTGGCCGCCAGTCAACGGCAGCTCACGGCAATCATCAACACCACCAGCGCTCTGGTGTATCTGATCGATAAAGAAAATCGCTTCCTGCATGTGAATTTGGAATTTGAAAAAATATTCGGTCAAACGCTTGAAAATATCATCGGAAAATCCATTTTCGACGTATTTTCGGCTGAGTCCGCTGCTCTCCACGAGTCGAACAACTTCAAGGTGATGACTGAGCTTCATACGATAGAGTTTGAAGAGCCGCTCTATCAATCGAATGAAGTATATTACTACTCCTCCGTAAAATCTCCGCTGCTCGATGATCACGGTCAACCCATCGGAATCGTCAGTATTTCCACGGACATCACGGCCCGCAAACGAATCGAGCAGGCATTGCGCCAGGCCGATCGCCGCAAGGATGAGTTCATCGCGATGCTGGGGCATGAATTGCGCAATCCATTGACGCCGATCAATACGATTGCCACCCTGCTGCACACCAAGTCGCTGGCGCCCGACGATTTTAAATGGGCCTGTGATGCCCTCCTCAGAAATGTACAAATCATCAATCGACTAGTCAGCGACTTAATGGATGTATCCCGGATTACGCGAGGTCTTATCACGCTTCATTTAGAGCACATCGAACTGACCAAACTGATCGAGGATGCTCTGCAGACGGTCAATGAACTGATCAACGCCAAGCAGCAGACTCTACGATTCACGCACCAGCAAAAACCCATCATGATCTGCGGTGATCAAGTCAGACTCATGCAAATCTTCACGAATCTTATTCATAATGCTACTAAATATACGCCCGCAGGCGGACATATCGGCATTGAACTCAGGATTGATCATGATCATGCCATTTTCCAGATTCAAGACAACGGCAGAGGCATTTCTGCTGATTTCTTACCGTACATTTTTGAACTTTTTGCTCAAGATAGCGATAGTATTCGAGATCATTCGCAGGGCGGACTCGGGATAGGATTGACGCTGGTCAAAAAGCTTGTCGAACTCCATAAGGGACACATTACAGCGCATAGCGCCGGGTTGAACAAAGGTTCAACGTTTACAATCAATTTACCTTTGCACACCGAAGTGAATCGCCATTCAGACCATGAAAAGCTTAACTATTCTTTTAATTGATGATCAACCCGATATTACCGAAAGTATTGGAATATTTTTAAAACTGGAAGGCCACACCGTTCAAATTGCCCGAAACGGCGAACAAGGCATTGCCGAAGCACAACGTTGCAGGCCGCACATCATCATTCTCGACATCGGACTTCCCGATCTCGACGGCCTGCAGGTTGCTCAACGGATCAGAGCCTTGCCATCTTCACCGCCCCAACAATGGATCATCGCTTTGAGCGGCTATGCGCCGTCTTGGCTGAAGACCACCGCGTCACCTTTTGATAATTATCTGATCAAACCTCCCGATATCGTCCAATTGCAACACATGATTTCAAATTACCCACATATTGCAGTCAACGCTGGACTCCGGTAGTGATGGGCAATCGACCATCTGCCTGAGCCCGGATTTATTGAATACCGACTGGAATACGCTGGCAAGGGTGTGATGCGAACATCTCCAACGCTGCGGACTCACAGTTGGCGTCGAAACCGCCAGCTTCGATGGGGAAAAAATCCAGCAACGAAATGAGTTCGATCAGGCATGGTCCATCAGTAAGGCTAACCAGTTTCGGGGCACAGCTACTTAGGTTAAGGCAATGATCAGGAGTTGCGAAGTGTTTTGCCGTGGACAATCCGGTACAGCACCGGCAGTACTAACAACGTCAAAGCAGTCGACGAAAGAATTCCCCCAATGACGACCGTAGCCAAAGGCCGTTGCACTTCCGCACCAGTACCAGTCGCCAGCGCCATCGGCAGAAACCCGATCGATGCGACCAATGCAGTCATCAGCACCGGACGCAAACGAGTCAATGCTCCGGTTTGTATCGCCTCATCCAATGGCATACCTTTTTCACTCAAGCCGCGGATGAACGCCAGCATTACTAAGCCGTTCAGCACTGCGACGCCAGATAGCGCAATAAATCCGACACCGGCAGAAATCGAAAGAGGAATATCCCGCAGCCATAATGCAAAAATCCCGCCGGTCAAGGCAAATGGCACGCCGGTGAACATCAGCAATCCATCCCGCACATTGCCGAACATCGTATACAACAGAATGAAAATCAACCCGAGTGCGACGGGGATGACGATCTGCAGACGCTGTGCGGCAGAAATCATTTGTTCGAACTGGCCTCCCCAGGTCATCCAATAACCGGGGGGGATGCGCATTTTTTCCGCGATCAATTGTTCTGCGTCATGAACGAATGACCCCAAATCGCGGCCGCGCACATTGGCGGTGACCACGATCCTGCGTTTGCCATTTTCGCGGCTGACCTGATTCGGTCCCTGCGTCAACTCAAACCGCGCCACCTCGCCGAGGCTGACGAACACTGGCGCGGCCGGTTGCGCTGCCTGAACCGGTTGCCCGATGATGGGCGCAACCGCCGTGCTTTGCAGCGGTACGCTTATGGGCAGGCGTTTCAGTGCTTCGATATCGATCCGCAAATGCTCCGGCAACCGGATCTGCAAATCGAATCGCCGGTCGCCTTCGAAGATCAACCCGGTGCTGCGTCCGCCCACCGACATGGCGATGACATCCTGCACGTCTCGGCCATTCAATCCATAACGGGCCATCTTGGCCCGATCCATCTGGATCGATAACACCGGCAAGCCTGAGATCTGTTCGGTTCTGACATCCGCGGCGCCGGGAACGGTTTTCAGCAATTTTTCGATAGCTTCTCCTAAATCCAGCAGCGTATCCATGTCATCGCCAAATACCTTGACCGCCACATCGGCGCGTACCCCCGACAACAGCTCATTGAAGCGCATCTGGATCGGTTGCGTGAATTCGTAATTATTGCCCGGCACTTTCTGCACAGCCTGCTCCATCGCTGCGATCAGTTCCGTTTTTGTGCGGTGCTCGCCCGTCCACTCCGCCTGCGGTTTCAGAATGATGAACGTATCCGCGACACTCGGCGGCATGGGATCGGTCGCTATTTCGGCGGTGCCGATCTTGGAAAATATCCGTTCGACTTCAGGGAATGTCTTGATGGTTTGCTCCAGTTCATTCTGCATTTCAATGGCTGTGGTCAAACTGGTGCCGGGAATGCGAATGGCGTGCAGCGCGATATCGCCTTCATTCAAGCTGGGAACGAACTCGCTGCCAACGCGGGTGGTCAACAAACCGGACAAAATCACGATGACGATCGCAATCGTAACCGTCAGTTCACGATTCTTCATCGTGGCAGCCAGTAACGGAACATAGGTTTTTTTAGCCCAGGTCATGACACGGCTTTCCTTTTCCTGCACCTTGCCGGATAAGAACAATGCAATGGCAGCCGGAACAAACGTAATCGAAAGTATCATCGCGCCCACCAGAGCTGTGACCACGGTCAGCGCCATTGGATGAAACATTTTCCCTTCGACGCCCGTCAGCGCAAAAATCGGCAAATAGACGATGATGATGATCAACTCACCGTAGATGAGCACCCGCCGCGCTTCGCGCGAGGCATCGAACACCAGTTCGAGGCGCTCTGGAAGCGTCAGACTCCGTCCCAGCCGCGTCTGTTCATGCGCCAGCCTGCGGATGCTATTTTCGACGATCACGATCGCGCCATCAACGATGATGCCGAAATCGATCGCGCCCAGGCTCATCAGATTGGCGCTGACATGATTGGCTACCATGCCGGTGAACGTGAACAACATCGACAACGGAATCACGAAGGCCGCAATCAGCGCCGCGCGCAAATTGCCGAGGAATAGCAACAGTACCACGATCACCAGCGCCGCGCCTTCGAGTAGATTTTTCGCCACTGTATGAATGGTTTTATCGACCAGCGTGGTGCGATCGTATACCGGTGTCGTGACGACGCCTTCAGGTAAGTTGCGGCTGATTTCTTCGAGTTTTCTGGCGGCAGCCTGGGCCACGATGCGGCTATTTTCCCCGATCAGCATATGCACCGTGCCCATCACGACTTCCTTGCCATTTTGCGTCGCCGCACCGTTGCGCAATTCCTTGCCGATCAGAATATCGGCCACGTCCTTGACGCGGATCGGTGTCCCTTGGCGAGATCCCAGAATGATATTGCCGATTTCAGCCAGATCAGCAATCTGACCGGGAACGCGAACCAGATACTGTTCACCGCTTCTTTCGATATAGCCGGCGCCGACGTTCAAATTGTTGCGCTCCAGCGCCGTCATCAAATCGACCAGCGATAGACCGAAGGAAATCATTTTTTCCGGATAGGGCACGACATGAAATTGTTTGACATAGCCGCCGACGGTATTGATCTCGGTCACTCCTTTCACCATGCGAAGTTGCGGCCGGATCACCCAATCTTGAATTTCGCGCAAATCGGTGGTGGTATAGGGAGTGCCATCAGGTTTCCGCGCACCTTCCTTGGCCTCGATCGTCCACATGAAAATTTCACCCAAGCCGGTCGAAATCGGCCCCATCATCGGCTCGATGCCAATGGGCAAACGGCCTTTGGCTTCCTGGATGCGCTGACTGACCTGCTGGCGCGCGAAATAAATATCCGTTCCATCATCGAAAATGACCGTGACTTGCGACAATCCATAGCGGGAAATGGAGCGGGTATAGTGCAAATGCGGCAGCCCTGCCATGATCGTTTCAATCGGAAAGGTAATGCGCTGCTCAGCCTCGATCGGCGAATAACCCGGGGCATTCGTGTTGATCTGCACCTGCACGTTGGTAATATCGGGCACAGCATCGATCGGCAGTTTCTGGTAGCTATAAACGCCGATGATAGCCACCATCGAAACCACCATCAAAACGATGGCGCGCTGATAGATGGAGATATGGAGTATGCGTTCAAACATGATGATCTACCTCGGTTATGTTGCCGAATTAATGATCGTGGCTGGCGCCAGCCTTGCCCAGTTCCGCCTTCAGCGCGAAACTATTGCCGCCGGCGTATTGTTCCCCCGCAGACAGCCCCTTCAGCACTTCAACCATTTCGCCATCGCTGCGCCCCAGCTCCAGAGGACGAGCTTCAAAATACTGATCGTAACGGCCGAATACCACCGTCCAGTCTCGTAACGTTTGCAGGGCGCTCACCGCCACCGCCACGGGAACCTGGATTTCTTCCGCCACCAGTTCAGCATTGACAAACATACCGGGACGCCAGCGCCCATCTTTGTTGTCAAGCTCGACCCGGGCCGTCGCGGTGCGGGTCTGGCCACCGATCAGTGTGGAAATATACGTCACAGTGCCCTGGCTTTCGATATCCGAAGCGGTTGCTTTGACCGCAACCTTCTGGCCTTCGTGAATGATATTGAGATCTTTTGGATAAACCGTAACCGCCGTCCATACCGTGGACACATCGGCGATAGTATAAATTTCGCGATCTTCCTTCAGCGCTTCCCCCAGCGCAATCGCTTTGGCGATGATGATTCCTGAGATCGGCGCGCGTATTTCATAATGCGCGTAATTGGATTTGAGGTAATTAGCGTCTGGTTGCACACCCAGGGCGCGCAGTTTGGTGGTGGCAAGTTCCAAAGCAATCTGGGCTTCGTTCCACAATTCCTGCGCCAAAAGAAAATCTTGTTTGGCGCTGATCTTTTCCTCCCATAACTGTTTTTCACGTTCATATGTCGTTCTCGTCAGCGCCAAGCGTTTTTTCGCAACGAAATACTGGCTGCGCAAATCCGCCAGCATCGGGCTTTCGATCACCGCCAGCACCTGGCCCTTTTTGACATGCTGACCATGATGTCCTTGCACATCGGTCACCAGACCGGCAACCCGCGGCACCACCCGCACGATGTTATGTTCGTTGAAAACCACTTCTCCCGGCAGTTTCAGCGTCGGGCGAATGATTGCCGCCCCTGCGGTCAGAAGTTCGATACCCATACTTTTCAGCATGTCATCGGCTATTTCCACCCGTCCTTCGACCTGGCTATGGCTCCAGCGCATGATTTTGCCGTTATGTTCAGCCGCAACGGCGATATCAAATGAATGCGGCTCTTCCACGACATGATCGCCAAGCAAATAATCCGCTTCCGGCGTAAATTTAAAGAGCTGCGCTGGCGCGCCCAGGCGAGATAACGTTACCGCTGCTTTGGCCGCCGTCGGCGGCAACAATGTCCCTTTTTCATACAAAAATATCCGGAACTGCGGCGGCACGCCTTTTTCAAAAATTGTCAGTTCCAGGCTGAAATCCTTATCGGTAAATAACTTGCCGCCTCGAGGCCCAATATTGACTTGGTTATCGGTCAGTTTTTCATGGACCGCATCGCTTTCCGCTCCTTCTGGTACCCCAGAAGGCTTATCCAATATGAGTATCAATCCACCCAGTACAATCCCTGTGCCGATCACGGCCAGGATGGGCATCCATTGTGTTTTGTTCATAGTTCAATCCTTAACCTTTATCTCGCCGCTAGGCTGATGGATGTTGACGTCTTGATGGGGTTTGAGATTATCGATCGGCTCCGCAATCAAGCGTTCGATATCATTGATCAAACGTTGATAGTTAGCCAAGGCACGCACATAAAGCAATTGATTCTGAAACAGAATCCGTTGCGCATCCAGCAGTTCGAGCAAACCAAATTTACCTAACTCATATCCTCTGCGAGTCACATTGAAAGCACTCTTGGCGCCGGGTAACACCTCGTCGCGCAGAATACTGATTTCGTTCCATACCGCCGACATTGTTTCATAGGATTGTGCGAGTTCTGTTTTTAGCCTCAACTCAGCAGACATTTGTTCATCGACTGCTTTGTCCACACGCTGATGAGCATCGGTCAGATTACCCTGATTGCGGTCGAACAACGGCAGCGGTATTTGCAAACCAGCTATGATAGTCGTGCCCCCAAGCTGTGAGTGATGTACAGCCCCCGCGTTAACCGTCAGATTAGGTATACGCTTCGTCTGCTCCACTTCCAGCAGGGCTTTACGCTGTTCGATATTTTTTATGGCGCGCAGCGCAACCGGATTATTCAGTACGCGCTCTTCCAGAGTTGGAAAATGGGGCGGTGCAATCGAGGTCTCAAGATTTCCCAGAGCTTGGTTGAACTGAGGCGATGAGCTGTTCCACAATAACGCCAGGCGCTTGCGGGCACCCGTTAAATCGCGCTGCGCCTGTTCCAGTTCGATACGTGTCGTCGATAGTCCCACCTTGACTCTCGTTTCTTCGATGGGGGCTACTTTTCCTCCCTGAACGCGTTCCGTCACGGTACTCACGACGTTTTGGGCCACCCGCTTGGTTTCCTCAGCCAGCCTCAGCCGCTCTTGAGCAGCGAGTACTTCGGTAAAAACATTGGCAACCCGGAAAATAATATCAATACGCTTGATTTCATAGTCTTTGGCAGCAAGCTCTTCACTCAGCAAGCCCGCTTTTACTCGGGCAGCGCGTTTCCCACCGAGTTCTATCAATTGATAGATGCGGATCGTCGACAGTTGCTGAACCACTTCTTGCGCCACCGCTTGCGCCGAGTTGACGTCGCCAGGCAACTTCTGAACATTGCCGGCATTCTCCACATTCAGATTCAGTTCCGGATTCTTGAGCAACCCTGCTTGAAGCGTCAAACCTTCCAGTGCACGTATTTCTCTGGAGAAAGCCGCTAATTCAGGGTTTCGCGACAATGCGAGATTGACCGCATCTCGTAATGTCAAATCACCCAGTTCAGTCACGATCGTCTTCGCGAGAGGTTCTTGAACATTGCCGGCCGAGGTACTGAAAGAATCAGCGCCAGCATTAGATTGAGATAAAAAAATTAATAAAAATACCAAAACCAGCAGCATGAGCCGCAACCCGAGCGCAGCCCAATAACAGAGCGCCACAAATAAGCCACTGAATATCATAATTTCCTCCACACACACGTCAGCTTACCTACGCCAAGTAAATGGATCGTAAAAATTAATTGGAATAATCTGTTTTGCCTGACTAGGGATTACTGCAATTAACCTACAAACCACATCATTATTTTTTACGTCTAGCTAAGAGCAAGAAAAGAGCTTCGAGGAGGGCGCAAAAGTAAATCGGGAATGGTTTCGGGAAAAAATGTGGAAATAAAGACTAGCAACAGATCCGTTGAATCCTGAGCAGGAATAAGCGGCAATGAATTGAAAAAGAAGGGTTGATATTGTCCCGCGGAATGCAAACATAAGTGAGTCGCGGCATCAAGATCCGCACCATCCATGGAAACATTATTGCGATGGTATTCCAGATGTGCGACAGGATCCGCAGGCAATACTTGATGGATATGATCCAGTTCATGAGCAAATACCTCTCCTCTGAAGGACAAGCTCAACCCATTCGTCAGAATGCTCACGACGAGCATCAGGATGATAGAGTAAGCCGAATATTTTCTCATGAACAAATTATATAAGCAGTGAAAATCTCACTGACGTGCAATAATTTCACATTCCTCTTCAATTTGCAATCGTATGGTTTATTTCAGATAACCCTCACGTCTTCGTTCCCTAACATATCGATCAAAGCAATGAGCGGCAAACCGATCAGAGCATTGGGGTCATCTCCAGTCATCCTCTCGATGAGAGCAATCCCTAATCCCTCGGATTTGGCGCTACCGGCGCAATGATAAGGCTGCTCCTTTTGCAAATAGCCTTCGATCTGCTGGGGAGTCAGCGACCTGAATTTCACGCGATAAGAAACAAGACGTGTTTGCAGACGATCGGTGGCACTGTTGAATAAACATATTGCGGTATGAAAAAATACTTCTTTGCCTTGTATGAGCCGTAACTGCGCAGTTGCATTGGCATGATTCAATGGTTTGCCGAGACGCTCATTTCCCAGTACTGCGACCTGATCGGAACCGATGATCAATGCATGTGGGTATCGCGTGGCCACCATCCGCGCTTTGGCTGCTGCCAGGCGCAACGCGGTTTCTTCCGATGTCTCATGTTCCAATGAAACTTCATCAATGTTCGGACTCATTGTTTCAAATGGAATTTGCAAGCGCTGCAATAATTCCTTCCGGAAAATTGAGCTGGATCCCAAGATGAGCTTGTGGCTGTGTTCATTCATGTGTGGTCTTAAATCCTTCTTATTTTTTTGACACTTACAGGTAAAAAATATAACATGCGCGCCTTATGTCTGTGCGATTTGTGATAGACTCCCTTGATTTTGTACGTAATGCGGGCATACAACATGGTAGAATCCCGTTGCTTGAGCTTGCGCGTTTGCATGATCTGTTATTTGACAAAGAAGGTGAAGTGACCTATCAGATTCGTGGTTATTTTGATAAAAATAACAAACCAAGTTTACATCTGGAAATTAAAGGCGAAATCCATCTGTCTTGTCAACGCTGCCTTGATAAGTTAATCCATGTCATTGATCTGCAGAATGATCTAATCCTGGCTCAAAATGAGGTGGAACTTAACCAGAATGACGCAGAAGATGGCATCGACGCCATTCTGGCCAGCAACGATCTGGACGTCATGAATCTAATCGAAGAGGAAATTATTCTGGGCCTAGCAATTTCTTCCCGGCATCCGGAGGGTGAATGCATAGTCCACCAAAAAGATTTAACAAGCAGTTCAATGGATGAATCACAATCAGCACATCCATTTGCAATTTTGTCATCACTTAAAAAACATTGAATCCAAGGAGTTAATCACATGGCAGTTCAGCAGAATAAAAAATCTCCCTCAAAACGCGGCATGCATCGCTCTCATGATTTTCTGACCAACCCTCCTCTGGGCATTGAACCGAGCACTGGAGAAGTTCATTTACGTCACCATATCAGTCCCAACGGATATTATCGTGGCAAAAAAGTCATCAAAACCAAAAACGATTAACAGCTCCACCTATTGCTACAATCCGAACGCACTGTATAGTTTCTTTCTGTCACAAGAGCACCAAAATTGGACATTACCGTAGCAGTAGATTGTATGGGTGGCGATCATGGCCCCCATGTCACCGTTCCATCCGCGCTTGAATATCTCCGGCATGACCCTGAAGCCAATCTCATCCTTGTCGGTATTCCTGACGCCATCGAGGCGGAATTGCGCGCTGCAAATACGAAATTAAGCCCCCGAATACGCTTGCACCCAGCAACTGAGGTCGTGGGCATGGATGAATCCCCGGCCATGGCGTTGCGGTGGAAAAAAAACTCATCCATGCGGATTTCGATCAACTTGGTCAAAACCGGTGAGGCCCAAGCTTGTATCAGTGCTGGAAATACCGGCGCATTGCTGGCAACGTCACGATTCGTATTAAAGACCATCCCAGGTGTAGACCGCCCGGCGCTTGCAGTCATATTGCCTACGTTGACAGGCCACACCTATGTATTGGATCTGGGCGCCAATGTCGATTGCACAGCCGAGCATTTATTTCAATTCGGAATCATGGGCGCCTCATTGGTATCGTCAGTGGAAAACAAGCCTTATCCGAGCGTTGGACTGCTGAACATCGGTGAAGAAGAAATCAAGGGAAATGAAATCGTCAAGCAAGCAGCCGAATTGTTACGAAATAGCGGACTTAACTTTTATGGCAACGTAGAAGGCAACGACATTTACCGCGGCACCACCGATGTCGTTGTCTGCGACGGATTTGTAGGTAACATCACCCTCAAGACTTCCGAAGGCCTGGCTCAAATGCTGGCCACTTATTTACGCGAAGAATTCAAACGCAATTTACTGACGAAATTGGCCGGTATCATTGCAATGCCGGTCATTAATTCTTTTAAGCACCGAGTCGATCATCGGCGCTATAATGGCGCCAGTTTCTTGGGCCTGCGCGGGATCGTCATCAAAAGCCATGGCTCCGCCGACGCTTATGCATTTGGTTTTGCCATCAAACGCGCCGCTGATGAAGTGCGCGGCGGCATGTTACGGCGGATCAGCGAACGAGTGTCTGAATTTTCCCACCATTCTCAAATTTCTCCACAACCAATGGCAAAATAATGTATTCAAGAATCATTGGAACAGGCAGTTATCTCCCTGAAAAAGTACTCACCAACCGTGATCTTGAAAGCATGGTCGACACCAGCGATGAATGGATACGTACCCGCACAGGCATTGTCGAACGACATATTGCGCGAGTAGATCAAACCGCCAGCGATTTGGCAGTATATGCCAGTAAAAATGCGATGGAAGCGGCGGGGGTCACCAGCAAGGATATCGATCTGATTATTGTGGCCACCACCACGCCCGACATGGTTTTTCCGAGCACGGCTTGCATTTTGCAGAACAAGCTGGGCATCGACAATTGTCCTGCATTCGATGTTCAGGCAGTCTGCAGTGGGTTTGTATACGCGCTAGCAACAGCCGATATGTTTGTCAGTTCGGGTAAATGCCGCAATGCACTGGTGGTAGGCAGCGAAATTTATTCTAAAATCATCGACTGGAATGACCGCAGTACCTGTGTACTGTTCGGCGATGGCGCGGGCGCCGTTGTGCTGTCACAAAGCGAGCAGCCGGGCATTATGTCTTCCCACCTGCACGCCAGCGGCAATTACAGTAAAGTGCTCTCCGTTCCGGGCAGCATCAGTGGAGGCAAAGTTCAAGGGAATCCATACATCAATATGGAGGGCAATACCGTGTTTAAATTTGCGGTAAAAGTCCTGGAAGAAGTTGTTCAGGAAGCAGTTGCTAAAAACGATCTGCAGCCGGCCGACATCGATTGGTTAATTCCCCATCAAGCCAATATCCGCATTATTCAGTCCACTGCAAGAAAACTTGGCATCCCGATGGATAAAGTAGTGGTAGCGGTCGATAAGCATGGCAATACCTCAGCAGCGTCGATTCCGTTGGCCCTGGACCTTGCAGTACGCGACGGACGCATTCATCCGGGACAATTGGTTCTGCTTGAAGGCGTCGGGGGCGGTTTTACATGGGGGGCAGTGCTGTTGCGCTGGTAATTGATGAATATTGCATTTGTATTTCCCGGACAGGGATCCCAGTCGATCGGAATGATGAATGGATATGCAGACTTTCCCATCATCCAGCAGACATTTCAAGAAGCAGCGGACATCCTTGAACAGGATTTCTGGTCTCTGATCAACTCAGGAGCCGCTGAAGACATCAACTCGACAGTGAACACGCAGCCGCTGATGCTGATCGCCGGTATCGCAGTTTATCGAGCCTGGATCAGTTCGGGCGGCCGGCAACCATCATTAGTGGCCGGACACAGCCTTGGAGAATACTCCGCTCTTGTCGTCTCGGAAGCACTGAGTTTCGCTGATGCGTTGAAATTAGTCCGTTTCCGTGCGCAATCGATGCAGCAGGCAGTTCCCGAAGGGATGGGTGGAATGGCCGCAGTATTGGGATTGGAAGATGGTATTGTGGAACTGATATGCCATGAGGTAACAAGCTCGGGTAATGGTGAAACTCTCGAAGCAGCCAATTTCAATTCCCCTGGACAAATCGTCATTGCCGGACATAAAAATGCCATTCTGCGCGGTATTGAATTAGCCAAAGCAAAAGGGGCAAAGCGTGCACTCATGTTACCGATGAGCATTCCTTCACACTGCTCGCTCATGAAGCCAGCAGCGGATCATATGCGTCAGCAACTGGAATCAGTTACGTTGCACTCACCTCGCATTCCCATACTGCATAATGTCGATGCAAAATCCCATGCCGATACTGCGACGCTTAAACAGATTCTGGTTCAGCAGCTTGTAAGCCCCGTGCGTTGGGTAGCCACTATCCAAGCGTTACCAGCTTTTGGCATTACCCATGTGATTGAATGCGGCCCAGGGAAGGTATTGATGGGACTGAATAAGCGCATTGATTCCAACTTACAGCATATCTCTCTTGCCAACAGTGAAGCAATTAAACAGACCATTAGTAATTTAAATGCACAATGATGCCATGATTTTTAGCTACGAATGTTCATAGTTAGATCCAGGAATTGTATATGGAAAATAAAAAAGCGTTAATTACCGGGGCCAGCCGAGGCATTGGGGAAGCCATTGCGCTCAAGCTGGGTCGATCAGGTGCAATCGTCATTGGAACCGCGACTACGGAACATGGCGTCAATAACATCAACCTTTATCTGCAGCAGGCCAAGATACAAGGCATGGGAATTCTACTAAATGTCAATGATGCTGAACAAATTGCCTCTGCTTTGCAAGGCATTCGCGAGAAATTCGGCGACATTGAGATCCTGGTCAACAACGCCGGAATCACACGGGACAATTTACTTGTGCGGATGAAAGATGAAGAATGGGATGAGATACTCGAAACCGATCTCAAATCCGTTTTCCGGTTGAGTCGAATAGTGCTTCGCGCTATGATGAAAGCTCGTTATGGACGAATTATCAATATTTCTTCTGTTGTCGGGGCCATCGGAAACGTCGGTCAGGCAAATTATGCCGCAGCCAAAGCCGGTATGTTCGGTTTCAGTAAATCACTAGCCCGTGAGGTAGGCAGCCGCAACATTACTGTCAATTGTGTCGCACCCGGTTTTATTGATACTGATATGACCCGCGCTTTGACGAATGAACAGCAACAGAGCTTAATTCAACATGTTCCTCTGGGAAGATTAGGACGCTCTGAAGACATTGCTTCAGCGGTAGCTTTTCTAGCTTCTTCTGCAGCAGGCTATATCACCGGCGCCACACTGCATGTGAATGGCGGGATGCATATGGATTGAAATGATTTGAAAAAAAGATGGACTAGAATGCAAATAAAAAATGAAAAGCTTCTTGTACTACAGGGCAAACTCAGTTTTGTTGGCATCTAAAATTTGATAGAATCAACCAGTTTTTCTTACCTGATAAGGAAGGTATCTCGATGGAAAATATAGAGCAGCGTATTAAAAAGATTGTTGCCGAGCAACTTGGTGTTAATGAAGCAGAAGTCAAAAATGAATCATCCTTTGTCAATGATCTCGGAGCAGATTCTCTCGATACAGTCGAACTGGTCATGGCCTTAGAAGAAGAATTCGAATGTGAAATTCCCGATGAACAAGCTGAAAAAATAAACACTGTTCAAGAAGCCATTGATTACGTCACTGCAAACACAAACTAATTTTTTCTGTTAAATAGGTGGAGTTATTTTGTCTAAACGCAGGGTCGTCATAACTGGGCTCGGAATTATTTCGCCCGTCGGAAATTCTGTATCAAGTGCGTGGGAAAGTCTCGTTGCAGGAAAATCGGGAATTTCGCGGATCACCCGTTTCGATACATCCAGTTTTTCTTCTCAAATTGCTGGCGAAGTAAAGGATTTCGATATTCACGATTATCTATCAGTCAAGGAAGCCCGTCGTATGGATATCTTTATCCACTACGGCATGGCCGCGGGAATGCAAGCCATCAAGGATGCCGGCATAGACGACATAACAGGACTTGCCTCAGAACGGATAGGGATTAATATTGGGTCAGGCATTGGCGGTTTACCCATGATCGAAAACACTGACTCCGCCTATCATGCTGGTGGTCCGCGCAAAATCTCGCCGTTTTTCATACCTAGTACGATCATCAATATGATCGCTGGTAATTTATCCATCATGTATGGGTATAAAGGTCCCAATCTTGCCATTGTCACGGCATGCACGACGGCTACCCACAGTATCGGCAGTTCGGCGCGCATGATCGAGTATGGAGATGCCGATATCATGGTATGCGGCGGCGCGGAATCCTGCGTCACTCCTCTTGCCATTGGCGGATTCGCCGCTGCGAAAGCATTGTCAGTGAACAACGATCATCCTGAAAGCGCTAGCCGCCCTTGGGATAAAGATCGGGATGGCTTTGTTCTAGGAGAAGGCGCAGGCATTCTGGTGCTGGAAGAAATTGAACATGCCAAAAAGCGCGGTGCAAAAATTTATGCTGAATTGGCTGGTTTTGGAATGAGCGCCGATGCGTTTCATATGACCGCCCCTAGCGAGGATGGCGAAGGTGCAGCTCGTTGCATGACCAATGCACTTAACAGCGCTGGAATCCACACTTCCGAGGTTGAGTACATTAATGCACATGGTACTTCCACGCCGCTGGGCGATATTGCGGAAACCATTGCAGTAAAACGATGTTTTGGAGATCATGCCAGAAAGCTCGCAGTTAATTCCACAAAATCAATGACCGGTCACTTACTCGGTGCTGCCGGTGGTGTAGAAGCAGTGTTTTCCACGTTGGCTATCCATCATCAAGTTGCCCCTCCGACGATCAATCTGGTCAATCAGGATCCACTCTGCGATCTGGACTATGTTCCTAACACTGCCCGTGAAATGACCATAAACGTAGCTTTATCAAACTCATTTGGGTTTGGAGGTACCAACGGAACACTGGTTTTCCGTAAAGTATAAATTGACTTTTCTGGCGCATGCATACCCTTATCCGCCGATTGTTCTGGGCAATATTTTCAATCATTTTGCTGGTGGGATGGTTTTATCTTCACGTCCACTCCAGCATCAAGTTAACTTCATCACCCTACGAATTTTCCATTTCACCCGGTAGCAATCTTAAGCAAATTTCTCAGCAACTCGAGGATGCTGGGGTCATTCATAGCAAATGGTCATTCATTCTTCTGGCCCGCTATCTTAATCGAGAATCTGCAATCAAGGCCGGCGATTACCAAATCACCAGCAATCTGACTCAAATAGCTCTTCTCGATTATTTAACCCAGGGTGATGCCAAACAGAATGCGATCCAATTCATCGAAGGCAGGACTTTCAATCAACTAAAAAAAATCCTCCTGGAAAATCCCAATATTCAGCATGATACAGTGAGTTTGACTGAGCAGGAAATTCTGTTTCAGATTGGCGCAACAGAAACTGTTGCCGAAGGATTATTTTTTCCGGATACCTATTATTTTATCAAGGGCGACAGCGACATGCATATTCTGCGTCGCGCCTATCAAGCCATGCAAACCCATTTGCATACGGCTTGGCATTCACGGTCTGAAGACTTACCTCTAACCACCCCCTATGAAGCACTGATTCTTGCGTCCATTATCGAAAAAGAAACCGGAATGGAAAGCGATCGCTCCCAAATTGCGGGAGTTTTCATCAACCGCTTGCGAAAAGGGATGAAACTACAAACCGACCCCTCGATTATTTATGGATTGGGCGAACAGTTTGATGGTAATTTAAGGAAACAGGATTTACTTGCAGACCAAGCATACAACACTTATACTCGCGCTGGTTTGCCGCCCACTCCTATTGCTCTGCCGAGCTTGGCTTCCATCCGTGCAGCACTCAATCCAGCCGAAACTGATGCATTGTATTTCGTTGCAAAAGGAAATGGAGAATCAGAATTTTCCACCAATCTGACCGATCATAATAAAGCGGTTAACAAATATCAAAAACAACAAAAATAACATCCATGCGGCTCACCATCACGACTCAATTTTAATCTGTGGAACTACATGACCCAATTTACCATCGTAGTGCCCACCCTCAACGAATCTGAAAATATCGATTTACTATTGACCCGTTTATTTGCACTGGACATTCCCAGTAAAAATTTCGAGGTTATCATTGTTGACGACGGATCAAGCGATGGTACCCCGGATAAGGTACATGCTTGGGAAAAACGCGCCCGGGTTCATCTGATTCAGCGTACAGAGAAGCCAGATTTAACTGCCTCGATCTTGGCCGGTGTAGCCGCGGCGCACAGCGATGTCATCGTTGTGATGGATGCTGACCTCAGCCATCCGCCGGAACGCTTATCCGCACTGGTTACCCCGGTATTGAATGGCAATTTCGACGTCGCGGTCGGCAGTCGTTATGTGCCTGGCGGCAGTACGGAAAATTGGCCCCTGCATCGGCAATTGTTGTCCCGCATCGGCGGATGGATAGCGCGGCCAATTTGTGATGTCAATGATGCAACGTCCGGTTTTTTTGCATTTCGACGGGAATTGGCGGCCAATATCTCTGGCAATGCCCGTGGTTATAAGATTTTACTCGAGCTATTGATGGCTCATCATGGCAAATTACGCGTCATCGAAATACCGATCTGCTTCCATGACCGTACCTATGGTAATTCCAAGCTGTCTTTCTTTCATCAGCAGGCATATATTCAACGTCTGATCACTCTGGCTGGTGGCACGGTCAACGTTAACACAGCCAGTCGTTTCGCAGCCGTGGGATTATTGGGTGTTCTCATCGACGCCATCGCCTTTCAATGGATGATAAGCCAGAATACCGGATTGGCGTTGGCGCACTGTGTCAGTTTCCTGGTTGCAGCTACTGCCAATTACATCCTGAATTCAAAGTGGTCATTTCGGGCGCATCATGCCGGTTATCTCCAATGGCACCAGTTCGGCCGTTTTCTGACCGTAGGCATGCTTGCACTGCTACTGCGTGGCGGCGTACTGGCTTTATTGGTGTATGTACTGGATATATCTCCCATGCTGGCGATATTTCCCGCCATTATCACCACCGCTGCGGTCAATTATCTTGGCTCAGCATTTTACGTTTTTCCCGACAAAAATAATCTTCCGTCTACTGAAATCCGCTGGCGCATCGCAGCCATTGGCATTGTGCTGTTTGCGGTATTACTGCGCTTGGTTTACTTCGGTCTGGCGCAACTCATACCTGATGAAGCCTATTACTGGCAATATGCCCAAAACATGGATCTCAGCTTTTACGATCATCCTCCGATGGTGGCGTGGTTGATTTGGTTGGGTACTTCGTTGTTGGGAGATAATGAATTTGGCGTGCGCATAGGGGCGATTCTGTGCGGGTTCATCACCATGGGATATCTGTACGCCTTGGCGCAAAACCTCTACGACAAATCCACTGCGATGCGCGCTGTGCTGTTACTGACCATCTTGCCGATGGGGTTCGCATCAGGTTTGTTGATGACCCCGGATGCACCATTAAATGCCGCCTGGGCAGCAACATTGTATTATATGGAACGCGCGTTACTCGCCGACCAGCGTTCCGCATGGTTGGGAATGGGCATCGCCTTCGGACTGGGATTGCTCTCGAAATACACGCTGGGATTACTCGGCATAGCCGCATTGGTGTTTGTCATCATCGATTCGATAGCACGGCAATGGATGAAGCATCCGCATCCGTATCTCGCCGCGCTGCTGGCATTACTGCTTTTTTCGCCGGTAGTGATCTGGAACTACCAACACGACTGGGCTTCGTTCGCGTTCCAGTCAACTCGCGTTCTGGCTGACAACGATCAATTCGGCATCCATGTATTGATTTTCCACATGCTCATTTTACTGACGCCGGTAGGTTTTATTGCGGCGTTAATGGCCTTGTTTGCGCGTCACGATCAGCAGGCGGATCAGCAGAATAATCGAAGACGCCGTCTCTTCGTGCAAATTTTCACCGGTGTGCCACTCGTCATTTTTTTTGCCACGAGCGCTTTCGATGCTCCTCGCTTTCATTGGACGGGGCCGCTCTGGCTTGCCTTATTGCCCACCCTGGCATGGATGATGGGGCAGACCGAACAGATCGGCAATTTTACTAGGCGAATCCAGGCCGCATGGCAGCCCACGATTATTTCATGCGTATTCGTTTATGCGGCAGTATTGCACTATATGGTGCTAGGCATACCCGGCATACCGTATCAGTTCTTCACCGAGCACTATTTCTGGCGTGAAACTGCTCGTGAGATTCGTCAAATTGTCGCAGATGTCAGAGAGAAAACCGGTGAAAATCCGATTGTCGTCGGAATGAGCAAGTGGTCGGTTGCAAGCTCGCTGTATTTTTATAATCACGGCGAGGCGGCGCTCGATATACGCTCGCGCAACATGTTTGGTGACAGTGGCGCCATGTATGAATATTGGCATCCTGATCAGTCGCCGACAGACCGCCCCATCATTCAGGTCAGTATGACCGAGAAACACATCGAGAAAACCCGACGGGGCATCGATGTCAATCCTATGCTGATCCATCCGGGTGCGATCGAATCACGAATCATTGTACGCCATGGAACGCCCGTGCGACGGGTCTACTATCGTATCTCTGAAGGATTTAAAGGCGTGCCAGACAGCAAAACCTGAAATTCTGGCAAGCTCTGCAGAATAATATCAGTGATTAAACCAAGCGAAAATGAATGAGCACAGTAATACCTGATTGCAACATTTCAGCCAAGCGCAACGGTTTTTTATTCGCTCAGGCGCTCTACTTCATCACATAGTCAACAACCTGCCAGGTTTCATCGGCCGTTTTGCCGAGCGAGATAGTTTCCAGCACGAGATTCTGCGGTGCAAACGTCGCATAGAATTGCAACACAATGTATTCTCCTTCGGGGTAGCCCGACAGTGAAGTTGTCGCTCCAGCCGTTGCAATATACCGGGCGGTCACTTTACCGCGGGACGACCGCAGGGCCATTGTCGATTTCACCCATTCAGCCTGAGCCGTTTTTGACTTCAATAGTTTAGAAGCCTGTTCCCAGCTTTCCTGATAGTCTCCAGCATCTATTCGAGCGAGCCAATCACGGGCACTTCGTTCCACTTGAGCCAGAACAGCCCTGTCATCCGCGTATACGTTCGACGCAAACATCAGCAACCACCCTAACAACCAGATTTTCTTTATCATGCGGGTAACCTTCTTAAGTATGCGTAAAAATATTTCCCATTAGCCAAATCGACGATATACCGAGCAAAATGAGCGTCACCTGCTGAATAGTCGCATTGATTTCAGGACGTTTATGCAGGCTGGGAATCAGATCTGACATTGCCACATAAATCATGCTGGCGGATGCGAGACTCAGCAACGGTTGCACCAGAAAATTCATGCTATGCAGCATGAAATAGGCCAGAACGCCGCCGAACACCGTCGCGAAGCTGGACAACATGTTCATTAACAACGCCATGCGCCGGGTATAACCAGAATTCAACAGAATGATGAAATCGCCGGCTTCTTGAGGAATCTCATGCGCGATGATCGCAATCGACGTCACGATGCCCAATTGCACGTCAGCAATGAATGCAGCCGCAATGAGAATACCGTCCACGAAGTTATGAAACGTATCGCCCACGATGACCATCATTCCACTACGGCCATGATCGTGAGCATGATTTCTTATGGTTGTATCTACAGCATGGACTGGATCGTGCGCCTCGCAGTCATCCAAATGGCAATGACGCCACAGAACCAGCTTTTCAAGGATGAAAAATATCAATATACCGATCAGTAAGGTACTGGTCACCTGCACCGGGTTATCTGACAACTCAAACGCTTCCGGCAATGTATTCAGAAAAGCAGCGCCCAGCAACGCGCCAATCGCGTAGGAAATTAATACCGAAAGCCACGTCACCTTCGCATTCAGTGACAATATTGCTGCACACAATATGCTGAGTATTCCACCCAGCAAGCTAGCGGCAATGATCCAGGTAAGCGTTGACATAAACCAGTAAACAGAAAATAAAGGCCGGATTATACGCTGTTGCAGAACAATACATTAATTAGTTACCGATAATGATTATTCCATCCATATCAACGCCGCCATGCGGCCGGTTTCTCCGTCTCTCCGGTAAGAAAAGAAGCGCTCCGGATCACTGAAGGTGCATATTCCCCCGCCATAGACTCTAGAAACGCCCTGCTTGGCCAAACGTTGGCACGCCAACAGAAAAATATCCACCAGCCATTTCTGTTGCCCAGAACCACTGATCGGCACGAAAGCGTGTTCTGCTTGCGCATCGTGCCGCACGAAAGCTTCATAGACATCAACGCCCACCTCAAAATGCTGAGGACCAATCGCAGGGCCGAGCCAAGCCATTAGTTCGTCAGACTTTCTCTCCATCGCAGCAATCGTTCGTTCGATGATGCCGCCAGACAATCCACGCCAGCCCGCATGGGCAATACCAACCGCGCTTCCCGCGGTATCGCATAAAAACACTGGCAAGCAATCAGCCACCATGATGGCGCACACTGAACCTGGTGTGGTGCTGAGCGCCGCATCCCCTTCCGGCACCTCTGTTTGCGCATTTTCCATTACAACCGGATGGGTGCCATGCACCTGTTTCAGCCACAGAGGCGAAGCCGGCAAATGCTGGCGAAGCAAGGCCCGGTTTCGTTCGACATCCCGGCAGTCATCATTGACATGCATAGCCAGGTTGAACGAAACATAAGCCTGGTTGATCGAACCACTCACGCCACCACTACGCGTCGTGAATAACGACTTTACATTACTGGGTGCCGGCCAGTCCGGAATGATCCATTCATGATTCATAGGGTCTGCATCGTTAATTGGTTAGTTTGGGTCAGATTGAAATCGACAGTCAGCCGCCAGACAATGCCGCCATCGACTAAATAGGCCTTGAAACTGATGTTTCTGGGTTAAAATACCCGTCTATAAATTCCAATCGAAGGGACCGCGTGTTGCAGATAGCGTGAGTAAAAACGGAGAATCAATGATAATCTCGGCAATTTTTCATGTTCGCACGGGATGATCACAGATCATCATTTGCTTATTGACTCTCGATCAACAAATCAGCCTTACAAATTTCATAACTAAAATACCAGAAATAGGTGTACTCAATGATTCAATTAAAAAATATGGTTAATTATATCCGCACTTTCCTCATCCTGACGATCAGTTCAACCCTGCTTTGGATTTCTCCCGTCAGGGCCGATGATACAGATTTTCTCAAAGCGGCGTTCTCCGGTGAAATCTCAACCCTCAAGCAGTTATTGGAGAAAGGCACGAATGTTGACTATCAGAACGAAATGGGATTTAGCGCACTGATCGTTGCATCCCAATATGGCCATACCGATATCGTTAAATTCCTGCTGGAAAACAACGCCACGATCGATCTGAAAAATGCAGGTGGAGCTTCGGCGCTGATTATTGCCGCTAAAAATGGCCATGCCGATATCGTCAATCTGTTGCTGGAAAAAGGCGCCCAGCTCGACACCCAGACCACGGATGGTATTACCGCATTAATGCTGGCGGTACAAAAGGGCCACGAAGCAATTATCGATACTTTGCTAGCGAATGGTGCGAATATTCATCTACAAACCAAGGAGAAATTAACAGCGCTGATCATCGCCGCAATGGAAGGCAGGGCAACTATCGTCGACAAATTATTGGCAAAAAATGCCCAAGTCGATGCACAAGCATCCGACAACACCACCGCACTGTATATGGCGGCCAGAAATGGCCATACCGCCATCGTCGAAAAATTGCTGGCGCACAAGGCTGCGGTCAATTTACTTGCAATCAACGATACCACTCCGCTGTTCGTGGCAGCCCAGAATGGTCATACCGATATTGTCAAAGCACTGCTGGCCAAAAATGCCAAAGTCGATTTACAAGACAAGAATGGCGCCACCGCATTGACGCTGGCAGCCCTGATTGGCAATACCGATATTGTAGAATTACTGATCAAACATGGCGCCAAAGTCGATCACAAGGCCACCAACGGGTTTACCGCACTGATACTGGCCGCTCAAAACGGACATACCGCCACCATCGAAGCATTGTTGAACAATGGCGCCACGATAGATCTGCAAAACAACGACGATGTAACCGCACTAATGTGGGCTGCACTGCATGATCACGCTGATGCGGTTAAAGTGTTACTGGCCAAAGGTGCCAGCACCAAACTCAAAAGCAAAACAGGTAAAACTGCCGCAGAGATAGCCAAAGATCCGGCCATCAAAGAAATGCTGCAGTCGGTTTCGAACTAAACTGCTTCGATCCCGTCCATCCTATTGTTCAAGACTCACTCATTCCTAAAATGCCGGAATCAATTCAGGAGTCATCTCATCGCTGCTTGATATATGCTCATCGAGGCGCCAGCAGCGAAGCAATGGAAAATACTCGCGAGGCGTTCGATAAGGCTCTGCATTATGCAATCGATGGCATCGAGACGGATGTTCAATTGACTCGAGATGAGATTCCGGTACTTTGGCACGACCGATTCCTCGACAAGATCGGTTTGAACAATAAACATATTGACAATTTTGATCATCACCAGCTTCAGAGCATGATCAATGCCGAGTCATACGGATATAGCCTCATGACGCTACAGGATTTTCTCGTTAGTTTCCGGGAGCGCTGCCGCTTATTGATCGAAGTTAAGAACCGCGACTGGGAGCCGGTTTCGCGACATGCGCTAAAAATGCAAAAGACACTCGACTTGATCGGCGATAACTCGGATCAGCGCATCATCATGTCTTCATTCAATTTACCCAGCCTGGAATATGCGCACCAGCTTCAACCAGAGTTTCCGTTGATCTACAATATCGAAGCTCAACAAACAATTCCAGAAATTCGCCAGTTATTGAAAACTCACGACTTTCTGCATGGATTCTGCTTACCGATCGAAAGCTTACAGCAGGAGGTCGTCGAATTATTGCGCGAACACGCCAAATTGATAGGGGTTTACACTTGCAACAGCGAGCCTGAAATCAGCACAGGCCTGCATTTCTCGGTGGATATCCTCATCAGCGATGTGCCTCAAAATGCGTTGATCATGCGCGGCCCATGAAAAGAGGGTTTCCGTCGCCAACTCACCAGCAGGTCGATCTGCTGATCTGTGGCGGAGGTATCTACGGTGCCTGGACGGCATATGATGCGGCGCTGCGGGGCTTGAAAGTAATGCTGGTCGAGCAAGGAGACTGGGCCAGCGCAACCTCCTCGGCATCGAGCAAACTCATACACGGCGGTTTACGCTACTTGGAAACGTACGATTTCAAGCTGGTCAGCAAGGCGCTCAAAGAGCGGGAAATGCTATTGCGCACCGCTCCGCATCGGGTATGGCCGCTACGTTTCGGCGTGCCCATATATTCCCATCAGCGCATCAGCCGGGTGCAACTCAAGTGTGGATTGATCATCTACGATTTTCTCGCCGGAGACAGCCATCTGCATAAGCCTCACGCCTACCTCAACCCAAAACGATTTTCCGAACACTTCCGCTTTCTGACTGAAAGCACGCTCAAAGGCGGTTTTACCTATGGCGATGCCCAAACCGATGATGCGCGATTGGTGCTTGAACTGATCGCGGGAGCTGTCGATGCCGGGGCATGCTGCATCAATTACTGCAGATTGACTCAACTGCTGGAAAGCAATGGCCGGGCTAGCGGCGCCATTATTCAAGATCAACTCTCTCAGGCCGAACAAACCATCGACGCCCAACAAATCGTTTTCACTACCGGCCAATGGCTGGCTAACGATTCTTACAGCCAAAGTCATTGCCGTCTTGCCAAAGGCATTCATTTGGTCATGCCACCGGTCATGAATCAGGAAGCTTTGCTATTGACAGCACGCTCAGATGGCCGGGTGTTTTTTCTGATTCCATGGTACGGCCTGACTCTGCTGGGCACCACCGACACCGATTTCAAGAGCGATGTGGAACACACCCCAGTCGACGGATCAGATATCGACTATTTGCTTGCTGCCGTGAATGATTACTTGAGATCACCATGGACCCGCTCGGATGTTATCGGTAGTTTTGCAGGTGTAAGAGTGTTCAAGCAGTCGATGCTGACCGACGCAGCCGATCCGCCGTCGGAGGTCAGCCGCGACTGGGAATTGAAATCTGCGCCGAACGGTGTTCATTACGCCATCGGTGGCAAAATTACCTCCTCGCGGCCCGATGCTGCGCGTATCGTCGATACGGTATGCGAAAAACTGGGTATTTCATCCGTCTGCGCAACCGAAGACCGGTTTTTCCCGTGGGCACCCCAAGGGGATGCTGAAATCTGGTTTTCAAGCATGCACAACCGCGCCCTACAATTGGGCATCGATCCCGAAAGCGCCTTATGGCTTTTGCGCCGCCATGGCACGCACAGCGAGGAAATCTTCAGCAATATTGCAACAGATGTCCGTCTGAACCGGCGCATCCTTCCGTCGCTACCATTCATTTATGCTGATCTGCTGTATTGCGCGGCGACTGAAATGGTGATCCATCTCGACGATCTTTTACGTCGCCGATTGCCGATCCTGATCCTGGCAAAATTGACCAGCGATCAACTTTCTCAGATCGCCGAACGCGTAGCCGTAACTTTACAATGGAACGACACCCGGCTACGCCAGGAAATTGAACACTGCCGCCATCAATGGAACCTAACCTAATTTCTGCCATCGCGCTCGACCTGGGCACCACATCGATCAAAGCTGCCCTGGTCGATGGATATGGAAACCTTCATCATATGTCGAGCCTGCCAGCACCGGCCATCGATGGCCATGACGGACGCTATGAGAGCAACGCTCTGGATTATGCCAACCGCGCGGAAGATGTATTGCAGCAATGCGCTGCCAACTTTTCTTACAAACCGCCACTGGGACTCTGCAGTCAACGCTCGTCATTTCTGCTGTGGGAAAACGTCACTGGTGAACCGGTGACACCCTTGATTTCCTGGCAAGATAATCGAGGATCGCGTTGCTGCGACCGTTTGCACGATTCAGACGACAACATTCACTCGCTGACAGGTTTGCGTTTGACTCCGTATTATTTTGCTCCAAAACTTAGTGTGCTGTTACAAGTCAATCCGGACTGGCGCCATCAACTGACCGAGGGAAAATGGTCAGTAGGAACGCTTGATACATTCTTGATCTGGCGTTGGACGAATGGCCAGCAATTCATTACCGATGCATCCATGGCAGCACGCACATTGTTGATGGATATTCAGCATCGGCAATGGTCAAGTCAATTATGCAAGCTTTTCGACATTCCTTCGCCTGTTCTGCCACAGATCAAGCCTACTACCCGGTTGAATGTACCCTTAAATAATGGTTTCACATTACAGTCGAGCGTTGGCGATCAATCTGCAGCGCTACTTGCATGCGTAGCGGGTAATGCCGATGAAGCTTTGATCAATTTAGGCACTGGTGGTTTTGTCATTCGTATCCTTGCGCAGGAAACAACAGCTTTGAAAGGCTATCTGCAAACACTCGTGTGTCAGGAAGAGAATCACCCGCCTCGATTTGCCATCGAAGGCACGCTCAACTCCATCTCCGCGGCAGTGGCGCCTTATCCAATCATGAAGTGTCATTTTGACGAGCTGGCACAAAGTAAGATTTTCTGCATTGCCGAGCCGAGTGGATTGGGTGCACCCTATTTTCGCAAAGAATGGGGAATTCATTTTTCTGAATCAACGGCTGCACTGACGGCGCCGCAGATGGCCATCCTGATGCTGGAGGCCATCATCTTTCGCGTAGCACGCATCCTTGAAGACTTTCATCACAATGCCCCGCTTTCCCGGGCTTATTTATCGGGAGGATTATCCGAATCGTCTTGTCTGCAATTGGGAATCGCTCACTGCGCGCCATGTCCGATCGTTCATGTGGCGCAAAAAGAAACCAGCCTCCAGGGCGCAGCCCTGCTGGCTTTTCAGCAAGGAATAAAATCCTCTCGAAGTGGTGACACGATTCCCATTATTCCAGGAGAAAATGCATTATTCAGAAAATACCAACACTGGAAGAACTGGCTCGATACATTACTGGGAACACAACACAATTAGCGCCTCCTAAAAAGGCTAACCGCACAATTCTCAATCCTGTAGAATCCGCCTTTCAAATCACTCATCGGTTTGATTTTTAGTTATAATTTGACACGAATTCATTGCATAACCGCATGATATCAGGAACATAGCGTAACAGCATCCATAGTGTTACCTATGATCATTAACACATCTTAAAAAGGAAATTTCATGGCAAATACAAATATACCGGGCTATACCTATGGCAGCGCTGCGCTTGCCAAATCACCAGTATCGCTGGATGACTTCGCCAAACTTAAACAAGCTGCTTTGTTCGGCGATGAAGATGTGCGCTATTTAAAAATGTCTCATGACATTCTCAAGGATCAGACTGAGCAGATTTTGGACGTATGGTATGGCTTTGTTGGATCGACCCCTTTCCTGCTGCATTATTTTACCAATGCAGCCGATGGGCAACCCAACATGGATTATTTAGGTGCAGTGCGCAAACGCTTCGGTCAATGGATTCTCGACACGGCAAACGCTGAATATGGTCAGGATTGGCTCAATTATCAATATGAAATCGGGTTACGTCATCATACTTCCAAGAAAAATGCGACCGATAACGTCAAATCAGTACCCATCATTCATGTGCATTATATTTTTGCCTTGATAATTCCCATTACCACTACATTACGTCCTTTCCTGGAAAAAGGCGGGCATTCCCGTGATGACGTAGATCGCATGCAGGATGCATGGCGCAAATCCGTATTGATGCAGGTAATTCTATGGTCTCAACCGTATATCAAGACCGGAGAATTCTAAATTATCTTTTGCGAAGCGTGGTATTTTCTGTGCCATTCTTCGCAAAACCCCGGACTGTCCAGGATTCGTTGCCAATTAAGAACAGAATAGAAGACTTATTTTGATTCGATAAATAACGAAGTGCGTGCTCGCGGTTTCTTGATCGAGTGACAAGACCTGATCTGCCTGAGACGGTTTGCTTCAACAAACTGGATAGCTTAATGCCCATTTTATCGGATATTTCATCCGATAAAATGGGCATTCTTGTTTCGTGTTATCAAGCTGTGTCCTTTAATCACTGAATTAGTGATTGAAGTAAGTTTTGTTAATTTGCCAATGCTCTTAGTTCATCATTAAGCATCATTAACAAAACTCTGGACATAAGAATCTTTTATTTAGAAAACGCCGTAAATGATCGCGCCAATAACAATAAAAGCTGCTACTGAAATGAAGAACAATCTTAAAACTTGTGCATCTGTTTCTCTTCTATTAATTTCGCTCATATTTATCTCCTTATAAATGGATTTTTTTGATTACCACTGACTTACTTAACTAAAGCCGATAAAATCGACCCCCTTTTTTGCACAATCGTGAAATTCCACAATTGTGTAACCTCCCTGCTCCATTAAGCGTGATTAAAATTACCTAAGGAACTGAGTACATTGTAAATATGCAGCCATCATACAGACTATTATCATGGTTTAGCCAGTGAATTCTAACTCACATTTATCAACAATGAAAGTGTTGAAATTGAGTAAGCCTTAATAATGTGATTTATCAGTGAATCAATGCGGACATTACTTACCAAACTTACTACAGAACGAAGCGGTGAATGCAATGAGTGAGTCGCGTGTCATTGTTCATATCACAAAGTCAAGGGGCTGACATAACCTGTCAATTCGAGATAACCACGGCCAGCAGGTTGTTGATTCCTGGTCAGCGTTACCGCTCCCTCCCAGTACACTGCTCCGGTTGATTGGCGCGAATCGAGCTCCTGATCATCCAGAAACGGGCTCAGTCGCCATTCAATGTCTTCTGTGCGAATATGCATCGCGACGGGATACACTGCTTCGGTATGAGGCGATTTCCAAGTACGTAACGGAGTAAATTCCACCTGATCCGGACTGAAGAATCTCACTTCACCCGTTGGATTGCGCAATGCAGCATAAGCCCATACTTTTCCACCATTCTTTCCGCGTATTTGAAAAGCCATCAAAGCAGACCCATCATCCAAGTTAGCTCCAACCCAATCCCAGCCATCGGCATCACTATCCAAGTAGGCCGTTGACCACTCATGATCCAGCCAGGCGCTGCCGTTGACGGTCACCGGCTTATTGTTTCGAGAAACTATTCCGCTTACCCGCAAATGCGGTTCGCTGTAGTAATAGCTCGCCTGCTCCGGTTTGGGGCCCTTGCGGGAAAATCCTTTGTCCCCTTGCAGCATCACCGCCTGAGTCGGAGCCAGAGACAGCTTCAAACCGAATTCATCAGTCTGCATCTCCACCTGATAATGCCCCTGGTCGTCCCGCACCAGATACCAATCATCCAGCTTTACATCAGTATTACCTGATCTGGCATAGGCCAAATCGAACCCCTCTCGCAAAGTTTTCTCATGGTGCATCAATTTTCCTGTGGCGGGATCGGATAGCGCCACATGCGCAATGATCAGGTATTTCGCAGCAAAGTGGCTCGGGTTGTCATGATTCTGATCCGTTGCATAGCGAAAGAAAGTCACCTGAAAACCCAGCGGCTTGTCATCGTCGGTATCCAACCATCCTGTGATGTACCACCATTCGATCCGGAAATCGTGATGCGCGCCATAATCAGCCGGGAAGCTCAGATGATGATCCGGAACCACTGGCTTCAACCGCGAAACTGGCTCATCAGCCAAGGTTTCTATGCTCAAGAATGCCGCCATCAGCAACCATGCAAGCAGAAATTTTGCATATCTGAGCTTGCCGATTTTTTGCATGATTTTCATTACCCATCCTCCTTCACAGCGCGCATCACCTGACCGGAAATTGCCTGACGCCCAGCCATCAACGCCGTCAATGAAGCTGATACCAGCATCATCAAAGCAATCGACATTAACCAGCTCCACGGCAAGTAAAGTTGCATTGTCCAGTGAAACGATTGCGGATTGACGACAAATATCAGGATTAAACTGATGCTCCACCCCAACACAAAACCGAACACAATCCCTAAAGCCGTCAACAAGCCGCCTTCAGCAGCCAGCATAATCAAAATTTGCTTGCGGGTCATGCCAACATGCCGCAGCATGCCAAATTCCTTCGCCCGCGCCAACGTCTGAGCTGAGAAACTGGCGCCCACGCCCAATAGACCGATGATCACCGCAACCGTTTCCAGCACATAGGTTACTGCAAAACTACGGTCGAAGATTTTTAAACTCAAAGCCCGCATGTCGCTCGAGCGTGAAATTTCCAAAGCGCTGCCAAAGGATAATTGACGCAAATTTTCAATGACGGTATCCATCGCCATGCCGTCATGCAACCATAGCGCAACCGTATTGACGCTCATGTCTCCCGTCAAGCGTTGATAGTCCGTTAGTTGCATCTGCACTGCCCCAAATTGCCGACCATAATCGCGCCATATGCCAGCTACCACAAACTCATGAAATGCCGTACCTACCGGGAATACAACCTTCTCGCCGACTCGAAACTTATACAAATCAACCATCGCCTCCGATACCCAGATCGGTATGATCCCCTCCGGTAAGGATTCTGGTGGAATCACATCATCCGTGAGCGGCAGTGTCTTGCGCGGATCATCGTGATCAATAGGACGGGCGAGCAAAGTGATGTCCGGCCGACTGGCATCGAGAGTCAATTGCTGAGTACGGAAAAAATCGACCCGATCAAAACCGATCGATTCAGCAATGACCTTTTGCTCTTTTAGCTGGAATCCTCCCTGATCACCTGTGGTCGCAACGCGCACATATAGATCGGCCGGCAATACCTGCCCCAGCCAATGATCAATCGACACTCGAAAACTCATTACCATGATCGCCATCGCGACCATCAAACTGAAGCTTGCCAGGATGCCGCCAAGCGCAATCGCAGCTTGACCGGGCGCATTGGTCAAGCGGGCCAATACCAGCGTAGACACAGCGCCCATCTCACAGCGATGCAACCTTCCAGTCAGCAAAGAAAAAAACCCAGCCGTGAAACGAGGCATCAGTGCAATACCTCCGATCAACAGCAGCGCAATAGCTACATAACCCAACACGGGCAATTCAAAGATGGGCGGCAATTGAGTAAACAACAGAGCAGCAATCAAGCAAATAACCGCCGGCCACGGTGAAGACCATTTCTCCACGACGGTTTGCCCGCTCCCTGCTCGCAGAGCCGGGGCAGGTCTTGCATACGCCGCCTCCATCGCAGGCACGATGCCGCCGATCAGCGTTATGCACAATCCCACACCAAAAAACAATACTGCTGCGGCTGGATCGAAGAAAATATTGGGTTTGACACCAGGAAAAAAACTGCTGCCCAGCCCCCCATCCAATAACTGGAGCGCCATGACCGCAATCAAATATCCGAGACTCAGCCCCAACACTGAACCCAAAGCTCCTAGAAAGAGTCCTTCGGTAAGAACATATCGCAGCAATTGCGCGCGGGTAACGCCCAACACCCGCAGCAATGCAAATTGCTGACGCCGCCGTATAACCGAAAGAGCCTGCGTGGAAAATACCAGAAACGCACCGGTAAACAACGCCACCAAAGCCAGCATATTCAGATTGATGCGATAAGCTCGAGACATGTTCGCAACCCGCAGTTCCTGATCTGCCACCTCAGTGAGCCAATAAGTGGCACCAAGTTCTTCGGTCAACCACGTTTTGAACGACGCGTGATTAACGCCGGGTTGCAATTTCAATTCGATCCGCGACAATAATCCCAGTTGATCGAAACCCCATTGCATTGCGCCAATATCCATGACGGCTAACCGTTGTCCTGCTCGCGCCCGCACCAGCCCCCCCGCCACACGAAGCCTGAGCGTGTGCAATCCGGCATAAACGTGTAAATCATCCCCCTGCTTAACTTGTAACCACTCCATTGCAGCAGGCGAAAGAAAAATGGTATCACTTGCCAGTCGATCCAGTATTTTTCCTTGTTCAGGCAGTCCGAGCAGATCAGGAGAAATCTGTGCCGCCCGGAACATATCGATACCCAGAATTTTCAATTTCTGATCGTTGCGGGTACTCTGCTGACCCACTACCGCAACATCCAGTTCCAGCACCGGATTGGCAACTGCAATTCCTTTTTGCTTTGCCAACCAAGGATACAATGACTCATCAAAGTAAGATTTGCGGCTGCGCACCTGCATATCCGCTTGACCCGAGAGACTCTTGCTGGCGGCCGAAAACTCATTGAAAGCGGCAGTATTGATGAGATGTATCGAATAGGCCATTGCCACTCCGATCGCAATAGCAATGAGCGTTACACCGACTTGGGTATAATGACTGCGCCACTCACCCAGCATCAACCAACGGGATAACGATGCCGTTGTCATTGCCGATGCTCTGATTGAGTCAGAAACAAGCCATCCTTCGTCAAGTTCAGAACGAGATCCGCTGTTGCAGCGGCTGCATGAGAATGGGTTACGATAATACCGGTAGCGCCATTGGCCTTAATTTCTGTACGCATCAACTGCAAAATATCGTGTGCGGTGTCCGGATCGAGATTACCTGTCGGTTCATCCGCCAGAACCAGTGCAGGACGATGGATCAATGCCCGGGCAATAGCAACCCGTTGCAGTTCTCCTCCAGACAATTGATGCGAAAAATGTTGACCGCGGCCTCGCAATCCTACATTGATCAGCATCTGTTCGACCTGATCGGTCGAGCCATTATTCAGCAATAGTGGCAACGCAACGTTTTGATGTACTGTTAAGTGTGGCAACACATGAAACGCCTGAAATACGAAGCCGAACTGCTTGCGCCGCAGTTGCGTCGCAGCGTCATCATCCAGTTGAGAAATAGCAACGCCATTCACGCGTATCTCTCCTGAATCCGGATTATCCAGTCCTGCGATCAGATTCAATAATGTAGATTTCCCCACACCCGACTCCCCCATAATCGCCACATAGGCGCCCGATTCCAACGTGTAGCACAGATTGGTCAGGACTTTGCGACTTTCAGCATAGGCTTTATTGACGTTCATGAGCTCAAGCATGTGAACACCTTCTTACTATTGAAATTGAAATACTTTTTTCCATTCCTTGAATTGTCCAGATTTCTCTTTATCATTGTATCGTTAAGCAAAGCTTCACCACGCGCGTCAATCGTGCTTAAATGTAACATGTAACAGAAGTAGAGAGCTTCCGAACACTCAAAGTTCGAGGCAATTCTCGAAGAGATCAGTCAATCCCGATGAATCATTCATCGCCAGCCACTGAACTCCAGGTTTTGTGACGTGGTATCAAAAATCCAGGCACATCCGAATAATTCTAACGTTCAAGGAGCAACATATGGCACGCGCCAGCGCACGACACATTTTGGTAAAAACCGAAGAGCAATGCAATCAACTGAAAACAGACATCGAGAATGGCGCTGAATTTGCAGAATTGGCTCAGCAACATTCGCTGTGTCCTTCTGGCAAAGAAGGCGGAGATCTGGGTGAATTTGGCCCAGGACAAATGGTAAAAGAATTCGATACGGTGGTATTCAGCGCGCCGGTAGGCGAAGTGCAAGGCCCGGTAAAAACGCAGTTTGGTTATCACTTAGTGGAAGTGACCCAACGTAGCGATTAGCTGGAATCATGCTGGAAACGAAACCCGAGTAACCCGATCACTCAGCTTCGCTCGGCAGGGTCATTATCGTATCAATCGCTTGAGCTGTATTGACAAATAAAGCCGAAGAAAATTACCAGGCGGCAGACGAACAGGAGGAAGTCGGCTGAACACTCCCGGTGCCTGAGTGACTGATGATCATTTTGAGCAAGCTGCTGCCTGATATGCATTCAATTGCTCAACGAAGAGTCAGCCAGATCAGTTCTTTATTATCGCTTGGATTGAGTTGCGAAACAGGACAGATGACGGACTGCGATAGGTACAAATACACTTGGCTTTCGCGATCCGTCATTTCAAACTTTAATGAACGCGTCCGGATGGGAAGCATTGATAAACGCCAAAGCTTCTCCGACCACCGACAATTTCCGAAACCGGAACAATGGTATCACCACCCATCAACCCTGCTTCGTTGCGAGCGAGATCAGCAAGTTCGCCCGCGACTTTGTCGGAATTCCGGTCAAAAATAATTTCGCTCACGACTTTGGTACTGACCGTACCCAGCTTTTTGCACGACTCGACAGCATTCATTGACGACACTAAACGAACGCCCTCACCTTTGGCCGTCACTTTAACCCACGCACAGGACATCAACATTACGCAGCACAGGGCGATCATGATTTTTTTCATACTGAACCTCATGATGAACAAGATATGAACGATTTACACGGATTTTTCATAGCAATCTGATTTTTTATTGTAACCCGATACTTAGAGAATGAAAGAATTTTCATCCACCACCTCATCTCGCTGGCAAGCCATCAAGCGCGCTGCGCAATTTATCGCACCTTATCGGCGTCAGGTGATTTATAGCCTCGTGGCGTTATCTTTTACCGCAACGATTACCTTATCGATTGGGCAGGGTATTCGTCTGCTGATTGATCAGGGATTTGCAACCCAGTCAACTGAATTGCTAAGTCAATATGTTCTGATTTTTTTAGGATTGGTAATTGCTTTGGCGGTGGGGACCTTTACGCGGTACTACTGGGTAACGTGGTTGGGTGAACGCGTCATTGCTGATATTCGCCGTCAGGTTTTCAATCATTTGATTCATTTGCATCCGGGCTTCTTCGAGGCCAACCGCAGCCTGGAAATCCAATCGCGATTGACTGCCGACATGACCTTGCTTCAGACCGTGATCGGATCATCGGTCTCATTTGCGTTGCGTAACTTGATCATGTTGCTGGGTGGCATCGTGTGGTTATTCATCACCAATGCCAAACTGACCGCGTTAGTAACCGTATCAGTGCCTCTCGTCGTAATTCCCATTCTGGTGTATGGTCGACGAGTACGACATTTGTCGCGCCAAAGCCAGGACAAAATCGCTGCAGTTGGCGCGTTTGTCGGCGAAATACTTGGTCAAATCAAAACCGTGCAGGCCTACAATCATCAGTTCATCGATCAGCAGCAATTTCACACTCAAGTGGAAGATGCTTTTGCGATCGCCAAGCAACGCACCACCCAACGGGCATTGTTGATTACCATCGTCATTCTACTGGTGATGGGCGCCGTGGGTTTGATGCTCTGGGTGGGCGGCATGGATGTCATCCAAGGCCGCATCAGTGCAGGAGAACTTGCCGCATTTGTGTTCTACAGCGTCATTGTCGGCTCGGCTGTTGCTTCCATTTCCGAAGTCATCGGTGAACTGCAACGTGCCGCAGGCGCTGCCGAGCGCACCATGGAATTATTGGATGCGACGAATCTCATTCAATCCCCTCCTGATCCCCATCCTTTACCAAACGTAGCAGGAAACATTTTCCTCAATCAAGTATGCTTTGCTTATCCTTCTCGTCTTGAAACACTTGCCATAAACCATCTTACACTGACGATACGGGCTGGAGAAACGCTGGCGCTCGTCGGTCCATCGGGTGCGGGAAAATCGACGGTGTTTGATTTGCTGTTACGTTTTTTTGACTGTCAATCCGGCTCAATTCAATTAGAGGGTATCGATATCCGCGATCTCGACCTGATGGCATTGCGCCGATGCTTTGCACTGGTTTCACAGAATCCGGTATTATTTCACGGCAGCATTCGCGACAATCTACGCTATGGACGACCAGACGCAACCGATGCGGAAATTGCAACGGCGGCCGAAGCGGCTTATGCGCATGATTTTATTAGCAAGCTTCCACAAGGCTATCACACGTTGCTGGGGGATACCGGTTTGGGTTTATCGGGTGGACAAAAACAGCGACTGGCCATCGCTCGCGCCATCTTAACCGATGCGCCGATTCTACTCCTGGATGAAGCAACCAGCGCGCTTGACGCATACAGTGAACATTGGGTGCAACAAGCACTGCAGCAACTGATGCAGAATCGAACAACACTGGTCATTGCGCATCGTTTGGCTACGGTGCAATCGGCTGACCGGATTGCCGTGCTCGATCATGGTGGTCTTGATGCGCTGGGAACGCATGCGCAATTGCTGCACTCAAGTCCGTTATACGCCCAACTGGCTGCGCTGCAATTTCAATCGATGGATGATTGATCGCGGCTCTCTTCGACATGCTGGTAAGGAACATAGTCGCTGGCGAAGCTCAGGCCGGTTTTCTGCACCACTTCAATCAGCGCAGCGCGTGCCACGTGCATAGCCATCGCCAGATGAATCAGGGTCTTGATTGGAATCGCCCCATTCATCACCAATTTGATTAATTGCATGATATCCGCACTACCATCGGGATACACCGCATCCATCAACGCTTCTGGCGGAGAAAATTCGAGCGGATCGATAATCGCTCGGATGGCCAGAAACGAAATCCCGGCATCCGCCGCGACTTTCGCTACTGCTGCTGATTCCATATCTGCGGCACATGCACCAGTTGCTTCACCTAAGGCAAGTTTCTGCTGACGGGTGGTCAAAGGAGCGTCGCAGGCAGTAATGATACCGCCAGCAACGGTCAAGTGCTTTGACATGATCCCTTCCAACCGGTTTCGCCATTCTAGATCAACCGGCAGAATTTCATCGTCCTTGATAATCGCTTCAGGCAATACTAAGTCACCAGGAATCAGATTGTTATCTACTGCAGCGGCAACACCAAAACTCACCAGCGCATTCACACCATGGTCACATAATTTCAGGGCAGCGCCGCGCGCGGCACTATAACCGATGCTGCTGAGGCATAATGACGTGCGAGTACCAATCTCCACCACCTGATACAGAGGAAAACGTTGGTCCGCCAAACACTTTGCTTCAGATCTCAGCGCCGAAACCACGCCTATGATTTTCAATTGATAATCTCCCTTGTCAACGCACGATAACGCGCCAGTGCCCATATTGGGAAGAATTTCGAATAACCATGGTAACGCAAGTAAAAAACTCGTGGAAAACCTGGAGCTGTAAACCAGGGCTCTTCCCATAAATGATCAATGGATTGATGGGATAACAAATAATTGATCCCCTTACGTACCGAATCACTATGAACTTCGCCTGCCGCCATTAAACCAAGCACAGCCCAGGCAGTTTGAAATGCAGTGCTGGTCTCCGCAAACCGGCCAGCAAGATCAGCGTCTAAATACGAATCGTTAGTTTCGCCCCAACCCCCATCGTTTCTTTGTACGGATTTCAACCATTTCACGGCTCGTTGCACCGAAATATGCTGCCGGTCGAATTGAGCCAACTGCAGTGCTTCGAGCACCGACCAGGTGCCATAGATATAATTAGTGCCCCAACGACCAAACCAGGCGCCACTTTTTTCTTGTTCCCGCAATAAAAAACTAATGCCCCGCCACACTTCACGCTGGTGCTTGCCATATTTACCCAGAAAACCGACACAGCGGGCTGTCACATCGCTGGTGGGTGGATCAATCAGCGCACCATGATCGGCAAAAGGAATTTCATTTAGATAGTGATGCACGTTATCGATGTCAAACGCAGCAAACCCCCCGTTTCTCGATTGCATGCCAGCAAGCCAGTTGGCAGCGCGCTCAAGCGCATAAGGATGAGGGTTCTCCTCGGCCTGCTCCAATGCCCAAGCGACTGCAGCTGTATCATCCAGATCTGGATAGTGCGGATTGGCGTATTGAAATGCCCATCCTCCCCCGGGCAAATCCGGCCGTTTATCGCGCCAATCTCCCGGCTCATCCAAAACCTGTTGTTCAACTAGCCAATCCAAAGCTTTGTAAACCGGTTTCTGATCCGTAGTGGAATCTTCCTGCAGCGCCAAGCACGTCAGAACCGTATCCCAGACAGGCGATGTACAGGGTTGGCACCAGGCGCGCTCACCTTCATCGATCAGCAGGCCGCGCAATGCATTGCGGCATTGCACTCGACTCGGATGATCATAGTCATAACCCAATAAGGTCAACGCTTCATGCGCATTGACCATAGCCGGGAAAATAGCCCCAATGCCACATTCGCCATTCAATCGTTCGAGCGTCCAGCGTTCTGCCCGGCGAATCGAATACTGGCGAATGGATTGAGGAAGGTGAGGCTCAACCTTGGATAACAGTCGTTCCACCAGCATGAAGATGCGCTTGAGGAATGTATCTGCTTTAGGAAAATAATTTTTTTCCTCTTCGGGAGGTACAATAAATAATTCGCGTATGTTTACCTGGCGCGGATTAATAGCCCTGGCTTTGAGCGTGCATAAAATGGACAGAGGAATCATCACAGTACGCGACCAGTAGGAAACCTTACTGATATGAAAAGGAAACCAACTTGGCAGCAACACCAGTTCTGAAGGCACAACCGGCACCGCGCGCCACGGAATCTGATCATACATCGCCAGCAACAAGCGCGTGAACACATTCGCCTTGGCCGCCCCGCCATGGTGATGAATGGCTTCCCGGGCACGAACCATATGCGCTGCATCTGGAGAATCTCCCGCCAGTTTCAACGCATAATATGATTTGATCGTACAGCTAATATCAAAGGCTCCACCATAATATAGCGGCCACCCTCCATGGCTCATATCCTGTTTGTCTCGAAGGAAGCGTGCAATTTTATTCTCGAGAATCACATCGATTTCGTCCATGAAATGCATCATCAGGATATATTCCGCCGGAATAGTACAGTCTGCTTCAAGCGGAAAACACCAATGACCATCAGGATTTTGCAACGATAGAATCGCATTCCTGGCTTGCGTGAATTTTTCTTCTAATTCATGCCGATCGATTTCATTGCGCACTGAATAGAGTGCTGCTTCGGATTGCGGAAGTTCATGCTCGAAAGTGGAATCGTTCTGCTGCTGTGATATGTGAGATATTCCGTGAGAACCGTCCATATATTCCTAATTACTTGTATCCATCACAATTTTAATCGGTATAAAAAATATACCCGCCCTGTCCAGCTTTATCTTTATATTGTGTATAAAGATCATTCCTCCTGACTATTGCTCATTTTCTTCAGCATATAGCCATGAAGTTCATATTACAATTTCTTTTCAGTTTTAGGTTTGGCTTTCGATTTCGATTTCGATTTCTCGGACTCTTTATCAAAAGGGTTATCTTGAAAAGGCTCATAATAAAGATCAAGTGGCAAATTGCCGTCATGAATCAAAAATTCGCGCTGTTGCAAAGTAGCTTCCCGAACGAAAAGATAAGGATCGATTGCCGCTTCATCGCGAACTCTCATCGGGCCAGCCAAGCGCGCTCGTTTATCGATGGCCCCCAAAATTGTCAAGGGTGCAGCAAAGTATGAGCCCACGACCAGACCCGCATAAAAAAGCACATTGGTGAAAATACCGATTGGAATATTAGTCACATCACGCTCACTACTCGGTCCCAGGAAAGGTATAAATAGATAAGAGCCAGGATTAACTCCCCACACGCCCAACGTTTGACCAAAATCCTCATCATGTTTTTGCAAACCCATGTGCGTAGCCATATCGAATAGCCCAAACATGCCAATCGTTGAATTTACAAAAAAACGAACCGTATCTTGAGCGCCTTGTTTCATTTTCCCTTGCAGAAAAGAATTCAGCACAACATTGGGATAAGATAAGTTATCGTAAAAATTCCCGATGGATCTTTGTGCAGCATTCGGCACATAGTCAATATAGGCATTGACGATAGGTTCGAAAACGGCCCGATCCACTCTGTCGGTTAAATCATAGGAAGCGCGATTAATTTTTTCGTGGGGATCGACTGGATCGAGATCAGCGTCGATCTGCTTTGGAGTGGAAGCACATCCTTGAAAAAAACAAATGCACAGGATGAATAAAATGATGACCTTATTGTTTTTTTCTATTACCGAGGTTACGTTTCTCAAAATCTTGATACTCTCATTCATTTACAAACAATCAATCTTGAGCTTTCTAAAGTAGGGAAATGCCTAATGATCAATCCGCTATTCAATAAGCATTTAATTTCATCTGATAGCGCCAGGCCAAGCGGATGACCGTGGGTGACGCTTCAGAGCACGATGGATAACAATAATCCGCCATTAAATCAGAAACAGCGCTTGTCATTAAAGACCGCCAAACGGCACCTAGCGTTTAGCTATTGCTAGTACGGTGATCTCTTCAATTCGTCGCAATAATTCGCCAAGCGCCAAATTCTCGTTACCCGGAATATATCCTTCGTCTATCCGATCTTTTTCTGCGGCAAGCAAATGCGTTTTAGCAACGTCTTTCACGTCGACCCTATCAAAATAAAACCAAAATCCAGGTAAGTAGGTATATTGCAAGAAAATCAAGATTTATTCGAGTCGGCGGCCTAATTGACCGATCTCCCGATCTAACGGGTTTGATTCACGCCAAGATCACAACTGGCAATCCTCTCTCCAACGCCTTAAATTTTTCTTATTCGGAAAAAATTTTGAACGACAATAAGGCCTCGGCATTTGTTTAAAGGTACGTTCCCCGTCCGCATCAATCGGACTAAATCGCTGCGCTTTCCCGGATAAAATCGATTCGGTTGAAGTATACACTATAACTTCAATATCTTGCTTTGCGACTTCTGCAAAAATCGTTTGTAATCTATCAAAATTTATTCGATGAAAATAATCTTTTTTAGCAGTCCATAATGTGGATGGCTTGCCAAATGAAAGACTCTGTGACCCCCTTCCAAGGCTTAACGGGACAGTTTCAATATCACAAACTGAGCCGCGTAAAACCTCCACCCTGCAAGCGAAAGGCACATCCTATAATTCCAGAATTCGAACCGTATCCCTCTTTTCCTGCAACAATCTAACCACATGCGATCCAATAAAACCGCCTTCTCCCATAAGCAAAGAACGCTGGTTGTTCATGTCATCTCCAGCCAAGTATCAGAAATGTTTCAGAAACAAAAAGAAATTTCCAGTTCATTCTGAATGACTCAGGATGATGCGTTGCCGTTTATAGCGAATCAAACTCAACTTTCACGTTCGCCGTGAACAATTTCCATGAGCTTTAATGCTTGGAGTTCCATTTCAAGCACAAAGCCATCGACTTTCGCACGAAAATGACGATAAAAAATCATACTTGGAATCGCTACGAGAATTCCAAAGGCGGCATTATAAAGTGCCACTGAAATACCATACGCAAGTTGAGCAGGGTTGCTGCCGGTAGGAGAATTCGAACCAAAAATTTCTATCATCCCTACTAAAGTGCCGAACAATCCCATTAAAGGGCTCAATGCCGCAATCGTTCCAAGTGTCGTAAGATACCGACTTAAATCATGCGCAACCAAGCGCCCTGATTCTTCTAAAGACTCCTTCATAATTTCGCGCGTGCTTTTTATGTTCTTAAGCCCTGCAGCAAGAATTTTCCCTAATGGTGAATGCAGTTGTAAGCGCGCAATCATTTCCGGATTGGTGCCTGTTCTTTTATACTCATTCAGTACCCTCGGTAACAATTCTTTCGGAGAAATAACACTTAAACGCAGTGTCCACATGCGCTCAACAATGATGCCCATAGCGACGATCGATGCAATGATGATGGGCCAGATTGGCCAGCCGGCAGCTTGAATCAATGATAACACGCGATAATCTCCTCACTCTGACAATGGATCCGGGTAGTATGAATTTATGACCTCTACATTACTGTAGGTGTGCGTATTTTATAACTAAGCAATCAATTTCGCATGTAATGTATCTTGATAGTGGATTTTCAGCAACAAGTGAGAAATTTTATATCCACAATTTCTGTGGATAAGTTTGTTAATAAAGTTAGAATTTAATCACTAAAGGTGTAGATTCAAACATCTTTTTAAAACTGATTAGTTATTAATCTAAACACAATATCTTTTAAGAACAATTAATTACAATATGAATGAAAGAATTTCCGCGGTACTTGCCACACGATACAGAGTCGACTTCATCCGTGTGGATTATTTCCACATAATGCGATGAATCTGTTTTCAATGCTTCCCATCAACATTCATAAAATGCTTACTGTCAGTGAGTTAAATCATACTGCTAAGCAACTTCTTGAACAGAACATTCCCCTGATGTGGATTCGAGGTGAAATCTCAAATCTAAAATGTTATCCATCAGGCCATTGGTACTTTTCACTTAAAGATGCTACCGCGCAAGTCCGGTGTGTGCTCTTCAGTCACAAGAATCAATATATCGAGTGGCAGCCTCAAGATGGCATGCAGGTCGAGCTGTTAGCACTGGTGACATTATATGAGCCACGCGGAGAGTTTCAGCTCAATGTCGAAACCATTCGCCGCGCTGGCTTGGGGCAGCTGTTTGAAACATTTGAGAAACTGAAATTCAAGCTGGAACAGGCTGGTTTATTCAATCCGGCTCATAAAAAAACTCTTCCTGGCTTTCCCAGGCAAATCGGCGTTATCACTTCACCGAATACTGCGGCTCTACGGGATGTCCTAGTAACGTTATATCGCCGCCAGCCTTCGTTGCCCGTTATTATCTATCCGACATCCGTACAAGGCAAACAATCGACCGAGAACATCGTCAGCGCCATTCAACTGGCAAATATCCGTGCGGAATGCGATGTGCTGATCCTTTGCCGAGGGGGAGGGAGTATCGAAGATTTGTGGGCTTTCAATGAAGAAATGGTGGCATTGGCGATCTACGCTAGTACCATTCCCATCATTTGTGGCGTAGGCCATGAAACAGACTTTACTATTGCTGATTTTGTCGCCGATCTCCGGGCCCCAACACCTACAGGCGCTGCTGAGCTGGCCAGCAAGGATTATAGGGAGCTGACTCAATACACGCATCTTTTACAGCAACGCATAATTCGTTCCGCTGCGCATCGCATCGAACTGGCCATGCAACAAGTCGACATTCTGTCACATCGCCTCATTTATCCAGGCAATCGAATTCGCAGCCAGTCGCTACAGTTGAACCATTTAAACGATCGATTCATGAAAAACTGGATGTACCAGATCGAAAGAAAGCAATGGAAACTGATGGACATTATTCAACGATTGATAGCATCCAGCCCCAATATTCTGAGCAAAATATACAATCACAATCAGTTGGCGGCACGCTTCCTTTCCGCAATATCGAGGCATTGCGAAACTCAGACGATCAGGCTAAATCATTTACAGGCACAACTTTCACAATTGAATCCTCAATCTGTGCTATCGCGCGGATACAGCATTGCGTATTCCCAGGAAAACACCATCATTCGAGACAGCAAACAACTCCATCCTGGTGAAAGAATTCGGGTAAAATTCGCACATGGCGCATGTGAAGCGGATATTGCAAAACTTGATAACGCTTAATCAACCTAATATCTACATTATATCTACTCAATTTTTCTGTTAAATCACTACCAAGGACAAGCTCGTCAATGGCGAAAACTTTTTTGATGTTGGGTGCTTTCAACACCTTCTTATGCATTGCATTGGGAGCTTTTGGCGCCCATGGCCTAAAAAATCTGCTTTCTGCAGACATGATTGCGGTATACCATACCGGAGTGCAATATCATTTTTATCATGCCTTTGGGATCCTCATCATCGGATTACTTTTGCTACATTTTCCCAAATCCCGTCTTTTACCTATTTCCGGGTGGCTTATGATGCTCGGGATCATCCTGTTCAGCTTCAGCTTGTACGCACTGAGCCTCACCGGAACACGCGGACTTGGCATGGTTACTCCTTTGGGTGGCGTTTCATTTCTGATCGCCTGGGGATTATTCATTTTCGCGTTTTGGAAAGAAAATGTGATTTCATTGCAATCACAGCGGTAATCCTCAGAGATTACCGCAATTTTGAGAATTTCTTTTATAGATAAACTGAGCTACGAATTAATTTTTACGCAGGCAGAGCACGTGTTGAAAAAAAATGCTATTTAACTCTGCCAGCCATTTTGCGATGAGAAGCAGCCATTTCTTTATTACGTTCAACAGCTTTCGAATATTTCCGTAATAATGCCTCATGATGTGACTGAAAATCCTGTCCTTCCCGGCCATAATATTCACTGTGCTCCTCATATTCCCGCAACAATTCTTTTTGTTCTTGGACTTTTGCATTCATTTCGTTAGCTTCTTTCTCGTACATTTGCGCCAGTCCAATATGATCAAATTTAGTTTTCGCCTGCGCCTCAGCTTTGTCCATATTCCCCAACTCTGCAGCAATATGCCCACTTGAAGTAAAAAATACAAAAGCAATCAATAAAGAAATAGTTGTTTTCGCTTGCATAGTCGTCTCCTAAATTAACTCATTAATAAAATTAATGTGCTGCTATCATAAATATTCAATCTGATATATTCATCATAGCAAATTACCAGACAAACCTATAAACATTTCAGGGATAAGTGCTCTAAGAATGACTAATCCAAAAAATCACATGAAATTATTTTTTTTATTTATTTTGTTTAGCTGCCTCGGCCTTCTCATCTATGCATTGTATCTGCAACATGTGAAGGGACTGCTTCCTTGTCCTTTGTGTGTAGCACAACGTGTAGTTTATGGATTAATGGGCTTGACCGCACTTCTTGCACTAATTCATAATCCAGGCATTTTCGGAAATCGATTATATTGTGCTTTGATGAGCGCCTGGGCCTTACTCGGTGGAATAGTCGCGGCTCGGCACACTTGGCTTATACGCTATCCTGAGGCATTTGAGTGCGGCATCAGTCCGGAAGAAGCATTTCTGAATGCTTTACCGATCGCACAGTGGTGGCCTGAAATGTTTGAGGCTAACGGAGATTGCGCCAGTATTGATTGGAAATTTTTATCACTCACCATACCTGACTGGTCGCTAATCGCCTTTATTGGTCTTGGGGGCTTAGCGTTTTATTCACTACTTAAAAAATAACGACAGAATGCTAAAACCTTGAAATCATCCACGCGGATGATGCTTGGCATGAAGTTGCTTTAACCGTTCACGTGCGATATGGGTATAAATTTGGGTAGTCGAGATATCGGCGTGACCTAACAGTAATTGCACGACCCGCAAGTCAGCGCCGTGATTCAACAAATGGGTAGCAAAAGCATGTCGCAACGTATGGGGTGAAAGTTTCTTATTGATCCCTACTAACTGCGCATAACGCTTGATCAGATACCAGAAGGCTTGGCGCGTCATTGCAGCACCACGCGTGGTCACGAATATTGTATCGGTCACGATACCATTCAACAGAGTAGGCCGGGCTCCTTTGGTATAGCGGTTTAACCAATCAAGAGACTCTTCACCCAAAGGTGCCAGGCGTTCTTTTCTGCCTTTACCCATTACTCGCAAGACCCCCATATCCATACCCACTTGAGAGTACTTCAGATTGATCAGCTCAGATACACGTAATCCACTCGCATATAATACTTCGAGCATTGCGCGATCACGTAACCCAAGCGGCTGGTTCAAATCGGGGGCACTCAGCAATAAATCAACCTCTTTTTCTGTCAAACTCTCAGGTAAGCTACGCATTAGCTTGGGAGTTTCAATGTTGAGGCTGGGATCGATGGTAATTTTGCCTTGTCGCAGCAGGAAACGATAGAAGCGTTTTAAACTCGATAATTCACGGCTGGTAGTACTTGCCTTAACCTTTGCAGATACCCTTGACGCTAAAAACTCAAGTAAGTCAGAGTGAGTCGCATCCGTTAGTACTCTATCTTTTTGATTACGCTTTTTCAGCCATTCAGTGAACAATCGTAAATCATTACGATAACTATCTAGCGTATTGCGTGACAGGCCATCTTCCAACCATAGAGCATCGGAAAACTCATCTAAGAGATTGGCATCTAAATCAAGTACTCTCATGGCGCAATAACCATCGTTTAATTTCCAAAGGATTCCCATCGCTAGAATTCATGAAGCCTCCCAGCCCACCATTTTTTGAAATGACGCGATGACACGGTATGATAATTGGAATTCTATTTGCACCACACGCTCGACCAACTGCTCTTGGAGCTGAATGCAATTGAGCAGCAATTTCAGCATAACTAACGGTACTCCCACTCGAAACATCCTGAATAGCTTGCCAAACTCTTCGTTGGTGAGGGGTGCCTGCAATATGTATACTAATGTCAAATTTAAAATCTGGTTCTACTAAATAAGCCTGTAATTGCCGGCATACTTCCTTAGCAAGGTAGCCTTGTGGTGCCATGGATGGCACATTCAGCGGTAAATAATCGATATCAGTCAACCAGTCTTCCTCAGTAATAATCCCCAATACAGCAAAAGGCGTAACTAATTGTGCCTGGTACTTTCTCACCAATTCAGCCTTATGATTATTATTATTTTTTCTCACCTGGTTTACTCTATTGTCTAAGCAAAATTGACATTAGAAATAAAAAGAAGTTTCAAGTTATCCTCAGGTTACATATCATTGAGTCTATATCGGAGCCAATTTTTTAAACTTGAGAAAACACTTGGAAACTAATGTGTTTGACTATGACACATAAAAATAAATCTTGCACTGACTCAAGTATCGACTGTGAGAATAGATAGCGCAAGGCATCTTTCGCAGAGCTTACTCGAGGCTCTTGTCCTATGTCTTTAGCATCAGCAATTCATTCAGTCTTTTTACAAAAGCTGCGGGATCTTCTAATTGGCCTCCCTCAGCAAGTAATGCTTGATCAAATAAAATTTGACTCCAATCTTCAAAATTATCCATCTCGGTTTTTAATTTCATCACCATAGGATGATACGGGTTGATTTCCAAGATCGGTTTCGTATGCGATATTTTTTGTCCCGCAGATTTCAACAATCGTTCGAGATTACCACCCATATCATATGTATCTGCGACTAGGCAGGCAGGTGATTCAGTCAAACGGAATGTAACTCGCACATCCTTCACTTGTTCTTCCAGAACGGACTTCATCTTTTCAATTAATTCCTGATACGCGCTGGCTTCTTTTTCACGCTGTTCTTTTTCCGATTCATCCTCCAGATCTCCCAAATCGAGTCCACCTTTGGCTACGGATTGAAGTTGTTTACCTTCAAATTCTGTCAGACTATTTACGAGCCATTCATCGATGCGATCCGACAACAAGAGAACTTCAATACCTTTTTTACGGAAAACTTCCAAATGGGGGCTATTTTTTGCTGCCTTTAAACTATCTGCTGTTACATAGTAAATTTTATTCTGCCCCTCTTTCATGCGCTGGGCATACATTTCTAAAGAAACTTCAGGTTCATCGCTTTCACTGTGAGTAGTCACAAAGCGCAACAATTTGGCTATCCGTTCTCGATTTGTATAATCCTCTCCCACGCCTTCTTTGAGGACTTGGCCGAATTCCCGATAGAAAGTTTTAAACTTGGCTTTATTTTCCTCATCTTCACCTTTTGATAGATCCTCAATCAATGCAAGAATCTTCTTCACCACACCGGCACGGATAGTATCTATATCTTTGGATTCTTGGAGAATTTCACGTGATACATTTAAAGGCAAATTATTAGAATCAATCACTCCTCGAATAAAACGCAAATAGTTGGGTAAGAGCTTCTCCGCATCATCCATAATAAATACCCGTTGCACATACAATTTGATGCCGTGCCGATGCTCACGGTCGAACAAATCAAAAGGCGCACGCGAAGGTATATACAATAGTTGAATATATTCCTGTTTACCTTCAACTCGAGCGTGTAAATAAGCGAGTGGAGGATCAAAATCATGTGCAACATGTTTATAGAATTCGTGGTACTGCTCTTCAGTGATTTCGTTCTTGGGACGCGCCCATAGAGCACTCGCCTGATTTATCGTTTCGTCATCATCAGTGATGGTATTTTTCTTGTCTTCTTGCGACCATTCCTCTTTTTTCATCACAATGGGCAATGTAATGTGGTCGGAATATTTACGAACGATGTTACGCAGTCTCATCCCGTTCAAAAATTCATCTTCATCCTTGCGTAAATGTAGAATGACTTCAGTACCGCGAGTGGGCTTATCGATAGTCTCTAGACTATATTCACCCTCACCACTTGATTCCCATCTGACGCCGTGCTCACTTGTTAAGCCTGCCCGTCGGGTATTCAACGTTACCTTATCAGCAATAATGAATGCGGAATAAAAACCAACCCCAAATTGTCCAATTAAATTCGCATCTTTGGCTTGATCACCAGTTAAGGAATCGAAAAATTCGCGCGTTCCGGATTTAGCAATTGTACCAATATGATCAATTACTTCTTGCCTGGACATACCAATGCCATTATCGCAAATGGTGATGGTTCGGTCCGTTTCATCATAACTGACACGAATCTCAAGATTTGAATCCGATTCATACAGTGCTGCATCTGTCAAAGCTTCAAAACGAAGTTTGTCAGCAGCATCAGAAGCATTTGAAATAAGTTCACGCAAAAAAATTTCCTTATTGCTATATAAGGAATGAATCATCAGTTTTAATAATTGCTTAGCCTCGGTCTGGAAACTCAAGTGTTCTTTGGCTGTTTCAGTATGCACTTTGTACTCCTTCAAAAATTTTTAACTTAACTGGGGGCAGATGCAGATGAATTCAAGTCAATTGCTCAAGTATCTTTAATATGACTAATTCCAAGAGGTGAGATTTTCAATACTAACGTCAAACAATAACAATGTTAAACTTTCAAGCGATACCCAAAAGTTTTACTCCAAAAAATACAAAAAATATTACACTCCATTGAATAATGAAGTTCAGGTAAGAGTATGAATTGGACGAAAAATACCGTTAACAAAAAAACGGAAGTTAAAAGCACAAATCACATTGAATTTTGAATAGCGTACAAGCTGAGTCCCATCAGAGCTTGAGGAAATATCCCTAATGCAAGCACAGCAAAACCATTTGCGCTTAGAAGAATTTTCACATCGCTATTGGAAACAATTGGCTCCTGGGTCTCAGGTTCATCAAAATACATTAATTTAATAATGCGAAGATAGTAGAAAGCACCTATCAATGAGAACAATACCGCGGCAACCGCTAACCAAACATAGCCAGCATTAACTACCGCTTGAAGTACCGCAAATTTGGCATAGAAACCAATCATGGGTGGAATACCCGTCAACGAAAGCATCAGCAACAGAGTTATAAACGCATACCATGGGTTACGTTTGCTGAGTCCTTTGAAATCATCAATATTTTCTGCTTCAAAACCGTAACGACACAACGTCATAATGACTGCGAAAGTCCCTAATGTCATTAGAACGTAAGCGATCACATAAAATAACGCAGAACTGTAACCATTTGAGTCAGCACTAATAAATCCCAACAATAAGAAACCCATATGGGAAATTGTTGAATACGCTAGCATACGTTTGATATTTGATTGAGCAATAGCAGCTATATTACCTACCGCCATCGAAAGCACTGCCAAAATTACAAGCATACCTTGCCAATCGGCCACCATTTCTCCCATACCTTCTACCAACAACCGCATTACAAAGCCAAAAGCGGCCAATTTAGGGGCTGAGCCGATAAAGAGTGTTATAGCGGTTGGAGCACCTTGATAAACATCAGGAGCCCACATATGAAATGGTGCAGCACTAAGTTTAAAAGCTATGCCGGAAACGATAAAAACTAATCCAACCACGAGAACTTCTTTACTGCTAGCTTCGCTTTGTATGATTTGAGCTAGATGAGAAACATGCAATGTTCCAGTCGCACCATATACCATGGACATCCCGTACAGCAAGAAACCTGATGCGAGCGCGCCCAATACAAAAAATTTCATTGCTGCTTCGGTCGCAACCACCGAGTCTCGCTGCAGCGCCACAAGCGCATACATAGAAAGAGAAAGTAGTTCCAAACCAATATAGAGCGTCAAGAAATGACTGGATGAAATCATGACCATCATTCCCAATGTCGCAAAGAGTATCAAACTGAAGAACTCCCCTTTCAGCATACCTCGATCGCTGATATAGGCATGAGAGTAAATCAATACAGCAGAAACTGTGGCATATACCATCAGTTTCAGAATATCTGCCATCGCATCATCTACGAACATGCCAGAGAATGTTTCTATAACGTCCGTTGTGAATGATAGAAAAGTAAGTAACGCACAACCTAATAATGTAATTTGCGTCAATAAGTAAGCTACATAACGCCTGCCTTCTCCAGCAGAAAGGTCAGCCAGCATCACAATGCACACCATAATAAGCATGAAAATTTCGGAAGAAGCCGGGGCAAAATCAGGTGGTATAAAATTCATTACTTCTTAATCCTCATTATCGGGGAAGTGGTCATTCCAGAATATTTTTATCACAATTTACTATTGCTGACATGTACCAATAAATGATCGATAGTCGCATGCATCACTTCAGTGACTGGATAGGGATAAAGTCCCATCCATAAGACCGCGATAGCCAATATGGCCAAAATTGCAAATTCACGCTTAGAGATATCATTCAGTTGCTGAACAGCTGGGCTTGCGACAGCGCCGAAAATGACTCTTTTATACATCCATAAGGTATAAGATGCACCGAATATCAACGTCGTGGCAGCCAGAAATGCATACCAGAAATTGGTTTTAATGCTGGCCATGATGACCATGAATTCACCGACAAATCCACTCGTGCCAGGCAATCCTGCATTTGCCATGGCAAATAACATAAAGAAAGCTGCGAATATAGGCATTTTATTAACGACCCCGCCATAATCAGCAATTTGCCTAGAATGCAATCTATCGTAAAGCACACCTACGCATAAAAACATGGCTCCGGAAATAAAACCGTGCGATATCATTTGTACCATTGCTCCTTCTATTCCGATGGCATTAAACAAGAAAAATCCAAGGGTAACAAATCCCATATGAGCCACAGAAGAATAAGCAATCAGTTTTTTCATATCAGCTTGAATCAAGGCAATCAAACTAATATAAACGACAGCTATCAGTGACAAGGCAATCATCATATCCGCCAGGTAATGACTGGCATCCGGAGCGATAGGCAATGAAAATCTCAGAAATCCATATCCTCCCAATTTAAGCAAAATCGCTGCCAGAACGACTGAGCCGCCAGTCGGCGCCTCTACGTGAGCATCCGGTAACCATGTATGCACCGGCCACATCGGTACTTTGACTGCAAATGCCAACAAGAAAGCTACAAAAATTAAAATTTGAGGAGTTAATGGTATCGCGAGCTGATGATAATCCTGAATCGAAAAACTGCCTCCAGAAGTTTGATACAAATAGATGAAAGCGATCAGCATCAATAAAGAGCCGAGCAAGGTATAAAGGAAGAATTTGATTGCTGCGTATACACGATTAGGTCCCCCCCAAATTCCGATGATCAAAAACATCGGTATCAGAGAAGCTTCCCAAAACACATAAAATAAAATTGCATCCAGGGACGCGAAAACCCCATTAACAATACCTGACATCAGCAGGAAAGCACCCATATATTGCGATACCCTGTCTTTAATCACCTCCCAGCCAGCCACGATTACAAGAGGAGTGATAAAGCAGTTAAGCAGTATCAGAGGCATTGATATACCATCGATGCCCACATGATAATTAACATTGAATCTCTCGAACCATACAAGATGTTCGACAAACTGCATCGTCCCACTTGCCGAATTAAAGTTGCTATAAAGAGGTATGGCTGCAATGAAGCCAAGTATGGCTCCAATCAGTGAGATGACGCGTGCAGAGTTTGCATTGCGATCATTTCCCGTTGCAAGTACGGCAATACCGAACACGATTGGTAACCAAATAACTAAACTTAGAATTGGGAATTCAAACGACATGCTTATTCCGTATTATTTATTGTAAGGCTTATTTGCTTTAAGAAATTGAGCTTATATTTAAACTTGATATTTAAAAGGGGCTTAATAAAGCCATAACGTCAGAATAATAAATATTCCGACAATCATCGTGAATGCGTAATGATAGATATATCCCGTTTGATAGCGGCGAACCAAAGAAGCTGAAAATGCAACTGCCCGGGCTGTTCCATTCACGAAGAAACCATCAATTATTTTAATATCACCAAATTTCCACAATGCAGTACCTAATGTTCGCGCACCTTTTGCGAACAACCATGAATACAGTTCATCGATATAGTATTTTCGATCCAGAAGGTTATACAAAAAGCCAAAACGCAGTCTTATCTTTTCAGGTATATCGGTTCTCACGTTATACAAATACCATGCAGTGAAAATACCTGCCACCGATAGCCAGAATGGTAGCGTAGAAAGTGCGTGAATCATCATGCCGCCGACGCCAGTAAATTCTGCACCAAGTCTTTCGATAGCATTATGCTGAGGCAGCACCTGAATAACTTGATTGAAATAATCTCCAAATACAATGGGGCCAATAAACCAGCCTGCTGCTACAGTGGGTATTGCCAGAATGACGAGCGGCAAAGTCACAACCCAAGGCGATTCATGCAGATGCCCCTTAGTATGCTCATCCATCCGAGTTGCTCCATGAAAAGTCATGAATATCAAACGGAAAGTATACAAAGCCGTTACAAATACAGTAAATAATACACAGAAATAGGCAAACCCTACCCCGGGAACATTGGCATAATGAACGGCTTCGATAATTGCATCCTTGGAAAAGAATCCTGAGAAACCCGGCACACCGGCACTTGCCAATGCCGCTATAAACATTGTGGCGTAGGTAATTGGCATATAACGTCGGAGTCCACCCATTTTCTGCATGTCCTGCTCATGATGCATGGCAATAATTACAGAACCCGCACCCAAAAATAGAACTGCTTTGAAAAAGGCATGCGTCATCAAATGGAAAATGGCAGCTGAATATGCTGATGCACCCAAAGCAACGGTCATGTAGCCCAGTTGCGATAAGGTAGAATAAGCTACTACACGCTTGATGTCATTCTGAACAACAGCCACCAGAGCCATAAATAAAGTAGTAATGCCCCCAATTACTAATATGACGGACAATGCTGTCTCAGACAATTCAAATAACGGAGACATACGCGCTACCATGAATATACCTGCGGTTACCATTGTTGCAGCATGGATGAGCGCAGAAATTGGAGTAGGGCCTTCCATTGAGTCTGGCAACCATACATGGAGTGGGAATTGAGCCGACTTGCCCATAGCACCTACAAATAACAAAATACAGATGACCGTAATAATGAGCCACGATGTCCCTGGGATAATTGCAATTGTCTCATCGACTTTCTCAGGTGCTTGTAAAAAAACCGTCGCATAATCTAGGGAACCGAAATACATCAGCACCATAGCAATGCCTAGAAGAAACCCAAAATCCCCTACCCGATTCACCAAAAAGGCTTTCATATTGGCGTAAATTGCGGTAGGACGGGTATACCAAAATCCAATCAATAAATACGATACCAAACCAACAGCTTCCCAGCCAAAAAACAACTGCAAGAAATTATTCGACATTACCAACATCATCATGGAAAATGTGAATAAAGAGATGTAGCTAAAGAATCGTTGATATCCAGCATCATCATGCATATAACCAATGGTGTAGATATGCACCATTAAGGAAACGAAGCTGACGACTATCATCATCGTTGCAGATAACTGATCAATCAAAAAACCAACTTCAAATCGAGTATCCCCTGAAATCAGCCAGGTATAGACACTACCATTGAAAGTATTTCCATCTAACACATCGAAAAAAATGACGATTGATGCAAGAAATGAAGCAAACACGAGAGAAATTGTTATACGGTGACTCCAGTTACGCCCGATATAACGACCGAATAAACCCGCTAAAAGTGCTCCCAGAAGCGGGGCAAGCGGCACCAATAAATAAAGTTTTTGCATCTAGTATCTTCTATCAGTTAAGTATTTTCTTTTTGATCAACCTTTGAGTTTGTCAAGGTCATCAACGTTGATCGTTTGTTGATTACGGAACAATACTACTAGTATGGCCAAACCGATGGCTGATTCTGCGGCTGCAACTGTCAAAATAAAAAATACGAAAATCTGTCCTGATATATCCTGTAAATAATGCGAAAAAGCGACAAAATTCATATTAACTGCCAATAACATCAACTCAATCGACATCAATATGATAATGACATTCTTTCGATTAAGAAAAATACCGACAATACCGATCGCAAACAAAATTGCGCCAAGTACTAGATAATGAGATAACGTTACCAAACTAAGTCCCCTATTTTTCTCATTAATTTATAAAAATGACATTATTCTTTTTTTTCCGATGGCATAGCCACAATTCTTATCCGATCTTGTTTTTTAACCTGAACCTGTTTCGATGGATCAAGGGATTTTTTGTCCTCGCGATGGCGTAGCGTCAATGCAATTGCTGCAACCATTGCAACAAGTAAGAGAACAGCGGCCAATTCAAATGGATAAACATATTCTGTATAGATAAGGCGACCAAGCTCGCGGGTATTATTGTAGTCGGCACCTTGAGCACTGGGTTCGGGCATTTCCTCCAATCCGAAATACCTTCCCATGAGAACCATCGATATCTCTCCTACCAGAACCAATGCGACAAGCGCTCCAAACGGGAACCATTTCCAAAATCCTTCTCGAAGTTGATCGAGATTAATGTCGAGCATCATCACCACAAATAAGAACAACACCATTACTGCACCCACATATACCAGCACGAGAGCTATGGCAAGAAACTCTGCTTCCAACAATAGCCACAGTCCGGCGCAGCTCACAAATGCAACCACCAATAACAAAGCTGAATAGACAGGGTTTCGAACAGTAATCACACCAAGCGCGGATGCTATCAATATCGCTGAAAAACTATAAAAAATTAGATCCTGAAAATTCATATGTATTTACCAGCAATATTCAACGATAACGTGCATCAGCTTCTCTATCCTTGGCAATTTGCTCTTCATAACGATCTCCGACCGCCAAGAGCATTTCCTTGGTATAAATAAAATCTTCTCTTTTTTCACAGTGATATTCCAAGATACGTGTCTCTACGATTGAGTCAACTGGACATGATTCTTCACAAAAACCGCAAAAAATACATTTGCTCAGGTCTATATCATAACGAGTAGTACGCCGAGTACCATCTGCACGCTGCTCTGATTCAATGGTAATTGCCATTGCCGGACATACCGCTTCGCATAATTTACAGGCAATACACCGTTCTTCCCCGTTAGGATAGCGACGCAATGCATGCAAGCCACGGAAGCGTGGCGATTGCGGTGTTTTTTCCTCAGGGTAATGTACGGTAATCTTGGGTTTAAAAAGATACTTACCAGTCACTGCCATACCTTTCCATAACTCTAGGAGTAGAAAGGTGCTAAAAAATTTTTTAATACGATTCATTTTAAAACCAAATGGTTAATGGAAAATTATCGCGTATTGATTCAGGCAATTGCATGATCAATCCCAATAGAACAATCCATACAAGTGTAATAGGAATAAATATTTTCCAGCCCAATCTCATGATCTGATCATACCGGTATCGTGGAAACGTCGCACGAAACCACAAGAAAAAGAATAAGATAAAAGCAATCTTCAACAGTAACCAAATAAAACCAGGAATCAGGGTAAATGGCGCAACATCAATAGGTGGCAGCCATCCGCCCAAGAATAATATCGAGGTCAATGCCGCCACTAATATCATGTTTGAATATTCAGCGAGGAAAAAAACGGTAAAAGCCATTCCTGAATAATCAACATGAAATCCCGCAACGATTTCAGATTCACCCTCGGCCACATCGAACGGAGCACGATTCGTCTCTGCAATCCCCGAAATCAGATACACCAAAAACATCGGGAACAGAGGAATTAAATACCAGTTCAAGAAGCTGTCTCCCTGCTGCCCTTTAACGATATCACCCAGATTTAGACTTTGCGACATCATTAATACACATACTAGAGCAAATCCCATGGCCAGTTCATAAGAAACCACCTGTGCCGCTGAACGCATCGCACCAAGAAATGCATATTTAGAATTAGACGCCCAACCGGCAATAATAATGCCGTATATACCCATCGAGGTCATCGCTAATATATATAATAAACCTGCATTAATATCTGACAACACCATTTCCGGGGAAAATGGAATAACTGCCCAGGCAGCAAGTGCCGGCATAATCGTAAGTATAGGAGCTAATATAAATAAAACTTTATTGGCGCCTGTTGGAATGACAATCTCTTTCATGATTGCCTTTACTGCATCAGCAATCGGTTGCCCCCAACCTCTCAACCACGGAATACCAAAGAAAGTCACTCTATTAGGACCGACTCGTGCCTGCATATAAGCGATTATTTTGCGCTCGGCAAAGGTTAAATACGCAACGCCTAATAAAAGAGGTATTACAATTGCAAAGATCAGTACCAAATTAGTGGTCAAAGAAAACAGCATAGAACCCCATTCGGTCCCAAAAATCTGCGCAAACTGTTGTTGTATATAATCCATTAATAAATCCTAACCTTTACCATTACAGCTTTTCGACCTGAACTTCTCCAAACAAATCTCCTAGAGCGATCGTGTCAGAATGAGCACAAGGTATCCGTATACAATCAGCTGGCAATTTTTCATCAGAAGCGATTTCAAGTTGTACAGATTCTTTTCCTTGCCTGATCCTGACTGAAGTTCCAGGAGTAACATCCAGTCGCTCCAGAATTGCAGCAGAAACCCATGCTTTTGGCGGTAAAGCATCGCGCGTTAATTGTAGTGATTCTGCACGTCTGACAATTGGGTCTGCTTGATAAATCGGAACTTCCCCAATGCGCTGCAATTTTGGCTGATCAGATTCTCCAAGATCACATTCAAAACTTTTCATTGAATTATTAAGATATTGATTGATATCTAACCCAGACGGAAAAATCTCCTGTCGGATCTGCTCGGGTGTTTCATAGTCAAATTTTTCAAGAGCAAGTAAATTGGCTAGCACGCGCAAGACTTTCCATGCCGGTCTTGCCTCTCCAAAAGGAGCCACAACACCATTAAAACTCTGAACACAGCCTTCAGTATTTACATAAGTACCTGAGGTTTCGGTAAAAGGAGTTATTGGGAGCAATATATTCGCATATGACTCAGCATTACCTTTATAAATGCCCAATGAAATGACCAGTTCACTTGCGTGCATCGCTTGCATTGCTTGCTGAGAGTTATAAGTATCGAACTCTGGTTCTACATTCATCAAAATAAAAGCTCTGCATGCTGAATCTGTATTGTCTTTGCCAAAACCCAACATTTGAGCCGCATTCATTCCTATCATTTCGTGATTTGACTGAATTGCTGTCTTGAATCCACTCACATCTGGAATTGCCCCCGCCCAATGAGCACCTACGCTATTAGCCGCTTCGCCTAGTATGCCAAAACTGGCGCCAGTTACTTGCGCAAGTAGACCGGACAAAAGTTTTATTCTTGAATACTCTGGATGATGCTGAGATAAATTACCTAAATAGATAGCTGCGGGAGAATGTTCCATCAAACTTGAAGCAATGCCGAATGCGCTTGCTGTATTCGATGCATTGGTCAGGCCCATCAGATAGTGGATTTCTTCTGGTTGATTATTTCCTTTGATCTCAACGGCGGCCTTAAGAATTTCTGCCAACACTTTTACCATTGAACTCGGTGCAACAATTGCTTTATTGGCGACTTTTACCAATAAGTCATCATCAATCGGATTGATGATGTTCAGTTGCAGGCCATTCTTCGCCGCTTGACGCAACCGTTGTGCAATAAGCGGATGATCCTTGCGCAGTGTGCTACCAATAATCAAGCAGGACTTCAACTGTGAAAGTTCGGCAATGCTGGTTCCCAACCATGGTATTCCTTGAGCATAGGCGTCCCCACGGAAATCCGATTGACGTAAGCGATGATCTATATTTCCACTTCCCATCGTCCGCATCAATTTCTGCAGCAAATACAGTTCCTCAGCCGTACTATGAGCAGATCCGAGCGCACCAATACTTTGGGCTCCATATTTTTGCTTGATGGCTTGTAAAGCATTTGCAGTAAATTCCAGAGCTTCCTGCCATTCGCATTCCATCCATTGCCCATCACGCTTTATCATCGGACGCGTCAGTCGGTCATCAGAGTTCAATCCCTCGTAAGAAAAACGATCCTTATCCGATAACCAGCATTCGTTGATTGCTTCGTTATCTCGAGGAAGAATTCTCATGACACGGTTCTGCTTAACCTGTACCACGAGATTTGATCCTAAGCCGCAGTGCGGACTTATTGATTTTCTCCGCGATAATTCCCAAGTGCGTGCTGAATAACGAAATGGTTTGCTCACTAACGCACCAACCGGGCAAAGATCTATGACATTGCCGGATATCTCAGAATCTACTGTTTTCCCTACAAATGAGAGTATCTCAGAATGCTCGCCACGACCGGCCATTCCAAGCTCCATGATTCCGGCTATTTCTTGCCCAAAGCGCACACAGCGCGTGCAATGAATACAGCGCGTCATGTCAGTAGAAATCAAGGGTCCTAAATTTTTATTGACGACCACACGTTTGGGTTCGTTATATCGAGACCCGCTAGCGCCATAACCTACAGCCAAATCTTGCAATTGACATTCACCGCCCTGGTCGCAGATTGGACAATCGAGAGGATGATTAATCAACAAAAATTCCATCACACCTTTTTGGGCGGTGATTGCCTGTTGAGAATGTGTATAAACCTTCATTCCATCCATAACAGGAGTGGCGCAAGCTGGTAACGGTTTAGGGGCTTTTTCGACCTGAACTAAACACATGCGGCAATTAGCGGCAATAGATAATTTTTTGTGATAACAAAAATGCGGTATATACACTCCGATCTGCTTAGCACCATCCATAATGGTACTTCCCTTAGGGACAGATACTGGCTTACCGTCGATTTCTATATTGATCATCGATTAAAATTTTTGGATTAATTACGAATTGTAAAACTGACGCGTTTGTAAAATTAACTTAGCATTCAAGCCATACATTTTTTTTGTTCAATATGGTAAACAAACTCGTCTCTAAAGTGTTGAATCATGGCACGAACAGGCATTGCCGCCGCATCTCCCAACGCACAAATCGTTCGTCCTTGGATGTTGTCCGCTATGTTATCTAAAAGATCAAGGTCTTCTGGTCTTCCTTTACCATGTTCTATACGATTGACGATGCGGTACAGCCAACCAGTTCCTTCACGACACGGAGTACATTGCCCGCAGGATTCTTCATAGTAAAAATAGGACAACCTTTCCAATGCTCTAACCATGCAAGTTGTCTCATCCATAATGATAACAGCACCTGAACCCAGCATTGACCCCGCTTTAGCAATGGAATCATAGTCCATGTCTGTTTGCATCATGATTTCTCCCGGCAGAACCGGCATGGACGATCCACCAGGAATACATCCTTTCAGTTTTCTTCCACCCCGCATACCCCCTGCTAGCTGCAATAGCTCTGCAAATGGCGTTCCCAGAGGAATTTCATAATTACCTGGTTTATTTACATGACCAGACACAGAGAAAATTTTTGTACCACCATTGTTTGGCTTTCCGAGCTCAAGATATTTATCCCCGCCATTTCGAATAATCCAGGGAACCGACGCGAACGTTTCGGTATTATTGATGGTAGTGGGCTTGCCATACAATCCAAAATTTGCCGGAAAAGGAGGTTTGAATCGCGGTTGACCTTTTTTACCCTCGATAGATTCTAGGAGGGCAGTTTCTTCGCCGCAAATATACGCGCCGTATCCATGATGATTAAATAAGTCAAAACTGAACGATGAACTTAGAATGTTATTTCCTAAATAGCCGGCTGCGCGCGCTTCATCAACAGCCTCTTCCATTCGTTCATAGGTTTCCCATATTTCCCCATGAATGTAATTGTAGCCTGCTTTAACCCCCATCGCGTAAGCCGCAATGATCATTCCTTCAATGAGTATATGAGGATTAAAGCGCATGATGTCACGATCTTTAAACGTACCTGGTTCACCCTCATCTGAGTTACAAACGATATATTTATCGCCTTCATACCCTTTGGGCATGAAGCTCCACTTCAAGCCGGTAGGAAACCCCGCTCCTCCACGCCCTCGCAGCGCAGATTTCTTAACCTCTTCAATGATTTCTTCTGGTTTAATTTTTTTTGCCAGAATTTTTCTGAGCGCGGCATAACCTTCACGTTTTTCGTAGCTTTTCAGACGCCAATTATTGGGGTCAGAGGGATCCACTCCATTCATTAATGTTTGGGGATACTGGTTCATTTTTTCAGATCCTCCAACAATTGATCAATATTTTCATTCGACATAAAACTGCACATCCGCTTATTATTAACGAGAAATACGGGAGCATCTCCACACGCACCGAAACACTCACCTTCTTTAAGCGTAAACTTGCCATCTGGCGTAGTTTGATTGAATTCTATCCCGAGTTTCTGCTTCAAATAAGCCGCACTCTCATTGCTTCCAGACAAGGCACACGGTAAATTGGTACACACTGTGATCTTATATTGCCCCACGGGTTCCAGATTGTACATATTATAGAATGTGGCCACTTCATACACTGCAATGGCTGGCATCTCTAAATATTCTGCGACAAAATTGATAGTTTCGGTAGCCAGCCAGCCTTTTTCATCTTGCGCTATCGCAAGCGCTGACATGACAGCCGACTGTTTTTGATCATGTGGATATTTAGCGATCTCTCGATCAATTTTTTTTAGGGATTCAGCACTTAACATCGTTATCTATCTATTTCACCAAATACAATATCTTGCGTACCAATGATCGCAACCACATCAGCAATCATATGTCCTTTCGACATCTCATCCAACGATGCTAAATGCGCGAAACCCGGTGCACGAATTTTCAGTCGATAAGGCTTATTCGCCCCATTTGATACTAGGTAAATCCCAAACTCACCTTTAGGATGCTCAACTGCTGCGTAGGTTTCACCGGGAGGAACGTGGAAGCCCTCAGTGAATAGTTTGAAATGATGAATCATTTCTTCCATATTTTGCTTCATATTTACTCGCGAGGGAGGAGCAACTTTATGGTTATCAGTGATGACAGGGCCTGGATTTTGACGTAACCATTCAACACACTGCCTTATGATTTTGTTGGATTGGCGGAATTCTTCCATGCGCACCAGATATCGATCATAGCAATCACCATTGACGCCTACCGGGATATCAAAATCCATTCGATCATAAACTTCATATGGTTGTTTTTTTCTCAGATCCCATTCCACACCAGAACCGCGCAACATAGGACCTGTGAAACCCAATGCTTTGGCGCGTTCCGGAGATACCACTCCTATATCAACCAATCGTTGCTTCCAAATCCTATTATCTGTCAACAACGTTTCATATTCATCAACATATTTTGGAAAGCGGTTAGTAAAATCCTCGATAAAATCCAATAACGAACCTTCTCGATTTTGATTTCTTGAACGTGTCTGTTGTTCATTATGAATTTTAGAAGATTGATAACGCGGCATCGTATCTGGTAGATCACGATATACCCCTCCCGGTCTATAATAGGCGGCGTGCATTCTGGCTCCGGAGACGGCTTCATAACAATCCATCAAGTCTTCCCGCTCACGAAAGGCATACAAAAACATTGTCATTGCCCCCACATCCAACGCATGCGCACCTATCCATAGCAGGTGATTCAATATCCGCGTAATCTCGTCAAACATTACCCGGATATACTGCGCTCTGAGCGGCACATCGATACCCAGCAGCTTTTCGATCGCCATGACATAGGCATGTTCGTTAACCATCATAGATACGTAATCTAATCGATCCATGTAAGGAACGGACTGCAGGTAGGTTTTGCTTTCTGCCAGCTTCTCGGTAGCACGATGTAATAATCCAATATGCGGATCCGCACGTCTTACCACCTCACCATCCAGTTCCAATACTAACCTCAGCACGCCATGAGCGGCAGGATGCTGAGGTCCAAAATTCATAGTGTAGTTTCGTATTTCAGCCATAGCTTACTTACTTCAATGGATACGTATAAAAGTCCAAAAGCAAATTCGAGAAATCAGGATTCACAATCCCCGTAGTGTTCTTCGCGAATTACGTGTGGTGTTATTTCTCGCGGTTCAATAGTAACAGGCTGATAGATGACACGCTTCTGGTTTTCGTCATATCGCATCTCGACATAGCCCGTCAACGGAAAATCTTTGCGGAACGGATTTCCTATGAAACCATAATCCGTCAATAATCTGCGCAGATCATGATGACCATCAAAAACAATACCGTACAAATCAAATGCCTCTCTCTCAAACCAATCGGCGACTGGCCATATCTCAGTTACTGAATCGACAACTGGATATTCATTATTTTCCGCTAATATTCTAATACGTAATCTATGGTTAAGACTGACCGACAGCAAATGATAAATCACTCCAAATCTTTTATCCCGCAATTCATGCTTAATTGCCAGATTCTCACCATAAGTCAAATAATCAATCCCGCACACATCTATCAACGTATCAAAACCAAAATCCGGTTCATCGCGCAATAATTTACCCACGCTCAACATATCGCGAGCATGCATCATAATTGTCAATTCGCCAAACTCAATCTGTGATTTGACGACTTTATCGGCCAGTGTAATTTGAAGCTTTTCGGCAAGCTTTTCCTCTCGAATACTATTAGGCATACAAATTTTATCGTGCAATCGTATTGGTGCGATTAATCTTATTCTGCAATTGAATGATACCGTATAACAAAGCCTCTGCTGTTGGTGGACAGCCTGGCACATAGATGTCTACCGGTACAATGCGATCACATCCACGAACTACCGAATATGAGTAATGATAATAGCCGCCCCCATTTGCACACGAGCCCATCGAAATCACCCACCGAGGTTCGGCCATCTGATCATAGACTTTACGCAACGCCGGAGCCATTTTATTGCATAACGTCCCAGCAACGATCATCACATCGGATTGCCGGGGACTGGGTCTAAAGACAATCCCAAAACGATCAAGATCATAACGTGAAGCGCCGGTTTCCATCATTTCAACCGCACAGCACGCCAAGCCAAATGTCATTGGCCACATCGATCCGGTCCGACCCCAGTTAATGACTGAGTCCAGACTGGTCGTAATAAATCCTTTATCAAGTACTCCTTCAATACTCATAGCATTAATCCCACTCTAGTGCTCCCTTCATCCATTCGTATATAAATCCAACGATTAAAATGCCCAGGAACACCATCATAGCAACAAATCCGAACAAACCTATTTCGTCAAGAACGATCGCCCAAGGAAACAAGAAAGCAATTTCCAGATCAAAAAGTATAAATAAAATCGCAACTAAATAATATCGAACATCAAATTTCATTCGTGCGTCTTCAAAGGCTTCAAAACCGCACTCATAGGGTGATAATTTCTCGCTGTCAGGACGATTGGGAGCCAATAGCCATCCACCAAGCATGCAAGCTCCTCCCACCAGAAATCCCACTATCAGAAACAACAGAATTGGAAAATAATTTTCGAGCATAGTTTTATTGACAACATTTAAATTTTGAATATTTCGTTACTTGTGGTGCCGACGGCGAGACTCGAACTCGCACAGCTTTCGCCACCGCCCCCTCAAGACGGCGTGTCTACCAATTCCACCACGTCGGCAGCAAATTTATGAGCTTCTTACCATTGGGACAGTCGACAATTTCTAGCCTAAGCCTTATTCAGGAATTTGGTCTACTTTAGATTTAGTGGAAACATCAGCATCATCAATATCTTCATCCATGGTCGGTTTTTTTTGTTGCTCAGCCGACACTCTGCCCGTTTCCTCAATCTGATCCATGATGCTAGTCATCCCCGTGTCTCTGGTTTGATTTGCAGATAGATAAGTCAATCCCATACTCGTAGCAAAAAATAATGCAGCGACCATACTCGTCGCACGGCTCAAAAAATTTGCCGAGCCACTTGCTCCAAACAGGCTACCTGCCGATCCGCTGCCAAAAGCAGCCCCCATGTCGGCTCCCTTTCCGTGCTGCAACAGCACCAATACGATCAGTATAACCGCTAAAATTACATGTGCTGCCCAAACAAAAATCTCCAACACACAACTCCAAAAATTAGTTATTTAATGCGCGACTTATTGCAATAAAATCGTCAGCAATCAATGATGCGCCTCCTATTAAACCTCCATCAATATCTGGCATTGCAAATAATTCCGAGGCATTACTCGCTTTTACGCTGCCGCCGTATAGAATGGTCAGATCATTAGCCACATTTGAATTTTGTAAAGAAACGCCTTGCCTTATAAACGCATGCACATCCTGTGCTTGCTGCGGTGAAGCAGTTTTTCCTGTACCGATTGCCCACACTGGTTCATAAGCAATAATAGCTTTTCCGAGAGAGTCTACACCTGCCTTATCAATAACAGCTTTCATTTGTTCCTGAATCACTTGTTGTGTGATACCCGCTTCACGTTGCTCAAGTGTCTCTCCTACACATAATAGCGGTATAAGGTTACCACGCTGAGCAGCAATGTATTTATCTGCGACAACAGAGCTACTTTCGCTATATAACATTCTGCGTTCTGAATGACCCACGATGACATACTTACATCCAAAATCGCTCAACATCGACACGGACACTTCCCCAGTATATGCACCCTTCTCAAATTGACTTACGTTTTGAGCTCCCAACCCTAAATTGGTATTATGCAATAAATGCTGTACAGACGAAAGATAAGGAAAAGGGACGCATACCGCTAATAGCGAATTACGAAGTTCATTGAGAGCAGGAATAATTGCTGTGAGTAACTGTTCATTCTCAGATAAATTACCATGCATTTTCCAGTTACCTGCAACCATTTTTTTACGCATTTCACTCCCTACCTCGTCTTTCCAAAATGGGCGATGCTACCCTTGATTCATTATCTAGTCAATCAATACCAAACCACCACAATCTTTTATCTTTTACTCAAATTCTTGTCATCTGTGCCCCCGATTAACCAAACCGGCCGGTAATATAATCCTCAGTTTGCTTGTTCTTAGGCTTAATAAAAATCGTATCCGTGACATTAAACTCGATCAGCTCTCCTAAATACATATAAGCAGTGTAGTCAGAAACTCTTGCTGCTTGCTGCATATTATGAGTAACGATGAGAATCGTAACCTTATTCTTCAGGTCGGTAATCAATTCTTCGATACTGGCAGTTGCAATTGGGTCAAGTGCAGAAGTAGGCTCGTCAAATAACAATATTTCTGGATCGGTAGCCAATGCCCGCGCTATACAAAGTCTTTGCTGCTGCCCTCCAGAAAGATTAAATGCCAAATCATGCTGCCGGTCTTTCACTTCATCCCACAACGCAGAATTACGTAACGCCAATTCAACGGATTCATCAAGGATCGCTCGTTGCTTGATTCCTCTCACGCGCAATCCATACGCCACATTCTCATAAATCGATTTGGGAAAGGGATTGGGTTTCTGGAATACCATGCTGATACGCATCCTTACTTCAATCGGATCGACATTCTGCGCCAGAATATTGACATTATCCGGATGTAGCATGATCTCACCTTGATAGCGATTACCTGGATAGAGGTCATGCATACGATTGAAGCAACGCAAGAATGTCGACTTACCACAGCCCGATGGCCCTATTAATGCGGTAATCTTTTTATCATGCAACACCATATTGATATTTTTTAACGCATTAAAATTTCCATAAAAAAAATTAAGATTCTTTACCTCGGATTTATATTGAATCTGTTCAGAAACCGCTTCTTGATCAATCTGCATCATTTATTTACCACTTGATATTTTTTCGCATACGGTAACGCAAATAAATTGCCAAACCATTCATGGCAAGCGTCATAACGACCAGTACTAATCCGGCTGCCGCAGCATTTAATTGAAATGCTTCTTCAGGTCGAGATACCCAGTTGAACATCTGGATGGGCATAACCGTAAAAGGGGCCGTGAGCCACTCAAAAGAAACAAACGGGAATTCGCTTTTCACAGGGGAAGGTGGCAAAAATGCTATGAATGTCAAGGCTCCAATCGTGATAATGGGTGCAGTTTCGCCAATTGCTCGAGCCAGGCCAATAATTACGCCGGTAAGAATCCCGGCGGAAGAATACGGTAGCAGATGATCAAACACTGTCTGCCATTTAGTCGCACCGAGTGCATACGCACCTTCCCTTATTGCAACTGGAATCGATCGAATCGCTTCGCGAGTTGCTACAATGACAACAGGAAGAATCAGCAGCGCCAGAGCTAATCCAGCCGCCAGAATACTTTGCCCGAACCCGAGCTGATATACGAAAAGACCAAGTGCCAGCAGCCCGTAAATAATTGAGGGCACCCCTGCCAAATTGGTAACATTAATTTCAATGATTTCCGTTACAAGATTTTTAGGGGCATATTCTTCGAGATAAATACCTGAGCCTATCCCCAGAGGAACTGCAGACAACGCAGTCACAAGCATCACAAGTGTTGTGCCCACCCAAGCTGAAAGAATTCCAGCGGATTCGGGACGACGTGATGGGAAAGAGGTAAAAAACTCCCACGATAATCGAGGCATGCCATCAATCAGCATATGCGCAAATAATGCCATGAACGTCAGTACCGCAATCATCAATGCAAAAATACCCGCAATTACGAAAATCAAATCCCATCTCTTGTGCTGTCCGATGATTCTTCTAATTTCTTCTATATTATTCATATTCTTCACTGCTTAATCCGATTAAGAACAGATCGCTAGCTAGTAACTCAAGTAACTACTAAACCCTAAGAATATCGAATACCTAGCATTGCTCATTTATCCTCTAATATATTTCACGGTAGCGCTTGCGCAGAAGATGTCCAATAATATTGAAGATGAGTGTTAGAATCAACAAAGTCAGCCCTGCAGCGAAGATGGTTTGATAGCCGATGCTTCCGTGTGGCAAATCTCCCAAGCTGACTTGAACGATATATGCTGTAATCGTGGCAGCAGGTTCCATCGGATTCCAAGTTAAATTTGGCTGCATTCCTGCTGCAATAGCCACTACCATTGTTTCACCGACAGCTCGTGATATCCCCAAAATATATGCAGCAGCTATTCCAGAGAACGCAGCCGGCATCACTACCCGAATCGCAGTCTGAAGACGCGTTGCTCCCATGGCATAAGACCCTTCCCGCAAATTCATCGGAACCGCTCTCATTGCATCTTCAGTCATCGAACTGACATACGGTATGATCATAATACCCATCACCAAACCTGCCGAAAGCAAGCTAAATCCGGGTAGTTCAGGGAAAAATATTTGTAACATCGGCGTCACGAACAGCAAGGCAAAATACCCATATACAACTGTAGGGATACCACCCAACAATTCAAGAAAAGGTTTTGATATCTCGCGAACGGTAAAAGGTGCAAATTCGGAAAGATAAATAGCGATGATTGTCCCCAAAGGAAGGGCAACCAATAATGCAATCAATGAACTTACTATCGTGCCTGCCACCAGCGGCAGTATTCCATAGTGAGCATCATCAAATAAAGGCGTCCACTGAGTATCCGTCAGGAAATCCCACAGTGATACATGCTGAAAGAAAACCGCCGATTCCTTCAATAGCATGGCTAAGATAGCCAGCATAATTGCAACCGAAAGTACTGCTGACAAAAATAACAATACTTCTATGAACCTTTCATGCAAATGCCGTCGGATGCTATATCCCAATTTCCCAGGATCAGCCAAATGATCTGGTGACTCTGCTGCCACTATTAAGACCCTTCTAACAAGAGAGCATGATGGAATGAAAGCACCGATCCAGAATCAAAAAACCTGATTCAATCTTAGGTTGATCGAAATTTGTCGTTATTTGATATAAAAATCAGAATACTAAACGATTAAATAGGTTTATATTGTTTACAGCGCTCTAAGTGAAGCTTTCTACGAAAGACCAACAACTCTTCATGATGCTCTTCTCATGAACTCTAAAGATAAATCCTCGGAGTTCATGAGCAGTGTTAACTGATAGTTATTATTAACCTACTTTTCCAACGATGCGATGACGATTACTCTTCGTCTTCCTCATCTTCATCATCGGCATCTTCGCTGCGAGAGTCACTGGTTGCTGCCCCAGATTCGCTCTCTCCGCCTTCTTCGTCATCCTCTTCGTCTTCTTCCTCTT
>CASDLT010000011.1 GCA_949281375.1 uncultured Nitrosomonas sp.
CTGGATCAAGCCCACAGACTGTCTGGTGTTGCACCGAAGGAAGCTTATGTGGATCGAGGCTACCGGGGGCATGGACTGACAGGTGCGGTCAAGGTGTGGATCACCGGTGCCAAGCGCGCGGTAACGGTAGCGATCAAAAAGAAGATCAAGCGGCGCAATGCGGTGGAACCGGTGATCGGACACATGAAGAACGATGGGCGTTTGGGAAGAAACTTCCTTAAAAGTGCTGCAGGAGATGCCATGAACGCCCTGCTGTGCGGCGCAGGCCACAACCTCCGCAAGATTCTGCGCCAACTGGCGTTTTTGTGTGCCCGTTTCGGGATCAGTTTTAATCGGTTGATGGTTGGCAATATGCAGAATCAACAGCTCAACGGTTGAGAAAAAAGGATTCTTCAGGGACGACAAAGTAGCCAAACGCCAGGAGGCAGAGCTCGAAGGAAAACCGGATCATTTATCGGGATGTCCGAGAGATTGGGGGGAATTGCCGAAGCCAGATAAGCCGAGGACTGTTGGCATTGATGGAGGTTACGTTCGTAATTGGCATGAGAAAAATACCAACTTTGAGGTTATTGCTGGAAAATCGTTTTCGACAACCCAGCCTTCTAAGCAATTCGGTTTTGTCCAGAAAATAGATGATAAGCCACAGCGACGCTTAATGAACATATTGGTAGAGCAAGGCATGCAGGCCAATCAACAAATTACCTTTTTATCGGACGGTGCCGACAATGTTAGAGATTTACAATACTATATGTACCCGGAATCTGAGCATATTCTGGATTGGTTCCATGTAACGATGAAACTCACGGTGCTCAATCAATTTGCCAAAGGGATGGTGCATACGGACCCCGATGAAGGGGCGGAAGTCACCAAAGCCTTAGAAAGCACCAAATGGTACCTGTGGCATGGCAATGTTGAAAGAGCACTAGACCGAATCGAGGATTGTGTAGTGATTAGCGGTGATGAAACAATTCGCTATACAAACCGAAAGAAATTTCTTAAGCACTTGGACGAATTGGACATTTATATTCGAAATAATCAACACTTGATCCCAAATTACGGCGAGAAGTGGCGCTATGGCGAAGCAATTTCGACCAGTTTTGTGGAGTCGACGATTAACGAAGTCGTCGCCAAGCGAATGGTTAAAAAGCAGCAAATGCAATGGACGCATAAAGGCACCCATTTTCTGTTACAAACGAGAACGGCGGTGCTGAATAACGATTTACACCGTCACTTTGGACGCTGGTATCCGGGGTTAAAGATCGAGAAAAACGCGAAAAGACATGCATCAATCTTGAAAATGGCGGCCTGATTTGAAAAAATACACCCCACTTTTTTATGCTCTCCAATATTAAATCGCAATCCAATTATTCGTATTGGGCCAGGTCGAATGCCTAGAAATGGGAATTTACCGGCTGGTCCAAAGATTCCAAGACTTTCCGTAGGAAAAGGACCAGGAAATCCACACATTGATTTGCGCGTTCGGCCTTTTGATTAATATATGGGAGAGTAACAATGAATGAGTTAGTAGAAAAATATCTTTCTGATCTAAAAAGGAAAAATTTTATGGAGCTATCTCAATTAGAAAATTACCAGGGTGAGAAAATAGTACAAAATGAGAAATCATATACTATATCAATTTGGAAAGACATGATAAATAACAATGAATTGCGTATCGTTGTGCAAATTTATCGTTACTGGTTCTTGGGTATCGGGAAAATGGAAGCAGATGGATTCAGAATAAATAGAGACGGTAACATTAGCGATTTAACAAAAAAAGAGCTCTACGATTTTATTTAGTTCGGCCTGCAAACGCATTTACCTGGAATGCTGAGGGTAAGCTCGCTGCCACAGTCAATAATGTCAAGACATACTTTTAAATACAACGCTATAGATCAGCGCATTAGCAAGAATGATCCGCTGAGTTCGAAGATTTATAGATGTTGCAGGTAGGATGCTATTACTACAGAAATCAATCAATTAACCTAATTTGGTAACAGGCGATTGAAATTGCAAAGCTTGACCTTGAAGCTACCAAATTTTGGCTTTCATTAAACCGACTTAAATTTACTTCACGCCAGCGGCCACATCCGAGAGCGCTTTGCTCGCCTTGAATCGAACAACCTTTTTGGCGGGAATTGCCAGGGTTTGACCGGTTGATGGATTGCGGTCTTCCCGGCTTGCACGTTCCGATACTGAGAAAGTACCAAATCCTACTAACTGAACATCTTTGCCGTTTACCATAGCTTCTTGAATAATATCAAGTAAGCCATTCAGCATGACCGTTGTTTGCGCCTTGGAAGTTTGGGAGCGTGCAGCAATGGCTTCGATCAGTTCAGTCTTGTTCATGGCATGGCCTTTAAATAATTGATGGGCGGATGCTAACTTATCAAGAAGTCAAAAATCAATAATTTCGATTATTTTGTTGTTAATAGTGCGAAGATTATTGAGCCATCAGAGAATATCTGCATAAGATAGCGCGGATTTCGAGTAACAATGGTATTTTTCCTGGGTTATTGTTCAGAGCCGAATAGACCCATAAAACAATGCACCATGAGTCAAAACACCAATAACTTGACTGCTTATATCTGGTCTCTGAACGGTTTGCTACGCGGCGATTTTAGGAAAATCCAGAACAGGTCAATATGGCCTTGATAGTTTGACTACTCATGCGTTTCAATGGCGCGGAAAATTGACCTTATCAATCAACACTACACCACTTACGGTTAATAGTTTACATAACGATAAGTAGACTTTACAACTGGATCATGGAAAGGCGCCTATTCTCTTAAATAATACTGGAGTAGCCATGAATAAGCATACAGACCACTAAATAAGAGAGACGAACGCCTCTTTCCATTAGGTCAAACTTAGAATGCGCTTGCGATTGCATTCTGAACAGCACGAACAGCAAATACGTTTGAATCATGTCCCCCATGAGCAACTTCGCCAAAATCTGAGCCAATTCCCCAAGTAATAATAGGTTTTTGGAACGGTTTTCCCGTGACGCGGAACTCATAACTACCCCTAACGTTTTTATTTTCAATTCCACCCAACGCAGGTGAAACTTTTTGGCAAGGAATATCCCACCCTTGACGAGTATAGGATCCAGAATATGTTACAGTCATTATTGCGGTATCCCCTTCCATTTTTCCAGAAACTCCATCAATCTTGACATGAGATTCAAGAGTATCCCCCTTACATCCAATTTTTACTTTTCCAACTAACACATCTTGAAATACATCATGCCGCCGATCTTCGGATGAAGTTCCAACACGGCCATTTAAAATGGCGCTAATATCTTCAATTGGCCCAGCATATGAAACTGCAGGTATCGACAAAAATAAGGAAAAAGCTAATTTTTTCATGTTACCTCCTTTGGGAATCAAAAATAGAGTGATTCCTTCTCTATATTCCTGAAGTTTTCATTTAACTTAATTATTTAAAATTTCTAAAAGTATTGCATCACCCATTTGAGTGAGAGAGCAAAATATTTGGCTAAAAAATTGAATTAGGGGAGATCTGGGGTATTGGGCGACGCTTAGCGCCCAAGCTTCATCAATATGGAATCCAGACAGTACATGGCTTGAAATATGCTCTTCCCATCATCATGCGCAACAAATTCTCTGTCGTGATGGAAAAAATAATTCGTGAACTCAATGGCGTTTCATGTCTTGAACTGGAAGAAGTTACACCTCTTAAAAAGGAGATCGTCTGTTCCCGGTCATTTGGAGTGAGAGTCACGCAATTAAGTGAATTAGAGGAAGCAGTTTCATTGTATACGCGTCGCGCCTCAGAAAAACTGCGCCGGCAACGCTCTTATGCTGGCGCGGTATCCGTATTCATAAACACCAGCCGATTCGATAAGCCTCAAGAGAATTACTGGAATGAGACGACAATTCCATTGCCTACGCAAACGGACAGCACGATTCTTCTGACAAAAGCAGCGCTATGGGGCTTAAAAAAAATATACCGTCGGGGATTCAAGTATCAAAAAGCAGGTGTCAGGCTCTCGGAGCTGGTAAACGCAGAAACAAGACAAACTGACCTTTTTGGATTGCTTCCCAAGGGCTATACCTCTCAGGAATTAATTGAAGTCGTAGATCACATCAATAACCGCATGGGCAGTGGCACGATTCGGCTCACATCCGAGGGTCTGCAACAAAGTTGGAAGATGAAATGCGAAAGGATCAGCCAGGAATATACGACCAATTGGGATGAGTTGCTGAGCGTGATTTAGCTTAAAAAAGATCGAATAATTGAACTATTATGCCTTTCTTGATTTAATAGCTTACGGCATAAAGTGGTGTTTTTAACGTGATCCTAAAACTCATCATTAAAACGATATTAAAAGTATTGAATTATAGTTCGATCCTTATAAGTACAATTGCATATAGAACAGCTACTTGTGCATGTTGAAACTTGAGCAGATCCAGAAAAATGCCACCCTCTCTGGTATTGAACCTGGGCAAGTGGTGCGCGTCGTCACGACAGAGTCCGCCGGTGACAATGCTCTCACCGTCTACTACAAAACGTCAGACGGCAAACTTCTAGAGCGGATGTTGTTTCGCACGGATGAGATGAAGCTGTCTTTCGCCGAAGCTGGTCGCCCGTGGGCATTCGATGCGCCAGGTGAGGATTTTAAACTCGCTGCCGAAGCCTACAGGATCAATTTGGCTCACCTGTTTGATCCGATGATGGCCGTCCACACATCAAACGTCGAGCCGTTGCCGCACCAGATCACGGCGGTGTATGAGTCGATGCTCCCGCGTCAACCGTTGCGTTATGTTTTGGCAGATGACCCTGGAGCTGGAAAAACCATTATGGCTGGCCTGTTTATCCGTGAGTTGCTGATGCGTGCCGATGCTCAGCGTGTGCTGATCGTGGCCCCAGGTAGCTTGGTCGAGCAGTGGCAGGACGAAATGTTTGAGAAGTTCGGCCTGACATTTACGCTGTTCTCGCGCGAGCAGGTCGAACAATCCCGCAGTGGCAATCCATTTGATGACACTGATCTGATGGTCGCCCGTGTTGACCAGTTATCTCGTAGCGAAGACTTGCAAGAAAAACTGCGCCTCTCACATTGGGATTTGGTTGTGGTTGATGAGGCGCACAAGCTCTCGGCCAGTTACTTCGGCAATAGAATCAACAAAACCAAGCGCTTTCTGTTAGGCGAACTGTTGGGTTCAGTTACAAGGCATTTTTTGCTGATGACCGCAACACCGCACAGTGGCAAAGAAGAAGATTTTCAGCTATTCATGTCTCTGCTGGATTCCGACCGTTTTTATGGGAAGTTTCGAGACGGTGCACATAAGGTCGATGTCACTGATCTGATGCGCCGCATGGTCAAGGAAGACATGCTGCGTTTCGATGGTACGCGTCTCTTTCCCGAACGCCGTGCCTACACGGTCAACTACAAGCTTTCCAATCTTGAAGCCACTTTATATGCCGCAGTCACGGACTATGTTAAAACCGAATTTGCCAAAGCTGACCAGCTGGCCGATGGTGGACGCAAGGGTACCGTGGGCTTTGCCCTTACGGCATTGCAACGCCGTCTGGCTTCCAGTCCGGAAGCTATCTATCAATCACTCAAGCGACGTCGTCACAAACTCACGCGCCGAGTCGAAGAAGAAAAATTGCGCCAACGCGGTCAATCGCTGGCCGAAACCCTCAACACGAACGTCTTCAACAATATTCCGGATGATATTTGGGAATCCGACGACGCGCTTTCTCCTGACGATTATGAAAACTTCGAGCAAGCCGTCGTTGATCAAGCTACTGCGGCACAAACCATACAAGAGCTTGAAGCCGAGATCGTCATCCTAGAAGGACTGGAAGAGCAGGCACGCCAGGTCGTTCATTCCGGTCAAGACCGTAAATGGGACGAGCTATCCAAATTATTGCAGAACACGCCCGAGATGCACGATACCGATGGGCGTCAACGCAAACTCATCATCTTCACCGAGCATCGGGACACCTTGAATTATCTGGTGATGAAGATTCGCGGCCTGATCGGGAATGAAGAATCGGTGGTGATGATTCACGGTGGCGTAAAACGTGAAGAACGCAGAAAAGTGCAGGAGTTGTTCCGCAACGAGCCAACCACACGAGTGCTGGTAGCCACCGATGCGGCAGGTGAAGGTGTGAATCTCCAGAACGCCAATCTGATGGTCAACTATGACCTTCCCTGGAATCCGAACCGCTTAGAGCAGCGCTTTGGCCGCATTCATCGAATCGGCCAGACCGAAGTTTGCCATCTGTGGAACATGGTTGCTTCCGAAACCCGTGAGGGTGATGTTTTTCAACGCTTGTTCGGAAAATTGGAGGTTGAGCGCGAAGCGCTTGGCGGTCGTGTATTCGACATTCTTGGCGAGGTATTTGAAGATAAGAGTCTAAAAGACCTGCTGATCGAAGCTATCCGCTACGGTGCCGATCCCGAGGTTCGTGCTCGTCTGCATCGTAAGTTGGAAGGTGCACTCGACACCCAGCACCTCGAAACCATTATCAAACGCAATGCCCTTTGCGAAGAGGTGATGGACGAGAAACGCCTGTTCGCTGTCAAGGATGAGATGGAAAAGGCTGAGGCGCGCAAGCTTCAGCCGTATTTCATCCGCTCTTTCTTCAACCAGGCATTCCAGCAACTTGGCGGTGAATTGCGCCCTCGAGAATCGGGTCGCTACGAGATTACTCATGTCCCCGCCAGCATTCGTGAGCGCGACCGGAGAATCACCGGGCGGGATCGCCGCAACCTCGACCCCGTGCTGCGTAAATACGAGCGTGTGTGTTTCGAGAAGCAATACGTGCGCCTCACTGACCGGATCGGCGCGCCGATGGCCAGCTTGATGCATCCCGGTCATCCGTTGATGCAATCGGTCACCGACCTCGTCATGGAGCAACACCGCAACAAGCTCAAACAGGGCGCGGTGCTGGTTGATCCCAGCGACATGGGCATCACGCCGAAGGTGATGTTCATTATCGACCATTCCGTAAAGGAAGGCGCTTCACCGAGCGGCCAGCACGGCGATTCACGTTCTGCCCCTCACATTACCAATCACGTCATATCGCGCCGCATGCAGTTCGTCGAAATCGACCCTCAGGGTGGCGCAATCAATGCAGGTTGGGCGCCCCACCTTGACCTCGAACCCATCGGAAAGGCTGACATGGATCTGATCGAAGATGTGCTGGTAGCACCGTGGCTTATTGGCAACCCCGCGCAGAACCTTGAGCAACAGGCATTGGCGCATGCATCCGCACATCTTGTGCCCGAGCATTTCGACGAGGTGCGCAACCGGCGCGAGAAGCACGTAGACAAGACTCTGTCCGCCGTCCATGAACGTTTGGTTAAGGAAATTAACTACTGGTCGGATCGCTACATCAAGTTGCAGGATGACATCGCGGGTGGCAAGGACGTACGCCTCACTCTGGAAAATGTCCGTCGTACCATTGACGACCTAACGGCACGCCGTGAGTCGCGTGAGAAGGAATTGCTGGCCATGCGTCATGTAATCTCCGCGACACCGGTAGTGGTTGGCGGCGCATTAGTGATTCCGGCGGGCCTACTGGCGCAACGTAAGGGGCAGTCCGGATGGACGGCGGATGCCGACGCCCGTGTGCGGGTGGAATGGATCGCTATGAATGCCGTCATGAACGCCGAGCGTGCTCTCGGCCATGAGGTCATTGATGTCTCGGCGCAAAAATGTGGCTGGGACGTGACCAGCCTGCCGAAGGCCGTCGACGGTAAGTTGCCCGCTTCGCGCCACATTGAGGTCAAGGGTCGTGCCAAGGGGCAAAGCACGATTACCGTGACGCGCAACGAAATTCTCTATGGTTTGAACCAGCAGGACAAATTCATCTTGGCCATCGTACTGGTGGATGGCGATCAGCATGAAGGGCCGTTCTACGTGACTAAGCCATTCACACAGGAACCGGATTGGGCGGTAACTAGCATTAACCTGAATCTGGATGCGCTACTCGCGCAAGCAGTATGCACAGAGAGCTCGCTTTGATTTGCCACAAAAAGAGACGCCTCCACGAGGGAGGCGTCGGGCCGGAGATGCTATCTCCGGCGGGGTTAGTTATCCGAATTATGGTAGCACCTGACTATAGTGTCAAGCTGATCATTAAATTAAGAATCCGATAATGCAGCGTGTAATTGTCTACATAGATGGCTTTAATCTTTATTTCGGACTGAAGCAATCAAACTTTAAGCGATACTACTGGTTAGACGTTGCTCAATTGGCGCGTAATTTGCTCAAACCTGACCAGCATCTTGTAGCTACCTATTATTTTACTGCTCGCATTCGAGACAATGGTCGCAATGAAAAAGACCAGAAACGCCAAAATACTTACTTGGAAGCACTGACACAACAGGGTGTACATTGTCAGTTTGGCCACTACCTGGAAAAAACGCGCACATGCCGGAATTGTGGTGCCCATTGGCCCGATTATGAAGAAAAGATGACCGACGTGAATATCGCCATACAATTATTATGTGATGCATTTGATGATGAGTTTGATACTGCGCTTATCATTTCCGGTGATAGTGATCTTGCCACACCGATTCGGCAAGTACGTGAGCGTTTTTTAACGAAACGCGTCATTGTCGCATTTCCACCTGCTCGCCATTCGAGCGAACTCAAGCGCCTCGCCAATGGCCACCTGACCATTGGCGAGGACAAACTACGCACAAGCCAGCTACCCGAACAAATCACTAAGCCGGATGGCTTCGTGCTGCATCGCCCGGCTACCTGGATTTAAGTCCCATGACCACCATCAAAACGCCAAAAAAACTCATCGAAGTCGCCTTGCCGCTAGATGTCATTAATGCCGCAGCAGCAAGAGAAAAATCAATTCGCCATGGGCATCCGTCAACGTTACACCTGTGGTGGGCGCGGCGTCCTTTGGCGGCGGCACGAGCGGTGATCTTTGCGCAAATGGTCAACGACCCCGGCTATCAGCAAGGTAGCGGGTTCAAGTATGGTGTAAATAAAGAAAAAGCCGCTATCGAGCGGGAACGACTGTTCAAGATCATCGAAGATTTGGTCAAGTGGGAAAATACCAATAATGAAGAAGTGCTTGAACGCGCCCGCGCTGAGATTTGGCGCTCGTGGCGCGAAACTTGCGAGTTGAACAAAGACCATCCCCAAGCAGCTGATCTGTTTAACCCAGACAAATTGCCAGCTTTTCATGATCCGTTTGCCGGTGGGGGGGCATTGCCGCTGGAGGCGCAGCGGCTGGGGTTGGAGAGCTACGCTTCGGACTTGAATCCGGTTGCAGTGACGATCAACAAAGCAATGATCGAAATACCGCCACGCTTCGCTGGGCGTGCGCCAGTAGGGCCGATTCCGCAGGGCGAAAAACAGGTCAAGTTGCATGAAGACTGGAGCAGCGCAAAGGGATTGGCTGAGGACGTGCGCCGTTATGGCGCTTGGATGCGAGCCGAGGCCGAAAAGCGTATTGGTCATTTATATCCGAAGATCGAAGTCACAGCGGCGATGGTTGCCGAACGGCCTGATCTGAAACCGCTTCTCGGACAGCAATTAACCGTCATTGCTTGGCTGTGGGCGCGAACGGTGAAAAGTCCCAACCCTGCTTTCAGTCACGCCGAGGTGCCGTTAGCTTCGACCTTCGTGTTGTCGAGCAAAGAGGGTAAAGAAGCCTATGTTGAACCGGTTGTCGATGGAGATGCCTATCGCTTCACGGTTAAGGTTGGGAAACCACCGAAAAGCGCGAAAGATGGCACCAAATTAACACGTGGCGCAAATTTTCAGTGCCTATTGTCTGCCACACCCATTGAGCCAAAGCATATCTATAGCGAAGCTAATGCTGGGCGCATGGGCTCGCGTTTGATGGCTATAGTGGCCGAAGGGGTGCGTGGGCGTGTCTATCTATCGCCAACTACTGAGCATGAAGCGCTAGCGGCTGAAGCTTATCCCGACTGGAAAGCAGAAATTGCTATGCCGGAAAATCCTCGCTGGTTTTCTCCACCGCTCTATGGTCTCAAGACATACGGTGACCTCTTTACTCCACGCCAACTGGTCGCCTTAACGACATTTTCCGATCTGGTGCAGGAAGCCATCGAAAAGTGTCGGCAGGACACTCTAGCGGCAGAAATGGCTGATGACGGCATGGGGCTTGATGACGGTGGTAGCGGTGCCGCTGCCTATTCACAGGGGGTGGGAGTATATTTAGCATTTGGGATTAACAAAATGGCCGATCGAGGATCATCTATTTGTGGTTGGGATTCAACTCGGGATAGCTTAAGAAACACGTTCGGGCGACAAGCAATACCAATGGTTTGGGACTTTGCTGAGGCCAATTGCATTGGAGGCTCTGCTGGAAGTTACGAGAATGCACTTGATCAAGGAATAAGATTGCTGCGCGAGTATTTGCCGATTCAAGTAAACGGTTTTGCCATGCAATCTGATGCTCAGTCACAAATTATTTCATCAAGAAAAGTAATCTCTTCAGATCCTCCTTATTACGACAACATCGGATATGCCGATCTGTCTGATTTCTTCTACGTTTGGTTGCGTCGCTCGCTTCGCCAAATCTTTTCCAATCTATTTGCTACTCTGGCGGTACCAAAAGCTGAGGAATTGGTTGCGACACCCTACCGTCATGGTAGCAAGGAGAAAGCTGAGCAGTTCTTTTTGAGCGGTATGACGGAAGCCATGCGTAAGCTCGTACAACAGGCTCATCCGGCGTTTCCGGTCACGATTTATTACGCTTTTAAACAATCGGAGACCAAGGATGATTTAGGTACATCAAGCACCGGCTGGGAAACTTTTCTCGAGGCAGTTTTGCGTGCGGGATTTGCTTTGACTGGCACTTGGCCGATGCGCACCGAATTGGGTAATCGCATGATTGGTTCAGGTACTAATGCGCTCGCTTCCAGCATCGTTTTGGTCTGCCGTAAGCGAGCTGCTGATGCGCCTACGGTCAGCCGCCGTGAATTTATACGTGAACTTAACACCGCTCTGCCTGAAGCACTCGTTGAAATGACCCGTGGTGGCGTCAATTCTCCCGTAACGCCGGTAGATTTATCACAAGCCATCATCGGTCCCGGCATGGCGATCTTCAGTCAATATGCGGCGGTGCTGGAAGCCGACGGTAAACCGGTGAGCGTACGCACTGCATTGCAACTCATCAATCGCTTCCTGACGGAAGACGATTTTGATCATGACACCCAGTTCTGCTTGCATTGGTTCGAACAGCAAGGTTGGGCCGCCGGCAAATATGGCGATGCCGATGTGCTGGCCCGCGCCAAGGGTACGAGCGTTGGTGGTTTGAAGGAAGCCGGTGTAGTTGAAAGTGGCGCTGGAAAATTGCGTCTGCTGCGTTGGGCAGAGCTTAGCAAAGATTGGTCACCGGAAACCGATACTCGGACGCCCGTGTGGGAAGCATTGCATCAGTTGATCCACGCGCTCAATCAGGACGGTGAATCGGTTGCTGGTGCGTTACTCTCCCGTATGCCTGCCCGTGCAGAACCCATTCGCTCCCTGGCTTACCGCCTTTATACCCTCTGCGAACGAAAAGGCTGGGCCGAAGATGCGCGGGCCTACAATGAATTTATCGGGGCGTGGTCTGGCTTTGAACAAGTTTCAGCAGAGGCGGGCGTACTCGGTTCGCAATTGCTACTGGATATTTAATTAAGGGAGAAAAATTGTGCAGAATCGAAAGCTATCGATCCGTAAGATTGTTTCATATCTCAACAATGACGAGTCTGATGGGGGCGGCTTTTGGTTGCCGAACATACAGCGTCCTTTCGTCTGGAGTGAAGAGCAAATTGCACGATTGTTCGACTCAATCATGCGTGAATATCCTATTAGTACCTTGCTAGTATGGAAAACCAAAGAGGCTGTCAAAAATCGCCGCTTTATCGACCTCTACCATAGTGGCATCAAACTCACTGATTACTACATGCCCGATAACACTCGACCCAAGATGATGGTTTTGGATGGACAGCAGCGATTACAAAGCTTATTCATTGGCCTAAAAGGCAGCTATGAAGGTAAGGAACTATTTTTTGATGTGTTGAGTGGGCAAGAAACAGTACCAGAAGATATCCGCTATCGCTTTGCCTTCAAAGATAAGGTCACAGTAGCTTGGCCCTGGATATGCTTCAAGGACATTGTGTTTCAGACGAACAAGCTCGATTTACAGATTGCAAAGGATATCGTCAAGGCTGCACCCACACCTCTTACTACCGAGGATGATGAGCAATTACAACTAAACATCGCGCGGATTAGGAAGGAATTTGTCAACGATGACAACGTAACTTACCAAGAATTAGATAGCATCGATAATCCTGATGCTTATCAACTAGATGACATTGTTGAGATATTTATTCGTGCAAACTCAGGTGGCACAAAGCTTGGCAAATCTGATCTACTGTTTTCTCTGCTAACATCCAGTTGGGATGATGCAGACGGTGAGATGGAAAGCTTGCTTGAGGACCTCAATCAAAGCGGATTTGCCTTCGATAGGGATTTCGTTCTTAAAGCATGCTTGACAGTACTAGGAAGGGGCGCCCGCTACGAAGTCAGTAAATTCCGGGATGGCAAAACCAAGGAAGAAATTATCAGTGAATGGCCTGCGCTCTCAGCGGCTATCAAGGCCGTACGGGACTTCGTCGTTGCTCGAACATTTATTCGTTCTGACAAGGCGATGCCCTCATATTTGGCCCTTATTCCTCTTATTTACTATCGCTACCATTATCCAGAAAAATTCGCAGCCAATACCGGGCTTGCCGAATATTTGCTGCGTGTGCTAGTGACAGGAGTCTTCGGCGGAAGCCCGGACAATTTAATAGACAAGACAGTTCGAAGCGTCCAAGAACAAAATGATTTCGTACTTTCTGAAATCTATGGCGCTATTCAGGCAGACGGTCGCAGTCTTGAAATCATCCCCGATGTTATATTCGAACAATATTATGGCTCACGCTCTATTCATCTATTCTTTAATCTTTGGTACCGAGCATTTGATTATTCGCCTGCGTTTGATGGGAATGGTCCACAGGTTGATCATATTTTTCCGCAAAGTCTGCTCAAGACTATCAAGGATATTAATCCTGAGACTGGCAAACGTAATATTCTTCACTATCGCCAAGAACAGCGTGACCAGATTGCAAACTGCATGTTACTTACTAAAGATGAGAATGGCTCTACAGGTAAGTTTAATATTCCACCCAGCAAGTGGTTTGCGCGCTCTCGATTTGAGTCAGATGAAGAGCATCACTCATACCTCCAGCTTCATCTAATTCCACCTGATCCAGGACTTTGGGAAATAGATCGCTTCGAGGACTTTATTGATGCACGGAAAGTTCTGATAAAAGAAAAATTCAGCTACATGCTTCGTAAAACGGAGGAAGTTGGTCCATGAATCTGAAACCGTGGCGTGAAGTTGCTGTTCCACATGAAGATGTCCTCAAGGGTACGTTCCAGCAAGCTGAATTTGCCGCCGATCTGTCGCGCGTTCATGCAGGCACAGCAGCGCCCGAATATCAGAATCCGACGCTGTTTTTCCAACGCACCTTCATTACCGAGGGAATGCGTTTGCTGCTTGATTCCGTAGTCAAACGTTTATCTGGAAAAGGCGGTGATCCGGTTATTCAGTTGCAAACTGCATTCGGTGGCGGTAAAACGCATACTATGCTGGCGGTTTATCACCTCGCCAAAGGGGAGGCTGCCGCCAGTGATCTGCCGGGTGTTGCTGCTATTCTTGACGCAGCCAAAGTGACGGAACTATCACGAACACAGGTTGCCGTACTTGATGGTATCAAGTCATCGCCGAACCAGCCAATGATGCGCGAGGGCCAAGCCATTCATACGTTGTGGGGCGATCTGGCCTGGCAATTGGGAAAAGCTGAGGGTTACGCCCTGGTTGCTGACGCGGATTCATCTGGCACTTCGCCCGGAAAGGCAGTACTTGAGACCCTGATTAACCGTTATGCTCCCTGCGTGATTCTAATCGATGAATTGGTTGCTTATGTGCGTCAGTTCGATGAGGGAAATAAGCTGACAGGCGGTAGCTACGACTCCAACCTGAGTTTTGTGCAGGCGCTGACCGAGGCATTGAAGGCCGTACCGACAGCGGTACTGCTGGCTTCACTACCAGAATCCGATAAGGAAGCTGGCAGTCAGCGGGGTGTGAAAGCGCTTGCTACCTTGTCACATTATTTCGGTCGCATTCATGCACTGTGGAAACCGGTGGGTACCGAGGAGGCGTTTGAGATTGTTCGTCGCCGTCTTTTCTCCAGCATCAACGATAAGTTGGCGGCGGAATCTGTGTGCCGGGCTTTTGCTGACTATTACACAGCGAATAGCGAAGATTTCCCGCACGAGACGCAGGAGAGCCGATACTTCGACCGGCTGATGCATGCTTATCCCATTCACCCGGAGGTGTTTGACCGTCTCTATGAAGATTGGTCATCGCTCGACAACTTCCAGCGCACCCGTGGCGTACTGAAGCTGATGGCCAAGGTTATCCACCGGCTGTGGAAAGATAATGACAAAGATCCACTCGTTATGCCCGGCAGCTTCCCATTGCAGGATGCCGATACCCGCAATGAGATGATCTACTACTTGCCGCAGGGCTGGGACCCGGTGATCGAGCGTGATGTGGACGGCGAGCGAGCAGAAACCACCGAGATCGAAAATCGTGACACTCGCTTAGGCAGTGTACAAGCCTGCCGCCGCTCGGCTCGTGCGATCTTTCTAGGTAGTGCACCGAGTACTGCAAACCAGATGATGCGTGGTATTGATCTGGAGCATGTCGCTCTCGGCGTTGCACAGCCGGGTCAGCAGGTCGATATTTATAAGGATGCGTTGCGCCGTCTGAATGACCGCTTACACTACTTGAATAGTGGTAACAATCGATTCTGGTTCGACACACGACCGAACCTGCGTCGAGAAATGGAGGAACGAAAGCGACGCTTTCAGGATAAAGAAGATGTTTTTCCTACTATCCGCGACCGTGTGCAGAGGAGCTTTGCTAGTGGCGTGTTTGGCGGAATCCATATTTTCACGACGAGCAATGATGTTCCCGACGACTGGCAGCTGCGACTCGTGGTGCTGCCGCCCGATGCTGCGTTCAGTCGTAGCGGCCAGAGTCTCGCCATCGAGCGTGCAACTGAAATTTTGAAGAATCGTGGCGATCAGCCGCGTTTTAAGCAAAACCGCCTGATCTTTTTGGCTGCCGATTACGACAGCGTAAGCCGTCTAAAGGATCAGGTGCGTTCTACCTTGGCATGGCAGTCTATCGTGAACGACATCAAGGAAATGAAACTCAATCTCGATCAATTCCAGTCGCTACAGGCCACTAAGAGCCTAGAGGACGCCAGCGAAGCTCTGCGTCGAATGATTCGCGAGACTTATAAGTGGATGATCGCACCGATGCAGGAAGCCCGCCCCGGCAAGGGCCTATCCGAAATTCAGTGGGAACATTTCCAGGTCAATCCCGGCGCAATTAATTTGTCGCAGGAGATCGAACGTGTATTGAAGGAAAACGAGCTTCAAATTACCGAATGGGCTCCAATACACTTAGCTGGGGTGCTCAAGAACTGGTTTTGGAAAGATGAAGTCAAGGAGGCTAGGGCACTCACCGTATGGCAACAAAGTTGCCAGCAACTTTATTTTCCACGTCTGAAGGATGATTCGGTATTTCATCACACACTGACAGCTGGTGCAGAAAGCCGGGATTTTTTTGGTTTCGCACAAGGTAAAGAGAATAATCGCTACATCGGCTTTTCCTTTGGCAAAAGTATATCGCCATTTCTCGATTCGTCCTTATTGTTGATCGAACCGGTTACTGCCGCCGCTTATTTGGCAACTGAGACCGAAGCACAGCGGATCCAAGAAGAAACCGCACGACCAAAGTCTATTGATGAAGCTACTCCGATTGGCACTGATACTAGAGATACTTCGCCAAAAGTTGAAGATTCAGCAAAACCCAGCTATACATCAAATGGAGGCTCAGCTACGCAAATTAAAAAAAAGCAATTTTACGGCAGTATCGAACTCGACCCAATAAAGGCCAAAAAACAGTTTGCCGATTTGGTCGATGAAGTGGTTCAGCAGTTCACCATTCGTCCGGGTGTGAAAGTCAGGATCGCTATTGAGATTCAAGCCGAGACACCATCAGGCTTTGATGATGGACTTCAGCGAGCCGTCAAAGAGAATTGCAATGTACTGCGATTTAAGAATGCTGAGTTTGAGGATGGGGAATAATGGATCGCGAGATCGACCTTTTCATCCGCGATTACCTCAATGAGGTTCGAGAAGAAAATGCGGCTATTATTGCAGGCGCTGGGCTTCCGGCAGCAGCTGGGTTTATGAATTGGCGCGATCTTCTCCGCCCAATCGGGGCAGACCCATCTCGGGTGCTTGAACTTACTTACACACCTCGTAATATTTCATCGTGGGCCAAATATATTGGTTTTGAAGGTGAGTCATTTTCCTACAACTCCGAATGTTGTGCATTGCTTCGCACGCAGCTCGAGTCTTATTTTGTCAAGCTGTATGAGCTGGCGCGCGAAAAACTTCTTTTTTTCTGTATGATCAATCAGTTAAGTAAGGATATTCATCTAAAACATATTCAGAATTGCGGCGAAACGAAGAACGTGAATTTGGAGAATACTCCCCTAAACAGCTAGCGCTGGAAGCAAGAGATTATCACTGATGGACTTCCCAAAAAGCATCACGATCAATGCCTGTGAGAAATTCCTCGACAATCTCCTCGAGAAAGATGAATTTGAAACTTTGCGCCTACCTGTCGGAACGACTGGTTATGCATCTTCCTTTGGTGGTTTGGCGAGTGCAATTCAGGCAGCCAATACCTGGGGTAGAAAGATTGAAAGCAGAGTTCTTTGTTTGACCCCGAGCAGCGCCAAGGATGAAATCTATGAAGTCATCCAGAGGCCGCACAAATTTGTTGCTGCTATGTCTGCAAAATCCATTGTCATGTTGAACAAGGCTGATGATGATCTAAGACCTCAAATAAACGAAGCCGCCAAACAAGCTATTGAACTCCAGGCTTGCCAGCAGCATGGTCAGCAGCGTGGTGGACTCTGTTGGTTTGCGTTTGTTGATCACAGTTCCAAAGGATTCGACCGTAACTTTTATATAGAAAGGCAGGGTGAAAAGCCGGAACCTCGTCAGCCAGAACAATTCAAGGCCGTGATAGGTGCCATGGTGGACAAAGCTATGGCAGTTCCAGGAGGTGCCAGAAATTTGGAGCGAGACAGTCTGACCTATCTGGGCAGGATATTTTACGAATTGTTTCTTAATACCCATGAGCACGGAACTCGAGGTGAATATCGTAGCGAGTGGCTTAAGCCTGGGGTTCGAGTCATCTATGCTCAAGGAATCAATCTGAGCGAGGCCGCTGCAAATCATGCTGCGAAAGGACAACCGATACTCTTGGACTATCTCTCTGCTGTTACAAAACGTCACCCAAATGAAAGTCAGAGACGTTTTGTAGAGATCGGTGTGGTTGACTCAGGGCTGGGTTACTGTGGTCGCTGGCTTGCAGATCATCAGTCAGGTGGTGGAAAACAAGAACTTTCTATTCAAGATGAATACGAGATATTCAAAAAATGCTTCAGCTTTCGTCAGACTTCTACAACAAAAAACAGTAAGGGAAATGGGCTACCTGTAGTTATGGAAAGACTGACAAAGCTTGAGGGTTTTATGCGTGTTCGCAGTGGCCGACTATCTCTTTATCGTGATTTTCTATCATCACCTTATATACCGCATGACGCTTTTGCCTTTTATGACTGGAACTCCGGGGGAAGCGCAGAGAAATTACTAACACCCATGGCAGAAGCTTGTGGTGTCTCCATCAGCTTGATTATCCCTGTGGATGAGAAGTAATGACTGATTGTTTTGCCTTTCGGTTTTATGAACCAGACGATGAGAGTCGTCGAAGTTTGGTTATTTTCTTTTCATCAAGGATATCGCTGGATGTTATTGCAAAATCAATAAAAAACGATGTTTCCGAGCATCTGGTGCCAAAAAATGTGTATTTGATGTCATTCGAGGATTTTTCAATCTCTCGGGAGGAATATTTGGTTGATAGCTCATTTGCTTGTGAGTTTAATTCCTATGTGGGTGAGATAGAGAATCGCCTTAAGTGCGTTTGTGTGGATCGGTCTGGCGCGCTAAATATTTGCGGTGAGAATCGAGTTGAGGGTGCGCTTTCGGAAGCCATATTGCAATCCGGTATGATTTCTTTGTTTAAAAAGCACAGTGGATTGGTTGTATCAAATCACGGATATCACTTTGTTAAACCCTCCGGAGAGCATTGTGACAAATTTATTCGTGCATCGAATCTGCTTGTTTCCAGTGTCGAGGTCAATTTTCTTGCTGTTTCCCTGCTGCCTTATATGCAACGTGACCTGAGACGCGTCTATGTCGACACCTCTTCAATTTCATTTTTAATTAGTATAGTCATTCAGCAGTTTTGTGAATTTGATGAAGGGCTTCCATCAATTGAAAGCTTCGAATCTTATGACGTTTTTAAAGAGCGGTTTGATTTTGTTGAGGACAGAAGCAGCTTGATTTTTGTTTCTGCTACTACGAGTGGCACTTTGGTAAGGAATTTATTAAATAAAACCTCATTTTCTAGAGAGCAGATAGTCACGCTTTTTTATATCAATCTGCCCAGCGATCAGCAGGGCATTTTTGATGTCGAGAAAGCAATCGAGCGAGGTTTGGTATCGCGCAAGGCATCCGAGTGCGAGTTTTGCAAACGTGGTTCAAAATTAATACGTATTGCAGGAGATCAGTTCCTGCCAGAGAATCCAAAGCATGAGCTGCTGGTAATTAAGAAGGATCATTTTGACAAGGATCGGCAAGCTTTTTTTCGGCAATTTGCTGCGACAGGTGTATTGGGCTGGAATACTGCCGCAAGCCCTACTGAAGACACAAAAGAACATTTCTTTTTGGCAGTGGATAAGGTATTGGCCTTGGAAGCTAAACCATTCTCTGATTGTCTCCAAAAGCGTATCAAACGGCATTTGTCACGTGACACGGCGACCATTATTGTTTTTGATGACACCGGATCGCGTGCGCTCGAGACAAAGATCCGTGATAACCTTGGCGATGATGCAGACACAATTACATGGTTAACTCCAAAGGAGTTGAAAGAAGAAAAGCTTGATGGTAGCGGCTCGGTGTTGGTGCTTGTCGGTGCGATAACCTCGGGACGAAGTCTGCTGGCGGTATCCAGAAAGCTTCGCTGCATCAATACGCTTTCCACTATTACGTACTTAGTGGCTTTTTCAAAGCTGCCGAACGACGATGCGTTCAGTCAGCTAAAAAAGGATTTGACGCAGGGCGGACATGAATTTGTAGTTTTAACTCACTGCTCGGTACCCCGTATCAAGGAATATAGCAAGACGGCGTGGCACTGGGAGGAGGAGCTATTACACCCCTTTGGTGAGGATGATCCTTTGGGTGACGGCGGTGGTTCATTACCTGACGTTTTTATTCAGCGTCGCAATCAATTGTTGGCTAACTCTAATGATCCTCAAAAGTTATTTCTGCCATCAAGCGATGGGCAGCCGCTTAAGTTGCGTCGTACCTTTGCATTCTGGTCTGACCTTGGTTTTGATGAAAATCGACTTTCAAAGGTCAATCAAGCAGATGTCTATTGGACTATTCAATCCGTGCTGCACGATTTACGCAATGCATCCGAAAACAAGGGGTTGACGACAACCTACCACACGACACTGATTAGCCCTGCTAATTTTGACAGATACAACGATGGCGTGATCCAAGCCTCTCTGCTTCGGGCCGCGCATCCGGTTGAAATGGACTATCGTGTTGATTCTGTATTTAGTCGTCAGATGACGGACGTTATTTCGTCGGTACTCAAGAATTGGGATAACGCGCAGGGAGAAGCAGCTTTGGAATTTTTAATGGCCTTATGGACAGAGCGCTTATGCATAGATGATGTGCATCTGAGAGAGATCGGGAGCCTCAAGAGGGATGAAATGAATGATGCGCTAAAATTTATGTTTGTTCGAATTTCTGAACGTCTTGAGGAAAATGCATGAATCCTCCACAACGCATGCTTAACTAAAATGATAGCAATGACAATGGCTTAGACCATGTTGTGGCATCAGATATCACTTTGGCCTCGGCGCTTCATGCCAATCGTGCGTTGGTTGGGCTTGGCAAGCTGCTTATTAGGTGCGTTTCAAAACGGTTTCACTGTCTGAAAATTGACGCGAAACAGATTCGTTTCGAATTGAAACCGAGGATGATCTGGCAACATCACTGCGCCGTGCGGGCAGTCTTATCCGAACATTATCACTATTATCAACAAGCAGCGGCGGTTGAATTGGCATTACTTCCTACCATTATTGCCGACACCAAAGTGGAACGCATAGTGCTTCAGCGTATTGGACAAGACAAATTTCGTGATGCGATGCTGGATTACTGAAAAGGCGCGCTGTTACCGGCAGAACCTGAACAGAAAATCATGAAGAACTACAGGGCAAATATAATTGTTAAAGCTTGTCTGATCGCTTGCAGATATTGATTCTCAACCTTTCCGTGCTTCTTGCCAATTCGAGAGATATCTATCGCACGCAACTGTTTGAGATTGATATGATGATCCTTATCTAATCCATTATCAATTGTAGGCGTCAAATTTACTGCAAATGGCCACGACTTATGTTTTGGAAGTAAAGGTGCCACAATTATAGTTTTTGATTGAATATTCACCAGGTCGCTTTGAATGATCACGCACGGTCGCAATTTTTGAGTTTCAGCACCGAGAGATGATTGCAAATCCACCCAGTAAATATCAAGTTGCTTAAACTCTGTCATTTGAGAGTCCCTCTGATAGCGTTGTGTCCCATTCTTTTAATTCTTCCTGATACTCAGAATCCGCAGCTTCTTCTTGGTTTGCTTTTAGCAAAGCTTGCTTAAGATGATTCATTCGTTCCTGCTTTAGTAGCTCATTAATGTATGCACTACGATTCTCACCAGCAATATTATTTAAAAAAGTGAAGTTCTCATCATCCAATGTAATTGTCGTTCGATGTGTCATCACATGATCTCGATAAAATGAATACATTCTAATCATACTATAAGGTGTCTTAATTTTACATTCTATCAATTCGCATAATGATGTTTCAATATGTGATAATGTCCTTTATCACATGTATGAATGAGTGTAAAATTCACTTATTCCGATTGCATTTTCACCCAATCAAAAAATGGCAAATCTAACTTCTCTGACAAAAATTTCCTGCCCGGCACTAGTCAAAGCATCCGGTGAACGAGCCAGACTTCGGTTCCTGGAATTCTTCGCGTCCAACATTCGCAATCCTCATACTCGTCGTGCTTATGTTCGGGCAGTTTTGGATTTTTTGAATTGGTGCCAAACGGAAGCTCAGGTTATCGCGTTGGTTGACATCGAACCATTACACGTTGCCGCCTGGATTGAGCTACAAACCAGACGATTATCGGCACCCAGTGTCAAGCAGCATTTGGCAGCTATACGTCATTTATTCGATTGGCTGGTAGTCGGCCAAATTGTAACTACTAATCCAGACTCGTCCGTCAGAGGCCCCGCTCATCGAGTCAAAACCGGAAAAACTCCAATCCTTGATAGCGAAGATACTCGGCAATTATTGAACAGCATCGATGTCAGCAAACCTTCTGGATTAAGGGATCGTGCGCTTATTGCATTGATGGTCTATTCCTTTGCACGCATTGGCGCTGCTTTAGCGATGAAAGTTGAAGATGTGTATACTCAAAACAGAAGACTCTGGGTACGGTTACACGAAAAAGGAGGCAAACGACACGAAATGCCCTGCCATCATAATCTGGAAGAATATTTAAGTGCCTATATTAATGAAACGAATCTGCGTGATGATCCTAAGGGCTTTCTTTTTCGCACCATTGGTCGAGGAACCGGACAACTAACCTCCTCTCCCCTGATGCAAGCAAATACTCACGCCATGATACAAAGGCACATCATTAAATCAGGCATAGCAACTAAAGTTGGCAATCACAGCTTTAGAGCTACCGGTATTACTGCTTATCTTAAAAACGGCGGAACTTTGGAAAAAGCAGCAATTATGGCCAACCATTCCAGCACACGGACAACACAATTATATGACCGACGACGCGATGAAATGACGCTCGATGAAGTAGAAAGGATTATGATTTAGAATTTTCGAAAATATTCTTCCTTTTCTTTCATTAGGTAGTCGAGGGTCGGTGCAGGTTATTTCAAATAATATCATCTACATTGATAGATAGTATTTCCTCAATATCTAAATTTTTTAATTTAGATCGATAGGCTGTTCTGGTTATGGACAAACCGCTTTGGAAAAAATAGTTCTGTACCTCTGAGACAAAATCCTTAAGGTATTTTTTTGATTTTGATACTTCGAGACCTTTGCAAAATAGCGTAAATTTTATTGGAGCGTAATTGGGTTCGTCCCAACAAAGGTACCAAACGCGACATAGGCTCAAGCGTGCCTTCTGACACTCATAATGGGACGAACCCAATTTGATTAAAAATACTTATATTTCTTGACCTTAATGTTCAAATCGAATCTTTATCAGTTAATCAAAGTTAATGCCTGATAAAAAAATCGCAGCACGGACTTGCCATCAGCAGTTAACTCCTGACCTGAAGAAACGATGAAATTGTGAGTGTAAAAACCACCAGAATCATCGACGTTAAAATTTGGGATAAAAACCTCTTTAATCATTTTTTCATCATTGAATCCGGCCTTGCGATATTTAGCAATGACTTCTTCCACCTTCGCCTCCTGAGTAGCACTTTCAAAATCGATGGTGCCCGTTTCTTGGGTAAGAATCGTTTGGATAACTGAATCTGATGCGTTCTTCAGCAGTCGTGAATAACGATGAGTTAGGACAGGTGATGCATCATACGCATACGGTTTGGATGGATCTGGGTATTCTAGTATGAAATAATGAGAATCGTCAGGTAAAATAGTCAACTCTGCCGGATTGGTTTTTAGCGGCAGGTACTTTAATTCCCAACCATTCTTGTGTCTTCCAATAATTATTACCTTACTACGTTGTCTGATCAAAAGAGGGATGACATCTTTTCCAAGACTAAGACTTGTATTTTCTTTAGAAAGATGCTTATTCATATATTGGGCTTCGAAACAAATAATTGCTTTAATATCAGATAAATTGTTCTTCGACGCAGTGAAGACGTTTCCACCAGATTCACTGTAACAAGTGAGAATAAGTTTATTTACATTTATAGTTTCATAATGAAGAGTATTACCTTGCGTGTAAATTAACATGAGTGCGTCTTCAACCAAATTCTTCAATCCGCTCTTAATAGCAATCCCGCCATCACCACCGTTAATTTGAGGAATGATCAAAATTTGCTTTCTATCCGAGATCGCCTGCTCAAAGCCAAAAGGTATATCCCAGTAGCGAGGTTCCAAAATACCACCTGTCGGGTTGTAACTTAAGACTTCCCTAAAATGATGAAGCGGCGGTGGATTTCTGCCAATGCGCTTTTTAAACCTCTCGGTTAATGCAAGGTATTTTTCAAGTTTTAAACTATAGTCTGAATCTAAGAGAGGATTGGTCAGAAAGGAAAAGAGGGTTTCACCGCCACACTGAATATTATTTACGGATGTATTGTGATTGGCTGATGTAATCCCGTCCAGACTCGAAGAATAGCTAATTCCGCCATAGTCCGCGGGGTAATAAAGCACATTAGGTTGTAGTTCGCTCTGTCCTCCTGCGGAGTCAGGAATGACTACATACCAGATGAATGGATGCCCTTGTAATGATGCGAGAACTCGAATTTTGCGGGGTGTTCCCTTAAGCAACTCTAATGCCATATACCAAGGTGTATCTCCGTGGATATCATTAAAGAGGCGCGTGATATCTACGAAATTAATTGTAACAGTCACTATCCCTGTATTGAGTCGTAGCAATGGATGCAGTGACGGTATTGCCTTTGCAAAACCAATCGCTTGGTCTGGAATAAGCTTTTGCCAGCGAATTGGAACGATGCCCGTAGCACGATTATCTGTCTTAAGAACATTGAATCGTTGAATGATTTTCAGTACTTGATAGCTGATACCTTTGTAAATAAAAACACTATTTATTGTCAGCTCGAATTCAACGATACGATCTTTCAGTTCCCATCGATATTCATCTCCATTTCTTAGCAGCTTATCTTGGGTAGTTCGATTGGTATCATCGGTGTAACTGATCGATACTTCAGTATCTTTAAGGAGGAAATGATCCCAGACAGGCACCCTGCCGCTACTGCTGTTGATAATAAATTCCATAATCAAGGACTAACAATAGTATGGTATTTCTCTTCAGATGGTTTAAAGCTCTCGTCACTACCGAGATTAATTAACATTGATCCGACCAACATTCCTGTTCGCTTATGTATTACAGTTTTACTAACTAATTGGAATATCAACAATTTGTCTACCAGTTCTTGGGTCGTACTTCACTTCCAGAGGCACCATTTGATCTGTCGGAAGCACTTCAATCCACTGGCTTATGACTTCAAAATTTTCTTCTACTTGTGCCTTGAAACCTCCTTTTAAGGGATAAAAGCCATGCTCATATACTTTTTCAATAGGAGTAGCTAAAACCTTATTGTCATCATTAATTTCTTCTTTAGGATACTTACCAACAATTTTTGAAGCCTCTTCTTTCTCTATAACATCCAAGCAAAGTTTCCTTATGGCATCATTTAGCGTAACATGTTCACGAGTGCCTACAGGGTCTGTCGAATCATTTGCTAATAATTTTTCTTTAATTTTATCTAACTCTTCTTTTGGCGCGGCATAATTAGCGTCTAAGCCTTCTGCTCCCTCTACATTTACATTTTGCAGCCAATTTATGGCAGCTAATTCTTTACCAGGTCTTATAGGTATTACTGCTTTAACCCATGGGGCATTCAAGAAAGTATTCCTTAAATCATCTCCGTCTAATTGTAGTAGCCAACCTAGTGAGCTACCTAAAACAGCAGGCTCTGATTTTTCTGTGATGAAATAATTATCTCGGGGATTAAATGGGTCTTCACCTGACCAATTCACTTTCGAACCATTGATGGAATCCTTCACTGCTGATGAACCGAGCGATATGGCTGAATGTTTCCGGGGTTTCCACCATTCTGGCGCTACAAAGTAAAGCATCTTATCAATATCAAAAATTGAGTTTATCAATTCCGATAATACATGACGAGCTTCATAGCCAGAAGGTGCTTCAGGTAAATTTTCGTAGTTTTGTTCTGTCATTAGTGATTTAATTAGATTCCTATAAACTATAGTCCTTTCTTCTTCCCTTAAATCTTCAAACTTTCTTTTCTTAATTGTACTGGCCAGTGTAACTCGGTCGTTAGCGGCTTTTACGTAAGCTTCTTGCTGCTTTCTTTGATTTTCATTAATTATTGCAGCCTTAGCTGCATCTAATGCAAGCTTTGTAGCAGCAATTTCATTCTTTTTGGCCTCAGTTAGTTTGCAAATAACCGAACCACTTACCTTCCAAGTAAGTAATTTATCCCATGTTAATCCTCCCGGAGGCGTGATGATTCCCACTTGTATATATTTTTTATCATCTGTAATTCGCCCTAGAGCTTGCCTGTCATTTGCAAAAGCCCATGAACTATCACCATCCGCAGCAATAGTTGTTTTTACTATTGGAACAAATGGATTTGGTTTTGTTGGATCATTCGGATTCGGAGGAATAGCCAATTCATAACCATCAGGAATACCGGTAATTTCTAACGTATTAAAAGGCACAAATCTCCCCTCAACTTCCGGATGTTGCTCTGCTAATTGGAGCGCATTATTAGGCGTAAGCCAAGTCATTTCACCAGTAAAACCTATCGATACAGTCTCTGGTGGCACACTAACTCCTTGTGGTTCTGGAACCATCACCAAGTCAGCAGGTTGAGCAATGTGAATTAAATCAGCCAATCCAAGTTGTTTACCAGGTTCATCTACGAATGTTTCCCAACATAGATAAGAGCCTATATCTTGAATTTGAACCCCTACTTGACGCATTTTTCTTCTTAATTCATAGTTAATCAAATTCTGCGTGGTGTTACTCAATACATAACGTTTGCTGCTTGTGTCTATTGATTCACTGGATGTTTTAAATGTCGATTTAAAATTTTGTCTGATTTCTGTTGATAATTTTGCAGATTGTTGCTTCATCCTTTTATCGGAATGTTCCCGGGCGACTTGTTGAGTTTTGTCTATATTTAAACTTCCTGTAGCACTTAAACTTCCTGTACCCCAAGATTGATTAATCGTTGCTGTAAATCCTATTTTTGTATCCTTTTTATTATCTTCTTTGACTGCATTACTAATATCTTCCTGGTCTGTAGTATTTTTTTCGTTTTTGGTAATGGATTCCAAGGAAGTTTCAAATGTTTTCTCAGTTAGTGTTTTTCTTGTTGATATTTCAACTAATTCAACAGATGAACCAGGGCTTAGCCATACATGGCTAGTCGGTGTCCCCAAAAAAGTATCTAATTCAAAAAAATACTGCCGGTACAAATGGACAATACCTATAGGAGATAGGCTTACGTCTTGTATGTCTTTTTTTGGATCAAAAGTTAAATATGGGTCTTTAAAATCTGATTTAATTGAATCAAATACATTCGTAAAGTCAGCTGTACTCTGAGTCTGCCCTTGAAAAAACAATGCTGTTATTTTTTCAAATAAGCCCTTGTTGGCATACTCTAGTAGCGCGCCAGCTATTGCTGATTCCACTTTTAGCATTTCAATTAATTCATTTTCAAATTTGAGTGCATCAAAGCTCGTATCACCAAATTTATGGGCTAGATTGACTTGATCGTTGTAATATCCCTCATACGTTTCAAGTACCTTGGTGTTTAAAAGAGTTTTTAAGTATTCAGCATTGATATATTCTTTCCATTGTTCATTTTCAGGCATAATCTCATTTTCATTTAAAATATCTGCTATCGTTTTCAGTAAAACTGCATCTCTAGGTGGCTTTGCTATGCTAGTGATAGGTGTACCAATCTGCACAATATCAGGGACAGGTGCGTCTACTGACGCTTCTGTTTGTTGCATCCGCATCATCATTACACGACGTCGAGCATCAGGTTGCTGGTTTAAATTTAAAATTCCTTTGTATTTATTTAAAACATTTTTATAAGACGAAATAAGATCGTTAGAAATACCCCTGTTCATCCTTTGCAATATACGTTTTGATTTCCAACCAATGAGTGGTTGGTAGACACCAAACATCTCGCTAGCATACGGAAGAATGGCTGTGTAGTCTGATAAATCACGGATTCGTTTGTTAGCAGGCATAAAGAACTCCTTATTACTAATACTTAAATAAATAAATTTTAAAACGATATCAACAAATTAGATTACTAACCTGCTCCAGATAGTAAGTTATCGCGGATGTATCGATATGCAGGGTCACGCAACGCCGCTTGTGAATCGAGCGCCGTGTAGTGCCGCCCGAACCAGTCGTCGACGATGTGCGCCTGCTGTTCATTGTTGAAGCTGCGCCAACTGCGTGAAGCCCAGTTCATGTCACCCGCGTATGCGTAGTTCCCACTCGTGTTACAGATTACACGGATCAGCGAAGTATTGCAGATCTGCCAGGCATGCGTCATCTCGTGGACGAACACCGAGCCCGGTTCCTTGTATTCGAAGATTGTCGAATCGCCCCACGTCGTCGGATTGTCGAACGCTGGCCCCAGCCCCATGAGGATCTTGTTGCCCACATAGGGAATCGTGAACTTGCGTTCATCCGCACCCAACATGTTCGTGACCACGATGTCGTCGTAGCGGATATTGTCGCCGAATATGCGACGCGCCCAATCCTGTTCATCGCTGCGCAACATGCGGTGCCGGATGTCGGCCAGTACCGCGACACCGGTACCTAGGATGATGGCAGGAACCAGCCCAAAAGGGCCGACGATCAGGAACACGGTGCCGCCCACTAGGATGCCACCTAGAATGTCCGGCGACGCGAGGCTGGTATCCATGCCGATCAACTCGTTGCCGATCGTCACGTACCAGCCGTACGGACCTAACACGACGTTTGTGATGATGCCTTTGACGGCAAACGTGAGTACATCGATGGCCGCGCCCAATACGCCGCCGATCTCGGCCTGGAAATGAAATCCGAGCGATGGCGAAGTGCGCAACACTCGCCAACCCTCAATAATGCCGAGATTGGTGCCGGGCTCGGACCAATCGCGTTGCCGATCCCCCGGCGTATCTGTGCCGAACACTCGGCCGGTGCGCTGCGCTGCGATAACGGTTCCGTCAGCGGAGCCTACGAATGCCTGCACGGCGAAGTGATACGACGGAAATCCCGTGGCGCGCATGTGTCCGGAGAACATGTACTTGCCATTGCTGTGCAGCTCCATCGCGACGTGGCCGTTGATCGGGGTGTCGTCGTCGGTGTGGATCGGCACGGATAACGAAATGGTTTCGACCTGGCGCAAGCGCATAACGATGTCGCGCAACGTCACCGGTGTATCGAGGCCTAACAAGATTGCGAGCGATCGCGAAGATGGTTCGCTGCGCACCCACGACTGCACGATCTCTTCGCGGTAGCTGATCATGGCGCTACTGCAACGCAATGAGGATGGGGATCATCCCGATGCCCAACTCATGTGGCCGCAGCGCCTTTCCGATCACGGCACCGAAGGCTCGCGCCGGATCGCTGGCTTTCATCGCGTGTCCCGACACCGGAGAGGTCGTTAGCATATCGCCCATTTCGATGGCGCCATTCTCCGCCGTTACCTTGCAATACACCTTGCCCAGCAACGCGATCGGTGAGCGGCTCGAGGAACCCGGTTGTTTGTCGAGGATTAGGCCGGGCTTGTATTGACCCGCGCCGGAAATGACACCGGCGACACACTTGTCATACGCAGCCCTGCAGGGATGCAACACCCCGTCTTCGCCGATCACCATGACACTGCCTGGCTCGGCCAGCGTGAGGCTGATCACGTCGAAATCTTCGGCACAGTCCGCGTTCGCCAGCAGTATGTCACCGCCGACGCCAAGTTCACCACCTATCCAGACGCGACCGTCGAAGAATCCGGCATGACCCAACCGCCCTTCCTTCTTAGCGAAAAGCGCCGCGCCCGTACCGCGCGGGTTGAGGTTATACGCCGCGATCGCGGCCACCTGCGTTGAATGTGTTTCCGCATGGACTGCTTCGTAGTCCGTGCTGTACGCCGCTACTCCCATTCCCGCGCGACTGATCGCCTTCACGCCGATACCGCCGCCGCGATGTTCTCCGCAGACGCCGACGCCGGCCGTGTTGTCGAATGGAATCGCGGTGAGGTTACCAATCGAGATGCCATCGTCCACGTGCGCTACATCGCTGATAATCACGCTGCCTAGAGAAGTTGACGGCTTCGTATCCGGCAAGTGTGTGGGCGCGAGACCCGTGGTCATCATCAATTGTGAATTCTTAAAAGTTGACAGCTCGGGCGCCGGATCTTGATGCGGCAGCACCGGTTGCATGACGGTTTTCGCTTTCGCTGCGTATTTCTTGGCCGCCGCGCCGACGTCGAACGTCGTCTTTGCTACGACCTCCGCATGAATTTTGTCGAAGTAAGGACTGCGCCCCGCGATTCCCCACACTCCCGTACCGGTTTCACAGGTGCCTAGCACGCCTTCGCTGCGATCGCTCCAACCTTCGACGCCCCGACCTGTTTTCGACGTACCGCGCACGCCGGCCGATGTGGCACTGTCCCCCGAAACACCATATGAAGATTCCGACCAGCCTTCAACACCGCGACCCGACTTTGAAACCGCGCGTACTGCCGAAGCGCTTTCGCTTTGCGCGGCAACACCCACGCCGGAATTGCTGCTGGCGGCTACGCCACTGCCGGTGTCGCTGTTGCCGCGCAGCGCATCGCCGGTCTGCGACAGGCCTTCGACCCCGCGACCAGTTTTCGACAGCCCTTTGACGCCGACTTCAGCATCACCCTGACCGACAACACCATTTCCACTTTCGCTGAATCCAGAAACGCCATCCCCGCTTATGCTGACACCGATCACACCAGCGCCATCCGCTTGACTCTCACCCGCAATACCGTGGTGTTTCTTGCTGATGCCAACGATGGCAACCTGATTGACCTTGGAGACTTCATTCTTAAAAGTAGGCATCTGTAACCCCTTTTCGTTGATTAGCCGGTGTACTCGTCAAAGCTAATCTCTCTCCGGTAAGAAGTATGTGAGAAAACTCACAAATTCCCCGAGGACGTGTAAAAGTCTCGATTCGTTTTAAGGAAGAGAGGCTGGAGCATGAAGTCAAGAATGAAAGGGCGACCGGTGATGAATGTTAAAAACAAATACTATTTTCGTTCTTAATCAGAGAAGCAAAATTCTAGCGACTCATTCGATGTTTTTCGTTGAATTTCACTGCTACAGTAAGCTCCACCGTCAGCAGACAGTGTCCGATAGAGATTCGGTCCGGGTTGGCCAGGGCATGAACTGCGCTGGGGAATGTCGCCCAACGCTTCATTCAGTCGTTATTCGTTGTAATCAATCAACCACTGGTCAGTGATTGCTAGAACCGGCTCAAGATTGGCAAAAAGATACGCATCAAGCACCTCAGTCCGGTAAGTCCGATTAAAGCGCTCGATAAAGGCATTCTGGTTTGGCTGGATATATCGGATAGCGATACTTCTGGTCTCTGCCCATTCGGTGAACATCTGCGAGACCAGTTCCGGCCGTTGTCACAACGAATCTTCCTGGGTTTGCCACGCCATTCAATAATCCGATCCAGAGCCCGCGTAACGCGTTCTGATGGAAGCGATACATCCACTTCGATTCCCAACAACCCTTCACGGTTGAAGTCGTCCAACACCAAAGTAAGCTAGCAATGATGATACAAAGAATATTCTAAATTTCTAATTTATAAATTAAGCTAAATAATTGAGTGTAAGTTTAAATAATACTACGTATATTGAGGAGATTTAATTGTATCAAAAACAATCAGCTAAATTTTTTAGCGGCAGCCTACCAAACGAAATATTTACTAAAATTGAAAATTTACTTGAAGAATTTCTGGAATTTGTCAAATATGAAGCACATGCAAGACAGCTACGATCAGCAATTGTTCGCTCTATGCTTACATGTAGCATTACTATTATTCTTGATGAAAAAACTCTTTGGATAGTTGCACAAAAGCAAAATGGGATGCCCGTATTTAATAGAATTGACTGCAGGCAAAACACATTTTCAAAGGAACAAATATTTACCGCGGCGAAATTGGATTTTGGTTTTGATGATCCATTCATTATTCCCTTCTCCACCTCCCTTTTAGAACAAACCACAGAAGAAAGAAAGAACACACTTGAGGCTATCGCAAAAAGCCATGTCGAATCTGAATTCCAAAGGATGAATGCAGAAATGAACACAATCCAGATAAACCCGATATTCGGACCCGCCCAATATCAAGTTGATGCAAGGCTTGCTTTCGTGTTAATGCCATTCACCGAACCACTAACGGATATTTATAGTAAAATTATAAAACCAACAATTGAGCAAACTCGTTTTAATTTAGTTTGTAAAAGAGCCGATGACATCAAATCGAACCGCGCAATTATTCAAGACATATGGAAGTCGATTTGCGAGGCAAGAATCATCATTGCTGACATGACTAATCTGAATCCCAACGTAATGTACGAACTTGGAATCGCTCATACACTTGGTAAAGAAACGATTTTACTTTATCAAAATACAAGCACAGAAATTAATTTCCCATTCGATCTATCTCACATTCGCCGGATTGAGTACGAAAATTCTGCGACTGGCGGAAAGGAACTGGAGAAACGCCTAACCGATACACTCGAGACCGTCCTTGATTTCAGATTAATTGAATAGCTGATGATTGATTAATATAAATGATTTTCTAACCAATCTCCCCACTTAACTGCTCTGACAATCAAATCAATACGGTACTTTGCATTATATTTTGGAGTACGTGAATGATAATTCGCTGCCCTCGTCCAGACATCCCCTTGATCATTCTTGATATGTAGCCGTATACGCCAAGCGGCCAAGTCGTAAGCTTAACAACCTGCGGCTGACACATGATCAGGTTTAATGCCGTATTTGGATAAATCCTTCAGATAAGTCGTATTGAACTGCATCGAACCGACATCATGCGTGCCGTTACTGTTTCGCACCCACTGCCCAGGTTTACCACCTTCTTTTTCAGCAATTGCCAGCAGGATATTGGCAGGTATTTCATACTTGATAGCAGCAGCAACCGAACAAACTACACGCTCCTGCATGTCCGGAGGCAAATCCATCATTTACTTCTCGGGTTAAATCCCATAAAGGTACGTAATCACCAATAGGATTTTAATGTTCTGGACTGAGCTTAAGGAGAATATCTGGCTGAGAATATGTCGACAGTAGGTAGTTCTTCCAATCTCGAGCCAATTCGCAGCTTCCCTGAATCCTTAACTGTATCAATCACCTAAATAAATTATCGCATCATGCACGATAATTCCCAATCCACAAGCTCTTCACTTTATTGCATATAATTAATAACCTTCTGTAATTACTTTCCTTTCTTTGTGGCGCTGGATATTTTTCCCATAATACTATCAATCTGGGGCTGTGGATTTTGATCCGGCGTTATACCACACCCGATAGGCATAATTTTTTATTCTCAAAACCATCGTTCTCCGAATATCTCATCTCAGGTAAGGTTACGTCATGCCAGAGCTATAGTCAAATCTGGTGTACGGAGAATCAAGCGGCAACCTGTTTTTGATCTCGCGTTTGTTGTTTTATGCCGTTAACGAATTTAATGCCGGAGACTACATCGGCCAGCAGATTATAGCCCCTCAATCGGAACCATT
>CASDLT010000012.1 GCA_949281375.1 uncultured Nitrosomonas sp.
ATAGGTCAGCAGAATATCTCCCGATTTTAATCCTGCTTTTTCACCTTGGCTGCCGGGTACAACCTCTGTAACCAGAACACCTTTGGCTTCGCCAAACAGTTCAGGATGCGATTGTCTGAAAGACCTGGCCTGCTCCAGCATCGCTTGCTGTGGATCGGAAGCTTGGGCTTGTGAGTTGTCACTTCGAACCGTTTTTAATGTTTCTTGCTCGGTTTGTGTACATCCGAACAGAAGCAAAATGAGCAATATGTGGATCAATAAGGTTTTCATATCTGAATTCACTCCATTATTATTGATTTTATTTAATTTCCGGGGCGATTTGTATCCAGCCATCTTCTGCCTCTTTAAGACGCCACTGCTGTAAAAATGTCAGGATATTTTGTTCAGGTTCAAATGGAATATAAATATCCAGCTTCCAGTCGGATCTGCCGTCATCTTCCAGTGGTGTGAAGCGGTAAGCAACGTTGAGTGCTTTGAGTTGTTCGATCAGTTGCCTAGCGGTTTCTTGGCTTTGACGGTGTGAGTCAACCGGTATAGATTGCGTAACCATTCCGCTGCGTAATTGAGGAGGTTCCTTAAAGTTTGCTGAGGTCTGCGGCAATAACGGTTCATCTGGGGGTGGTATAACAATCCAGAGCGTCAATGAAATCACCAAAACGGCAGCAACAGAAATGAAAGCGCCTACCGGGTAATTAAATGATTGGAACCATTTCGTTTGTGCACACGGTTCCGATTCATCTAACAAATTTTCTTTTTTTAAACGTTTTAAAAGTCGATCTAATTCTTTTGATTGATCCGATTCACTAAGAATCGTCTTGTCTGTTTCTAATTCTTCCTGATATTTTTGCAAAATCGTTTCGCGTAGTGCCTCGGCTTCTTCACGCACAACAGGATCGGCGTCATGCACCGTTCGTTCTGCAAGAATATCCTGCCAGTCCTGATCCAGCTTTGAATCAGGCGATTGTGGGGAATTTAATGAGCCCTGATCTTTGTTTGTTTTCTCTGTCATAACAGGATTAGATGCAATCTTAGAATTTTAGTCAGGGTGTAAGGAAATCAAAGCACGGTTTCAGGAATGGCCGCAGTTTTTTACGCGATTGCGATAGATATTCACGAGTAGCTGCTATTGTGCGGCCAAGATAGCTGCTCATTTCTTCTATAGTCCATCCGTAAATCGCAAACAGTGTTAGTGCATGCGCACGCTCTTGGTGTTGTTGACTAAAACGTTCAAAAGCCTCATGTACACACTTCTTCAGTTCATCCTGGTCGGAATTGTGGACTGAATTAATTGGAACATCTTCAATCAGATTTTCATCGAACTCTATTTCACTGACCTGATTGCCCGATTTACGATATTCGCTGATAAGCCTATTGCGGGCTATAGTCCATATCCATGCACTGAATGCGCCCTCATGGCGGTAGCTGTCTATATTGCGTATCACTTGAACAAAAACATCCTGCAATAAATCTTCAGCCTGCGCTAATGATTTACCTTGCCGCATAAAATAACGCTTCATTTGAGGCGCATATTCTCGATAAAGCGTTGAGATACCTTCAGCGCGCTGTTTTCCACCTGCGCGGATTTGCAAAACACAGCCCAACTCTTGTTGTTTTTGTTTCATAATTCTATGAAATATTGTTGTATTTTTACATTTGGGATTACTTTAGATTTAGATAAGGATTGTGTCGTAATTTATTGCTTGATTGCAAGCAATTGATTAATTTTGCGAACACCAGCTTTGTGGAGATTAATATATAACTAGGGTGCTGGCAGTTAGTCATTTAGAGACTGTTCAAGCTCCGCAACTCATCTCTGCGGCGGCCGCACACATCGAGCAAACCTTTGCCCCGGAATTCGAGCGCCTCAAAACATTGCAACACGTCAACCCGAGCGTGTGCCGTTTGTGTTGATGGGTAATCGGTTGTGAAATATCAACAAGGCGGCGCGATCCCATACATAATATTCTGGCGTTCTTGAATGATATTTTATCCCCGAGTTTAATACTTTGCTGCTTACGACTGAGTGCTGATTATTAATTGTGACATTTTTTCCTGGCACATCACACTCCGGATATATCTACCCCTTTTGCTTGACCACGCCATAGTTATTTGATAAAGAAAATCGCGCTTCTAACCAGTCTGCCCACCTGGTCGCTTTATCCATCAAGTCAGAGCGATACCGTGCATTATATTTTGGAGTACGCGAATGATAATTCGCCGCCCTCATCCAAATATCTCCTTGATCTTTCTTGATATGTAGCCGTATACGCCAAGCGGCCAAGTCATAAGCATAACAACCTGCAGCTGACACATGATCAGGTTTAATGCCATATCTCGATAAATCTTTTAGGTATGAAGTATTGAACTGCATCGCACCCACATCATGCGTGCCATTTCTGTTTCGCACCCATTGCCCAGGTTTACCCTCCTCCTTTTCTGCTATGGCGAGCATAATATTGGCCGGAACCTCATACTTGATCGCTGCAGAAATAGAACATACTATTCTTTCCTGAAAATAAGGTGGCAGATCCACTACCCTCTCACATCCGAAATATTCCCCATTCCCGCCGATTCCTGCGCCTGACCTTTCTCGATAGCATTACGCAAAGCTTCCGTCCCATATCGTGAAGACGCAGCCATTGCAACTCGACTGACTACCAGTGAGCCGCCATACGAGGCAACAGCTGCCTCCGCTATAACCACCAATTCCAGCATTCGATCCTATTGAACTACCCGTAATAATCCCCGCCAATAATGGCGGCAACTTGGATATCAACACAAAAAACGCAATCAAAAAATTAGCATTACGGCCAATTCTTCATAATTCAACACATTCTTACCCATCTTGGTGTAAAAACTGCTCAATAGATCGCTACCAATGCCAACAATCAGCGAGAGCATAAAAAAGTGGGGTGTATTTCTATTTAGCCTTTCGTGCACCTAAAATCCGGGTGATACTCAAAGTTTAACCAAGTTGAGTATCGTCTCGAATGAAAATGTATGCCATCAAGATTACTCTTCGCGGTAAAGTCCGATGATCTGGCGCCGCCTTCGGATTCCTAGTCATACCTCATTAGCTGATTTTCACCATGTGATTCAAATCGTTTTTAACTGGGACAATGAGCATTTGCACCGCTTCCACATTTATGGGAAAGATTATGGCGTCGCCTATGCAGGAGGACTGTCTTATTCTGATGATACTCATTCGGCATCAAAAGCAGCTATTTTTTATCCAGGTGAGTCAATTTTAATTTGTCGTTAGTGGGTCAGTTTTACATTGTCGATGACAATTATTAAAGAAAACACAATCAGAGCTGCTGGAATATTTTGTATTGGAGGTTACAGCAAGATCTGCAGCCGATATACTGTATCCCTCCAACCGCACCACCTACCCCAATTCCTTCAACAATGCTTCAATAGTTTCGGTTGGAAACGGTAGCAGTTCATCGATTCGATTATTAGGCCAAGCAGGGAGTTTTTCGAGTGTGTCAGCTAGCCATTTAGCGGGGTTAAGTCCGTTGAGTTTTGCAGTGCCGAGCAGGGTTTGAATGGCAGAGGCACGTTTTCCGGCGCGTTCGGAACCGGCGAATAACCAGTTTTTCTTGCCGAGTGCGATGGGGCGAATCGTGTTTTGGACGGGATTGTTGTCAATGGGCAGGTATCCGGCACCGGCATAGCGGATCAGGCTTTGCCAACGCTTCAAGGTGTAGTCGATGGCTTTGGCGGTGCCGCCGCCGTCGGCGGTATGGGCGCGGGTTTGCAGCAACCAGTCGTGCAACGATTGCAGGATCGGTAGGCTTTTTTCGGTGCGCAGTTGCTGCCTAGCTTCGATGGCTAAATGTTTGCCTTCGTCTTCGACAGCGTAAAGTTTGCCAATACGTTGCAACGCTTCGAATGCAACAGTGCTGGCGCTGGCCTGATGCAGGTCGAAGAATTTGCGGCGCGCGTGCGCCCAACAGCCGAGTTCGGTGCAGTTGCCGGCGAGGGTGAATAACGACTTGTAACCTGCGTAGTCGTCGACGACGAGATGACCTTGCCAGCCGTCGAGGAAGTCTCGCGCATGCCAACCGCTACGGCTGGTTTGGTAGTCGAACACGATGATGCGTGGCCCCGACTCTAAATCGTTGCTGCGATACGCCCACAGGTAGGCGCGCTGTGTTTTTCCGCTGCCGGGATCCAGTTGCGCCACCGGGGTTTCGTCGGCGTGCAGTGCAAAATCAGCCGGTCAGCCAGTGGTTGCAGCGCCACGCCGACGCGTCCAACCCATTGCGCCAGAGTAGAGAGCGATAGCGTGACACCTTCCCGAGCGGCGATTTGTGCGATGCGGTACAGCGGCAGGTGATCAAGGT
>CASDLT010000013.1 GCA_949281375.1 uncultured Nitrosomonas sp.
GACTCCCCTGCCCTGTTGAATCAAAGTTTGCATAATTGTTATCAGGTCTTTTTGAATCTGCATCAATTAATTCTGCTGCTGAATCATCCAAACCATCACGGCCCCCGATAAGCCTGCTGTCCTGGATTTGTTGTAATCGCGCAAGATAGGCAGCAGCAGGATCATCTTTTGCTTGTGCATCGACTTGTTGTCTGACTGCTGCTATTCGTGCCAATGCTTCTTTCCTGCTGGGTGTTACGCCAGAAGGAGCATAGTTGGCGGATGGAGGTGAAGATGAACCAGCACCAGCACTTCTCGGTGCTTCCATAGCCACATTGGTTTTTGCTTTTACCGCTTGCTCAAATAGTTGCAACTTCATCATACGAATATGCTCTGAAGCGGGATCTCTTTCGAGACTGTTAACTGGTGGTAATGGCGGCAAATCAAGATTACTGGGGCGTGCAATCATGATTTCTGGCGGCAAGTCCAGCGCAGGTTCTGTGGGTGCCGGTCTTTCAGGTTCAATGAAGCCATCCTTGTATTCGCCGGTGATAAACGCGGCCAGCATATTGCTTGATCCAGCTTTTTTGCTTTCTTCGGCATTGTTTGAGTCTTGTGGTTCTGAGCGATTTATTGCCACAACCATCATGATTAATAAAAAAGCCAGCATAATACCGACAACAATATAAATCGGAAGGTTGTTGACCCGGCGCACGCCAGATGACGATATGGTTTCAGGAGATGCGTCAGCAGACATACTCATAACTTACTCCTTACGAACCCAGTAACCTGCCGGGTTTATTGTGCTCTCATTGAAAAAATAGGCGCGAGTTAGAACATGCTGATCAACAAAGACTGTGAGACGGTATAAGCCGTCCATTTGGTCAAAAACATATCCAAGCGTCATACCATCCGATGTAGGTGTATCCGTTGACTTGTTAAGGTTTGATTTTTTATGTTCATGGATGGCATAGCCGCCAGCTCGCAAATTATCTACTAAAGCATCACCCAATGAATCTACCGTTGGATGTTGCATATTAAATTGAGTGCTGGCCGGTGGATAAAGCTGTATTAGTTGCCCTGTCACATCACTGGCTATACTTTTGTTGTGAGCCTCATCGTTATGCGCCACAAAATTGCCAAATTGTGTTGTTGCACAACCAGTCAGAATGAATATCAAAACAAGCATTGATAACCGGAACATATTAATTTCCTTGTGTTTTGGTAATCGTCACGCGGCTTTGATCGCTGCCTACACCCGCAATCAGATACGCTTTATCAAAAACCGCATCCACAATGTACCGGTCATGCTGCAAGCGGTAATTAACCATTACCTCTGTGTCTTGTGAGAACAAGCCACCTTCTTTACGCACCACCATCAAAACCGGCGCTTCTTTTTGCGAAAAGGTTGTCGGCATCTGAATAATTGTTTTCTTGCCATCGTTATAGACGCGCAGTGGCTTCCAGGCTGCGGATCCAGACACGCTATACAAAAAATCCAGATCGCCTAAATACTCTCCCGTCGAGGGTATTGTTCGAGATGATTTAATCTCCATTGCGTGGTTCTCTCTCATTTTGACGGCATCCCATTTTGCCTGCGCATCTTCGGGATAAATAAAGGCAACGCGCGGCATAAATTCCTGCCGGTGGGATCTGAGCCGCATGTGATAAGTGCGCCGGTCGGTAGTCACAACCAGTGAGGTTTCCAGCCCGACATCAAGGGGTTTCACAATCAAATGTTGTACTTCGAGAGCGGCACGGCCTGTTATTGCCGGTTCGACCTGCCAACGCACTTGATCACCCAAGTGAATAGAATTCACTTGTTCGCCGGGTTGTAATTGAATATCGCAAACCTGCAACACCGCGCAGACAATGCTGGGTTGTTGCGCACCAAACAGAAACCGGATGGTGCCATCGGGTCCAGCGACCGGCTTGATTCCAGTGGCGCTGGATTGTTGCCATTTCTTGGCTATTTCAATTGAAGCTCTTTCCTGTGGCGTGAGTGTTGGATTGTCTTTTGCAAAATAGGAATCAGGAAAATTACTGCCTACTGCCAAAACAACAGAAGGAAGCAAACTAATATAGAGAGTAATAAGTGCATATCGAGCGTATTTCATTATCATTCCTTTTTATATTTGCTTTGCCCAAGAATAATCCCGCACATAAATCCCGAGCGGGTTATTGCGAATTTGTTCCTCAGTTGTATTTGCAGTTGAATCAATGGTATAGATAGTCAAAAGCGCGCGCATTATAAAGGGGGGTTCTTTGGGATGCCCTTGACGGTCATAAACTAATTCTCGCCAGATCACCTGCCAGGTTTCAGGGCTTTGCGGAATGACCGAGACAATCTCAATATTCACTGTCTCATTCGCGGCGCGTTTGAATGGGCTGCTCGTATCCGTACCGTTTAGCCAAACGTTGGTTTTGGCGGTTGCCGGATCATTCGATGAGAGCATGGCGTATGCCCGAAAAATTGCGCGGCGCTGTAGGGCAATATCAGGTGTTACCATCCGCAAATCATTAATAAATGATGCGACCGATGCGTGAATAACCCGAGGATCAGCCGGTGCCGCCATGTCTGCCCGTGACACGGCTATCGCCTCCCCCAGGTTATCAATTTGTACCACGTAGGGAATAAACTTCGACTGGCTGCCGATATGGATAATCCCCCCAACGGCCGCTAGTGTGATCATCAGTGAAAGTATTGCCAGTATCTGCCACATATTGCGCGATGCAGCCACAGATTCCATGTGATCATTCCACGAGCGCCGCCCTGATAAATAAGGATTTTCGTTTTCCCCTTCGCGGCGGCCACCCTCTATGAATTCATCAGCTAATCGTGCATTTTTAGGATTAAGATTAAGTAGTGCTTGTATTGACTTCATGACATGGCCTCATTATTTAATTTCAGTCCTTTAATATCCAGCCATTCCTTGACCCATTTGTCGCCATGTTTTGCGACCAACTGCTTGATTGTGGCAATTGATTCTTTATCTGATGAGCCGACAAATGCTAAAGCTAGTTTGCCTAATGCCAAGTCGTAGAGCCTTCTGCCATCTTCTGATACATAATAATATTGGCGCTTAGCAACCGCCGATGCGATGATTCCAATCTGGCGGGTATTCAGTCCCATGCGTCGATATAACGCCGCAGTATCCTGATCACGTGCGTGTACGTTCGGTAGGAATATCTTCGTTGCGGTGGATTCGACAATCACATCTAGAATGCCGCTGTTGGCTGCATCGGATAAGCTTTGCGTTGCCATCAGCACGAAACAATTTGCTTTGCGCATGACTTTTAGCCATTCACGGATTTTTTCACGAAACGCGGCATGACCCAACATAAGCCAAGCTTCGTCCAGAATAATTGCCGCCGGTTGGCCGTGTAAGTCACGTTCAATGCGTCTAAACAGATACAAAAGGGTTGGCAATGCATATTTCTGACCCAGGTTCATTAGTTCCTCGATCTCGAACGTTGTGAATGACGACAGGATCAAACCGTCATTTTCTGCATCCAGCAAATGACCCATCATGCCGTCAATCGTGTACTGCGCCAGTACATCGCGGATGGAGTCATCCTGTATCGTTACCACAAACTCAGATAAGGTTTTTGCACCACTTCTGTGCATGCTGGTGATGGCGTTACTGATTTCATTACGTTGCGCTGGTGTAATCGTACTGTTGTTCAGTTCGATGATGGTGCTAATCCATTCCAGCGCCCATGCACGATCACCTTTTGTTTCCAGAAATTGAAGGGGACAAAACGCCAGAGAGTCATCATCTGCGGCAACGGAAAAATGCTTTCCGCCAACTGCCTTGGTCAGCGGATACATTGACATGCCCTTATCAAAACAATAGATGGACATGCCCTCGTAGCGCCGCAGTTGCGCAGCTATTAGTGCCAAATGCGTTGATTTACCCGCACCGGTTGGGCCAAACATGAAGGTATGACCCAAATCTCGCACATGCAGGTTTAGCCGAAACGGCGTAGCCCCTTGGGTAGTACAGTGCATGAGTGGCGGAGCCATGGGCGGATACATCGGACAAGGCGCTTCATTCTTTCCCGGCCATACTGTATTGCTCGGCATCAAATCAGC
>CASDLT010000014.1 GCA_949281375.1 uncultured Nitrosomonas sp.
TATTCAAACCTTGTTCCCGGCAATAAGCCGCCTGCGACATACCGACGGTTTGCCATGCTTCAATATGAATTCGACGCGCCTCTGATGATGACATCGCTCTTCCTTATAAAAGGTTTAAGGATAGCAGTGAGGTGTCAAGGCCTTAATGTGGTAGGGTTGGAGGCTTACAGTCCATAAATCAGCATTTTCTTAGGGATGTTTTGGAAATTACAGGTTCACTTGAGGCAGTGCAACCTGTCTAAAAGCTCGTTTGCCTACATCAAACTACGTGAATTGGATCTGTGACGCTTTGCCTGATCATCACTTCTCTGTATCGATCAAGTAGTCGTTCGGAAACAAAATGAGATACGCTTGAGTAATTTTTGCTGATCCCATCTATTCAATAGAATCCGGCAGAAATACCTGAAAATGAGGATAGCGCAACGAAAGGAAACAACATAAGAAGAAACTGACCTGCATTCGAGTATCGTCTCAGTCTACCGACTCGGAAGAAAATTTACTGATACAGAGTCGGATCAGGTACACCGAGTGCAACAAAACCATCACGCCGAATATGACATGAGTCACATTGACCGCACGCGCGTCCCTTCACATCGGCTTGATAACAGGATATCGTCGTACTGTAATCGATACCGAGATCAATCCCGGTTTGAATAATCTCTTTTTTGGTCAGATGCACCAATGGCGCGTGTATGGTGAAGAGCTTTCCGCCCAGAGTAGCTTTTGTGGCCAGATTGGCCATGTTCTCGAAAGCCTGAATGTATTCAGGGCGGCAATCGGGATAACCAGAATAATCAACCGCGTTTACACCGACAAATATATCCCGGCAATCGAGCGTTTCCGCCCAAGCCAGCGCCAACGACAAAAAAATCGTATTTCTAGCAGGAACATATGTCACTGGGATAGCAATAGTATCTGTATGTTCTTTTTGGTGACCAACAGGCACGGCAATCGACTGATCGGTCAGCGCCGATCCACCGAATACCGTCATATCAAGCCGAATAATCTGATGCGCGTGAGCCCCCAATGAACGCGCAATATTCTGCGCAGCGATCAACTCGGAACGATGCCGCTGACCATAATCAACACTCAAGGCGTAGCACTCAAAACCCTTCTCGCGCGCAATGCCGAGAGCAGTGGCGGAATCCAGACCTCCCGATACTAAAACGACTGCTTTATTCACCAATCCACCCAGTCTGTCAAGAATTGTCCAATCAATGCCCTGGTCCTTCGCCCCACAGCAATTTATGCATTTGAATTTGCAGTCTGACCTGCAACTGATCGCGCAGTATCCATTCTGCCAACATGACCGGCGTCAACTGGCCATGCACCGGCGACATCAGAACCGGACATAGCCGGGCCAACTGCTTGCTGCTAATAAGTTCTCGCGCCCACTGATAGTCAGTTTCGTCGCACAGAACGAACTTGATTTCATCGCTAGGCGTCAACCAATTCAAATTATCCCAATTGTTTCTGGCCATTTCTCCAGATCCTGGTGTTTTGATATCAACGATTTTGCTCACACGGGCATCTACCTGAGAAACATCCAAAGCCCCACTGGTTTCCAGAGACACCGAATACTGCGCGTCACACAATGCCTTGAGCAAGGCCAGACAATTCTTTTGAGCAAGAGGTTCTCCCCCTGTCACGGTGACATAAGGCGTTTGATAACCTGCGACTTGACGCAGAATTTCAGCCACCGGTACATGTTGCCCCCCATTGAACGCATAGGCGGTATCACAATAACCACACCGTAAAGGGCAGCCGGTCAACCGTACAAAAACAGTTGGCAGGCCAACCCGACTGGTTTCACCCTGCAAGGAAAAGAATATTTCGCTGATTCGTAAAGTGACTGTCTCTAACGCTTGCATTGTTGGGTTATTACGGAAGGCAGGAGGAACATCAAAATCCACAGGCATTGTTTCGGTTTGCTGAGAACAAATAGCACTCGCTATTTGCAGGGTGATGAGATTACTTGAAACTGGCGAGGCGCTGCTTGGCTTTTTTTGCTGCTTCACTCTGAGGATATTTTGCGATCAAATCTTCCAGCGTATGCTTACTGCCTTTGCTATCCCCCATCTCCAACTGGCTGCTAGCCATATTCAGAAAAGCATCGGGGGTTTTTGAGCTATCGGGATATCTATTGATCAACTTTTTTTGCGCATCAATGGCGAGCTGATAGTCGCGCATGGCATAGCGCGCATTCCCTATCCAATACGCAGCACCCGGTGCGAGGCTGGACTGAGGGTAATTTTCCAGGAAACTTTCAAATTGTGCGATGGCGGTCACATAATCCCCATTCTTGAAGAAGTTGAATGCCTCTTTATAAGCCGCATTCTCCACCGGACTCGGTGGCACCAGTTCACTGGCCGACAAACGCGCTGACTCACCCGAAGGTTGAGTCAGTGCAAGTCTGTCATCTGTTTCGCGAGGGAAAGGTTCCGATAGCCTTCCAGCCGATGAGGGCGATGACGGCTCAATCGAATCTGCCGGAGCAGGGGCCATGCTCTGTGGAGACGCTTTGGGACTGGGACTGAGATGCGGCGCAGGCGCTCGTTTATGCGCCGGCTCAACCTCACGCAAGCGATTATCCAGATCAATATAGAAGTCGCGCTGGCGTTTTTGCAGCAACGAATTGTCATTGCTCAGCATTTCGATCTGGCCGTTCAACCGGCCAAGTTCGGCGCCGAGCGTCTCAACTTTCGAGTACAGCTCGAGCAACGCCTGACTATTCAGTGTTTGCTCCATCTTGGCGATACGCGCTTCCATTTCGCTGACCTGTTTACGTAACACACTGATTTGCTCGCGTGCTTCTTCATCACCAAATAAAGCTGCGTGACCCGTAACAGGACTTACCATCACCACCAGCAGCAATAAAGCGCGTATCAGCATGCTCATTCACCTCGATAAAGGATATCCGTGCGGCGATTCTGGCTCCAGACCGATTCTCCATTGCCCAATGACCGTGGTTTTTCTTCTCCGAGGCTGACCGATTCGATTTGCTCATCGCGCGCGCCCGCCAAGGTCATCATATTTCTGACGCCGTCCGCACGGCGTTGTCCCAACGCGAGATTGTATTCGCGACTGCCACGATCATCGGTGTTTCCTTGCAGAATGACGCTCGCACCGGCATTGTCACGCAAGAAGCGAGCATGTGACAGGACGAGTTCGCGGTATTCGCTTTTCACGGTGTAGCTATCGTAGTCATAATAGACACTTCGCTGTGACAAGATGCTGTTAGGATCCTGCAATTGCTTGAAGTAGCCTGGACGGTCGGAACCGGAGCCCATCAAATCGCTTCCTCCAACCCCACTACCTGCCGCGCCCGCATTGAGATCCTCGACATCTGGCTGTGTGGTTTGACTGGCACAGGCTGATAACAGAACAATCAATGAAACACCCAACAATTTCCTCATTTACGCGCTCCTTTTGTGATAAAAAAACCTTACTTCCATTTTGGTAGGGGACCCCATGCCGGCTCTCGAATATCACCCGATTGAACAGTGAGATGCTGCCGTGTCTGACCATCTCTGGACACTGCAGATAATATACCATGACCGTCAATTTCAGTTGCATATAAGATCATCTTGCCATTAGGGGCAAAGCTGGGGGATTCGTCAAATTTGGAATTTGTCAGTATTTGCACCTGACGGGAGCCCATTTCCTGAACAGCTACATTGAACTGGTTATTGTTATTGCGGTGTATGAACGTAAAACCCTTGCCATCCTGACTGAAATCCGGGCTGACATTGTAGCCCCCTTCGAATGTCAAACGCTCGGCATTGCTGTTTTCACCGCTGGTGACCGACATACGGTAGATCTGTGGACTACCGCCACGGTCAGACGTAAAAATAATGGAGCGACCATCGGGAGAAAAACTAGGTTCTGTATCAATGCCCGAACTTCTGCTCAATCGCTGAAGTCCACTACCGTCGACATTGACCAGAAAAATCTGCGATCCGCCCTGTCCGCTCAATACCACCGCCAATTTCCTGCCATCGGGTGACCACGCCGGTGCGCTGTTGCTACCCTTGAAGCTAGCGACGGCTTTACGTTCGCGAGTGGCTAAATTCTGCACGTACACGACCGGCTTTTTGTTCTCGAACGACACATAGGCCAATTGAGATCCATCCGGCGACCAGGCCGGAGAGATAATCGGCTCAGTATACTCAATGATGGATTGCGCGTTATAGCCGTCGGCATCGGCAACCTGAAGCGCATACTTGCTGCCACGTTTCAGCACGTAGGCAATGCGCGTGCTGAACACACCGACATCACCGGTCAGTGCTTCATAGATCGCATCGGCAATTCGATGCGCCGCAGCACGTAATTGCGTTCTTGGCACCGTAATCGCCAACCCGGTCAACTGAGACCGTTTGGCAACGTCCATCAGCCGGAACTGGAGTTCGACATGATCCCCAGACACAGAAATGGCCCGTCCAATCACCAATGCGCTGGCGCCGCGATTGATCCAATCGGCATACACCACCTGCGCAGGTTCGTGGGGTGACAGACCGGCAGGATCGACCAGCTTGAACAAGCCGGTGCGCTGCAAATCCGCGCTAATGATCGACGTGACGGGTTGTTGAAGCCGACTTTCCTCAGCAAAGGGAACAATCGCGATCGGGATACGCGAAGCGCCGCCGCCAAAAATTTCAATATTCAGTTGCGCATGCAACGGGGCGCTGATGCACAACAACATGATGAAAAGTAAATTACGGATCTGTTTGAGTCGGAGCATGGACATGGCTATAGCGCGTTGAATAACAAAATTTCGTTGATTATAACAATCATTCCAGGTAATGCACTTTAATATTCAAATTGCGAAATTCGTTGAATAATGAAGGATCAGGCGGCAATGGCAACGGCTTGGATAAAAAGATCGCGCGTTCTACCGCGCTGTCGAACGCGGCATGACCACTGCTCTTGCTCAACCTCACATCCAGAATGTCACCACCGGGCAACAAAGTCACACTGAATTCTGCTACCGGATTTCCTGGCAAATCTGGCGGCATGACAATCCGGCTGCGTATTTTGGCGAGAATCAGCGCTTTGTACTTGCCAATCTCACTGGTGATCTGATTCCTGGCAGCAGCCTGCTGCGCTGCGCGTTGCGCTTCAGCTTCCTTGCGCGCTTTGGCTTCCTGTTCACGCTGCCGTTGCACGGCTTGTTCTTTTTCCTTTTGCTTTTGCGATTCTTTCTGTTTTTCCAGTTCCTTCTGCTTCTCTATTTCCTTTTGCCGTTCAAGTTCTTTTTGCTTCTCAAGTTCTTTTTGCTTTTCAAGTTCCTTTTTTTTGTCGAGCTCTTTTTGTTTCTCCAGTTCCTTTAGGCGATCCTGTTCTTTGAGTTTCTCTTGCTCTTTTCGTTTTTGTTCTTCCAGATCTGGCTTGGGTTCTTTCTTCACGGGCTCAGGTTTCTCCTTGAGCGCGATATCCGGTTTTTTGACCGGTGCGGTCACGGCTTTCGACGGTTCTGGTTTAGCCGGCTCCGGCTTAGGCGGTTCAGGTTCGGATTTAGGTTGTTCCTGTACAGGCTTGGACTGTTTTGGGGGCGGCTGCGTTTTCACGGGTTCCTGCACAACCGACTTGGGCAATTCCGTCCAGATATCCACCATCATGCCTTCGGGTGGATGATCCTTCCAGTTCAATCCGAACACCAATAACGCAATGAATACCAGGTGCACCAAAATAGCCAATCCACCGGCCAGCAGCGATTTGGGTTCGGAATGTGGAAAATTGCGCAGCACGCTGACACTCATCACGAACTTCTCACTTTTGTTGAGCCAGCAAGCCTACTTTCTGCACTTGATGTTGTTGCAACACGTCCATCACCTTAATGACTTCTTCATAACGGACGTTCTTGTCCGCAGCGATCACCACCGGCTGTTCCGGGTTCTGTGCTTGTTTTTGTTTGATCGCATCGATCAATTGAATCCGATCGACTTTCTGTTCAGCCGTCGACTTGGCCCGATCGCGCAGCGTGAGACTGCCGTCGGCCTTGATGATCACTTCCAGCGGCATAGTCGGTGTCGCCAGTGATTTGCCGATCTGCGGCAATTCGATCTGACCGTGATTGATCATCGGCGCCGTCACCATGAAGATGATCAGCAGCACCAGCATCACATCAATGTAGGGCACCACATTGATTTCGTTCATGAGTCGATGTTTGCGACGTGCCATGACACTTCCTCTCCGTTAGTTTATTGCGCCGCCCGCCGCTGCAGGACATTCGACAACTCTTCCATGAAGCTTTCGAACCGGGTCGCCAATTGATCCGTACGACTGGCGTAGCGGTTATAGGCCACCACTGCAGGAATGGCAGCAAACAGGCCCATTGCTGTTGCAATCAGCGCCTCGGCAATTCCCGGCGCAACGTGTGCAATGGTGGCTTGCGTGACGCTGGACAAACTGCGGAATGAATTCATGATGCCCCACACGGTTCCCAACAGACCGATATAGGGACTGACCGAGCCTACGGTGGCCAGGAATGACAGATGCGATTCGAGATAATCCATCTCCCGCTGATAGGTTGCGCGCATCGCCCGCCGGGTACTCTCCATGACGGCGTCGAGATCGGATCCGATCGGATGCTTGTTGAATTCATTGAAGCCTGCCGCAAAGATACGCTCCATACTGCCCGAAACGTAACGCGAATTGGTGGTGCGCTGATACAATGCATTCAAATCGGCGCCACGCCAGAACACATCCTCAAACTCGTCGGTTTTATTGATTTCGTTGCGGATGACGAATAATTTTCGAAAAATATACCACCACGACAACAACGAAATCATTACCAAAATCAACATCACCAATTGCACCAGTACGCTAGCGCCAGTGATCAAATGCAAAAATGACATATCCTGCGTTACTGTTGTACTCATTCGGGTTTCCCAATTTTCTCACGTAATGGCACCGGAATACTGACTGGCTTGAGCGTATCCGCGCCGACACACACCACATGTACCGTGGCACTCACTAATTTAACCTGACTGCACAATACTTCCTGAAACAACGTAATGCGACTTCTCCCCACTTCTTTGACCGTCACCGTTACATTCAACAGATCATCCAGCAATGCCGGCTTGACATAGTCGATCTGGATCGACCGAATCATGAAAAAAATGTTATGCGCCTCGGTCATCGATTTGGCATTGAAGCCCAATTCCCGAAGCCACTCATAACGAGCGCGTTCCATGAAATTCAGGTAGGACGCATGATAAACGACGCCGCCGGTGTCCGTATCCTGATAATAAACCCGAAGGGGGAGTAAAAAATGACTGCTCAACATGCCCTAAAACGATCAATGAAAATGAATCGATGTGTTTTAATTGCCAATGACGATGCGATGATCTGACTGAAATCCATCGATATCATTTGACTCTTCAGGTCGCGGTGCTTGCATTGACAAAGCACCATTATAAACGTTGCCAGGCATTTCACGACGATAAAAATAACGTTCGGGACTGGTTCGCAAATGAGTCAACCGCTCCTGCGCCACACGATCCACAGTCCGTGTCTTGCAGATCATCACAGCACTGATGTGCATCAAGCGGGGAAAACCCCCGTCGACAAATAACGATCGCCCCGATCACAAACAATGAATACGATAACTGCGTGCTCAACCCGAGCAGAAACGCGCAATGCCGCCGCCAGCGCGCCACCCGATGAAATGCCGGCAAAAATGCCTTCTTCCCTCGCCATACGCCGGGTCAATTCTTCGGCTTCTTGCTGGGAGACATACAACAGTTCATCCACGCGACCGGCATCATAAATTTTTGGCAGATAAGCGGGCGACCATTTGCGAATGCCTGGAATCTGCGAACCTTCCTCCGGCTGCACGCCAACGATTCTGATGGCCGCATTCTGTTCCTTGAAAAACCGCGAACAACCCATGATCGTACCAGTAGTACCCATGCTGCTGATGAAATGCGTGACTTTACCATCGGTATCACGCCAGATCTCCGGTGCAGTGCCTTCATAATGCGCCAGCGGATTGTCAGGGTTAGCAAACTGATTCAAAATCACGCCTCGTCCATCAGCACGCATTTTTTCCGCCACGTCGCGCGCGTGTTCCATACTGCCGCTTTTCGGCGTCAGAACAATCTCTGCACCGTAAGCGCTCATCGATTGACGCCGCTCGATACTCAAGTTTTCCGGCATCACCAGCATCATGCGATACCCCATGATGGCTGCCGCCATCGCCAGCGCGATACCGGTATTGCCGCTGGTCGCTTCGATCAGTGTATCACCCGGTTTGATTTCGCCACGTTGCTGCGCATGCAAGATCATTGACAGTGCAGGCCGATCCTTGACTGAACCAGCAGGATTGTTTCCTTCCAGCTTTGCTAAAATGACATTGTTGGTTGCGCCGGGCAAACGCTTGAGTCTTACCAAGGGAGTATTGCCGACAAAATGTTCAATGGTTTTATACATGAAAAAAATTCAGCGTAAATCGTTTGAGGTTATCACACATGCCGCTCACATAAAAATCATCTTACTCATCTGAGCTCCAAACAAAAAACCCCTCTGAAAAATCAGAGGGGTTTCGGGCGTTGAAGGTTCTTACAACGATGACTACTTGGCAGGCGTTACGGCACCGTCGGCTTCAACCGCAACAAGATCACGAAGCTGCTCGATCGTTGCAGAGCCTATCCCATTCACTTTTTTCAAGTCATCGATGGAAGTAAAGGAACCATTCTTCTCACGATATTCAATAATTGCTTTTGCTTTAGCGGCGCCAATGCCATGCAAAGATTCAAGTTCAGCCTGCGACGCAGTATTAATGTTCACTGCTGCAAACGATGTACTTACCAACAGAATGCTCAAACTCATCATAAGAAGAATTTTCTTCATAGCGTATCCTCTATCAGAAACAACCGATGCGCGGCAAGCACTTCGGTTTTATTGAAAAAAACCTGTGCACGACGGATCTCAGGCATACAGGTTTGGACTTTAGCGGATTCAGCAGCAATAAATTAATAGGACATATCTACTATTCTTAAGCATTTCTGAAGCGTGAATGTTTGACAACAACGATTGCAATCAGCGGCAAGAGTAATCCAATCAATGTGGCGGTGATCAACAATTGCCCCAATTCGCTATAATCCGCCGGCACCGTAATCTCCCCGGTCGCTTCTTTCACTTCCCGGGTGACGGCATACATTTGATTTAGATATTTGGTTCCCAATTGCGATGCCGATAGCGCAAGATTGGTAAATGACGCCATCACGGCAAAAAAAGTCGCCTTGAGTCGTTCCGGCGCGGAATTGGCGATCCAGGCCAGCATCGGAATCATCGCAATCTGACCAAGCGGTGATTCCAATGCCGTATCGATCAGCGCAATGAAGCGGGCATCGACGATCCCACCCGTCACTGCTGCTGTCCATTCATGCAAGCCGAAATACATGCCGATGATCGGCAATGATAGCACCGTGCCCGCGATTGTCAGGAAACCGATGATATAGGCAATCGAACGTTCCGCCATGAAGCGGCGAAAAATGAACATGCCGAGTAACGTCAACACCGCGCCAATCAGCGACAATACCGCCAGAAATTGCTGATCGAATCCCAGCTCATCAATCATCCACCAGGTCGATCCGGCTCCTGGCCCGGGAATGGCACGAAAAATAAAAATCATGAACGCCGTACCGACCAGCACGTTGCGAGCTTCCGGCTCCAGTTCACCGGTCAATCGCCACATCAGGAAAATCACGATGATCATCGAAATCACGAAGATGATCTCCTCACCGCCCGGTATGCGGCTCAAACCCACTCCCAGCGATATCAGTGTAAAAGCCAGTCCACCACCCAGTATCCACCAATTGATCGAAGGCGGCGTTGAGTGGGTGCCCAGCAGCTCATCGATATCTTCAGGATGATGCCCTTGCGTCAACAAGCGCTCACGCTCGCGGTGGCGCAACCAGGACGCGAATACCACTCCCATGATGGATATGAGCGGAATGACCAACGCCAATTCATACACCAATAAATACACGGCCTCTTTTTCAGCTTCCGGCATCGATCCGGCATCCCGCAATAAAAATACATTGGCAATCGAAATCAGCACGCCGCCGCCGATGATTGCCACGCGCCCCAGCGTCTGCATCGTGACATGCATGAATTTGCGCTTTTCAGGATCCAGCGCATGGCCGTTTTCATCCACTCGCGGCACCGCCTCCACCGTCATGGCATCCGCCACCACATCCTGCAGCACATAACCGATCGGCGCCAGCAACGCCGAAATCACATACCATGTTTCCACCGACGCCATCGTGGCCATCATTTCGGTATGCCCCAGCAGTCCCACCATGATCAGCAAGCTCAGCATGATCAAACTGGCGCCGAGGTAGACCAGCAAGCTCTTCCAGCGCCATATCAGATCCACCAAATGGCCCATGGGCATTTTCAACGCCCACGGCAACATCATCCAGAATCCGAGCATGGCCAGGAACTCAGCTGAAAGCCCGAGCTTTTCCTTGACATAGAAGGTTCCGACTATGCCGGTTAAACCCGACACCCCTGCAGCGACATAGACCATCAATGGCGGCAGATAGGACAATCGCATTTCGCGCCCCAAAGCCAAAATATTCGCGTTAAACCACCGGGTGATTAACGATAGAAATCCATTCGTGGATAATAAACTCTTCATAGAACGTCACTCAGCACCCTATGGTTGAATAAGATCATTTTTGCCTCGGACGCACGCCGACATTGACTGAAATCGATTTTTCCTGCTTGCCACGGATAATCGTAACGTCAACGGTATTCCCCGGGGGCAGCGCAGCCACCGCCTTGAGCAATTCAGATGTGCTTTTCATCGCTTTGCCTTCCACTGCGATGATGATATCGCCCGGCTTGATGCCTGCCTTATCCGCCGGCCCATCCCTGAGCACATTCGCAATTAATGAGCCATTCAAGTTGTCCATTCCAAACGACTCGGCCAGATCTTCCGTCAAATCCTGCATGCTGACCCCAAGCCAGCCGCGCACGACACTGCCTGATTGAATGATTTGCTCCATGATCTGCTTGGCGCTATGAACAGGAATCGCAAATCCAATACCCAACGAACCACCGCTGCGTGAATAGATGGCGGTATTGATGCCGATCAGATTCCCCGATGTATCCGTCAGCGCGCCGCCGGAATTTCCCGGATTCACGGCCGCATCAGTTTGAATGAAATCCTCGAAGGTATTGATGCCGACGCGGCTTCTGCTCAAAGCACTGACAATACCCATCGTCACGCTTTGACCAACGCCAAATGGATTTCCGACTGCCAGCACGACATCGCCAACCTTGACCTGCTCGGATTGACCCAAAGTGATGGCGGGCAGATTGTTCAAGTTGACTTTCAGTACCGCCAGATCGGTTTCTGGATCAGATCCGATCAGGCTCGCCTTGGCCTTGCGCCCATCCACCAGCGCCACCTCGACTTCATCGGCAGCTTCGACCACATGATGGTTCGTCAGAATATAACCGTTGGCGCTGACAATCACACCCGAACCAAGACTGGAACGACGTCGCGGCTTCGATTCGAATTGCTCTCCAAAAAATTTGCGGAATGCAGGATCGTCCATGAATGGATGCACCGGCTCGTTGACTTCTTTGCTGGTAAAAATATTGACCACAGCAGGCATTGCAATTTCGGCCGCTTTGGAATAACTGTCCGGTCTATCATTATCGACTACCGGTGCGGCTTCCCTGACAGTCACGATCTCGCCGCGCGGCCTGAGCGACAGGACATCCGGCCGCAAGGTCGAAACCACAAAAAAAATAGCCAGCACGATGGTTGCCGTTTGTGCAAAAATCAACCAGATTCGGTACATGGGAATGTTTTACTCCAAAATTAAATTAGCTGCGTTATTATCGTTCACTGAGCAGTCTGAAACAAAGGGAAAAAATGCATCGCGACGAACTTGAGAATCACCTGAATCAGTTACTGGAAATATCGCGTTTTCAGGATTATTGCCCAAATGGGCTGCAAGTGGAAGGAAATGATACCATCCACAACCTCATCAGCGGCGTTACCGCGTCACTGGATCTGCTGCAGGCTGCGATAGCAGCCAGGGCAGACGCAATCCTGGTGCATCACGGCTATTTCTGGCGAGGCGAGGATATGCGCATCACTGGTCTGAAAAGCCGCCGCATTGCTGCGTTGATGAATCATTCCATCAACCTGTTTGCCTATCACCTGCCTTTGGATGTTCATCCTCAATTCGGCAATAATGCTCAATTGGGAAAAAAATTGGGATTGATCGAAACCGGCCGTTTTGGTGATCAGGATATCGCAATGCTGGGAGAATTGCCGCAGGCGACGACGCTATGCGCGTTCGCCGAAAAAATATCGCGCACGCTACTGCGCAAACCCATGCTGGTCGGCGACCCGGATCGCCTCATCCGTCAGGTAGCCTGGTGCACTGGTGCGGCCCAAAACTATTTCGACACAGCGATTCAGCGAGGCGTGGATGCATTCATTACCGGCGAAATATCCGAACAATCCGTGCATAGCGCTCGTGAATCCGGTGTGGCGTTCATTTCTGCCGGACATCATGCGACCGAGCGCTATGGCGTGCAGGCGCTGGGCGATCATATCGCGCAAAAATTTGCGATCCACCATCAGTTCATCGACATTGGCAATCCGGTTTGACGTGAGATACCGCCGAGCACCCTTAACGATTCCGCCAGTCGGTGCCTGTAAATGACTCATTTTTTGTTGTCATCGTCCTTCTTGCCTTTGCTGGAAAACATCGTCCACCAGATGATAAAAAGAAACAAACCCATTGCCACTGCTGCTTCTACGACGAGTAACCACCACATATTTACGATTATTACCAAAAGTTGATCAATTGAGCCGTCACTTTAACCAAAATCCGATGAAAAACCAAACTCGTTTCACCGTTGTTCTGCTGATACTGTTGAGCGCCTGTTCAACCAAAACCATCAGCCCGCCGCAGTCCGACCAGCCTGCTGCCCCGGCAACTGCTCCAGCACCGGAAAAACCTCAGGCCAAATCGATTCACAAACCCGTTCAATGGTCCAAACTGCCCGGTTGGACACAGGATGATCTGCTGCCGGCATGGCAAGCATTTGTTAAAAGTTGTGCGGTGCTCAAAAAACAACCACTCTGGAAAGAATCATGCGAAGCAGCGCAGGCAATGCAAAAACCGACCCATGCCGCCATTCGCGCATTCTTCGAACGCGACTTTGCGCCTTACCAGGTCATCAACCCCGACACGACCGAAGAAGGACTGGTCACCGGTTATTACGAACCCTTGTTGAAAGGCAGCCGCAAGCCGTCAAAACGTTACCGCCATGCCATCTATTCCGCACCGGCCGAATTATTGACCATCGATCTGGGCGCAACCTATCCGGAACTCAAGGATCTGCGGTTGCGCGGCCGTGTCGAGGGCCGCAAGATCATGCCGTATTACACCCGCGCGGACATCATGAATAACCCCGGCGTACTGGATAAGTATGCTTTTCTGTGGGTTGAAGATGAAGTGGAACTATTCTTTCTGCATGTGCAGGGATCGGGTCGCATCGTTTTTGATAACGGAGAGGTCATGAAAATTGGCTATGCCGACCAAAATGGCCATCCTTACACCTCCATCGGCAAGGTACTGGTGCAGCGCGGCGAGATGGCGTTGGAAAATGCTTCGATGCAAGGCATCAAGCAATGGGGACAGAAGAATCCGCAGAAATTACCCGAACTGTTGCAACAGAATCCCCGCTATATTTTCTTCCGCGAATTACCGGCTGACTCATCCGGACCGCTCGGCGCGCTAGGCGTTCCGTTGACCGCCGGAAGAAGCATCGCCATTGATCCGCAATCCATCCCGCAAGGCGCGCCGGTATTCCTCGCCACCACCTGGCCGAACACTCAGAAACCGCTGAACCGCCTGATGGTGGCGCAGGATGTCGGTAGCGCCATCAAAGGCGGCATACGTGCTGACTTCTTCTGGGGATTCGGTCAGGACGCCGCTAATCAGGCCGGAAAAATGAAACAGACCGGGAAAATGTGGGTGCTGATGCCGCACGGATATCAGGCGCCGGTCTTGAGCAAGCAATGAGATCATGCTTGCTCAATGATGCAAAAGAAAAGCGCGGCTTTGAGTTACACGAAATCAATCGCCAGATTCGCCCCGACCAATAGCACCGCATCGTCATTCGTATAGATGTGATAAAAACCCTTCACGCCGCCGTCGACCCAGCCGCTGTCTTGCACCGTCACACGGTCTCCGGCATTGCCATGCAATATCAGCGTGTTGGAAGTATCGGACAGATTGAGCACGCCATCCGCAGTCAGCGTCAGCGTGTTGTCACCCCGACCAAAGAGGCAGATCGTTTCGATGCCGTGAATTCTGCCGCCCAGGCTCGCCAAATCCAGATGCAGATCCTTGCCGTCCAGGTGCAGGATATCGGTACCGGCTCCGCCGTCGATCGATGCAAAATTGAGGTCAGGCACCTTGATCTGATCAACGCCGGCGCCACCAACGAACACATCCGCACCGCCGCGGCCGATCAATAGGTCATTGCCGTCACCGGCTTGAAAGCTTTCTGCGGCTAACGTACCGCGGAGGACGTCATCGCCGGATGTTCCCGTGATGACCGATAATCCACCACCGAGATCGCTGCGCCCAAAAATTACATAACTGCTTCCACCATTGGAAGGATATCTCCCACCGGGAGCACCGACAATCAAATCGTCAATGCCATCACCGTTGATATCTCCTGCGTCACTGACCGAATCTCCTAAGAAGTCACTACCATTTCTACTATCATCCAAACGAATGCCAGTGTTAACATCCATGTTGCCTAATTGCACTACCGCACTGAAGCCGGAAGCTTTACCAAACACTATATAAGCATTCGCACCATAACCCCTTGTATCGACAGCACCGATGACAACGTCATCAAAACCGTCCCCGTTGATGTCCCCGGCAGCACTGAGCGCTGCACCTGCTAGACCATAAGCAAATTCTCCGTCCATACGGAAACCATTACTACCATCGAGACTGGATAACTCCAGCATGGCATCAAAACCTGAAGCCTTGCCAAATATGATGGAACATGAGCCAGCTAAGTAAATACCGTTTGGACTGGCAATATTATTGCGCGTGATTAGATCATCAAACCCATCTCCATTGACATCGCCGGCACTGACAAGGGCTCCTCCATCCACGCTAAAACCGTTATTGCCATCCAGATTGGATCGATCCAGTTCAGTAGAAAATCCAATAGCCTTGCCAAACACGACAGAAGAGCCGACCGTGAAATCATCAAACCCATCACCATTGATGTCTCCAGCATTGCGGATGACACCGCCATCTTGCCGAAAGCCATTACTACCGGCCATGCCGGATAATTCCATCGTGGCATTAAAACCGGATGCCTTACCAAACACCGTATAACTTATTAAAGATATCTGGTTCGAATACGGTTCAAAACCGTATGGGCTCATACTCATATCATCAAAGCCATCACCATTGATATCTTCCAAAGCGCTCGTATGCCAGAAAAACGGAAGATGTGCCCCGTTCACGTTCAGGCGGAAACCATTACTGCCATCCAAACCGGACAAATCTATGACTGCATCAAAACCTGAAGCTTTGCCAAATATGATATAGCTTGAACCTGAATTGTCGCCGTTTGCGTCATTTGCAAAAGCATAGACCATTACGTCATCAAAACCGTCTCCATTGATGTCTCCTACGCTGCTAACTGGGTGGCCCAATGAATCACCCATAGCTTCCCCATCCAGACGAAACCCATTGCTGCCATCGAGAGTCGATACATTCAATGTTGCATCGAATCCAGAAGCTTTACCAAACACCACGTAGCTGGAACCGGAGCTTTTGCCATGCGGATCGGCTCCTATGGCACCGATAATCAAATCATCAAACCCATCGCCGTTAACGTCCCCGGCATCATTAACAGATTCCCCAAAATAATCGGCACGTATCGCACCATCGATGCGAAAACCCTTGCTTCCATCAAGACTGGATAAATCAAATATTGGTGTTGCCATAATTAGAATTCCTTCTGCAATCAATGAACACTCTATCTGAAATAGTAGCGCCATCACGGGAAACAGGCAGCAAGCGCCACTCATGGCGATCTTCCGTAACCATCGCTGCTGACATTATCAAAATTAAACCTTACTCCCTGTTAAGGAAGAAATCCAACTGTTTTATTCAATTAAAATGCTGAAGGAAACATTGAAAAAATCCTAAATCTTGAGAAAAGGACATTCTCGATTTGTACTAATAATGACCAGAATTCTTAGCATTATTTTAGTTTTTCACCCAACAATAAAAAATGCCCGCCAGCTTTAACTGGCGGGCTTTGATTAGTATCCGGTGCCGATCGATTAATCAATTATTTCTTCTTGGCGTCCTTGCTGCTTTCTAGCGCTTTGGCTGCGTCAGTGAGCTTCTCCTCGATGACTGCGGCGGGAATCATGCCACCAACGATCGAGCCGTCGGCGAAAACCAGTGTCGGCGTGCCAGAAACCTTGTTTTCACGGCCTGATTTCACGAGGATATCAAGCGGCGTTTCGCACTCTTTGGCGGTAGGCGCGATATTTCTCAGCATGAAATCATCCCACGCCTTGATTTGATTATCCGAGCACCATATTTTCTTGGCCAATTCCATCGAGCCATTCAGCACCGGATACAGCAGGGTATAAATGGTTACATTGTCGATATCGAGCAGTTCCTTTTCCAGTTTCTTGCAATACGGACAGTTGGGATCGGTAAAAATGGCCACATGGCGCTTGCCGTCACCCTTGACGATTTTGATCGCCGATTGCAACGGCAACGAATCCAATGGTACACGGCGCGCCGCCTTGATTTCCTGCATGCGTTCGTTGGTCATGCTGGCGCGAGTCTTGGTATCTATCATATGACCGAAGAAAAAATAATTGGCTTTTTCATCGGTATAAAACACTTCATCCCCGACCACCACTTCATAAAGCCCTAAATACGGTGTTTTCTTCAGGCTATCGATGGCATGTCCTTCAAAATGACGCTGAACAGCTTTTTTCACAGCGTCCTCACCTGCCAGCAGGGTTTGTGAAAACAGAAAAATGATCAGGATAGAAATAAACAGCTTCCAGCGTATCGTCATAACGACTCCAGTAAAAAAAAGAATGTCAGTTCAAAGCGTGCCGCATCAATTGATTTTTAATCAGTGGCAAGCGATTGGTGATCTCCAATCCGAGGTTCCGCAGACGGGCCAGCGTTGGATTGGAATTATTGAATAATTTCTGCAAACCGTCGGTCACCTGTTCCATGGCCCAAATATCTTCTTTGCGCGCCAATTCATATTGCCGCAGCAGCAGATAATCACCGCAATCGTTGGTAGAGCCGCGCCCATTCAATACCGCCACCAATTCCCGCGTATCCCGCAATCCCAGATTGACGCCCTGGCCAGCCAATGGATGAATGCCATGCGCCGCATCACCAATTAATACCAGGCGTGGTTTGATCAGGGATTCGACATGAACGAAATTCAACGGAAATCCAACGGGTGCCGTAATCAGTTCCAGTTTGCCCAACGTATGCAACGACGCGTCCTCAACCAACCGGCACAACGCCTCGGCCGGTAAATCGCGCAGTTCCGCAGCGTGTTCCTCGCCAGTCGACCACACCATGGATACACGTTTGCCCGGCAGCGGCAGCAACGCCAGCACCCCGTCGCGCCGGAACCATTGACAGGCAATGTGACGATGCGAGAGTTCAGCCATGAAATTGGCCACCACGCCAATCTGATGATAAGGGCGACGGGATTCCTCGATGCCCGCTTGTTTGCGCACCCAGGAATTTACGCCATCCGCACCTACCACCAAGCGTGTATCGAGTTGAGTGCCATCATCCAACCTTACCTCGACGTGCGACTCGAGCCAACTGATTGACGTGCATTTGGCGGGGCAAAAAAGATGGACATTTTGATTTGGCAGCTTGAGCGCTTCCCAGACGGCAGTTTGCAATTGGCGATTCTCTGCAATGAAAGCCAATTCTGAAACCCCCATTTCATAGGCACTGAAATTGATCTGCGCGGTTTGATCATCGCCCCACACGGACATTTCGTACACCGGCGTCAGCCGATCTGACGTCATGTGCCTCCAGATTCCCAGGTTTTCAAGAAAAGCCACGCTTCCAGGACTGATTGCATATACCCGGCTGTCCCAGCTGTCATCACGCGGCAACGGCGCAGTTTGATGAGGTTCAACCAATGCAATTTTCAAGCCGCTGGCTTGCAGCGCAGCTACCAGACTGGCGCCCACCAGTCCACCACCGATCACTACCATATCAAAGTTCATGAAACTGATTATACAGCCGCTTTGTAACTGGTGGCTAACTCAAACTGCAATCCTATAAACTCAGTGGGACATTTGTACTTTTTGTCAGTCATCTCGGGTGTGGATGTGATCCAACAGCTCATTTATAGCCCAATCCCCTGAAAATACGCATAAACCCTTGTCAGGTCACATTTTTAAGCTTGACAAGCCATTTTCTGAAAGGCAAAATGCTGCCTCTTGTCGTTCAGCACATGGCGAATTAGCTCAGTGGTTAGAGCAGCGGAATCATAATCCGTTGGTCCGGGGTTCAAATCCCTGATTCGCCACCATGAAATCAATCAGCAAACCAACAATCTCATCTTTATTCTCCTACCGCCTGCTGCGATTAACAAAAGCTCCGCTAGCACGGAAATAGCGCGAATTGCTGATCAGGTCTTACGCTTTCAAAGGATTATTCTCTGCTTCAACTCTAAGCTCGCGAACGCGGTCATAATTTCTTTTTACGCCTTCCAATTGCAGAGTGATCAGAGAATGAAGTGAATCAGGCATTTCCTCCTTCAATGCGTCCTGATAGGCTTTGAGGGCGACATCTTCTGCTCTTTCACATTCTTCTAACACAGCAAGATTATCCTTATCAGTGAGAGCAGTCCGGACGTCAATCCAGAATCGATGCAAAGTTCCCCTGAAAGTGCCGGGAGCATCCAGCCTGCCTCCGAATTTTCTAATTTCTTCAGTCAACGCCCGAACAGCTTCCTCGCAACTTTTTGCACGGTCCAGAAAATATGCCTTTAACTGAGGATCCTTGGCATCTTCTGCGCATTTTTTGAACCCTTCTGCGCCATCGCGAGAGGTTTCAATCAGATCATTCAATACATCAATACTTTTTTTATGAGTCATATCATTCTCCCGAAAATAAAATCTCACTTTTTCAATACGGGCCAGAGTTTGAGAGAGATTTAACGTGATCATTGATTCCTTGATTAAATGCCGCACAAATAGAATCGAAAGGTCATAGACATGATTATTGAAAATTGCTATCCAGTCAGTACGCTAGAGTACATCTCTACATTTTGGTCATTCTTCAAGACATGTAGTCACAGATGCTTCAGAACTAGGCACTCGTAGAACCTTATGGAAGTAACTGATATTTTGATTTAATCATTCACTTGCATTTATTCACGGTTCAGACCAACAAATCCTCGAGATCATGTTTTTTCTCAGTTTTGGAAAGCTGATCCGAGCATGCGCCGCAGAAAGCAAAGTGACCATTACGCATTGAGCTACTGATGACTGATCCTGAGATCCGCTGGCTCAAATCCCCGAGTAACCACACCATAAAAAAAGGATCAGCGGGATCCGCCAATCCTTTTGGGTGAGGCTCCGCAAAACCACTGCTCACGTATAGCGTGGTTTAACGAAATATATACTTCAACGCAATGGCGTTGCTGTTGTCAGCACGAAAACCCCATCCACTAAATTAAGTACCGCATCGTAGACTTGCGCCCCTTGTAGACCCGGTACCAACACATTCGTCAGCGTGACCTGAGAGTTTTGATAAATCGCGTTCCGCGCATCCTCGCGGTTCGGGATCAGCTGACCTCTGATTTCACCTCCATTGGCAAGCGTGCTGTGAATGTTGTAATACATACGCCCGGCCAGCAATTCGGTTTCGATAGCAGCGACCTGCTCTTCTGTGAGCGTTATAGAACCTGAAACATTGCCCGAATTGGTCTCAGGCAAATCGGGCAGTGCCAGCACCACCCCCGCAGAGGTTCCCACATCAGCCGGACCATGAAAATGATTATTGCCCCCCTCTTGAATGACGGGAACGGCATCATCTTGCAGTTTCCAGTTAACATTGTAAGTCAGCACCTTGCTGGTATCGTCGTAGAATGCCGTGATCCGGCCATAACCTAACGAATCAGGTGCAGGTGTAGATGTTGGGGTCGTTACTGCCTCCTGACTCGGCGTCATGGGCATTTCAATAAACGCAAATACTTCGGCCATGCTTGTTTGGGAAAAACTCAGCCCAGCGATTGCCGCTGCAAGTAGGGTCGTTTTTTTCATACTTTTTCCTCCTCCAGAAATAAATGAATACCACACATAATTTGGAACTTGACTCCAAATCAGGGTTAATGTAACTCGATTAGGAAAGAGGCACTGTACGCTGGTTAACTTAATGTTCAGGCAGAGAACACATATCAACAATCAACAATGACTTGCGCACTCAACAGAGTGATGAAAAATGACATACTGCGAGCCCTTATGCATGCATGAATTTTCACTCGTGAATCAGCCAGACCCTGATTCGGCTATTTCCACATCACATCGCATTCGGCATCGGCGGCGGCACTCAACAGGCTGATCAAAGGCAGCGCCCGGTTAGAGAGACTCACACTGGGTTCATTTGTATCCTCTTCATCGGTGTCGCCCTCGTTATTTACGGCGGAATGCGAGGTCATTTCTGCATCCACAGCCTTTCTCAGGCGGGCGAGCGCCATCGGTACATCAGCCGCAAGGATTGCACCCGGCACTGTTTTGCTATGCCCCATCATTGTTATGAACGTCAATGCGAATTCTCCAAACATGGTAATGTCGGCATGAGCATCGGTAGTAAAAGTTACAAGCATCGGATTCTCCTAAAATGAAATAAACGATTACACGATTTGAACATTGTTGCTATCGTTGCCACCTGAACAATGTCAATTCCTCTTTCAATCCCAGACAAAGAAACCTATTTCTTCATGGCAATGCTTTTACATTCCGTGTGAAGTCGAAGTAAGCGCTACGACATACAAAAAGCCGTGGCAGATAGCCAATCCTATCAATGTTGTCTGCAATAAAAAACCGCCGGGTGGCGGTTCGGAAAAATCTGATCCACTTAACCTCAATACCCAGACCCGGCTCCGCCACTGGCTGCTCCAGAAGAACCACTCGGATTCATACCGGATGATCCACTTGGACTTACTCCTGACGGCGCAGTTGAACTACCCGGATTTGCACCAGCGGGATTGGAAGGGCTTACACCCGCAGGCGTACTAGGGCGTGCACCAGGAATATTGGAGTTAACGCCGGTTGGATCAGCAGGATTTACCAACGCCGGATTTCGGGTTGTTGGATTTGCTTGCGATTCAGGAACCGTTCCCGGAGTGGTTGTACCCATGCTGGACGTATCAGCGAAAGCAGTGCCAAATCCAATCATCAGCGCAACAGCGGTCAAATTCTTAACGGTCAGGTGGTGTATGGTAATCATGACAATTCTCCTATTCGTTATAATGGGGCTGAAAGCGCTTTTCTGACATTGACGCTCTCAAGGAAACGAGGAGCTTCTCGCGTTGCTCCCCGAATCTTAGTAACGCTGTCACAGTTCAATCAACAGCCACAGCCTTTTGAGAAATCATTGACCTGCTTTTCGGCTTCTTCTTTGGAAATGCCATAACGGGCTTGGACTTTGCCGACCAATTCTTCCCGTTTGCCATCTATGACATCCAGATCATCATTGGTCAATTTGCCCCATTGCTGTTGTGCTTTACCCGCTAGTTGTTTCCAATTGCCTGCGATTTCGTCCCAGTTCATTTTGATTCTCCTTAATGATTATGATTAAGCGCCACCGATAGAATTCATCAATATCAACGCATCATTCATACCGCTCGTCGTATCAGCAGAACCGACATGGTTGCTGCTGTTGGCAGTACACCCCTCTCTCACTCACTTTCTGGTTGTGTTCGCAAGTCATATCGTCATCATGGAATTTCTGAGTTATGATGAAGATCGAATGTAAACTCAACCGTGAATGAAAAAGTATGGGTAACTTTAGGAAATTTTGATGCAAGGGTCTGTACGGAAGCGAACTTTGCTCGACCTGAACAGTCAGCGAATCCCTGAAAAGCTCGTCAGCAAGCTGCATGAAGGCAAGTCAGGTTCAAAACGTAGAATTTATAAATGATCAGCTGGTTTTATCTACCGAGCAGAACCATCGTAAAAAATATTAATTCGAGATGGTTTTCGAATGATTTCCAGTAGAGCTTTTAAAAAAAAGCGCGTTTCATGTAGAAAACGCGCTTTAAAGAAGAGATGAGTAAGAACAGAACAGTTAAAAGTGAATTATCACGATACAGTGGACATCCCGCGTTACCATTTTGTTCAATTTTTCGATGAAATAATCTATTAATCCTAAAATCCCAAGAACGCCCAGCAAGCACAACGATAACGCTCAGCCGCGCGAGTCATCGACGGGCAGTCAAGCAAACATGACAGCAAGAAATTCCAGACCCAATCACGTCGCCAAAAAACCTATTCTTTGAATGAAATTTTTCCCTCATCCGTTATTTCCTTTCAGCAACCGTACTGACTAATTAGCTCCTCCAACGTAGTATTTATATTGTTTATCGAGAAAATAAGGGGGCATTATGATTCTCTTATTGCATACAGCGAGTTAAATCGCTATTGCTGCCATTCTTAGGCACTTGAGTTCAAAGGCATACATTCACCTTTGGATAGGCCCAAAGAAAACCACCTATCTCTCAGATGACCGAGGAGGAGAGTATTCAAGAAAACATCGACAAGAAAAGGCTTAAAAAGAATTTCCCGGATAGCGACATCAATCATCCCCAAAGCCCAAACTTTGATCCCGCCTATAAACCCGCGAACGTTGACGATATGCGAAACTGACATGGGCGGATAGGTTATTCACGTTTTCTTAGGAAATGCTGATATTCGCCGCATGAGCGAATTAATCAGCATTTCCTTAAACGAATGCAACCTGTTCTACTCCTATGAATGAAATATCCTGGACAGCAAAAGACGCATTCGAGAACCCTGCATACGCGTTGCCATCGATATCGATAATGGCTCCATTCCCCATTTGGGCGGTATACGTCGTACCAGGCTCGAGATCATCATTCAGGTCGAAAATGACGCTTCTGCCATTGAATAGCACCTGATCACGATCAGTGATGGCGATCACACGCACATCCGTGCCATTACTGAGAATAAGATCGCCTTCTCCGGCAACGATCTTTTCATCGAACCTCAATATGAGGGGCTGATCCACCCGGACGCTGCCGCCATCGGTCGGATAACTGCCCACGACCAGAGGCGCGGAATCGATGGTGTCGATGAAAATCTGATATGCACCCGCTGATAAGCGATTCCCATTAATATCGGAAATTGCCTGGGTAGGAACTTCGATCGAATAAGTGGTATTCGGTTGCAAAGGCAGCAAAAGTTGGATGGTCATCAATGGGATGAACTCGTCGAAAGTTACTTGGCTGCTATCACGAATATCGATGGCGCGGACATCCACGCCATTGCTGATGGTGATATTCCCATCTTCCCGCACAATTTTTTCATCAAACAGGAACCAGAGTGTCTGGTTGATTTTGACGTCCTCAAACCGTTCCCCCGGTAAAAAATTAGAAAATGGGCCAGCTTCTACCGTAGAAAAGCGTGCATCCGCAAAACCTTCGTAAGGACGGTCTGATATATCGGTGATGAGCCCGCTGGCCATCTGTGCAGTGTACGTCGTGCCCGGAACCAGGTCTTCGGTTGGATTGATCGTGACCGTAAAACCTTCGAACGTCACCTGATTGTCATCGTCGATAGCAATGGTTCGAGTATCTGAACCATTGCTCAATACCAGGTTGCCCGCGCCCGCTTTAACGGGCTTATTGAATTGAAGCTCGAAGTCTGCATCCGCTTTAAAATTCTCCCAACCCCGCTCGGGCGAAGTGACATGAAGGTCGAAATGCTCAGGAGCCGGAGGAAGGGTTTGATAAAAAGCGCTGATCGGCTCGGTAACCGGATGCCCTGCTTCGTCGGTAATAACACCACTTTCAATTTCCAGTACATATTTCGAATTTGGCAATAAATCCTTTGCGGGATCGACAGTGACTACCTCGCCATGAAATGTCACCTGGCTTTCATCATTGATATCGATCGTTCTGATATCGGCGCCGTTGCTGAGAACGATCTTACCGTTTGCAGGCTTGACGGCTTCATCAAAGTGAAGCTCCATCTTACTGTCGACGGGCATGACTTCATTAAAGGCAAGAAATTTCGGCGTAGACGCGATCGCCGTAAAAGTTGCATCGTTAAATCCGGGCTGCGGATTATCCACTCTATCCAAAAACACGCCATCGGCGACCTGGATGGTATATTCCTCGCCCAGCAGTAAATTCGCGGATGGGTCGATCGTAACTACACCAAACTCTTCTTGGTTTTGGAAAAAAGGATTAAAGGACCGATAATCAGGCGCGCCAAATGTTATTTGCGTAACATCATTCACATCGATTAACCGGGTATCGGTGGCGCTGCTGAGCACGATGTTGCCCGTCCCTGCCTGCACCATTTCATCGAAATAGAAAAAGACAATATCGTCATCGACCTTAAATGTGGATTTGACCGACGTCAATCGATCAGCGCCACGCTCATCGTAAGAAAGTTGGTTCATATTCGGAAACAGATCCCGAACAAACCACAAAGATCGTCCTCTCGGCTCTGCACTCAGCACAGTGTTTGAAATACTCGGTCTCAGCAGATCATTCACCGTAAAGTTGAAATCAATCTCATCAGCCATCGCATATCATCCTTATCAAAAAGCACCATCAAATAACATCAATTGCGCCACTTCTGCCAATCCATGACCACCGTTTCCCCGGTCGCAGAGATCATTGTCGACAGCCATTCTACCAATGGTGTAAATGGCATCCGCGATTCCAAACACATCATGAGTTGAACCAAAATCCAGACTACCACCAGCGAGATTCTCCTTCGTGATGTCTTATTCCCTTTTCAACCCGAATAACGTATCTTTCTCCATACAATCGCGCACTCGGATTTTTTACAGAACAAAATGCCGACATTCACATAATAGTCATATAAATAACAAGTTATTATATGGTTGTTAATAATACAATAATAATAACACTGGAAGAATCAGAACATAATCATGGCTATTACACTCAATTTAACCAATAACCCACCCGAAGGAGCGGTGACGATCAACGGGGTAGCCCAGGAAAACGTCACTCTGATTGCCAACATCAGCACAATCGCAGACAGCGACGGGCTGGGTGCATTGAATTACCAATGGCTGCGTGACAATACCGTCATCCCTGGCGCAACCGAAGCAAATTACGTACTGGGCGCAGCCGACATTGGCTCACAGATCAGCGTTATAGTGAGTTATACCGATGGTCTGGGCACGAATGAAAACTTGACCAGCGATTTGACGGCCATTGTAGTCAGTGAAAATCACCCACCGATTCTATTAGCACCCTTAGTAGATCAGGCGGTGGAATATGATACGGTTAACTGGAATTACGATACCAGCGCATCTTTTAAAGATGAAGATGCTTTGATTTTTAGCGCCACCCTCGTGGGGGGTATGCCTTTGCCTGACTGGATTCAAATCAATACAGCGACTGGAGTGTTAACTGGAACACCGAGTCTGAGTAATGATGGTACCTACACGCTGGAAATAACGGCAACCGATACTCACGGACTTTTTGTCAATGACACTCTAACACTCGCAGTGACTGCATTTGACGCAGGTCAACTGCTGGTTAATACCGATGCCAATGACACCTTTTCTGGTACAGAATCAAATGATACGGTTACCTACGGATACGCGATCACTCCAGTCACCGTCTCTTTAGCGCTGACAGGCCCACAAAATACCGGAGGAGAAGGATTAGATGTACTGAATAACATTAACAATCTGATCGGTAGTGATTACAACGATAATTTGGCGGGAGATTCACACAATAATGTATTGGATGGGGGTAGAGGCGCTGATATTTTGATAGGTGGATTGGGCAATGATAGTTATATTGTCAACCTTGCAAGCGATATCGTCACTGAAAAATTCAATGCGGGTATCGACACGGTCAGGAGCAGTGTGACCTATGTCTTGCCAGGTCAAGTCGAGAATCTTATTTTGATGGGCACGGCAAATATAAATGGTACCGGTAACATTCTGGCTAACAGACTCATCGGCAACGCAGCCAACAATACATTAAATGGCGGGGTCGGCGCAGATACGGCAATGGGTGGCTTAGGTAATGACATTTATTTCATTGATAATGCAAATGATCTCGTTGCCGAAAACATTAACGAAGGCATTGACAAGATCAATAGTGGCGTCACTCTTATACTGCCCGAGAATATTGAGGATCTTACGCTAATCACCACGGCAGCCATTAACGGCACAGGCAACGACTCGGCAAATATTCTGCAAGGCAACTCAGCGGCAAATGTGCTAAATGGAGGCGCTGGTGCAGATACACTGAGAGGAGGAGCGGGTGACGATACTTATATCGTTGATAATGCTGGCGACATTGTTACTGAGGCTCTTAATGCTGGTATCGACACGGTTAACAGTAACCTAACACATACCCTGAAAAGCAATATCGAGCATTTGATACTGTCAGGTACTGCAGCCATTAATGGTACCGGTAATGCTTTGGCCAACACGATCACTGGAAATGCTGCAGCAAATATGCTCAATGGCGCAACGGGAGCTGATACGCTTATCGGTGGATTGGGTGATGATATTTATACGGTTGATAATACAGGTGACCTTATTGTTGAAAATCTCAATGAAGGCATTGATAAGGTTAATAGTAGCGTGAGCTATCTGTTATCAGATAATGTGGAGAATATTACCTTAATAGGTAGTTCGGCGATTAATGCTACAGGTAACGAAGCAACCAATATGATAGTTGGAAATTCATCTTCAAATCAGCTAATTGGAGGAGGAGGACATGATATCCTGAATGGTGCAGGAGATAATAATACGTTAACAGGCGGCACGGGTATTGATTATTTTCAATTTAAATCATTGGATCATATTACTGGTGGTCGAATTGATACGATTACAGACTTTAATGTGGTCGATGACACCATTAAACTTGAGAATAGTATATTTACGGTGTTCTCCACCATAATCAATCCAAATAAAATACCTGCCGATCAATTTAGAATTGGATCACAGGCGTTAGATGAAAATGATTTCATTATCTACAATAGCGCCATTGGTGCGTTGCTATATGATGCTGACGGGAATGGTGTCCAAGCTGCGGTACAATTTGCCACACTGAGCACTGGCCTGCCATTGACCAACTTGGATATTCACGCAATATAATCCAGGCAGACAAACGCTTAGGGATTATGCAGTTTCCCGCCGCCTTGATATAGCTTCACGGAATACAGGGCTATTCAAGAAAACGCTGATTGATTGAACCCACCGGATAAGTGTCGGCAATTTTCTCATGTAGTCCAATATTCAGCACTTCCTCAGAGGAAACGACGACTGCGGGTTGAGTCGGGATAAGTATGTTAAGCTCGCAACAAGTTGAATAATCCTCTTACTTTGAGTTTATTTTGGTTTCTTCGCGCACAATAGCAAAAAATGAGTCTGAAGACTCTTCGCTTCGGCTTGCCGTTCTAATTGATGCTGACAATGCCCAGGCAGCGGTTATCGAAGGGCTTCTTGCAGAAATCGCACGGTTTGGAGAAGCGACCGTAAAGCGAATTTATGGAGACTTTACAGCCACATCCAGCGCATCCTGGAAAAAGGTTCTGCAAAAGTATGCCATCAAACCGGTGCAGCAGTTCGCCTATACCACAGGAAAAAATGCCACTGACAGCGCGCTGATCATTGATGCGATGGATTTACTGTATACGCGCAAATTTGATGGGTTCTGCCTGATCACCAGCGACAGCGACTTTACTGGGCTCGCCATGCGGCTGCGTGAAGAAGGTCTGACCGTTTACGGGTTTGGCGAGAAAAAGACACCGGATGCGTTTCGCAATGCGTGCCATAAATTTGTGTTCACTGAAATCCTGCGCTCAACACCTGTGGCTGAAGTAACCGAGTCCACAACAAAAGCAAAGACGAGAAAGAAAACCACCCAAACCAAGACTGCGGCAAAACCGGTTGAACAAAAACCGGAGTTTCCAGAAGCGTTTGTGTTGTCAGCGCTCGAACAATCGGTTGATGATAATGGCTGGACGAGTCTTGGTGTATTTGGTAGTTACCTGACCAAATTGCAGCCCGATTTCGATTCAAGGCTTTATGGTTACAAGAAGCTTTCCGATCTGGTCAAGGCCAAAAAGGATCTCTTTGACGTTGAAGAACGGCAAACGGCCGGATCAAACCGCAAAGTGTTATATCTTCGCGCCAAAAATTAAGCAGTTACCGAACAAATCCTGCAGTGTGGGATAGAACTGTTTCTGAAAACTTTTAAATGCACTCTGTCAGGTTAATTGAGCCGTGAGGATCGTGATCACGATCGCCCCATGCGCGCCGAAAACGATATGAGCATTTCTCAGACAATATGTATCTCCATCTGATGATGCTCGATATTTCCTGATTATCTATTTGCTGACAATCTAGTTGTTCAATCAGGCTCAGATTGGTCTTGTTGAACTATTTCGAATAGAAGGCCGGTTCTGTTGCAATTCCAAGAGAAATCGCTGCGGGAGTTGAAGCGTGCGATTCGATCTCGTTCATGCGCTCGAGGATGAATTGCTTGCGTCGCAACAGCCGTTTTGACGGATTTGCAGGATTATGAAGTCTGGGATTTGCAAGAGTTGCTGCTAATAGCGCTGCCTGCTCCTGATTTAAGGAAATTGCAGGGATTTTGAAATATGCCCGGGATGCAGCTTCGATGCCCCAAATTCCATCGCCCCACTCGATCACATTCAGGTAGATCTCAAAAATGCGGCAATTGCTCAGCTCGGATTCTAGGCGCTGAGTCATCATGAATTCGCGAAAATCAAAGAATGAATTGTCTGACGTCGGAAAATAAAGATTCTGAGCCAGGTGTTGCGTGATGAGATCGTTTCCGCCAATCATCAGTTTGTTTCCCCAGCTCGTTTCGGTGGGCTTCGGCAGTTCGCTGGCTTCAATGCATCCATGCAAGGGGTACGCTTTTTCCGCCATGAGTACCGCCAGTTTCAGATGATCGGATATCAGATCGAATGGAATCCAGCGCTGCAAGCGCCGAGGGCTTTTACCCGACTTCTGAGCTTCGGCATAACGTAACTCAATGAGAGCAGTCGATGGTGGATTGATCGTCTTCAACGAACGGACATCGGGCAGGTTAATGTAAATATGGGTTATGTAGCCTATTCCCCCAATGATTCCGATAGTTGCCACGCACCAGAACACGCGCAAAAAATGAGTGGGTTTGAAAAAATACTGTTCCATTAGCTGAAAATAGATGCCTCATATACTGTCAGTCACTGATACAAAGCCAGACCATGAGATTGGCGTCGTTTACATTATTCGGCACACTATATTGAAGAATTTAATTCATTTACATCCGAGCAATCACTAGGAAAGCTCTCAGCCATTCTGTCAGGCTGTGAGAATGCGCTTGCCGAAATGCTGCTGCATCAATCAACCAGCGATTCATTAAAACAGACTAGGCTAAGGATTTATCCTCCCAGGTATGGGATCCGGGCCTTTTCCTTTTATCCATTGAAATCTTTTAATGTGCATCAACCCGTCATTCAACAAGGTTAAGTAAGCTGCAATAAATATTGCTGAAGAAACGCTGATTCGTTTAACTAATCGGCGCTTCGTCAAGTATGCTTGCGCTTGACGGATGATGCTTCCCCCGAATTCATCACAGGAGGATGGAACGGAGTAATATCAAGACATCAAACTCAATCACATCCAACCTGATCATGAACTATCGTGCAGTTATCATTATGGCAATCGCAGCACTAACTCTGACGTCAACCGTGCTTGCTGCGACAGTTCCCGGACAAGGAACCTGGGAAACGACCCTTCAGGCACGAGATTTGAATGGCGACCAGAAAGTGGATGCTTTCCATGACACGGAACTCAACGTGACTTGGCTGCGCGATGCAAACATGATTGGCTGGAGAGACTGGGACGGCGCCAGAAATTGGGCTGATGCACTGGTTATCGGTCATTTCAATGATTGGCGTTTACCCGGACTCATCGACACCGGCGCTCCCGGGTGCGACGTTGCCTATGGTGGCACCGATTGCGGTTTCAACGTGCAGACCAAGGACAATGAAACCGTTTACAGCGAAATTGCGCACCTGTGGTATATCACGCTCGGCAATATCGGCTACTGCAACACAGACGGTTCATGCAATGGTTCGAATGATCCCATCAGCACCGGCCATTTTGAAAGCTTGGTGCCACCGGCCACCGATATGCCGCGCTTCTGGATTGGCACCGAATATCCAGATCCGGTCCATGCCTGGTACTTCGATACCGGTGGAGGTTTTCAAGGCTTTGATGCCAGGGATTGGGGTGCATATGCCCTGGCTTTGCATCCCGGCGACATTGGTGTCGCAGTTCCCATTCCGGAACCTCAATCTTATATCATGCTAATGCTGGGCCTGATTTTTATGGCTTTATGGCAAAGCATCGAAAGAAAATCGCGGCATAATTCAGATTCGATCCAGCCAAAGAAACGTACTCCAATTTTTGTATTCAGAAGCATCACTCCTCATTGAAGGTGACTCCATGAAAATTAATCGACTCATTGTCATAACGATATTCTCGTTGCTACTGCCTCCCTCTCTGTCAGCCACAACATTAAAAGGTACTTTGACGGTTGACGATGCATTCACCGCTTATTTAAGCACTGACGATTCTGTTGCCGGCACGCCCTTGGCATCTGGCGATTATTGGCCTTTAATTCAAACATTCTCAACCGCTTTGACTCCCGGCCATACCTATTATCTACATATCCACGCGCGGGATGTTTTTGGTCCACCGAGCGCATTTCTCGGTAGTTTCGAATTGTCAGGCGCAGATTTTATTTTTTCAAACGGCTCACGAACACTGGTTTCTGATGCTGTTAACTGGCATGCCAATGCCACAGGATTTGAGTCTGATTTCACGGCTCCCTATGATGGCTTTGGCGCCAATGGGGTCCAACCCTGGGGTGACATGAGCACTATCGCATCCAGCGCCCATTGGATCTGGACAGGACCAAGCGGAACCATTGGAGAAGCTTATTTCACCACTACGATTTCACCCGTTCCCGAACCTCGAACCTATGCAATGCTTCTCGTTGGACTCTTTCTGATGGTTTTGATGGCGCGGCCTATCATCAAATCGTAAATTGCGCAGACAGCGAAATCAGACTCCCCCTGCGTCAACGAGCCGTCACGGGAATTTCTTTTACCCTTTCACGCACACTACCTGCCGCAGGGTATGCACGACTTCGACCAGTGAGCGCTGCGCCTGCATGACGGCGTCGATATTTTTATACGCCATCGGGATCTCGTCGATCACATCGGCGTCCTTGCGGCATTCGACATGCGCGGTGGCGGCGATCTGGTCTTCTATGGTGAAGCGGCGTTTGGCTTCGTTGCGGCTCATGACGCGGCCAGCACCGTGGCTGCATGAGCAAAACGCTTCTTTATTGCCGAGGCCGCGCACGATATAGCTTTGCGCTCCCATCGAACCGGGAATGATGCCCATTTCGCCTTTTTGCGCCGACACCGCGCCCTTGCGCGTCACCAGGATTTCCGCGCCGAAATGCCTTTCTTTTTGCACATAGTTGTGGTGACAATTAACTGCCTCGACATCCGCGACAAACGGTTTGGACACGACCTGTCGGGCCGCCGCGATTACATTCTGCATCATCACCGCGCGGTTGCGCCGTGCGAACTCCTGCGCCCAGCCGACCGCCTCGATGTAATCATCGAAATGCCGGCTGCCTTCCTCGAAATAGGCCAGATTGCGATCCGGCAAATTGGCGATATGCTGGCGCATATCATCTTGCGCCAGCTTGATGAATATGCTGCCGATGGCATTGCCGATGCCGCGGGAACCCGAATGCAGCATGAACCACACGCGATCCGCTTCATCCAGGCAGACTTCGATGAAATGATTGCCCGTCCCCAATGTGCCCAAATGAACATGATGATTCGCGTCTTTCAATCGCGGATATTTCTCGGCGATGCGCTGGAACCCCGGCAGTAAACCAGTCCAGGCGGCGCTGACCCGTTCCGGCGGATTTCCCCACGAACCTTTGTCGCGTTTGCCGCGCTGCACTGTGCGGCCATGCGGCACCGCCTGCTCGATCGCACTGCGCAATCCAAACAACGCATCCGGCAAATCGGCAGCCGTCAAGGTCGTGCGCGCCGCCATCATGCCACAGCCGATATCGACGCCGACCGCGGCAGGAATGATCGCGCCCTGCGTCGGGATAACACTGCCGATCGTCGATCCCTTGCCCAGATGCACATCCGGCATGACCGCCAGATGCCTGTAAATGAATGGCATGCGGGCGATGTTGATCAATTGCTGCCGGGCATCGTCCTCGACCGCCACGCCCTGTGTCCACATCTTGACCGGCTTGCCATTTTTGACTTCCAGTAATTGATAATCCATGTACTTTTACTATCTCAAAAAATCGCCTGCTGTTTTACGCATGACCGTGTTACTCTGCATTCTGGCGCGATCGAAACCTTTCAAATCGCGCCATTGAAACGTACCCTTAGCCCAAAGGAGACATGACATGGACAAACTGGGGCTTCCGATCGTTCTATTGGCGGCGCTATGGGGCGCGGTCAATACGACGCTGAGCTTCTTTCAAACCATCAACGCCCGGCGCGACATGATGTTCGATCTGATCGACAAATGCGGCTATTGCCCTGAACAAACACTCGGCCCGATTGAAATCTATTTCACCAATCTGTTGCCGCTGTCGCTGGGCAATATCATTTTTCTCACCTTGATCAGTTACGTCATTCTGTCCATTCCACGCCACATGAAAATCGACGACGATGCCGAAGCGAAACGGCTGAAAACCGCTTGTGCCGCGATTGCCGTGCTGCCGATTTTTGGCGCGCTGGCTTTTGTCGTGGGAGGTGTATTCGATATGATCATGCTGATTCGAGCCCTGAAATGAGTCATCATTTCGTCACCAAAACAATCGCCATTATGTGCGTGGCCGCAGCATTGAGCTTGAGCGGCTGCGCCGTCATGGATAAAAACACCCCCGGCTGGGCGCAATATCGAATGCCGGATCGATCCCATGCGCTGCGGCTGGCGTCCAGCAGCGCCGGCGCAGGAGAGCCAGTGCTACTGATCCACGGTTTTGGCGCGAGCAGCTATAGCTGGAGGCACATCATCGAGCCGCTGGCGCAGAAGTACCGCGTCATCACCATCGACCTGAAAGGCTTCGGCGATTCGCCGAAACCGCGCGATGAGGCCTATTCCGTTTACGAACAAGCCCGACTGGTTCGAGACTTCATCCTCGAAAACAATCTCAAGGATCTGCATATCGTTGGCCATTCCTATGGCGGCGGCGTGGCGCTGGCGGTGTCGATTTATTTGTCGACATCGAATCCGGCACTGCAAAAAAGCCTGGTGCTGATCGACAGCATTGCCTATCCGCAGGAACTGCCGGATTTCATAAAAATACTCGCTACTCCGATACTGGGGCCTCTCGCCACGCACGCGCTGCCGGATCGATTGCAGGTAAAAAACCTGCTGCAAAAAGTGTATTTCAATGACGACCTGATTCCGCAGGATGCCATTGATCACTACGCCGCCGATCTCGGCAAACCGGATGCCAAATACGCGTTGCTGACCACCGCTCGGCAGATCATGCCCACCGATTTGCAGGCATTCGCGGACAACTATGCCAGTCTGACCATCCCAGCCCTGATCATCTGGAGCCGGGATGATGACATCGTGCCGCTCGTCATCGGCCAGCGCCTGAATGAACATCTGCCCAATTCCAGACTCGTCATCATGAGCGGCGTCGGCCACGCCGTCCAGGAAGAAAAACCATCGCTGCTGTTACCGCACTTGCAACATTTCCTGAACAATCAAACACAACACCACCCAACACCAGGGCGCTAAGCTATAGCAAGAGCGGCAAATACATGATTGCACATCGACGTGTTATCCAGACTCAAGGCTTTTTCATAAATCGAATCATCATGGATGTACTTGCATCAGAAGCTTTCAGTAATATCGAATGATGCTGATCGATGGCAATCAATTGACCGTGGCCGACAATAATGTTTGCAGGCGTCGGAGGCACGCATGCGCGTTGTGTTTGCAGCTCCTCCGAAACAGCGCAGACGGAATCATATAATCGTTGCACCGCGGTCATTTCATCAGCAGGAATAGCGGCATCGCGCGCCGAAGGGCTTTTATTGCGTCCACCCGTTAAATTTCTGGAATAACTCAACTGGCGGAAAGCTGGCGTATCTTCGATTTCAATGCGGTAAACCGTGCTGCGCCCATTCGATGCCGGCTCCTGCTTGGTATAGACATCCTCATTGACGGAAACATAATCTTGAGCCTGCAGAATCTTCGTTATCGCTTCGGCTGGCGTATTCAGGGAAATACCTGCGATCTCGATCGCATTCAAGGAATCTTTTACCGCGTCACGGTTCTGGCTGGCTGAAACCGAAAAACTGATGATCATCGCAATCATCAGGAATGCCAATCGGAACACCAAGGAATTTTTTTGCTCACTCAATGAAGAAATATTACGCATCATCAAACCTCCTTAAGACATTCATGAAACATATGCTCAGCCGATAAGCTCATCACTCGGAACTTATACTTCTGCACAGCACAATCTCCAACCGTTGTTAACAACCCAATTATTAAATGCAAAAAGCGCGTAGCAATTTTTGAAGTCTATGAGTCAATTTGACTTGTTAGGTTTTGATGGCTCGCTGCCTTTATGGTCATGCCGCGACATTGTTTCTATCAAATATTCGATCGTTTTGAGGTGTTCTTCTCTGTCGACCTTTAAAGCATCCACAACTAATTCCATGGCTATCAGCCTTTCCTTCAACTCAAAAATAGACCTCTCCTGGCCATTCAACTCATTTCTGATTGAATTGATCTCTTTAATTTTCTCCGCGTCTTGGCGAGATGAAATATAACTCTGGCCTAGAGACATTGCAGCAATCATTGTGGTTATCACTGCAACATAGAACATCTTGCTTGATGTTCTCTTTTGATCCTGATGTGATTTAGCGGCAAATAACACCGTAACAAACGGTATTTCACTCTCCACTGAGCTTTTATTTGCGCGTTCAACAATCTCCTCTACCGAAGCCGAAAGATACTCGGAAGCTGTAGGCGTTCCCTGCTTATTCACAAACTCAGTATTCATTATTCAGCGAGCCCCAATATGAAAATAACGTGGAAGTTGCTAACGCCTGAGCAAACCACGCTGCAAAGCGGCATCGGCTTGAATGAATTTCCCATCTCAACCGCGAAATGCCACTTCGATCGCGGCAATGTCAATTTTCTTCATCGTCATCATCGCGTCGAATGCCCGTTTGGCGGCTATGCGATCCGGACTGGTGAATGCCTTCGTCAGGGCAACCGGCGTGATCTGCCAGGAAATACCCCACTTGTCCTTGCACCAGCCGCACTCGCTCTCCTGGCCGCCGTTGCCGACGATCGCGTTCCAATAGCGATCCGTTTCATTTTGATCTTCGGTCGCCACCTGGAACGAAAACGCTTCGTTATGCGTGAACGCAGGCCCGCCATTGAGTCCAAGGCACGGGATGCCCATGACGGTGAACTCGACCGTCAACACATCGCCTTCCTTTCCCGACGGATAATCCCCGGGCGCACGATGCACCGCGCCAACCGATGAATCGGGAAATGTCTCGGCGTAAAACCGCGCAGCACCCTCAGCATCGTTTTCGTACCAGAGGCAGATCGTGTTCTTTACAATCTTGGTCATGTCATATCTCCTTTTGAATTTAGCGGTTACACGGTTTCACAGGGCTTCGATGTGCTTCGTATTGCGGCTTACCTTAGAGTTAAGCGATGTCGAGGCGCGTAGCTTCTTAGGCCTAATGTTGAAGGAGGGGGATCACTAAATTAAAACCAGTGCCAAACGATTATCTGATGCCATCATTGCACTCCTTTAGAAGAATAACTTTAGCTTTTGCCTTTTAAACTTTGTAAGTAATTAACCAAAATATGAACACGGGTAGAAGGATTATCAGTTTGATTAGATTCAGAATCTTTAAGTGCTCTTTGAGCATTAATTTTAGCTGTCTCCAACCCAGATATTAATTTTTCAAATATTCCTAGGGCACCTTTTTGATAATCTGGAAGACGTCCTTTTATTTTTAATTCCTCGTTGGTTTTGTCACAGATACTTTTATTTCCACTCGCAATAAAAGGTTTGCTCGTATAAACAAAATGTAATAAGAGCCAATATTCGAAACAAGGTACCGAGTTAATTGCAGTGAAATTATTCTCTTTAACTATAGTAGTGATTGCTCTTTGATAACTGGTGTGTTTATCCTTATCAAATACACAAAAAACTTTATCGTAAGGATCTTTGTCGGCTTTTGCATTTCTCGAAAGCATTTTGGCATGTAGGTAAACACTCCATGGATCCGATCCACAATTACCATCTACCACAACATGTGCTGTATTAAGCTGATAATAGTCTTTTATTTCATTAAAATAATTAGGCTCTGTTTTTACACCTTCGCAAACAATCAAAACTTTTTCAAAACTTAATCTTTTGGCCTTTTTACGTTCGAGGTCTTTTTTGTTTCTTTCTCGTTTCTTATGGAAAAGCTTGTCACTCATTTAATTTCCATTGCTGCCTTAATACTTGTTAAATATGGAAGTGCGCCATATCGCCCAGATAAATACCCTCGCTCCAGGTTCTCGACACCTTTTCGAGGACTAAAGTCTGTCAATGGATACATTTTCGTAGCCTGTTGAGTATCTTTTTCACAAAACCAGATTTGATCTCGACGAAATACATCTTGATTAAGAATTGAAGTATCGTGAGTAGTAAAGATCAATTGTGCATTCTTAGGATTTGTTTCTGAATTATGGAATAAGCTAACCAAAAATTTGACCATTAAAGGATGAAGATTATCATGTAATTCATCAATAACAAGGATATACCCATTTTCTAGGGTATCTAACCAAGGTCCGGCTAAAGCAAAAATTTTCTGAGTACCATCTGACTCATCATCTAAATCAAATAATACTTTTCTTTGAGTTTTCTCTAGTCGATGAACTGTTTTAACTTGTACGATAGTTTTATCTTTAAATTTTTTTTCTAAATGTGTTTTAATTTCCTCTGGCATGTCATTTGGTAAATTTTGCAAATCAAATTTTTCTTTTTCTAGTTCGATATCATCAATATTGATATCGGCTGCTCTGAGAAACGAGATAATTCTTTCTTTTGTATTTTTTTTCTCACAAGCTTCAATCGAAAATCCTGGATCCCATCGACCAAAACTAGCAACATGTAGCTCATCAGCAAACCAAGAATATACCGGTTTAAGCTGTTGATTATTAAGTTGTATTGCTGTTGAAAGAAACAGGGCATTAGAACGCGTGGCTTCTTTCCAAAGCTCTTTTTTACCTGTTAAGTTACCCATACTTCCCCATCGGTATAGGCAGCTATCTTCGTCATAGCGCCGTTCAATCCATCTCTGCGCTTTTCCAGACGGATAAGCTAGCAACCACTCTTCAGTAATACGTTCAACTGTTGCTGAAAAACCATATTGGTAGCGTACCCCATGATTAATAAAACTAATTTCGAATTCTACAGGTTTCAAGGAGCTATCTTCATCTAATAAAAAAGGAGTTACTGGCAATTCCTCGCCGACCTGAATCTTAGTCGATGATTGCATTACTAACTGACGCATTATCCGAAGTGCTTTTATATAATTGGATTTACCTGCTGCATTTGCTCCATAAATAGCTGAACTTCTCAACAAGTAAGGCGCTGCTGATATATTTGTTAAAAAAGTATTGTTATTTGCTAACTCAGGTCCTTTTGTAGCAACCATACTGAGTGAAGCCTGTTCACGAATAGAAAGAAAATTACTTACATTAAACTCAATTAGCATGCCTAAGCACCATTTAAAATCAATTTCATTAAATTTTTTGCATATTTTGTGCAAAAAAAGCACTTATTTCATTTTACATGCTTCTTATCCTTTCCGTCATTAATTTGGCGTTAACTTGAATCTTTATCATTAAGGTAAGCTCATAACCAAGAATCCTTATCTTAATAATAGAAACCTTCAACCACAATTTCATACAATCAATCAACTACTCTTTGAATCATTCTCCACCATACCCCAGCAAACCCCTTGAAAAACGTTTAAAATGTGCGCCCCTTTCTTGTAACTATCTTCCGCAGGTATCCGTTTTGATTACAACCGCCAATATCACCATGCAATTCGGCGTCAAGCCGCTGTTTGAGAATGTTTCCGTTAAATTCGGCGGGGGTAACCGCTATGGGTTGATCGGCGCGAACGGTTGCGGCAAGTCGACGTTCATGAAAATTCTCGGCGGGGATCTGGAACCAACGTCCGGTAATGTTTCGGTCGACAGCGGCGAGCGGGTGGGCAAATTGCGGCAGGATCAGTTTGCATTTGAAGATTGCTTGGTGATCGATACGGTGATGATGGGGCACGCGGATTTATGGCGCATCAAGCAGGAGCGCGACGCCATTTACGCCAATCCGGATGCTTCTGAGGACGATTACATGCGCGCCGCTGAGTTGGAGTCCGAGTTCGCCGAGCTGGATGGCTATTCTGCGGAAGCGCGCGCCGGTGAGTTACTGCTTGGTGTCGGCATTCCGTCTGCCCAGCATCAGGGGTTGATGAGCGCCATCGCGCCGGGTTACAAGTTACGCGTATTGCTGGCGCAGGCGTTGTTTTCCAATCCGGATATTCTGCTGCTGGACGAGCCGACCAACAACCTCGACATCAATACCATCCGCTGGCTGGAAGATGTCATCAATGCCAGCAAGAACACCATCATCATCATTTCACATGACCGGCATTTTTTGAATAGCGTGTGCACACACATGGCTGATCTGGATTACGGCGAATTGCGCATTTATCCCGGCAACTACGACGATTACATGACCGCTTCGACCCAGGTGCGCGAGCGCATGCTGGCCGACAACGCCAAGAAAAAAGCGCAGATCGCCGACTTGCAGTCGTTCGTCAGCCGTTTCTCCGCCAATGCATCGAAAGCCCGGCAGGCCACCAGCCGTGCTCGGCAAATCGAAAAAATCAAGCTGGAAGACGTCAAGCCATCCAGCCGCCAGTATCCGTTCATCCGTTTTGAATTCCACGACAAGGAAAAACTGCACCGGTTGGCGGTGTCCATCCAGAGCATCGGCAAGCGTTTCTCTGGCATGGATAAATCGTTGTTCAACAACCTGAGCCTGAACATTGAAGCGGGCGAAAAAGTCGCCATCATCGGCCCGAACGGTATCGGCAAAACCACGCTACTGCGCTGCCTGGCTGGCGAATTGATGCCGGATACCGGCGAGATCAAATGGGCCGAGAAAGCCCGTCCCGGCTTTTTCCCCCAAGACCATGCGGCCGATTTCGCTGAAGATTTGACATTGACCGAATGGATGGATCAATGGCGGCAAGGCAGCGACGACGATCAGACCATCCGCGGCACGCTGGGGCGGTTACTGTTTTCCGGCGATGACGTCAAAAAATCCACGAAAGTCATTTCTGGGGGAGAACAGGGCCGCATGCTGTTCGGCAAGCTGATCCTGCAAAAACCGAACGTGCTGCTGATGGACGAGCCGACCAATCACCTCGACATGGAGTCGATCGAATCGCTGAACAGCGCGCTGGAAAAATATACCGGCACGCTGATTTTCATTTCCCATGACCGGGAATTCGTTTCGTCCCTGGCCACGCGGATTCTGGAAATGACACCGGACGGCATTAACGACTTCAAGGGCAATTACGACGATTATCTGCGGTCGCAGGGTATCGAGTAACCGGATAGTGACTGGCAGCATGACTGACAAAGTAACCCTATTGGGCATGAACGCCGAAAAAGGCCGCTGGATCCTGGTTGGGGTAGGATTGTTGATCAATGTTTGCCTGGGGTCGATTTACGCTTTCAGCATTTTCCGAAAACCGCTCGAATCGTTATGGGGAATCACGTCGAGCCAAAGCGGATACCCATTCATGGTGTTCCTGGCGGTTTTTGCACTGGCGATGCCTTTCGCGGGCAGCTTGATGGCAAAATGGGGCCCCAGAAATACCGCCATGCTGGGCGGTTCACTGGCCGCAGGCGGCTGGATCGCCGCCAGTCTGTCGACTGATATCACCACCTTGACCCTGTTATATGGCGTCATCGGCGGTACTGGTGCTGGCGTCGTGTATGGCTGCCCGATTGCAGTCGTCGCCAAATGGTTTCCGCAAAAAAGCGGCCTGGCGATCGGCCTCACGGTAATGGGTTTTGGCGTATCAGCGCTGGTGGTTGCGCCCCTGCTGAAAGCGATGATCGACAACCCCGCCATTGGAATTCTGCATACCTTCCTGTATGCAGGCATCGCGTTCCTCATCATGATCCTGCTGTTAGCGCAGCTATTGCGTTTTCCGCCAGCCGACTGGCAGCCCGCGGACACAAAAACAGCTACCGGTCCAGCCATTTCACCACCGCCAGCCTCCAATCTGACCCGGCGGGAAATGCTGAAAACTCGACATTTCTATGCGTTATGGATGACCTACACGATCGGATGCCTGGCTGGGCTGATGGCAATTGGCATAGCTTCGCCGGTAGGAACGGAAGTGGCCAAGCTGGACGCGGCCATGGCGACCCTCGCCGTTTCATTGTTCGCGATATTCAACGGCCTGGGGCGGCCTCTGTTCGGCGCCATCACCGACAAACTTGGGCCAAGACATACTGCCATGCTGTCGTTTGCGATGATCCTCGGCGTCTCTTTACTGGTCTCTTTTTTCGGGCATGAAAATGCCTTGCTGTACTTTTTCGCATTCTGCGTTTTATGGATGTGCCTCGGAGGATGGCTGGCGATAGCGCCCACCGCGACGGGTATATTTTTTGGAAAAAAACATTACGCGCAGAATTACGGCCTCATCTTCACTGCCTATGGCGCCGGCGCCATCCTCGGAACTCTAATATCAGGCAACATTAAAGACCTGACCGGCAGCTACCTCGGCGCGTTTCCCATCGTTGCCGCACTGGCGACGCTGGGAATGATCATCGCCGCCATTGGATTAAGGCCCGAGAAAGCCCAATAAATCCGTTAATTCTCAGGCGCTGTAACAACATGGACGCGCGGCAATTGAGGATTCAAATGACAAGAACCAAAATTCTATCTCGAAAACTTCAAAAGCAGCTTTTCCCCAGGTGGTCAGTTAATTTGTCGTTAGTGGGTCAGTTTTGGATTGCAGGTGACGCTGAAAATTCATCGGTACATCCCCACAACACTTATTTATGCTGACTGATCCTTTCAAAGTATTTTTCATAGATGATAATGATATTGTTAGATTTAAACTAAACTCTAAGGGTAACTGGATTATTCAAGTGAAAGGAATACTTTGGTGGAAAGACTACTACGCATGGGCTTATGGATCTAATGAATACTTCATAAGAGTATCGTTCGAAACCGAGGATGATGCTAAGAAATGGATAGAAGATAATAAATGGTGTATTTAAGGAGAAAAAATGTTCAAATTGATTGTAATTCTAGCGATGTTTAGTCATGGTGGAATAAGTATAAGTCAACAAGATTATGGTAATTTTCCAAAAGAAGAATGTGAGAAGATTGGCTCAGAAACTATAAAAGACTTTATTGATAGATTTAATCGTTCAGCTTCCGAGTCTTACTATCATTGCATTCCTCATAATAAGTAATAAAAGATGAAAAAGAATGAAATGCTGTCAAAGATGATCAAGTTAGCGACAACTCATCATAATGGACAGTTCGATAAGTCAGGTATGCCGTTTCATCTCCACGGGTGGGGGGAACACATTGCCTGGTCAAATTTTTCCTGGTGCTCAGGCGGTTCATCCCCACGGGTGTGGGGAACACTTATTGACCTCTATCTCGCGGATATCCCTTCGCAGGTTAGTCAACCGTCAGCAGAGAACCGGCGATGCCGGATTTTTATGCCGACTACCAGCAGACCTGCTAACAGCAGCGCATAAGTCGCGGGTTCGGGGATCAGTTGAGCCATATGTTGAGCCAGGAGCGCATGTCCGGCAGAGGTGGGATGAAGTCCGTCCCAGAATAAATAGGACGAGGGATCGCAAGCGGACGTGGCGCCGCAGGCATCCGTTACGTTGGTCAAGCCATAATCCGCTGGATTCATGATCGCCTGGGTAACCAGACTGAAATCATCAAAAATGCTGACGCCTGGTTCGAGAGACATGCGATCGGACAAGGCATGATTCATCGCCAGCGCGACCTGCTCTCCGGCGCTGGAAACTTGCGGCCCAAAGTGAGTCAGCGCAGGAGCCTGACCAATGTTTGGCACGTTCCAGATCACAATCCGATGCGCGCCAGCCGATTGCAGTTGATCAACCATGACACCCAGGGATTGCCCATACTGGGCAGCGGTAGTTTCAATCACTGTTTCCGCCAGGGAGCCCGCCAGAATTTGTTCGAGCGCATCCCGAGCATCATTGCCGCCGCTTTGCAGCACATACAGCGCATCATTCGGCGCCTCGCCATTGTTGCGCTGCAGGAATAAACCTTCCTGAGCGATCAGACTGGGTGGGCGGTTCGCGCCATCGAGGCTGGTTCGAGCGCCGCCAAAGGCAAAGTTGCCGCCGCCAGCCAGCGCAGGCGCCGAGAAAGCCCCCAGACCGATGTCATGAGCAAACGTAGTTGCCCATACGTCGCCGTTGGTCAATTGCCCGGAAGCATAGGGCTTGTTGGGAACGTAGTCGTTACCGGTGATTATTTGGTCAGGTTCGGTACCAATCACCAAAGCCAGATTACCTGGGTCAGAAAGACTATCGCCAAAAATATATAATCCCGAAAAATTACGCGCAAAAACACTCGACGAAAATCCAACAAACGCCACTGCAATGACAAATTTACCAAGATAGTTCATGAAACCCTCCCCTTTGGGTGTTGTCTGTAAAATCATTGATACTGAATCGCGGTTTATCGTATCATAGCCAAGCCTGAAGCCTTCAGTCATCAATCAAAATCAACTCGCTGATTCCTAAACTTTATTCAATCATTGTCGCGAAATGATGAAAAAAACATCGATATGGGTATTGCTGACCGCGCTTATTGCAACTTTGTGGTCGCAGCCGGGCTTCAGTCAACAAGTCCGGAATTTTCCGGTCGACAGCAAGCTGGGGGATCTGACGGCGGTGTCTTTTCCGGTGTTTAAGATCAATGGCCAAACGTTTCAAATGGCTGCAGGCGGACAGGTGCGCGGGGTTGATAATCTGATCATTCTGCCCAGTACGGCCAACTATAAAGGGCTGGTTCGCTATCAACTGGATTTTTCCGGTTATCTGCACCGGGTTTGGTTCATCACACCGGATGAAGTCAAGGCGGCAGAACGGGAAGGTCATCAAGTCCCGTCGTGGCTGAGGCGTTTATTTTCCTTTTAACAGAGCGCAAGAGAATTAGTGAGTAACAAGCTTTATATCAAAACCTTCGGTTGCCAGATGAACGAGTACGACTCGGAGAAAATGGCCGATGTGCTGCATGCAGCGTATGGCATGGAATCCACTGACGATCCGGCGCAGGCCGACATCATCCTGTTCAACACCTGTTCGGTGCGGGAAAAAGCGCAGGAAAAAGTGTTTCACGATCTGGGCCGTGTCCGGCATCTAAAAGAGGCCAATCCGAACCTGCTGATCGGTGTCGGCGGTTGCGTCGCCAGCCAGGAAGGCAAGGCGATCGTCAGCCGCGCGCCTTACGTCGACGTGGTTTTCGGACCGCAGACCCTGCATCGCTTGCCGCAACTGATTGAAACACGCAAAGCGACGGGGCGTTCACAAGTGGATATTTCGTTTCCCGAAATCGAAAAATTCGACCACCTGCCGCCGGCACGCACCGAAGGCGTCACGGCATTCGTGTCGATCATGGAAGGTTGCAGCAAATATTGCAGTTATTGCGTCGTGCCGTATACTCGCGGCGAGGAAGTGTCGCGTCCGCTCGGCGATGTGCTGACCGAAATCGCCGTGCTCGCCGATCAAGGCATCAAGGAAGTGACGTTGCTCGGGCAGAACGTCAACGCCTATCTTGGTGTGGTCGAGGATGGCGAAATTGCCGATTTCTCGCTGCTGCTGGAATACCTTCATGAGATTCCCGGCCTCGAGCGCATTCGCTACACCACCTCGCACCCCAAGGAATTTACTGCGCGGCTGATTCAGTCCTACGAACAATTACCAAAACTGGTCAACCATTTGCATCTGCCGGTGCAATCCGGCTCCGATCGCATCCTGGCGGCGATGAAGCGCGGCTACAGTGTGCTCGAATATAAGTCGATCATCCGCAAGTTGCGCGCGATCCGCCCAGATATTTCCTTGTCGTCCGACTTCATCGTCGGCTTTCCCGGTGAAACCGAAGCCGATTTCGAAGCGACCATGTCGTTGATCGAAGAATTGAATTTCGACGAATCGTACAGCTTCGTGTTTAGTCCGCGCCCCGGCACCCCCGCGGCTGACATGTCCGACGGCACGCCCGCGGAAGTCAAACTGGAACGCCTGCAACGACTGCAAGCGCAAATCAACCAGCAAGCCCGCAAGATCAGCCAGCACATGGTCGGATCCACTCAGCGCGTATTACTGGAGGGCGTTTCAAAGAAAAATGCCGAGGAATTCTTCGGGCGCACCGACAACAACCGGGTGGTCAATCTCGCATGTGATCCAAGCCTGGTCGGGAGCTTCATCAATGTCCGCATCACCGAAGCCAGGTCTCATACGTTACGGGGCGAAATTTTATTCAATTAATGAAATCAAAAGATTAGCAGCTTTCACATGAGGTTGTACTTGCAAAGTGCCCCAACCGCTGGGAGAATTCTTTCTAACGTAACCTTGACCTGTGCCATTGAAACCGACATCCCTCGAAATTTCCTTTACTCCCACTGATAACCAGCGACTGGCTAATCTATGCGGCGCGCTGGATGAAAATCTGAAGCAGGTTGAAACCGCACTGGATGTAGCGATTTCACGCCGCGGCGAACATTTCAGTCTGGCCGGCAAAGCGCATCAGACACAACTGGCCGCAAAAGTGCTACGCCGTTTTTATGATCAATCGCAACATCATTTGAGCTTGGAACAAGTCCAGCTCGGTTTGATTGAAATGCTCAATCCCCAGAACCAAACTACCGTGAATGACGGCAATCCCGATACGGCGGAAACCCCAAAGCGGCCGGATGCGCCGGTGCTGCTGACGCGGCGCACCAATTTATATGGCCGTACGCCGCGTCAGACTCAATATCTGCAGCACATCCAGGAACATGACATCACGTTTGCAATCGGCCCGGCCGGCACCGGCAAAACCTATCTGGCCGTCGCCAGCGCCGTCGATGCACTGGAGCGCGATCTGGTATCGCGACTGATTCTGGTGCGCCCGGCAGTGGAGGCAGGCGAACGGCTAGGATTCCTACCCGGCGATTTGACGCAGAAAGTCGATCCGTATCTGCGGCCGCTGTATGACGCACTGTATGATTTGATGGGCTTCGACAAAACCACCAAGCAATTCGAGCGCAATACCATTGAAATCGCACCGCTGGCATTCATGCGGGGACGCACACTCAACAAATCCTTCATCATTCTGGATGAAGCGCAAAACACGACGCCAGAGCAAATGAAAATGTTTCTGACGCGCATCGGGTTGGGCTCGAAAGCCGTTATCACCGGTGACGTCACCCAGATCGACCTGCCCAAGCATCAGAAAAGTGGCCTGGTGGAAGCGCAGCAGGTGCTCAAGGACATTCGAGGCATTGCCTTCAGCCGGTTTCGTTCGGAAGATGTCGTCCGACACCCGCTGGTGCAGCGTATCGTCGATGCCTATGAAAAGCACGACAAACTCACCCCGGAATCCTGACCGGCTTTGCGCATGCAGAAATCGCTCAAACTCGTGGTGCAGTATGCGACAGCCAGTTCCGATGTCCCAACGCGGCCGCAATTCCGCCGCTGGGTAAAAGCCACGCTGATGCAGGATGCCGAAATCGTACTGCGACTCGTGGATGAGTCCGAAGGGCGCGAACTGAACCAACAGTTCCGCCAGAAAGATTATGCCACCAATGTGCTGACGTTCACGTATGACGATACTCAGCCATTGACCGGCGACATTGTATTGTGTGCGCCGGTCGTCAGCACAGAAGCACAAGTGCAGAACAAATCTTTATTGGCGCATTATGCGCATTTGACGGTGCACGGCGTCCTGCATTTGCAAGGATATGACCATATCGACGATGCTGAAGCTGTGCACATGGAACAACTGGAAACGCAGATTCTGGCTAGGCTTGGCTATGATGATCCCTATATCGAACGATAAGTGAGAACTCTTGGCGATTATCGCAACCCTAACATCTATTTCCTTGATTCATTTATTAAACATTTTTTTGAGACTACCGAAACAACAATCACACCATTATGGATGACCCATCAACTAAAAGCGGCTGGTTAGAGCGGCTCAGCGCTTTACTGATCCGCGAACCGGAAGACCGCGAACAACTCATCACCGTATTACATTCCGCATTCGAGCGGAATCTGCTCGACTCGGACGCACTCAGCATGATCGAAGGCGTCATGCAAGTCTCGGAAATGCAGGCCCGAGACATCATGGTGCCACGCTCGCAAATGGATGTCGTCGACATCAGCGAAAAACCCGAAAAATTCATTCCCTTCGTCATTGAAGCGGCCCACTCGCGCTTTCCAGTCACTGAAGGTTCGGAGGATGAAATCATCGGCATCCTGCTTGCCAAGGATTTGCTGCGGTATTACGCCGACCCCGATGAATTCAACATTCGCGACATGCTGCGCCCGGCGGTTTTCATTCCCGAATCGAAACGATTGAACGTACTGCTGAAGGATTTCCGCAGCAATCGCAATCATATGGCCATCATCGTGAACGAGTATGGCGGCATCGCGGGTCTGGTGACGATCGAAGATGTGCTGGAACAGATCGTCGGCGACATTGAGGACGAATATGATTTCGATGAAGAAGAAGACAACATCGTCATGCAGGCAGATGGCAGTTATCGCGTGAAAGCCATTACCGAAATCGATGGGTTCAATGAAGCTTTCGGCGCGCAGTTCCCGGATGACGATTACGATACCATCGGCGGGCTGGTGCTCAACAAATTTGGCCGCTTGCCGAAGCGCGATGAGTCCGTGGTAATCGATCACTTCAAGTTCACCATTCAACGGGCCGATAGCCGCCGCCTGCACATGCTCAAAGTCGAAAAGCTGGCGGTAGTGGAACCCGTCACGGAATAATTCATTTGCTCGCAATCCACGATCAATCGCAGTACTATTCGGCCCATGCCCAAAATTACCCCGCGGTCCTATGATGCGCAGACATTCCAGGCGTTGAGCGCCTGCGGATTGCCACCGGTGCTGGCGCGCATTTATGCGGCGCGCGGCATTGCCGATGCCGGTCAGCTCGAAACCGAATTAACCCATCTGATTCCGTTCGAGCAGCTGAAAAATTGCACTGTGATGGCCTCCCTGCTGGCTGATGCCATAGCCGCCCAAAAACGCCTCCTGATCGTGGCCGACTATGATTCGGATGGCGCCACGGCGTGTGCGGTCGGCGTGCGCATTTTGCGCAAGCTGGGCGCACAGGTCGATTACCTGGTGCCAAACCGGTTTGAGTTCGGCTATGGTTTGACTCCCGAAATCGTTCAGTTAGCCCATACGACCAAAAACCCTGACATTCTGATCACGGTCGATAACGGCATTGCCAGCGTCGATGGCGTCGCGACCGCCAATCGCCTCGGCATGGAAGTGTTGGTCACCGATCATCATCTGCCAGGCGAGATTCTGCCTGCCGCCACCGCTATCATCAATCCCAACCAGCCGGATTGCTCGTTTCCGAGCAAGAGCATTGCAGGCGTCGGCGTCATTTTTTACCTGATGCTGGCACTGCGGGCGGAATTGCGCCAGCGCGGCGCTTTTGCAACTACCCCCGAACCGAACCTCGCCGCTTTTCTCGATCTGGTGGCGCTCGGCACGGTGGCGGACGTGGTCAAGCTGGATAACAACAACCGCATCCTGGTACAGCAAGGCTTGCAGCGCATCCGCAAAGGGCGCTGCTGCGCCGGAATTCATGCGTTATTACACGTGGCGCGGCGGGATCATCAGCAAATTTCCACCTATGAGCTTGGCTTCATTCTCGGGCCGCGCTTGAACGCCGCGGGGCGACTGGACGATATGTCCCTCGGAATCGAATGCCTGCTGACCGACGATGAGGCTTATGCGGTCGAGTGCGCCAAACAGCTCGACGAATTGAACCGCCAGCGGCGCGAAATCGAATCAACCATGCAAGAAGGCGCGCTCGAGAAACTGGACGCCATGCTCGGCAAGCATGACTCCGAACTCCAGCAATCGTACAGCATTTGCCTGTTCGATCCGGAATGGCATCAAGGTGTGATTGGCATACTCGCGTCACGCATCAAGGACAAATATCACCGTCCGGTGATCATTTTCGCAGCGGGCAATACGGATGAACTGAAAGGTTCCGGACGTTCGATCAATGGATTTCACTTGCGCGATGCCCTCGATCTGGTCGCCAAGCGCGAACCGGATCTGATCCTCAAATTCGGCGGCCATGCCGCCGCGGCAGGCCTGACCATACGCGCCAATCATTACGAACACTTCTGTCAGGTATTCGAGGAAGTCGCTCAATCCCTGTTGACGCCCGTGCATCTGACTCGCGTCATCGAGACCGATGGCGATCTGGAATTATCGGAGATTACGATGGAATTGGCGGAATATCTCGAACGGCAAGTCTGGGGACAAGGTTTCCCGCCGCCGACTTTTTCGGCGCAATTCCGGGTCGAAAGCCAGCGCATCGTGGGCGAAAAACACCTCAAATTAAAATTGCGCAAACGAGCCGCGACTGACCCGATGCACCAGGCTGAACCCTTCTATGACGCGATTCTGTTTTTTCATTGCGATCCGTTGCCAGATCTGATTGACGCGGTCTATCGCTTGCAGATCAACGAATTTAATGGCAAAACGACTTTGCAATTGCTGCTTGAGCATTGGTCTGATGCTGAACAGCCCGTCGTCGATCATGCCTCCTGAATTCACATTGAATGGAGAATTGGCGGCGCTGCCGCATTTTCTGACCAGCCTGGCCATCGGATTGCTGATTGGACTGGAGCGGGAACGTAACCCCAGCTCCCGAGCCGGATTGAGAACATTCGCCCTGGTGGCGTTGTTTGGAACGCTCGCTGCGATGCTGTCCGAGAAAACCTCGCCCTGGCTGCTGCTGGGCGGTTTGCTGGTGATCGGCGCGATGATCATCACGACCTACTCGCGGGTCAAGGATGACAATGCCGATCCGGGTACGACGACGGTGGTCGCTCTGCTCATCTGCTATGGACTGGGCGCTTCCGTCTGGTATCACAATGAATCGCTGGCCATCATGCTGGCGATCATCACCACGGTACTGCTGTATTTCAAAACCGAATTGCACGGCATCACGCAGAAACTGAGCCGGCGCGACCTGATTTCAATGTTGCAGTTTGCCGTGCTCACTTTCATCATACTGCCTATATTGCCGGATCAGAACTTTGGGCCGTACGATGCCATCAATCCTCATCAAATCTGGCTCATGGTGGTGTTGATCTCAGGCGTCAGTCTGGCTGGCTATGTCGCGCTGCAATTGCTTGGCCACCCACACGGCCCGATGCTGGGTTTATTGGGCGGACTGGTGTCGAGCACCGCGACAACCTTGGTGTACGCGCGCCGCAGCGTCGAGAATCAGGATTTCACGCATTTGGCCGTGGTTGTCATCCTGATTGCCAATCTGACCGTGCTGATCCGCCTGGCGATCGTCAGCGCTGTCGCCTCTCCGAGCATCATGCCGCTATTGCTGCCGGTATTGGGCTGTGGCCTGGCTCTCGGAGCCAGTGTCACCTTGTATTGGTGGCACCAACTGAATCACCATAATGGCGTGTCCGTGCCCGAGATCAAGAACCCCACCGAGCTTCGCGCCGCAGCCGCCTTTGGGATGATGTATGGCGTCGTACTGTTCTTTTCCGCATGGCTGTCGGACGCCGCCGGCAGCAAAGGTCTTTATGCCGTCGCGCTGCTGTCGGGCCTGACCGACGTCGACGCCATCACCTTATCCAGCCTGCGCTTATTCGAGATGGGAAAATTGGCGGCGGACGAAACCGTGACCGCCATTTCGTTGGGCATACTCTCCAATATCGGTTTCAAGCTCGGCTTGATCTGCTTCATTGGCAATTCACTGCTTGCCAGGCACTGCATTTCCGGCATGCTGGCAACGGCTGCCGGGATTGGGTTGGGGATAATGCTGATCGTTTGAACGTAGAAATCACATGGCGCTTGGTTTTCTACGATGCGCGAAAAACCCCAACAATCCAAGTCCTGCAAGCAGCATGGCATAGGTTGAAGGTTCAGGTATAGGTGCTGCCGTCACCACAAATTCTGAGAGGGCAAAATTACCGTTAAGCGGTTGGCGACCAGATATCGCCTCAAGCCGGAATCCGGTAATACCGTCCACAGTAAGCTCACTACCGATGGTATAAATTGGATACTGATTGCTTCCCTCCGATACCACGATGGAAAAATCAGACTGCTCGGTAAAAATCTCTCCTTCATTCGATGACATGAATACCGGATCAATCGGTATCCAATTTGCTGATACGTCACCACCATCTGCGCGACCATCGGCAAATTGATCACGATTATCCGTAGTATACGAAAGACGGAAATGACCCAAACTGTGCCCAGGCAGAGCCAACAACTCTTGATGAAAAAGCTGAAAATTTATTGCGCCGTGATTCATTGTCAGATCATTCTTCGTTTCCCAAACAATCGTTTGCGTATTGAACTGATCAGGAAAGACAGCCCACGAAGTCCAGTCTGTCCCAGAAATGATGCCGTCAATCGTTTTGTCGGGGGTGAAATCAGCAGTCAAATGCTGGCTAAACGTTGCCGTCGCATTTTGCAAAGGTATTGTTGCATTCGGATTAATAATCGCAGCTCCTTGGGATTGTGAGGCAAAAACCAGACCTAGCGCCAATAATGCAATCCACTGATTTATTTGTTTGAGATTCATGAGTTGTGCCCTTATAAAATAGATAACCTTCTGATGGAAACTTGCCATTCAAGCTTCTTTTCTGCAGTGCGCCATAAACCCCAAAATCCCAAGTCCTGCAAGCAGCATAACTTAGGTTGAAGGTTCAGGAATGGGTGCCGCGGGTACTAACAACAGCCCTCTATGTCCATTGAGTGGATGATCTGCGGCAAATACTGTTCCGATGTTGGATTCAGCTTCAAAACTGACAGTTCGATTATTGAAATAGCTGGCTACCAAAAAATCATCATTGTCAGCAAATACCACGCTATTGGGACCGCTCAATTCCTCAAGGAAAGTTTTGACCAAACCCCCAGTAACCTCATCATAAACAATCGCTTGACTACCGAAGTAATCACTGAGGTACAACATTCCATCAGGCCCAAATGTAATAGACCCAGGCGAACTGGCCTCTGGCGTCGGGATAATGCCTAACGGCGCACCCGTCACACCGTCAAAACGATCAACGTGATCTAGAAACGACCCAACGTATAGGTTTCCGTCAGCCACCCAATCCAGTCCCCAGTAGCTTTCTCCCTGAAACACCAGTAGCAAAGACTCCCATCGATTCTCCAGTCTTCCCATCAAAGTGATATATGGTGGCGCTACTGCCATCTCCCACGTAAAGAGTGCCATCTGGCCCAAAACCCATAAAACCTAGACCAGCGTTCGATGGTGCAGATCCCAATGTTCCCAGAAAATCTCCCGTTTAACTGTCAAATTTCAGCACACGCGGATCATTTCTTGGAAAAATTTCAGTATGATGCGAGCTTACATACAAATTCCCGTCCGGACCTAGGGCCATACCCATCGGAACATTCATGTTTCCCGATCCGGCCTTTACCAAAACATCAACAAAAGCCCCAGTTTCTGCGTCATAACGCAGAATATCGCGACCTTCCCGGTTACTTACCAACAAATACTGGTCTTGTGCATATAGCGGAAAGCTAAGCAATAACCCAGCAAAACCAGAAATCAACAATCGCATAATTTGATCTTTATGGGCAAAACTCAATGCTTTCAGAGTCAACGCTTTCCATACTTCCTGACTGATATTTATGATAATTTTTTCATTCCTACTCATTAAATCCTCAAAAATTGATAAGTGTTGCTGTAAAAGAACTCTGAAAAATCGTTATCCAACAAAACTGAACGCTGAACCGGTGATTGCAAAATCTGGAGCCACGTTCTGCACGATGCCGATGATTTCGGCTCGGTCGGTCACGCCGGGATCGTACATGATGGCCGCTTCGAGCTTGCCGGCGTCAGCGGTATAGATATCCAGACTGTACGACGCACGAACGCCATGCAATAGGATCACATCTTCATCGACCTTGAAATCCTTGATCAGGGCATAATCCGAGTCGCCAATGGTCAAGGGATCGCCATCGCTGTAGTAGGCCCGGCTGGCATTGCCCAGCACAAAGGTATCGCCGCCTTTTCCACCGCGCAGCACATCGACTTCACCGGCTCCAAAGCCGAAACCGGTACCTGAAAAGGCAGTTTCCACGCCGATCAGAGTATCTTTGCCCAGACCACCGGTGAGCGTGTCATTGCCAAATCCGCCAATCAAGGTATTGGTGCCATAGTAATCCGCCACGTCATCATTGCCGGCACCGCCATGCACCAGATCGTTACCGCCTTCGCCTCTGATGATGTCATCGCCCGCATCGCCATATAAGGTATCGTTACCCCAATTACCCTTCAGCGTATCGTTGCCTTCTCCTCCATTGAGCCGGTCATGGCCGCTTCCGCCCAGCAGGCTATCGTTACCCGCCTGTCCGAGCAGACGATCCTGACCGTCGCCACCCTTGAGCGTGTCATTGCCAGCACCGCCGAACAGATTGTCGTTTCCGCCATCGCCTGAAACGTCATCATTGCCATCATCCGCGCTGACGAGATCATCTCCGAGCCCTCCAAAAATGGCATCGGCTCCACCCAATCCCTGAATGATATCTGCACCGGCCAATCCTCTGATGGTGTCGGGTGCGTTGGTTCCGGTCAGATCATCATCGCCCAGGGTACCTACAATATCTTCCTGCGGGCCGACGCCTTCAACAAATCTATCGGAGAAATCCGATTTGCCATAATCCCAGATTTTCAGATTGTCGGTGATTCCTAATACTGAATCATAGAAACCCGTCCGGTCCGAAAAAGGGTTGGGAAGCGTACCCACATACAAATTGGGATCAAAGTTCCCCTTTGGCAACGCCTGACTACCGGATGCCGCGATCTCTCCGTCGACATATATCCTCATCGTGTCCGACGTGGAATCGATGCCATCACTATCCCATACAAAAGCGAAATGATAGGTCGTGCCATCTTCGAATCCCCATTTTCCTCCAGGCCCTGCGGAAAAAGCGGGAGATCGGATTCCAGCTCCTGGCTGATCATCCGCCTTGTTATCCATATTGAATGTAAAAGATTTACCATTACTCGACCAGCCACTCCAATTTGCTTCAATATAAAAAGTATTGATATTCATATCATCAAAATCGCCGGTCAATTCAGAACCATTGACGAAGAAGAAACCATGATCCTCGGCACTGGAGTCATATTTGAACGTAAACCAGAACTCAACCGCGCCTTGCTGCGGACTAAATGCTGTGTCCTGCAGATTGGTGCCAAAAAAATTGCCGCCCACCATCGAATCATAGTCATTGTAGTCGCGATCGATCCACAGGCCATTGCCAAACTTGCCCGGGACAATTTCCGCATAATCCCAGCTATCGATGAAGCGATTGGCAAGCTGAACATCCGGACCGATTTCGCTGGGCAGCACATCACCTTCAGCCTCAAACCGGTTCCATAAAACCAAGCCGGAAGGCAGTGCGCTTTGGGTTAGTGATAGGTCATTTGTGAGTGCTTTAGTTTTCATTTTGATTCCTCCCATTGAGAAAAAAGAACAAGAACAATGGCAAGATAAGGCGAATACAGCCGAAATCTTAGTATTTTTAAGAGTTCCATTTTTGCGTTCCTATAATCACTATAGGCGCACAAGAACAAAATATATTGACGTGTATCAATCGGAATGACTTAGGAATATTACGTGGAACGAAGCGTTGGGAAATTCAAAAAAAGGAACCAGTGAAACTTCTATGAGTTATTCGCCGAAATATTCAGTCAGACAATCTACCGTTCAACAACTCCAACACGCCGCCGGCCTGGGTTTGCCGAATGCGCGTTATCCCACCGTTGCTGATTTTGATGCGATACAAACCCTCTGCCGGCGCGCGGATGGTTTCGGCGATCAGCGCACGCATGACCCCGGCGTGGGCAACAATCAGAATATGCCCGTCAGCATGGCGCTCGACCGTTTCCTCATAAGCCGAATGGACGCGCTGGATGAAATCCTCCAACGGCTCGGCGTCCTGCGGACGGCTATTCACCGGATCAAGCAAAAAAGCCTGGTACTGAGGAGCGCGTCCGATCTTGACTTCATCATGGCTCAGTCCTTCCCATTCACCGAATCCCACTTCCCTGAAGCGCGATTCGATTGACACCGGAATGCCGTGACGATCCCCTAGCGCCTGTGCAAAATGCTGACAGCGTTGCAGTGGGGAGGAAATGATATGATCCCAGGCACAAAATTCGCCAACCGCATTCCACATTTGCGACCAACCTTTTTCGCTCAATGGATCGTCAACCCCATGACCGCGATAGCGGCGTCCCCCGATCGGCTCTCCATGGCGGATCAAATCAATTACAGTTTCCTTCATTACACTCGCCAACCCGTTTATTATGGATGAGCTAGTTTAGCTGATTAACGGGAAAAATGAATGACATCGGTCAAGAACCGATGGACACGCCAGATTGACTTTCTGGCGACAGTTACTTTCTGCCCAGTCGCAGCGGCAACCCGCCGGTTTTCTCGATCACGGCCAGCGCGATATTGACGTACTCAGCATATTCACGCGCATCTTCCTCGGCAATTGGCGCGGCCAGCACGAAATCGGCATGTTTGCGGGCTTCGTCAATCCTACCTTCGTCAAGCAGCAAGTCTGCATAGAAAGCGCGAGTGATCACATCCTGAGGAAAAAGATCATGCGCGCGTTTGAGATGTTTCAATGCTTTCTGGTTGCTGCCGAAGCTGATCGGGAATCCTGGCAGTTTATGATACATGCGCCCCAACGCCCGATGGCCACCGGCGTTTTCATATTTTTCATCCAACGCGACCACATTCAACAGCATTTTCTCCATCGGCCGAAGCAATCTGAGCGCATTCAACACACCGCTATCTTCCGCCACCTTGCCCATCGCAGCAGCTTTCCAGAACAATCCACGCACCTCTCTCTCATTCAGCGCCAACGCCTGGTCGGCAACGTTGATGCAATTTTCGAACAACTGAATGCGACGCTTTTTGTCCAGCTCAAGTTGGGCGCGCATGAACTCCAGTCGGGAAAGCTCGGCAATAGCGGCGGAATCCTGGGAATTGCGCGTCAAATTACGAAACCATTCGATGGTTTGCACCAGCAAGGGCCGATCGATGGCGTATTTCCATACCGCCAGTTCGATTTTCTGCTGATTCTCGGGGGTCAACAACGTCACAGACGCACCTTGCCCAGCCAATGGCACTGTCAGGCACGCAACTGCGAGCAGTTGCGAAATCCAATGAGTAAACTGTCCTTCCAGTTTGATTAAGTTCAATTTCATCAAAGCATTCATCGTGCAATCCCATCAGCATCTCGAGGTTCAGCTCAGAATAGCCTTTTTATTGGTCATTGCGTTTAGAATACTGCGATTTCCCGCAGATTAAAACCTTAAATAACGCGGAAATCCAAGTTCTATTGATGAGCTCCAACAATTTATGAAATGGAATCAATCAATTTCTGATCTAAAATACCAGAACCTCAATCCATGCAAGTGATACCGGGAGAACATGATTCAGCAATTTCTGAAAAATCTCCATTACCATCCAGTCAGTTTGGGCGAAAAACAAGCTTAACTGCTCAATGATCCAGTAATAATTTCATTTCCCCCCGAGTTCTGCAATTCTATTAACTATATTCCACACCCGTTTGCTGCAATCCAACAAGATCAATAGCGGTTGCGTTTAAGTCGGTCAATGCGGCAAATTCAAGTAATTGCGCTTGAGTAAATGATCCGCCATTACCTTGCAACAATCCAACATAATAGTCGTGCTCTATAGTCGAAGGACTGGTATTGACTACATTTGAATATATTGTATCCACAAAATCAGCATTGCTTAGACCACCCATTGCTTCAACAGCGAGCTGTGTTGCTTGTGCCATACTTTGGCCGGAATCGAATAGATTTAGTCCAATAGTGACATACTCTGGATGTTCCTGGATGGCAAATGAGCCAAATGCCGCTCCGATTATTCGCACGGTGTTATTAGCCGCCTGGCCGGCATCAAGATCAAGCGCAAGATTCTTATCACTGAATTGAAGGCGTTCAATACTGATCAGGGAATCATTTCCATAGGAACCCGTAACTGTTGATTTAGAAATTGTCGCATTCAAACTTGAACCGAAAACGGCAGTATCAATGCCAGCTCCCCCATCCATAATGTCATCGCCCAGATCGGCATTGAGAACATCTTGACCACCACCTGCTTTAAAAACATTATCAGCGGCCGTACCTGTAAGATTGTCTGGACCTTCTGTTCCTGTAATCGTCAGATCGGGAAGCGTATCAATCGTGCCACTTTCTCCTGCAAAGTTTGTCGGAGAGTTGGTGCCAATGGTCAGGTCACTGTTAAGTGAAGAACTGCCATCAGTTGGCAATTGCGAATACCGAAAAATCTCGGAAAAGCTTATGTAGCCATTATCTAATTCTATAAAACTTTGCGGAATGATGTAATCAGGGGACACAATTCCCAAATCCGCAAAACTTTGCGTCGCTAACAATACTGTTTTGCCATTGGTAGATGGACTAGGAAGATCCGTTAAAAAAGAAAAAACTTTTCCTCTTCTTCCAGCATCCGTAACACCAGAATTAATAGCTTCTCCTGCCCATTCGTGTTGCGCATCGGCATCGCCTATGAACTCAACAAATTGTACAGACCGGTCAGCGCTTGAATAAACTTCATTGACATGAAATAAAAGTGAGGCCATTTTTTAACCTTTCCATTAACTATAAATTTATTAAAAAAATACTATGCTCGGTTAAGTTGCGTCGAAATCAGGCTCAACATGCTCTGTTACATCTTCTAAACTGCACGATTGAACCTGACTTCGCTTTTAAAAATCTTCCTGGCTACTTTTTCCAGAATCCATTAAACGACTACAAAATCGGCTTGTGTCAATGCCGGTGTTCCTGTCAATGTCGCAAATACCACCTGCGCACCAGCACCGTTGCCATCGGTGTCATAGGCAAGAGTCCCGGTGGTAGTGTTATAGATCAGATGATCATTGCCATCCAATGCGACTGCGCCAGGGCCAGAAATAAAGCTGCCTGCCGGAAGCGCACCAGTTGCGGTAAATTTGGTGAAAATGGCATTTTCCAATCGTATGGTATCGTCAACCACACTAAAGTCAGTGATGACGTCGCTATTGGTCGTTGCATTCAACGCGGCAGTAAAGGCGAAAATATCTGCCCCGGCTGCGCCTGTCAGGGTATCTGAACCTGCCACGCCATCCAGCGTATCGCCGCCAGCACCGCCATTCAGCGTATTGTTAGTGGCACTGCCGAGCAACGTGTTATTCAATCCATTGCCGATCCCTGTGACAGCCGCGCCTGCCAGTTGCAATTTTTCGACATTGGCGCCCAGCGTATGAGTGGGCAAATAGCTTACGACAGTATCCGTTCCGGCTGCGGCTGCTTCCACGTAAGTATCCCCGGCATTTTCAATCAGATAGGTATCATTGCCTCCGGCACCTACCATGCTGTCATTGCCTGCCCCACCGTTGAAAACATCATTGCCGGCGGCTCCAGTCATCGCGTCGGCAAAGGGTGTTCCCTGCAAAATATCATTTCCGGCGGTGCCCGCAAGCGCAATGGGCGCTGCCGGTGCGGCGCTTTCATTATCGATGATGGTGGCCGTCGCCGATGCAGTACCGATCGTGGCGTTGACTGCGCTGCTCAGATTGAGCGTGAAGTTTTCCAGAGCTTCCACAGTTACGTCATCCGTCACAGATATGCGAATGGTTTTGGATAGTTCATTCGATGCAAATATCAGCGTGCCACTTGTAGTGGAATAATCTACATTCCCTGTGGCAGTGCCTGAAGCTGTGCTGTAATTCACCCTTGCCCCTCCCACACTGGGCGCGGTCAACGTAACCTGAAAATCGAGATAACCTTTGTTTTCGTAGGCGGCGACATTGGCGACATGGATTAGTGGTGACGCAACGGCAGTATTATCGTTGGCAGCAATAACCACATGCGCACGCGCATCGCCCAATGTAACACCGACGGGCGCCGTCAAAACTACATCAAACAGCTCGGAATCTTCTATGATCGCATCGTTCAATAAACCCAAAGTGACGGTTTTTTCGGTTTCACCCGGTGCAAAAGCAATCTTGCCAATTTGCAGCGCGCGGTAATCGCTGCCAACCGCCGTAATATTCTGCCCAGCCACATTCAATGATGTCCAATTGACGCTGGGTTTGTCGAGTGTCACGGTTACCGTAGCCGTTTTATCGGTCTCATCGACTACCGCATCAATGATATTTGCGACAGGTGTACCTGAAGGCGCGTCGTTGTC
>CASDLT010000015.1 GCA_949281375.1 uncultured Nitrosomonas sp.
TGGCACCTCGATGTCGGCTCATCACATCCTGGGGCTGTAGCCGGTCCCAAGGGTATGGCTGTTCGCCATTTAAAGTGGTACGTGAGCTGGGTTTAAAACGTCGTGAGACAGTTTGGTCCCTATCTGCCGTGGGCGTTGGAAATTTGAATGGACCTGCTCCTAGTACGAGAGGACCGGAGTGGACGCACCTCTGGTGTACCGGTTATGACGCCAGTCGTATCGCCGGGTAGCTAAGTGCGGAAGAGATAACCGCTGAAAGCATCTAAGCGGGAAACTTCCCATAAGATAAGATTTCCCGAGGGTTAAACCCTCCTAAAGGTTCGTCGAAGACTACGACGTTGATAGGTCGAGTGTGGAAGCATAGTAATATGTTAAGCTAATCGATACTAATTGACCGTGAGGCTTGATCCTATAATTTTATTAATTTGATAAATAATAGTCATAATATTATTTATAAATCTAACTCAATATTGAATATTTAATGGTTTCGCTTGGCGGCCATGGCACTTTGGACCCACTTCTTCCCATCCCGAACAGAATAGTGAAACGAAGATGCGCCGATGATAGTGTGCAATCGCATGTGAAAGTAGGTTACCGCCAGGCACTCAGACAAAAGCTCCTTATTTCGATAAGGGGCTTTTTTTTTTATTACAAACCGTAGAATTAGGAACCACTCGCTGTGTGCCGCCTGACTTGATAAGGATAAACACCTTTAGAGTGTAAATATCACGGCGAGACTGTTTGATTTCAATGTTCGCAAAAATTTTTCCTACCTTTTATAGGAATTGAATAGTGAATTGAACAAAAGGTATCGATTCATCAACTGACATTATCACCTATGCTTCCGACGATCCGTTTTTAATAGCTGATCAAAGCAGACATGAGTTTGTCGATTAGCACCCACATCAGCATTAAATCGATAAGTTACAGGTACTACAAATAATCAAAGCTTTTATCACTAAGATTCACTGTGTGAATGAACGATAAAAGATTATTCGATGAAACCTAGCCAATTCTACAAATTAAAATGTACCTCTGAGGGTTACAGATAGTATCGATTCAAGCTCTAATGACTGCAATGGCCCAGAATATTAAGCGAATCATTAAACAATTACTTGATATTTATTGGTATTTAATAATATATCCGTATTTCAGAAAAGAAATATTGAGCGCACAAAATTATCAGTCCTACTTTAAGCACATGCCCGAACTTTTTCGATATAAACCAGCCTGGGCATAAAATCAGCTGTTTTTCAACGGGCCGTCTGAATTATTACGTTTTAGCATATGTTCAATCTTTTTTTATAATACTGCCTTGCAACATAGAATAATTTCCACATAATGCTGTTGATGATCGTTCATTAAATGGAACTGGTATTGTGTTTGATCGTTTTCGTCTGTACGAATGTTGTCGACCGCAATGCCATCCAAAGTAATAAGAGACTCGCGATTAACCATTTCTCCACTGTTTCGGATAGTGATGTGGTAGAAAGTCTCATGAAATCGATAGTGAATAAGATATGAATCCCATTTTTCCGGAATTCTCGGGGTGATTAACAGTTGATCGACCTCCAAATGTAGACCTAAAAGTGTTTCGACGGCGAGTCGATACATCCATCCTGCAGCGCCGGTGTACCATGTCCAGCCGCCACGGCCAATGTGGGGTTCTTTACCGTAAATATCGGCAGGCATCACATAAGGCTCAACTTTGTAACGTTGAATTTCTTCTTGTGTGTGGCCATGATTGACGGGATTCAGTATAGCGAATAATTCCCAAGCCCGCTCTTTATCTCCCAGTAAAGCAAATGCCATCGTGGACCAGATAGCCGCATGCGTATATTGACCTCCATTTTCACGAATTCCTGGTACATAACCTTTAATGTAGCCCGGCTCTAATGCTGATTTATCGAAGGGTGGATCGAACAACTGAATTAATCGCTTTTCTCTTCGTACCAGAAGTTTGTCAACTGCATGCATGGCCTGATGTGCATGTGTTGTGTCTGCACCTGCTGAAATCACCGCCCAGCTTTGGCTGATGGAGTCAATTTTGCACTCGTCGTTGCTAGATGAGCCCAACGGAGTGCCATCGTCAAAGTAAGCACGTTTGTACCAATTGCCATCCCAAGCATGGGTTTCAATATGATGTTGTAGCTGCTCAGCCTGTTCTTTACAGGTTTCTGCAAAAGATACATCACCGCGATCTCGTGCCAAATCCGAAAATGATTGTAAGTTTGCATAGAGAAACCACGCTAACCATACACTTTCACCTTTGCCGTCTTGCCCAACCAGATTCATCCCATCATTCCAATCGCCACATCCCATCAAAGGTAATTGATGTTTACCGAAGCGCAAGCCATGTTTAATTGCACGCATACAGTGCTCATACAGACTGACAGACTCTACAGACCGTTGAGGTTGATCATAGTATGCTTCTTCTTCGGGATATAACTCGCGACCTTCAAGAAAATGAATCGACTCGTCAAGTACGCCTATATCGCCCGTGGTTCGAACATAATGACAGGTAACATAGGGTAACCACAGGTAGTCATCGGAAAAATGAGTTCGTACTCCTTGTCCATTCGGTGGATGCCACCAATGTTGTACATCACCTTGCGGAAATTGCCGTTCGGCGCAACGGAGTATATGATCGCGAACTAACCAGGGGGTGGAGTAGATCAATGCCATGCAGTCCTGCAATTGATCACGAAAACCATAGGCTCCGCCTGATTGATAATAACCGCTGCGGCCCCAAAGTCTGCAAGACAATGTCTGATAGATCAGCCAGCCATTCACCAACACATCCATTGATGGCTCTGGGGTTTCGACATGAATTGCGCCCAAAGCATGGTTCCAATGACTCCATACCGCCTCCAGAGCCTGTCTTGCGCCTGATACCCCGCTGTATTGTTGAATGAAATGTTGAGCTTCGTCAGTGCTATGAGCAGCACCTAGTATAAATACGATTTCTCGTTCCTGTCCTTCGGCCAGATCAACATATGTCTGAATCGCTACACATGGGTCGAGACCTGCCCCCGTTTTTCCAGATAACCGCTTGCGGCGCAAAGCTGCCGGGTAAGAAAGCGAGCCATTGCGACCAATAAATTCAGCGCGATTTCCTGTTACCGAGCGTTCTTTTTCGCTTACTTTTGCAAATACGACGCGCTTGGGGTATTCGCGACTATAGGTATTTCGAGCAAACAATGCGCCACTATGCGGATCCGATTCAGTCACAATGTGCATTATGTTGGTATGCCGCCACTCACCAAGCACGAGTTCGCTGTAGCCCGTCAGGGACATTCTCCGAGGCCGTTTCGAAAGATTGCGTAATTTGATGACTACGAATTTTACCGGAGCATCCATTCCGACATAGGTATATAATTCTGAGGAAATCCCAGCTCGCGAATGCTCGAATACACTATATCCAAAACCATGGCGACATACATATCCATAGGGATTATTGGCGAGTATTGGTGTCGGTGACCAAATAATCCCGGTCTCTTCATCGCGAATATAGTACATTTCGCCGCTGGTATCGCTTACTGGATCATTATGCCAAGGCGTCAGTCGAAACTCGTGAGCATTGTTTACCCATGTATATGCGCTGCCTCGTTCGCTAACGACCATACCGATATGAGGGCTGGCAATTACATTGACCCATGGAGCCGGCGTATTGGTGCCCTTTTCCAGCGTAATGACATATTCGCGTCCATCGGGAGTAAATCCGCCTAGGCCATTGAAGAAAAGTCGTTCACGCGGTGGCAATGGAATGATGGGTTCAGTTGCCGGCAACATCCGCGGTTCGAGCAGATCAGTAATCCGTTGAGAGGACATGCGGCGTTCCAGTGGCTCGATCAACGTATCTGCGGTATCACTGAATACAATTCGTGCCACCGTTTGCAGCAATACTCGCTCATCTTCGGAAAGCTCTTCGGTGCGCCGCACAAAAACGCCACCGGGCTTGTCGATGATCTGCGCTTCTGATCCAGCATTGATCAGACCGATGATCTGATCATGCAGTACCGCGCGATAACCCGAAAAATCTTCATTCACGATCACCAAATCAGATGTCAGACCCTTCATGCGCCAGTAAGCATGTGCCTGCAGCGCTTGTTTTATTAATCCAATGCGATTGATATTTCCAATTCGTATCAAAACGATGGGCAAATCACCTGAGATTGCGAAGCGCCACAAACCTGCTTGGCCCAGTTGATTGCGCGCAATAATGCTCGGTGCGGTCCGGCGAGATTGCGTACTGTAGATAACCGAGCTTGCAAGGCGACCGTACATCTGAGCATCTGCTTCAGTGGCGTTGAGACTGCGCAGTATTCCCTGACTATGAAACCATGCCATTTCAAAAGCCCGATCCACAAAATGGCGGTCGCAATAATTTTCCAGCAGCACCAACGCGGCTTCGCGCGTGCTGGCTATACCGGAAATAATCTGTACTGTCGCAGATTCATTTGGCATGAGCGTTATAGTACGACGAATCGCCATGATCGGATCGAGCACTGAGCCATCGGTGTTCGACAGGACAGACATTCGGTCGTCATGAGCCAGGGCTACGGGATTCGCAACGGTTCGTCCACGACCAATAAACTTGTTCCGATCTGTTTCATAGGAGGATTCATCAATCGTTATCCCCGGGGCGGCCAAGAGATGGAACATCCAGGGTATCTGTTCATTCGGCATCCGACGCCGACGCGTAGCCAGTATGGCATGCCGGTTGGGAATAATTTCTGTTTGTACGAACAGATTGCTAAAGGCGCGATGAGCCAGATCTGAATTCAAAGGCGCCAATACCACTTCTGAATAGGTCGTGATCTCAATCTCGCGAGTACGAAATGATTGGTTGGTCAGCGTCAGGCGGCGTATTTCAACGTCATCCTCAGGTGAAACACTGATCTCGGTGTGCGTTTCGATGGCATAGTCTCGACGGCGATATTCTGCACGCGCTTGCACGAATATTGCCTCATAGTGATCAGCTTTATGCGTCGTAGGCTGATAGCCGGTAGACCAATACCGTCCGGATTCGCGATCTCGCAAATAAATGAAAGTGCCCCAATTATCGCAAGTGGCATCTTCGCGCCAGCGCGTAAGAGCGATGTCACCCCATCGACTATAACCACCGCCGGCATGGGTCGCCATGACATGATAGCGTCCATTGGAAAGCAGATGGACTTCCGGAATCGGTGTGTTCAAATCGGTAAACACCCGCATGATCGTGTCTGCTTCGGCAAGGGCCGGGCGAGCCGCCGCGTTGACTTCCGCGGCATGGGGATGCAATGTTGCGCCCTTCTTCGGTATTCGTTCTTGTAACAACAATGCTGTTGCCTGAATCAAGGGATCAGACATGAATCGCCGCTGCATCGGAGAGTTGAGCAAGGTCTGTTCAAACGCCAGCAAACTCATGCCCTGATGATGCGCCATGAAGGTGCGGACAGTGACACTGGATTTACCACGCGGCACGCGTGAGGGAGTGTAATCGGCGGCTTCATAAAATCCATAAGTGCCAAGCATGCCGATTGCAGCAAGTGTTTGCAGATTGTTGCAGGCTAATTGCGGCATAACCGTCAAGGCCAGTGCTGAGGCATAAGGAGCAATGACCAGATCGTCACCCAATCCCCGTTTAAAACCGAGACCGGGCACACCAAATGCGCGATACTGGTAAATTTGCTGACTATCAGTCGTGTTGTAACAGGATTCTGAAATCCCCCAGGGAACGTTTCGCTGTTCACCATATTCTACCTGACGCAATACCGCTGCTTTGCAGGTTTGCGCTAACAATGTATTGTCGTAGCTGGGCATGATCAGGTGCGGCATGAGATATTCGAACATCGAACCGCTCCAGGAAATCAGGCTGATATCACCGCCATGGCTGGTCAGTAGCCGGCCCAACGAGTACCAATGTTTCTGTGGCAACTGTCCCTGCGCAATGAGCAGGAAACTGGCTAAGCGTGCTTCGGATGCCAGCAGGTCATAGCAGGCTTGATCTCTCCGCCGTTCACTGACATCGTAGCCGATCGCAAGTAAATTGCGCGACGCATCATACAGAAATTCAAAATCCATGTGGGCCAGTTTGCCGCAACGATCAACCAGATCATCAATCATACGAATCCGCTGCAGCGCGTTTTTGGAAAAACCGACTATTTGCTTGTCATTGTCATTCGATGTGTTTGCCGCTAATTCGGCCAAGGTTGGAAGAGTGTCGACGTGCTGGATTTCTGTCATCAAATGACGGAGATCCCGCTGAAACGCCACGACTTGTTGATTAAATGCCCGGGCCCAATAATAAAGCTCGCCATCAATATCGATGTCTGCCGGCAGGCAAGCCATCGCCTCCTCACTGATGCGGTGGATTTCAGCCAGGAGATGATCGATGGTCATCCAGACCTTTTGCCACGATTCAGGGACAGTAAGAAGCTGTACATTTCGCTCGAGCGCCTCGACTTTCCGGGACAATTCTGAATTGGGCGAAGCGGGGATGTGCTCGGCAAGTAACCGCAAGGTATCCTGCAATCCATGAAAAATAGTCATCGATAGAATCGGTTGATTCTTAAGTTCGGCCAGGCCCGCCTGCAGCGTGAGCAAGCTGCCAATGAGGTTGCCGCTATCGACTGAAGAAACATATTGGGGATGCAATGGCTGCAGTGTACGGGTATCGTACCAGTTGTAAAAATGACCAAGGTAGCGCTCCAGATTTTCCATTGTTCCAATGGTTTTCCCGATCCGATCGAGAAATTCCCCGGTCGAGATATAACCAAAATCATGGGCCGACAGATGAGCCAGCAGTGACATACCGATATTGGTCGGAGAGGTGCGCGTGGCAATCATCGGAGTAGGGTGTTCCTGAAAATTGTCTGGCGGCAGCCAGTGATCGTCCGGACCGACGAATTGTTCAAAGAAACGCCATGTGCGCCGTGCCGAAGTGCGCAAGAACAGGCGCTGATCGCTTGTCAGTTGAGGCTCTGGCGATACCAGCGGTTTGCTGATCCACCAGCCGATCACGGGGGATAGCAACCATGCCAGCAAAACAGGAACGAAGAACATCATCTCAGCGGCAGGCTGATTCATCAAAACATAACCCAGCGCGATCGCCAGTGCGGGCGCCGTCCACATTTCCAGCATAAAATCAAATATCGTGGTGCTGGCATTGCGGCGTGTGTATGCGGGTAAATGCCACAGCATCAGTCCGCGCCGCGTGAACAGCATGCGCAGCCCAGTGTATAGGATGGCGCCCAGGTTGATTCTCGTGTCGTATGGCAAGAAAATCAATGACAGCACTGCTAGTAAAAGTGGGTTGGTTGTGGATTTGCCGGTTAAGTTCAGATGCACCCACCAATCGCGTTCTGGCGGTTTGCGCACGAGCTGGATCGCTGCGCCGAGCATAACGGGCAAAAACACCACACCCGCTACTAACAAAATCCATAGCCATGCTGGACCGGGGCCAAATAGCCAGCCACCAATCAAAAAAGCCAGCAGAGCGGGAGGGATCAGGCTGCGGCGCAGGTTATCGATTATTTTCCATACCGACAAAGTATTCAGAGGGTTCGATTGTCGCCGTGCTTTCGATCCATTTTCACCCGGTGGCCCAGGCACATGCGAAAGCAGCCACCCGATCAGTTGCCAGTCTCCACGTATCCAGCGGTGCCGCCGGCTGGCCTCGATTGTGTAACTGGCAGGATGCTCTTCGACGAGATCCACATCCGTAATCAGCGCAGAACGTGCATATCCGCTTTCTAATAAGTCATGACTGAGAATGAGGTTCTCAGGAAATCGGCCGTCGATGGCTTGACGAAAAGCGTCAACATCGTAAATGCCCTTGCCGACGAACGATCCCTCGCCGAAGACATCCTGATAGACATCCGATACTTCACGTGTATAGGGATCAATGCCCGCTTCACCCGCAAATAATATTGTGAAGCGAGACTGGCTGGCGCTCAGCAGGCTGATTGAAACCCGGGGCTGCAGGATCGCATATCCTTCCACGATTCGTCCTTGGTCGGGATCATATACGGGACGATTGAGTGGATGAGCCATGCTACCTACCAGCGGGCGTGCCGATTCGCGCGGAAGCTGCGTGTCAGTATCCAACGTGATGACGTAACGAATCGATTGGAGAATGGATGGGTCACCCACGATGTCCGAAAAGGCTGTTTTTGCCTCACCGCGCACCAAGGCATTGAATTGCTCCAGTTTGCCGCGCTTGCGTTCGTAGCCCATCCATACTTTTTCATAAGGATTCCATAGCCGGGGGCGATGGAACAGATAGAAAATGCACGGCCGATCCTCATGATAGCTTGCGTTCAGGGACTCCACTGCTTTGCGGGCATAGTCCAGCAATGCGTCATCCGTTGGTAATGTTTGCTGCGGCGCGTCACGGAAGTCAGTCAGCAAGGCAAAGAACAGGTTGGGGTCACGATTGCCGAGATAACGGATTTCCAGAGCTTCCAGAAGGTTGTCGATATCCTGCTGAGTATTGAGTAAAGTGGGAACCACGACCATGGTTCGATGGGCCAAAGGTATACCTGCGGAAAAATCGAGCCGCGGCAATGGCCGTGGCGGAATAATCAGCGTGATTAGCATATTGACCAGTGAAACCGCCATGGCTGAAGCGCCAAGGAGGCCAGTGAGCGCAAAGAACCAGAAATGTCCTTCTTCCGGACTTGAATGATCCAGCGTAGACAATGCCAACGCAGTCGCCAATGCGGAAAGCAGTCCTATTGCGCCCAGATAAAGCGCTAAGCTGTGCCGCTGGCATGCACGGCAGACTCGAACTCCCCACGTCAATCGGCATTCAAGTGCACGTTCCAGGACAGGACGGCCCTCATCGACCAAATAATAACCGACGTGAGCGGTACGGTTGTCAGCGCCGAGCTGATGCGCGGCTGCGCTGGCCAAAGCAATGACTTCACGCGCCACTGCGAGTTCGCTCCGGGCGCTGCCTCTGGCGAGATCCTCAATGATATGACGATAACGGTCGCGGGTTGCAAAATCCTGAAATTCATGCACGCCTGCAGGATCTTCGCGCATGGTTGCTTCTACGACACTTAGGGATTCGACATAATCGCGCCAGTTCATGGTATCGATGACCCGCAAGCTACCAATGCTGTTGGCGATGGAAATCTGATTGGCGGCCGCGGTTCGGCCTGCTGCTTCGAACAATTGAGTTGCAGTGACGCCCTGCTCAGCCAGTTTTTGTTCTACCCAGGCTTGCACGAATGTCATCGTGGAGCCTTGCGCCTGTAGCCGAGCATAAAATTCTTCCACAAACGGCGCAGTTAGTGACACATCGGCATTAGCAAACTCAGCCAGTAATTGGATCAGGTGCTTTGATTCCTTTTCAGAGATGGCGAGCATGCGGTCTGCCCATGTGTTTGCCGCCTCGAGCTCTTGCCGCCGTCGGGCGATCCGCAGCGCAACCCGGCGTATATTCTCCAGTAACGCCAATTGCAGCATGATGGGATAAGCCCATAATTCCCCTATTTTCAACGGCTCGATGGTCTGGTAGGCAGCAACGAATTGGGTGACATTGTCTTTATCGATTCGCCCATCCATGTGTGAGATGAGCTGCAATGCCAATTCATAGATCCTTGGAAAACCCGCCGATGAGCCATTCATCAATTGCGGCAATTGGCGGCTGTAGCCGCGGGGCAAATGTCTACGCGCTTGATTGATCTGCTGCTCAATGAGATAGAAATTATCGAGCAGCCACGATTCAGCCGGAAAAATGCGCTGTCCCGTTGCAACTGCGGCGGTGACAAGATCGTATGCAGCCCAAATGATGCGCTTGTTGTCCGTTAATCGCGGTAATAACTGATCTGGACCTGGTTGAGGATTGATCGTATGCGACTCTGCCAGCATCACGGCATGACGCTTCAATTGTTCGATGCTGAATAACTCGGAACTCAATAATTCTGTTTCATGAATGTTTCTGAGAGTATTCAGCTTGGAAAATCCGAACTCCTTCACAAATATATCCTCCATGTTCGAATTTTTGTAGACCAGCGGATATCAGAGGTAGTCCAACTAGAGTGCGCTCAGCAATTAAATGAGCCTTACTATTTATCCATATATTTCCTTGGCTTAAAGAATAGTACTCAACTGTTACAAATAGCGTCTGTGCGCTATCGGACAGACAAGAGAGTCCCTGTTTCAGCAATTTCGTACGGTTAGAGCAGATAGAAGATATGGAAGACTTCCGATGCATGATTCCTGCCGCGCGCCTAAAGCGGAGAGATTCATGGTAAACGGGTTGTGTCTCAGTCGGGTTCTTTTTGCAACCGGTATTTAAGTTGGGCAATGATCGAAAGTATCACCCATGTCAGAATGACCCCCAATGCCGCGGATCCCCATCGTCCCAACCCGACAGCTACGCCGATGGCTGCCGTCATCCAGATACCCGCTGCGGTAGTGAGTCCGATAATTTCTCGATCATCCCTCAGCTTCAGAATGGCTCCGGCCCCGATAAAACCAATGCCTGCAGCAAGTCCTTGAATGACGCGCGACAGATCGCTCTGAGACATTCCGGATTCCAGACAAGCTACCACAAATAAGGTCGTCGCCAGAGCCACCAGCATATGCGTTCGTATGCCGGCGGATTTACCCATGCGCTCGCGCTGAAATCCCACCACCGCACCCAACAAAGCAGCGGCTGTCATGCGGATGATGATGCGTGCCATTTGCGCTTCATCGGGCAATCCTGTTACGAGTTCTGCTAGAAATATTTCCATGGGGTTCTCGCTGATAAACCTCGGTTTTATGGTTTGTGCGGAAAAAAGCTTTCATCCGACAAAAAAAAGGTAGAGAAGGGAAACCGTCGTTATTGCCGGCGTGATAAGGCGCGAATCTCTTCGCGCAACGCGATGACTTGATCGCGCAGTTCTGCCAATTGCTTGGCTTCGACAGGTGCCACCTTGACTTTTTGAGAATCGCGGCCCACAAAAAAAGAGGCAAGCGTTGCCGTCACATAGCCAAACACTGCAAACGCATACAAGGCAAGAAACAAGCACAGCATGCGACCCTCGGCTGTATAGGGCCAGAACTGGGAGCCCATCGTCGTCATCATCATCGCCGTCCACCACAAAGCGGTTCCGTAGTCTTGCGGGCCACCCGCAGTTTCTTTCTCAAAAGCATAGATTCCTGCTGCACCCACCAAGGTGACCAGCACGGTTAGTGTAACGGCATAGCCGAAGCCGCGCCGTTTCAGACTTGTTCCCAATGCATTCATACCCCGATTCAACGAGCTGAGGATGCGCAGTAATTTCATTCCACGGCCTACCCGGACGATCTGCAGCAATCGAATGACGCGAAAAATACGGAAAATTCGCAGTGCCGGAATTAACAGTGCGATGGCAGTCAGCCAGTTTTGCTTGAGGTATACAAGCTTGTGGGGAGCGAGTACGAGTTTGGCGGAAAAATCCACGATGAAGATGATCCAGATGATTGCACCAGAAATCTCTAACCAGGGGCTTTCACCCCAGGTCAGTTCGGCAACGAGCAATCCCAGCCACGCAAAGGCAAGTATCAGCATGGGAATTTCCAATCTATTCTCCAGCCTGCGTAGTTGCTCGAATCGTTGCTGGTGCGCGATCCTTGTTTGAGATTTTACGGCTGATTCATGTCGGTCCCTTGCCATGCCCATAGGATAACCTCGGCTATCGTCACAATCCCGATGCTCTGCAATTAGTGTTCAATCGCTTGTTTTATCGAAGCATCCTGGACAAATCCTATCTCATTCATTCAACTGGATCAGTTCGGTAGCCGACATAGTATGATCCGTTGGGGATTATTACTGGTCAGGGCGAGGCACATCGAGAAGAAATAATTTATCAAGTTCCAGGATCGTATCCTGAAGCGTGTGGATTACGATTTTTGCACCTACAGCCAGTAATTTATCGGAATTATTTTTCATCATGTCAGGATCGTCCATGCCCAGCCTGCTGGCCACGATCGTGATTTCCGGAAATCGTGCACGTATCCGTTTGCACAAATAAATCGTATGCGCCAGATTACCCGGATAAACAGAGGTGATGACGATGATGTTCGCCTTCAACTGTGCGATCATGGCCAAGGTGTCCGTAGCTAATCCCAGCGAGCTCATTTCATGCCAAGCGAAGTGATCATTCGATATCGATTTCCCTAACATGGTGACGGCCAGCTCATCCGTGGCATCGCGGGCAGGAATGGCCAGGACCACTTTGCGTTCGGCCGTTTCGTGCGGTGCGTCAGTTTTTGCGGCTAAATTCTTGTCTTCGGCTTCGATGACATTTTTCAGATTATCGATGAATTCCTTCTGTTCATCGGCATCCATGGTGCCTTTTCGAAAATCGACGCGGGCTTGCACCAAGGCTGGGATAGCCAGATCATCAAAAACTTGGGGCAGAGTACGCTCGCCATCGTCCAGTTCCTGTTCTATCAATCCAGTCGCTTCATCGACGTCATCCGCCAGCAAACGCTGATAAAAACGCTGTCCGAGCGAAAGCGCGGGCCGGTCACCGAGCAAGGTGTCGAGAAAACTCAAGTAGGGAACATACCGACCCAATACTACGATGCAGACTGTCAAAGGGGAAGCGAGAATCAACCCGATCGGCCCCCACAGCCACGTCCAGAAGGCGACACAAACCAGCAGGGCTGCCTGGGATACGCCCATGCCACGACCATACAACAGAGGTTCAACGATCATGTTGGTGATCAATTCCAATCCGCAGAAAATCGCGATTACTTGAATTGCTAATGACCAGTCCGGTGAGATCAGCAGGCTGAGCGTGATGGGCAGAATTGCGGTAAGCCATGCGCCTAAATAAGGGATGTAGCGTAACAAGGCGCCGAAAAATCCCCATAATGCTGCGTAAGGGACGTCGATCAACCACAAACTAAGCCCGACGGTTAAGCCATACCCCACATTGATGAGCAATTGCATCAGCAGATAGCGGCTGACGCGTTCGCCCGCATCTTCAAATGCCCGTGTCGTATGCACCAACTGCTCGACCCCGATCAATGAAATAACGCGGTCACGCAGATCTTCTCGGTTCAGCAACATGAAACAGACCAGCACGATGATGAGACCGGCATTGGCCAGAGGCTCGAGCATGGGCCCAAAAACCGACCATAGTTGTGATAATTGAAACGGACCGTCATTGATGATGCGCACGGGTTGAACTTCAATATTTTCTTTATTGATACTAGGAACCGGTAAGCTTTCCACCGAATTATCCAGTTGTTCGGTAATGCGCTGGGTAATGACTTGCAATTTATCCAACAGTCCATCCCGGTCGCGCTCATTGATCTGATGAAGTTTGGACAGAATGTTGTCTTCATATTGCGGATAGGCGTCAAGCAGGCTTCCGATTTGGTTGGTCACGCCCCACAGCGCCCCTGCGATGCTGCTCAAAGCGAGAGTTGAAGCCAGAACCACGGCGACGACTCGAGCAACGCCATGCTGTTGCAGCCATGTTACTATTGGCGATAACAAAAACGTGAGTAAAATGGAAAGTGCGACCGGGATCACAATGACTCTTGCCCAATAAAGAAAGCCCAGTACCAGCGCCAAAGCGATGAGCAACGAAACGTTATTAGCGAGTTCTAAATTTTTTTTCATTGTTTGAATTTGCAAAGATTAATTTTAGGTTCACCACGGTGAACACCTCTTACCCATTACTATTATTTATACCCGATTTTATGATCTACCCTTTCATTTTCGCCGGATTGTTACTGAGTTATGGATCTAATGCAATGGCCTTTGATATCAATCCCTTTAAAGAATACAACGGCAGCATCGAATTGGTGCAAACTTTTGAACAACCGGTGCTGGAAATGATGGTGAGTTCGATCATCAACCCCGTGCATGAAGAACTGACAGTAAAGACATTGTTTCTTGTCAGAGATTCACGCAAACCGGGTGCTGAATCAATTAATGACGAATTGATCAAAACGGTGATTCGAGGTGTTCGCTGGAATGACGATCCGCTTCACTTTCTGCCGGAAAATCCGCAACAGTGGCTGATGAATTTCGAACGAGCCAGCCAGCTCGCTAATCAAGATCAGATCAACGAAAATTTTGACTTGTTCTATCGAAGTCATCATGCCGATTTGCAATTTCTGCATGCGATGGCATCAACGGAAACAGAATCGGCTCAAGCTACGCGTAGCGCAATCCTGAGCTGGATTGAATTCACCTACAAAGTGGCGTCAGGATATATCCCTATTCATACTCCTTTCAAAAAACTGGGAAATTTTCTCACGCCACAATCTGCGAAGTTCATAAAAAAATATTTTACAAATAATGGCAGAAGATTGAATTGGACGCCTGCTTATTTGTTTTCTCTAAAATGTACGCGGGAAATAATTCCGCCATCCACTGTCGGGATGCTGGATTGCACCAATACGTCGTGGTTGCCGCCCAAACAGAACGTGCAGAATATCGCGCTCGGTAGTTTGCTGCACGTGATTCAGGATTCTTTCTCCGACAGTCATGTGACCCGCCATCCGGATTATGACGGGAATTATTCATTGATCCACGGACGTTCTGCCGTGCAGACGTTCAATGCTTACCAGAAGCAAAGCATACGGCTGCATCGCGGGGCCGACTCTTATCCGCGAGATATGGATCAGCCTATGAAGCAGGAAGGATTCAACGTGGAAGAGGTATCTGCAGAGATCGTTTCCTATGCGTTAGTCGATCGAAAGCGCGCAAGATATCGGAACCGTCATGCAATCGTTAATGCGAAATTGAAAAAGGGATTGTTTCATCTTCTGGAACCCAATGCCGAGGCTGGGTCCGGTAAATATAAATAGGGAAATGCTGATTAATTCGGCGGACGAGATGATGCGTAACGCGCAAGGAACGAAGCAACCAAGACTCATCAACGCGACAGGCGAGGGAGCGAGTACCGCGCAACGAAGCGATTCGCTCGTACAACGTATTGATCAGCGGTTCCATAGCTCAGTGAAATGGATTCGATCACCTACCCGATTTATCTAGAAAGGCACTAAATGATGAAATTGTTTGCCATAGTGAGTGTACTCATCCTGCTGATCGTATCGGTAAGATTCAGACAGTTTGCGCTATCCGTTGCGATGCTGTTGGTTTTTTGCGGGTTGATGGTATGGGTTTACCAAGAATATGAAACTCATCAAATCAGAAATAGGATTCTGCCCTCCGAACTGAGGCTGGAAAATGTCTCCTTTGAATCTTTGAACAATGATTATGAATTGACCGGACGGGTCATCAATGACTCTGAAAAGTATCGATTGAATGGTCTGCAATTAAAAATAAGCGTGCAGGAATGCGATGATCATGAACATCGCAATTGCATCATTTTTTATGAAACCGAAGAATATATCTATATCATGGTTCCGCCCACGCAAGCGAGGGATTTCAGAAAAGTCATCACGTTATATTCCAATCAAGCGTTAACAGGCCGACTGGTTTGGAATTATTCGATTATTTACGCAGATTCCCATTGAACCGAAAACGCTAACCATAATGAATATTCGAACTCACTCCACGATGATCTGTCCTGTCATGAATAAATCCTTCTCCGTTTTGTTGATAAGCCTGTTGTGTTTTTTTATGTCTGCGATCAAAGCGGACACGGATTCATCGCTGCTCGAGCATCACGGTATGTGTGACGCCTCAGCAGCCGTGGCGCTGGGATCAGATCTATTCGCTGTCGCCAACGATGAAGACAACATCATCCGGATCTATCGCAATGACCGTTCAGGCGAAGCGCTGCATGCTTTTGATCTCAGCGCTTATTTGAAAATTGACCCGAAGCATCCTGAAGCCGATATTGAAGGCGCAACATTGATCGGTGACCGTATTTATTGGGTGACTTCACATGGTGCGAACAAGGATGGCAAGCGGCGCCCCAATCGTCAGCGTTTTTTTGCAACAGATATTAAAGCTACCGGTACTTCGGTGGTTTTGAAGCCTGTTGGCGAACCTTACCAAGACTTGATCAAGGCGTTTAGTGATTTAGATGAACTCAAGGCCTATCATTTGGATAGGGCCGCCCGTCATGCGCCGGAATCGGAGCAGGGATTGAACATCGAAGGATTGACACGAACCCCGGACGGCGATTTGTTGATTGGATTTCGGAATCCCATCCCGGGCGGTAAGGCTCTCCTGGTTCCTTTGAAAAATCCCGATAAGGTGCTCACCGAAGGAAAATCACCCAGGTTTGGCACACCGCTGTTTCTGTCATTGCATGGGCGAGGCATTCGCAGCATCGAATATTCAACGTCGCAAAAAACCTATTTCATCGTGGCCGGCCCCTACAATGACAATGGCACATTCCAGCTTTATCGGTGGTCGGGTGATCCGTCCGAACCACCAGAGTCTCTGAATATTGATTTTCAAGATTTGCATCCTGAGGCACTCATGATCATGCCAGACATTGCTTCAAGAATTCATATCCTCAGCGATGATGGTTCAAAAAAAATTGCCGGCAAGCATTGCAAAGGATTAATTCGCGCCCAGGACAAAAGCTTTCGCAGCCTCTGGATTGAACCGAAGTAAGCATTTTATACCTGTAATAGAAGCAAGAACCGTCAAACATTGGTGATGGTGGCTGGAATACTGCACGGTGCTCGATATCGTTTTTCGACCCGGCTCGTTTCTCACATGGCCCCATGTCAGCCGAATCGCAAGGAGTTGCAAACGACAGGGGCAAGATGCATGAGCGATCAACATCGGTATACTCCATAAAAATCGATGAGTTACCGAACAGATGGGTAAACGAGAATCTGGTTGAATGTCACCTTTTGAATGCTCATTCTTTGAGGTTAAAATCTCATGCGTTTAGTTTGTATCGCTTTTTCCGCATTGTGTGTCTTATCCATAACAAGATGTGAGTAAACTGCGCAATTGTCGATTGAACCCGTGGGGGAACGAAAAATCTGTTAAACAAATGGGTGTTGGAGAAAGGCGCAGATCTTTTGCAAAACAATTCGCCCCTGCACCCGATGACCATCTATTTAGCTGGATTTCATGCAGTAAAACAGGATCCATCGCATCAGACTTAGGCGCATCACGATTGTCATCAAGCCAATGAAGAGTTTGCTCAGTATATTTTGTTTGATGATAATACTGAACAAGCCAACTTAATTGGGATTGAGTATATTATTTCTGAACAGCTGTTTGAATCATTGCCGGAGAATGAAAAAGAATTTTGGCATCCACATAATTTTGAAATTCTGTTCAGGCATTAATTGCCTCCCACTTTCCAGATGTGGCCGATAAGGCGTCTATGAAAAGGCAAATTGAATAGTTATGCTAAAACTTGGTATGTATGGAATTCTGCTCCATTTGGAAAGATGGGAGATAAATTGCCGTTAGGTGAGCCGGAATTGGAAGGGTCTATCAATCATGAAGATGAAGAATTGCCCGGTCTTGTTTGGTGGCGAGACAGAGACTCGGTTTCAGCGCCAACATCCAGAAAGGATCGATTTGAGTTGTACCGCTTGCCCATCCACAAGCTGGTGTGGATGCCTTGAAGGATAAATTACCTCGTCTCGCTGCGCCAGCTGCGCCGCTGAGTTGAGTAAAATGAAACAGCCTTCGTGAGTAAGTAAGGAGGGTAGGGAAAAGACATCAGTAAGAGCGGACAGCCTACCGAGCTGTCAGTCTTTTCAGGCAAGGGTACTGGGTATTACCGCCTCAATAGATCGTTAAAGACTAGATACTGACTGACTTAAACCACGACGAAATCGAACGCGGACAGGTTGGGTGCGCCAACCAAATTGGCAATCGGAACGGCTGCACCTGCACCGCTGCCGTCTTGATCATAGGATAAATCGCCGGTACTTGTATCATACAGTACGAAGTCATCCGCTTCGGCCGCAGCTACCTTAGCGCCTTTGACAAAATTTTCAGGATCTATGACGCCTGCGTCCAGATTGGAAAAAATCGTGTCATCGAGCCAGATGGTGTCATCCGCTACTACATAACCATTGATTTTGTCGGCATTGAACGGAGCGGGTGCAGTATCAAACACATATTTATCCTTTCCTGCGGCACCAAATAGAGTATCTTTGCCAATACCGCCGTTGAGAATATCATCCCCTATATTGCCGGTGATGTTGTCATTGCCGGCGCCGCCCAACAATTTGTCATGACCGTCTCCGCCCGTTAATACATCGTCGCCGGCATTGCCAGAGATCAGATCGTTGCCGAGGCCTCCCAGCACGATGTCGTTGCCGCCTTGGCCATTGATGACGTCGTCTCCTGCGAAACCGTTGATGGTATCAGCGTTGGCAGTTCCATTCAGAATGGCGAACAATTGAAAATCAACTCCATTGTACTGTTGCGAGTTGTTGTCATTAAATTTTGTTCCATTGATAATTGCCATACTATCTCCTTGTATTGGATTTTTAGAAATTACTTCAGGTCATAAAAAGAATTTATCGCCTTACTTTTGATGTATTCTCTTTATGTATTTGAATATTAAGGATGAAAAAAAACAGCGTCTGTGCGCTAGCGCACATTGAGGGAAAATTTTCCACTATTTAGATTATTTGAGTGCTCTGCCGTACAGACGATAGTGTATTTTTTTTAGGAACCTATCAGCTATTATAGGAAGTAAAAAAATTTTTCTCTCTCGCTTCGGAGAGCATTGAAAACAGCATCATATTCAGGACTAATAGGATGAGTATCAGCAAACAAATCATAGTGTCAGTATTGATTACTGTATCGATTGGTTTCTCTGCGAGTGTTTTTTCAGCGGAGGAGCAGGCTGATCTCACTGGACAAATAGCCGATAGCTTGCTGGATAGAGCTGATCAAGTGAAACAAGGCGATAGGGATGCACGCCGGATATCCAAAGAACTAGGAAAACCGAATCCCGGTGACCTTGAGGAACACAGGTCCGAAGAAGTCGATAACTCCGCCGCAGAGAATGTAAAGCAAATAAAACCTGAAACTGATCCGGTGTCAAAAAAGGCGCCAGAGTAATTCAAATACATGAACCATCTGCCGATGAGAAAAGGATAAGAGCTTATGAATCGTCATGATAAAAATCAAATCAATCAGGCTGAAGTAGCCAAAGCTACGGATAAACTGAGCCGTCTGGCGTGGTTGATGGATAGTTCTTTTGGTATTCCCGGCACCAACCTTCGAATTGGCTGGGACGGAATAATCGGTTTCATTCCTGGAATAGGCGATGCGATTGGTGCGCTCATCTCCAGCCATATTCTGACGCAAGCAGCGCACATGGGTGCCCCGAAATCCGTACTCTTGAAAATGGGCTTCAATATTGCAACTGACGCACTTCTCGGCATCATTCCAGTGGTAGGGGACGTCTCTGATTTCGTATGGAAAGCCAACCAGCGTAATGTGGAATTACTCAAAGATTATCTTGAACAGCCTGAACGTACAGTGACACATAGCCGCCTGTTCATTGGAACGCTCGGGGTATTGATTTTCGGCGTGCTGCTATTTTTTGGTATGATAGCTTTCTTGTTGATGCGCTGGCTTTGGCTCTCGGTTCAAGGCAATTAGCCTATTTCAGACGGTGATGAGTGACGGTTGGTCGACCAGGGTCGGGCGAAAGCTCGCCAGTTCTCACTTTCCTGTTCTGTATATCAATTGATTAAGTGATGTCTAATTTTTATTCTGCACCAAGGGGAGCGTTTTCATGAATACCTGGGATAATGGAATTCGTGGTAAGCCAGGAGAAGGCATGTCTCACACCCTGAGCTTCGGCGGCGTGGGTAGTTTTTTTCGCGTTCCTTACCAGATTGAAATGGTCGACGTGGATGTGGCCGTGACTGGCGTGCCCTTCGATATTGCTACCACCAATCGGTCTGGCGCCCGCCTGGGGCCGCGAGCGATTCGTAATGCATCGCTGTCACTCGCATGGGAACGTCCCTGGCCCTGGCCTATTGACCCGATGGCCGCGCTGCGTATTATCGATTGCGGCGACTGCGAACCACCGGACGATGATTTGTTGAGCATTTCCCATATCGAGAAACATATTGCCGCCATTGTGAATTCTGGCGCGGCAGCGTTAATACTTGGTGGTGATCACTTTATTGCCTATCCGAGTCTGCGGGCGCATGCCAACACCTATGGCCCAATCAGCTTGATTCATTTTGACGCGCATACCGATACCTGGCCTGCATCGGGTAATGGCATCAATCACGGCACGATGTTCTATCAGGCTGCAACAGAGAAGCTCATAACTCCAGCGTTATCTACGCAGATCGGCATCCGCACCACCAATGATGATACGCTCGGCTTTCATATTGTTTCTGCTGCCGATGCACATCAAACCTCTGGGCGCGAGATAGCCCGGCAGATCATTGAGCGGGTAGGTCGCTCGCCGGTTTATATCACGTTTGATATCGATTGTTTGGATCCTGCTTTTGCGCCTGGAACCGGCACACCGGTGCCTGGCGGATTGTCAACATTTCAGGCGCTGAACATTATTCGCGAACTCAAAGGCATCAATCTGGTAGGAATGGATATCGTCGAAGTGGCTCCGGCTTATGATCATGCTGAAATTACCGCTCTCGCAGCCGCCCAGATCGCAGCCGAGCTGTTATGTTTGTATGCGGTTAACCACGGTCAGCGCAACAGAAAAACGACTGATGAATAGCAGGGACGCAACAGCGCCACTTGATTGGTCGGGCGCCGATTCACAGGTCTTGTACGCCATGGATAAATGGGCTGATGGTTTCTACTCTGTGAATCAGCGGGGACATGTTTCGATTTGTCCAGTGGATGATCAAGAATTGCACATTGATATCATGGATGTGATTGATGCAGCTCGTTCAGAAGGCGCTTCGCTGCCGATGCTGATTCGCTTTCAAGATGTGATCCGTTCCCGCGTGCGGCGCCTGAACCAGAGATTCAGGTTGGCGATTCAGGACAGCGGCTACATGGGTACTTACCGTAGTATTTATCCCATCAAGGTCAATCAGTTGCATGAAGTCGTCGCAGAAATTCTGGAAGCTGGCCGGGAATTCAATGTGGGTTTGGAATGCGGCTCGAAAGCGGAACTGCTGGCTGTGCTGCCGCTCATTTCCGATGAGATCCTGCTGCTATGTAATGGAGTCAAAGACCGAGCAATGCTGTCACTGATGCTGAATGCGCAGCAGATCGGACAGCAAGTAATGCCCATCATTGAGAAATACTCAGAGTTCGAGCAATTGCTGAAGCTGGCAGATGCGCGTCAAATGAAACCTCGATTAGGCGTGCGGTTGAAGTTGAATACTCGCGGATCGGGGCGCTGGTTTGAATCAGGCGGAGCCAGCTCCAAGTTTGGACTGACTGTTCCGGAATTGGTAAAACTGATAAAAACGCTTGAGAGCCGAGACATGGCAGGACAACTCGAGTTGTTGCATTTTCATCTCGGCAGTCAGATTGCCGATATTCAGGTGTTGCGCAGCGCGGTCAAAGAGATCATGCAGATTTATGCGGATCTGATGCTCCGAGGTCTGCAGATCAAGTATCTCGATGTCGGCGGTGGACTGGGAGTGAATTACGGTGGTGACTATGACAGTCCGGAATCCTCGATTAATTACGGACTGCGCGAATATGCCAATGTCATTGTGTATACAGTCAAGGAAATTTGTGATGAAAGGCAGGTACCTATGCCGCACCTGCTGTCAGAAAGCGGTCGTGCGCTTACCGCGCATCATTCTATTCTGGTTGTTCCCGTGCTGGGGGTGCATAGGCCGGATAGTCCCCCGATGTCTGAGTTGCCGAATGATTCACCTGTCGTCGTGACACGCATGGCTTCAGTATATGATGACGCTCAGGCTGCAGAAAAGAGCGGTGTGCTGCTGGAATGCTATCACGATGCCCAGGAGATCCGGGAAGAGACCGAGCAGATGGCACGCTTGGGTTATCTGTCAGTGGAACATATGGCGCAATCCGATAACTTGTACTGGAGCATTTGCCGCGAAGTACTCCGTAAACTCACGGCCTTCAATCAGACTCCGGTATCGGCTGAACAAATAGCGTTGGAAGAGCAGCTTACTGATATGTATCTGGGCGATTTTTCTGTATTTCATTCGATTATCGATCACTGGGCTATCGGACAGATTTTTCCGGTCATGCCGCTTCATCGATTACAGGAGAAACCTGAACGGCGAGCACAATTGGTCGATTTAACCTGCGATTCGGATGGCAAGGTGAGTCGCTATGTTCTCTCGTCCGGTAGCAGTGATCATATACTGCTGCATGATTTTCGACCCAATGAACCTTATTATTTGGGTATTTTTCTGGTCGGCGCTTATCAAGAGATATTAGGCGACGCTCATAATTTATTTGGCCGGGTGGATGAAGTACACGTGTATTCGAGCACCGAGGAGGCTAATGGTTTCTGGATCGAAGAGCTGTTGAAAGGAATTAGCGTCAAGGAGATGCTGAACCAGGTACAGTACTTTCCGAATGATCTCGAACGGAGAATGTCGGAGTTCATCCGGCGGCAGATTAACGCTGGCCGCATCAAACCGGTTGAAGGAACTAGAATTCTGAATAATTATACCCGCCGTTTAGGCGATACTACATACTGTGAAATTGTTTCCGCTGGATAAAAAAGAAGGTCAATGCATTTCGGCATTGACCTTCTTTAAGCCTACGAGAGTTTAGGCGTGAATCTTCTTCTGAGGAAGGCGTGTTCTGTTACCTGATAAGCTGCCGATTAACAAGTAGCCCAGGAAAAATAAAGCACCTAAGACAATATCAGCTTCTAACCAGCTAACCTGAGTTTCCATGACTGAGAGCGACGGCAAATCTCCAAATACCATGAAGGCAATCAAAGGCAAAATGCCAAACAAGACTAATGTTATTTTTGTCGCTTTAAAAATCATCTCTTTAGTGAGTTTCATATGAATCTCCTTGAAGTATCGAACCATCTGTAAATAAGATATCATACTTCACAGAAAGTTCACAATATTTTTATAAAAATTTCACATTGGGTGTGTTCTTAATCATTCCTATTCATGAAAAGTCTTTATGAATCTACGAATGGTGCGGGATCATCCAACGGTTTGTTGTAGCAACCAGAAGCATTCAATTTGGTCATTTTTATTTTTAATTCTTTGCTTTGAGTGATTGTTCGTGCTGAAGATCTTTCACGCCAACATCATGATTACAGACAGGAATGCGCTGAATTAATTAGTCGAGTATGAATCATTTTCAGTGAGCGCTCTGTAAACACTTGCAGCCGACACACCAAATACTATATGGGAAGTAACCGTGATCCAATCGCGAGTTTCGACAAACCAGGGAAAAATTAGAACAAAACCGTACATGTTGATAACAAATACTCCCAAACCAAACAGACCACCCAGCATCAGCGAATCCTTTCCATTGAGACACCGGATCAGGTAAGAAATCCCTATCGCATAAATGATGGAAAGGCCTACGTGGATGCTTGTGGCAATGAACACATGCTGCAGACTTAGAGTATCTGATGCTTGTAAGCTCTCCTTACCCAGCAGTATTGCCGCAGTATAGCGAACGTCTCGGTAAAAGATCCCAGGCAGAACATCCAAGAATGACCACCAAAGCGCTATCTGTACAATGGTGGCAAGAATCCCCGCTGCGACCCCTGCATACAGCGCAGCAACCCAGCACCGGGGTGAGTTGTTGACATGGCAAATCACCAGACTCTCAAGCTTTTTCCGTTTCTTTGAATGTTTCTATTGCACCTGGACGACGCAGCATTTTGTCAACATTGCCCTGATGCATTTCTTCGGCTGCAATCATACGACGGGCATATTCTTCGAGCATCACGAATTTATCATTCACGAGTTCCAGCAATTCTTTGTAGACGGCCAAGGCCTCACGTTCATGATCCAATGATTCACGCAGTATGTCTCCAATGTCATGCTGATGGGTTTCCAGTAAAGAGCCAATTGCCAGTGAGGGATGTGCGCCTAAATAAGTGATCATTTCGCCTGCTTCACGTGCATGAAGCAAAGATTCGTCAGCTTGTTCCTGTAACCATGCAACGATAGGAATTCGATTGTAGCCATAGATCATTAAAGCATAATGGGTATAGCGCACTACTCCAGCAAGTTCAAGTTCAAGGATCTTGCTCAGGCAATTCAGTACAGCAGTCTTATCATAGTGTTCATTCATTGCTTTCTCCTGTAGAGTTCCATTTAAACCAAAAACTATCGTGCACCAATCGTAAGCTGTTTATAACATTCTATATAAGTTCATTGATGCAACAGCAGGTTCATTGCAACCCTGATATGTCATCGTCACAGTCACCAATGTTGAAAAAATAATTGACCATACTGAATCAATTTTTTTCCTAATATAAATAACATATTGATTCTTTTTTGTTACTTTGGTCTGTACGCTACAGTACCGTTCAGACATTTCTGAACCAGGGAATGCAATTAGACTTATATGGTTTAGGCACTTCAAACAGTGCTGTCATGAGATGATCTGCATAGCCAATTGATTTACGAGAATCTCTGTTCTCAAATATCAAAATCGACTAATGCTATCGGAATCGACGGATTCGGAGGGAGAGACTTATGCTGAAGCAATCAACGCAACGTTTCATTCATTCGGTGGAATCTGACGCAGCGTTAAGAGTGGTAAGTTTGCTGGGCAATCTGATTGCCCAATCGGATCAATAGCTCATTCAGAAGTTTTGTTGTCGATCATGTCCGCCAATTCCACCCGGTTTCTGCCTCTGTGCTTGGCCTGATACAAGGCTTCGTCAGCTTTTTGCAGCAGCAGATGTTCATCCAATGTCTCTTCTCCGGTGCTGACGGCCACGCCCAGGCTGATCGTGGCAGGCACAAGGCGTCTGCTGGCGCTGATTTCTTTGCATGCGATGGCTTCGCGGAACCGTTCGGCGGCTTTAAGTGCACCTTCCTGATCATACGGACTAACGATGATCAGGAATTCTTCCCCGCCATACCGTCCGATATATTCATGGGAACGCGCCGATTTTTTGAGTCGGTCGGCGATTTCGCATAGCACGGCGTCGCCGGTGAGGTGACCGCAGGTGTCGTTGATCGACTTGAAATGATCTATATCGATCATGATGAGCGCCACGGTCAATCCACCGCGTTTGGCCCGCAGAATCTGCTTGTGCAAAATGTCGAAAATGGCTGGTCGATTGTAGAGACCGGTAAGAGCATCATGCGAAACGCGTTGTTCCAGGGATTTGTTCTGCGCGATCAATTGTTTATTGAGCTTGACTCCTTTGTACAATTGCGTTTTCTCGATGATCAGCGCCAGATGACTGGCAATTTGCAACGATAAATCTTTGTGCAGCTTCTTATAAATATTTTTCTTTCGGCATGAAAACAAGATGAATCCAATCGGTTTCCCGGTTGCGATCAATGGGCAGATGAGGCAGGAATGTATCCCTTCCTTGAAAGCCGATTGCACAAGATTGGATTGAGAATGCTGATCCAGATACTGACTGAGGTCATCGACGATGAGCATGTCGTGTGTTTCGAGAAGTTTTTGTGCATGACTGTCGGCAACAGGGATCGAAAAGCCGGTATTCAGTTCGAGAATATGGTAATTGGCACGCACCCAATGCAATTTCAGTTTGCTTTTGTCAGCCTCAAGTAGCACCAGGCTGATCCGGTCATAGGGTAAATGATCTTGAAAAGATTCATAAATATGATTCAGCACATCGATCAGGCGAAGATTGAAATTGGATTCTACCAATATCTTGTAAAGAGATTGGGTTTTATCGGATTGTTTTTGCAGATGAGAAGACAGCTTCTTCATGGCCTGGCCGAGCCGGCCAATTTCGTCATTGCCACAGGGAATGGTTACAGTGAAATCGCCGCTGGCCATTGCTTCAGCAGCTTTTTGCAACGCCAGGATTCGATCATTTTTCTTCATTGTTTATTTCCGATCGAAATATCAATATCGATATATGAAGTGTATACCCTATAAGCCTTATGGGCTAGGCAACTGGTCGATAGTCTGACCGATTTGCGGGTAATCCTTTCGAAATCTCCAGTAGCGATACCTCAGCGTCACGCAATGGCAATCGACAATTTCGTACGAATGCGGAATATTTTGTATGAGGTCACAACAACATCATGATCATTAGATAATGTCAGTGCTAAAATCGGTGCTTTGATGGTTGCAGACATAGAGGGAGACAGCAGTACGATGATCGGGATTTTGGTTCTTACTCATGAAGATCTGGGAGAGCATATGATACGGTGCGCAAGCCATGTGGTGGGTACGAATCCTCCGCAACTGGGATACCTGAGCATGTTTATCCATGACGCGCCCGATACGATACTCGCAAAAGGCCGGGCGTTAATCGAACAACTCGATAGCGGCGATGGTGTGCTGATCCTCAGCGATATGCTGGGTGCTACGCCTTGTAATGTCGCCAGCCGACTGGTGCAACCCGGCAAAGTGGAATGTATCGCCGGTGTGAATCTGCCTATGCTGGTGCGGGTGCTAACCTATCGTCAAGAATCGCTGCCGGTTGTGGTCGAGAAGGGGCTCAGCGGTGGTCAACGGGGCGTGATACAGATTCAGGCGGAACCTAGCCATGCAAACTAAAGAAGTCGAAATCCTCAATAAACTGGGCTTGCATGCGCGCGCATCGGCCAAATTGACCAAACTCGCCAGCCAATTCAAGTGTGAAGTCTGGGCGACAAAGAATAATCGCCGCGTCAATGCCAAGAGCATCATGGGTGTCATGACGCTGGCTGCCAGCAAGGGTTCGCGCATCCAACTTGAGACGACTGGTGATGATGAGGTCGAGGCGATGGCGGCGCTGGTGACATTGGTTGAAGATTTTTTTGGTGAAGGCGAATGAGTTTTATCCTGCAGGGTATCGGCGTATCTGAAGGCATTGCGATTGGGCATGCGCACCTGGCTGCGCCGGCCGCTCTGGAAGTCATGCATTATCTCATTTCCAAGAGTCAGGTTGAGAAAGAGATTGCCCGTCTGGACAATGCCTTTGCCGTGGTGCGGCAAGATTTCGAAACGCTGCAAAAATCTGTGACCGATGGCCATGCGCGCGCTGAATTCAGTGCATTCCTCGATTTACATCTGATGATCCTGGATGACCCGATGCTATCGGAAGCCACCCGCACCACGATTGCACAGACATTATGCAATGCCGAGTGGGCGTTGACTCAGCAGATGCAAGAGCTATTGGCGCAATTTGAACAAATTGAGGATGCGTATTTGCGCGAGCGCAAAGCCGACGTCGTGCAAGTGGTCGAACGCGTGCTCAAGGCAATGCTGGGCTATCCGAGGCACCTGCCGGTTGCGACGAAACTGACGGGCGACAGCATCCTGGTGGCGCATGACCTGAGTCCCGCCGATGTGATGCAGTATAAACAGCATCAGTTCACGGCTTTTCTCACCGATTTGGGCAGCCAGACATCGCATACCGCCATCGTTGCGCGCAGCCTGAATATTCCGTCCGTGGTCGCGCTGCATTATGCGCACCAATTAATTCTGGAAAACGACGTACTGATTGTCGATGGCACGCATGGCATCATCATCGTCAATCCGGATAAGTACGTGCTTGATGAATACCGCCTGCGGCAAGAACAACTTGAGCTCGAGAGACAGAAATTAAAGCGTCTCAGGAGCATTGCAGCGGTCACTTTGGATGGTACGCCGGTCGATCTCTATGCCAATATTGAATTGCCGGAAGACATCGAACGGGTGAAAGAGAGTGGCGCGACAGGCATAGGCTTGTTTCGAAGCGAATTTCTATTCCTGAACCGGGATGATCTGCCGGGAGAAGACGAGCAGTTTGAGGCATACCGCACCGTTGCGGTTAAAATGCACAAGCAACCCGTCACCATCCGCACATTTGATTTGGGCGCGGATAAAAGCTTGCGCGGCGCAGTGCAGGTTGCTGCAAACCCGGCATTGGGACTGCGGGCGATTCGCCTGAGCCTGACTGAGCCGCGTATGTTTCATATTCAGCTTCGGGCAATTCTGCGCGCATCCACATTTGGCGATGTGCGAATTTTGATTCCGATGTTGTCGAATGTAAACGAAATCGAGCAGACGTTGAATCATATCGAATACGCCAAGCAGACCTTGCGTGATGACAATATCCGCTTTGACGAGCATATCAGGATTGGCGGCATGATCGAGATTCCGGCAGCAGCACTGAGCCTGGATACATTCATGCGGAAACTGGATTTCCTGTCGATTGGAACCAATGATTTGATCCAATATACCTTGGCGGTTGACCGGATCGACGATACCGTGGCGCATTTGTACGATCCGTTTCATCCTGCCATTCTGTGGTTGATTTCCCATATTATTCAAAGCGCCAATCGCGCGAAGATTCCCGTGTCTTTGTGCGGAGAAATGGCAGGTGACAAGCAGTTCACGCGGTTGCTGCTGGGAATCGGATTACAGCAATTTTCGATGTATCCGGCGCAATTGTTGACGGTAAAAAATCAGATACTGAAGAGTCATTTGCCGGATATCGTTCCGTTAGTGAATAAGATCATCAAAGCAGATCATCCGCAAAAAATGGCTACGCTGCTGACCAAACTGAATGACTAGAGCATCCTTGCAAAGGCGTGGAGGGATCGGTGTAGGATGACATTGATTGAACATCGCTGTGCATGGGAAGCCAATAAATATGTTGGAGCTGATTCACGTCTCATGGGCGGGCATAGCGGTTGTTCAGAGTTTCCCTAGTGCGAGCTCGTTCTTTGGCGATATAATCATTATCAATATGTTCAGTCGTTTATTCGGAATTTCCTTACATTAAATGCAAGAGCCAAAATCATTGGGGGTGGTGACCCCCCAGTATGTTCAGATCGTCAAACCATTGCAGTTGAAAAGTGGGTATGTGCTTGAAAGCTACCATCTGGTTTACGAAACTTATGGACAGCTTAATGCAGCGCGATCCAATGCTGTGCTGATTTGTCATGCGCTGTCAGGCAATCATCATGTTGCTGGCGTGTATGCCGGTAAAGAAAAGAGCTTTGGCTGGTGGGATAACATGGTCGGCCCTGGAAAGCCGATTGATACCGAGCGTTTTTTTGTCATCGGCGTAAATAATCTCGGGGGCTGTCATGGCTCTACCGGCCCGGCGAGTATCGATACCCGGACAGGACAGCCCTATGGTGCGAGTTTTCCGATGGTGACAGTTGAAGATTGGGTGGAAACGCAAGCGCAGCTTGCCGATCACTTGGGCATTGAACAGTTTGCAGCGGTTGTGGGCGGCAGCCTTGGTGGCATGCAGGCATTGCAATGGACGCTGGATTACCCGGAAAAGGTCCGCCATGCTGTGGTCGTTGCGGCTGCGGCAAAATTGACGGCGCAGAATATCGCATTCAATGACGTGGCGCGACAGGCGATCATGACAGATCAGGAATTCTATGGTGGTAACTACTATGCCTATGGCACGCTGCCACGCCGTGGTTTGAGGTTGGCGCGCATGCTCGGGCATATCACCTATTTGTCCGATGATTCAATGGCTGCGAAATTTGGCCGCAGCTTGCGCAAAGGTGAGCTTTCGTTTGGTTTTGATGTGGAGTTTGAGATCGAATCCTATCTGCGTTACCAAGGCGATAAGTTCGCGGATCTGTTCGATGCCAATACCTATTTGCTGATGACCAAGGCGCTGGATTATTTCAATCCCGCCGATTCCTACAACGGCGATTTAAGCGCGGCTTTCCGCGTTGTAATGTCGAATTTCCTGATCGTATCGTTTACATCGGATTGGCGTTTCTCGCCGGAACGTTCCCGGGAGATCGTCAAAGCCCTGTTGGACAACAAAATCAACGTCAGCTACGCGGAAGTCCCCACGACCCATGGCCATGATTCATTCTTGATGGAAACGCCGTATTACCATCAGCTCGTGCGCGCCTATATGGACAATATTTCATTTTGACCGATTAATTGACGAATTAGCCATGAACGAAATCACGAAACCCGCTGCGATTGCCTTACGTCCGGATTTTGCCGCCATTGCCGAATGGATCAAGCCTGGAGCGAAAATATTGGACTTGGGGTGTGGCGATGGTTCATTGTTGCGCTACCTGAGGGACACACGCAATGTCTTTGGCTATGGTGTGGAAATCGAGGACGAAAATCTGCTGAAGTGTTTTCATAATGGCATCAATGTCATCCAGAACGATCTGGAAGCCGGTTTGTCGAGTTTTGAATCCGATTCCTTCGATTATGTCATTTTGTCCCAAACCTTGCAGGCGATGCGCAATACGGAAGGCATCATTCAGGAAATGCTCCGGGTCGGCAAGGAAGGCATCGTGTCATTCCCGAATTTTGGTTACTGGAAAAACCGCATGCAAGTCATCGCCGGGCACATGCCGGTATCGGAGACACTGCCTTATCACTGGTACGATACGCCGAATATTCACTTGTGTACGATGGGTGATTTCGAAGCGCTGTGCCATCAGTGCAATGCCCGGATTCTTGAACGCCGCGTGCTGAACGCATATAACCGTCCAGTTGTTTTTCTTCCGAACTTGATGGGAATTCTGGCGTTTTATCGTTTTGAACGGCGGCTGTAGCGGTCCACAATTTTAAAAATATCTTGTGGCAACCGTGATTGATTCGCTGCACAAGCGAATCGCTACGTTGTGGTGCTCGCTCTCTCGCCTGTCCTGTTGACAGGCCTCGGTTGTTGCATTCCGTACGCCTTAGACTTCAACTCGCTTTCTGAATTAAATCAATAATTAACTTTGGTCAAAGAGGTGCAGAACTGATCGTGCGGCTTTTTATAGATTCGAGCGTTCGTAGTTCATCCGCGGTAAATCCAGCCTGTTGCCGGGCTTCATAATGGAAGGGACCGGTGACCTGTCCGCTGAAGTGTTGAATGATCAGTTCTCGGAAGGTGCGCTCGGCATCGAGTCCGCGCTGCTGGCAAAGGTATTTGAACCAGCGGGAACCGATCGCCACGTGCCCGATTTCATCGCGCAGGATGATTTCCAGTATAGCGGCAGTTTGTTCGTCGCCTATCTGTCGCAAACGTCGGATGATGCCGGGAGTGACGTCCAGTCCTCGAGCTTCCAGAATGCGCGGCACGAGCGCCATGCGCATCAACGGATCAGTTGCTGTGAGCACGGCCATTTCCCATAGTCCATTATGAGCGGGCCAATCGCCGTAATCATATCCGAGCGCACTGAGCCGTTTACGCAATAATTCAAAGTGATGTGCTTCTTCGGATGCGACGGTTATCCAATCGCTATAGAATTGCTTAGGCAGGTCGCGGAAACGGTACACCGCGTCCCATGCCAAGTTGATCGCATTGAATTCAATATGCATAATGGCGTGGATCATGATTGCCAGCCCAACTGCGGTGCCCAGCCGGCGTTTGGGTACTTTTGCCGGCGGCACCAGCTCGAGATTGCCGGGACGGCCAGCTTCCCCGATCGGTTTGGGTTGATCGTTTAAAGGCAGGATAAGCAATCCATCGCGATAAGCCTGAACGGTTTGTCGAGTCAGTGATATTTTTTCACCGATTTCACAAGCGCTCAAACAGTGATCGGCGCTTCAAATAAAGAAGTCATGGGTCAATTCATGGATGTTGAAAACATACTGTATTCATTGCAATCTGCTGTCCCGCGATTCGTCGGAATTATCCATTTGTTCTTTAAAACTTCTGAAAAATGATCTGGCCCACAGGCGTTACGGTAGGCTTCGCCATGCCGGACAGCCGGAATGGCTAGGCTATTGCGTTATTGTTATTTTTCCTGTGAATCAGGAAATAAACCACCGGAATCACCAGCAGGGAAAACAATGTTGAAGCAAAAATACCGAAAATAAAACTCCAGGCCAATCCCGAAAAAATCGGATCTAGAATGATCACCAAGGCGCCGAACATCGCGGCACCGGCAGTCAGAAAAATGGGACGCAAGCGGATTGCACCGGCCTCGATCAAGGCTTCCGCCAACGTGACATCGCCACGGGCACGGATACGCTCGATGAAATCGACCAGAATGATGGAATTGCGCACCACGATGCCAGCCAGGGCGATCATGCCAATCATTGCTGTGGCGGTGAAATAGATCGGATTGGGGTAGCCTTCAATCGGTGAAGCCATGACCAGATTCAGCAGCCAGAAGCCGGGCATGATGCCGATGATCGTCAGCGGTATGGCGATCATCATGACCAGCGGCATGGTCAACGATGCGGTCTGCCCTACGAGCAGGATATAGATCATCACCAGCGCAGCCGCAAAGGCCAGACCGAGATCGCGGAATACATCAACGGTAATTTTCCATTCCCCTTCACCGGCAAGTTCCACGGCATAACCCGCCGGCAGGGGCCGTTCAACCAGAATGTCCTGCAAATCGAAAATGGCTTCGACCGGACTGCGTCCCGCCATTTCAGCTACGACGAAATGCACTCGGCGCAGGTTCTTGTGATAGATGGGTTGATCCACGTGCAGCGGTACCGGCGTGACGATTTCACTGAGCGGAATCAAGGTGCCGTGCGCGTTTTTTACTCGCAGCGCCAGCTGATCGGCAGCGGAAGAACGCAGCGCACGCGGCAATTGCAGTACGATTTCCAGCGGCAGTCGTTCGGTATCCGCGTGCACGATGCCCACTACATGCCCGGCAGCAGCGATGCGCAGCGCCTCCGCAACCTGTGCGGCGTTGACACCGGACAAGGCGGCTTTTTCGCGATTGAGTCGGAAATGAATCTTATCGTGCAGTACTTCGGAAAAATCATCGGCATCGACAACCCCTTCGATGGTTTCGATATCGCCGCGCACACGCCGGGTGACCTGCACCAGATCGGCGATACTGGTTTCGGGCGGGCCGTAGATTTCCGCAACCACGCTGGCCAGCACCGGCGGCCCCGGCGGAACCTCCACGATTTTCAGGTTGGCGCCATATTGCTTGCCAATTTTTTCGACCTCGGGCCGGATGCGCAACGCAATTTCGTGCGATTGCTGCTTGCGCCTATCCTTGGGCAGCAAGTTGATCCGCACATCGCCCATGTAACCGCCATTGCGCAGATAATAACGGCGCACCATGCCGTTGAAATCCATCGGCGAAGCCGTGCCGGTGTAAGTTTGATAATCCGTGACTTCGTTGACGGTGGCAAGATAACTTCCCAGCGCGCGCGCAACCTCGTCGGTTTGTTCCAGCGTCGAGCCGCGCGGCATGTCGATGACGATCTGCAACTCGTTTTTGTTATCGAAGGGCAGCAACTTCAGTGGCACGGCCCGGGTAAGCGCCAGCATGACCGAAGCCGCAAAGGCGACCAGAATGATCAGCAAAAAAAACCATGCCCGGTTAGGTGTCGCCAGCAACGGGTGCAACGTAGCGTGATAAATGCGGTAAACCGCTGTTTGCTTGAATTCAACCGGCGCTTGGTGTTGCGGTTTATGATAATCGGTTTGCAACAGTTTGTAACTTGCCCAGGGTGTCACGGTAAAGGCCACGATCAGCGAAATGAGCATGGCTACAGGAACATTGAAGGCCATTGGCGCCATGTATGGCCCCATCATGCCGGTAATGAAAAACATCGGCAAAAAGGAAACGATGACGGTGAATGTCGCTAATATGGTCGGTGGCCGCACTTCCTCGACCGCCGTCAGCAGGGCATCCAGCGGCGATTCCTTGCGCAGTTGGTAATGGCGGTGAATGTTTTCGACGTCGACAATCGGATCGTCTACCAGCAATCCCAGCGACAGAATGAGTGCAAACAGCGTGACCCGGTTGATGGTATACCCGGTGAGATAATCTAGCAGCAGTGTCAGCGCCAGCGTCATCGGCACCGCAATCGACACGATGAACGCTTCTTTCGGACCGAGCGAGAACGCCAGCAGCGCCATAATGATCACAATCGCAAAGCACAGATGTTTGACGAGTTCGTTGACCTTGTGATTGGCGGTTTCACCGTAATCCCGCGTCACCGTCAGCAACACATCCTGAGGCACGAGTGTGCCCTGCAGCTTACCAGCCATCGCGAGGACATCCTCGGCCACGGTAACGGCATTGCTACCCTTGCGTTTGGCAATGGCGAGCGTCACCATCTGGCGCTCCTGCCCGGCCTGTGGCTGGTCACCGGCTGCCAGACCGGCCGTGATCATGTTTTCCACCGCAGGACCGAAACCGATGCGTGTGTAATGGCTGACATCGGCTGGACCGTCTAGGACGCGGGCCACATCGCGCAAATAAACGGGGCGGTTTTCGATGCTTTTGACGACGACGGCTTCGACTTCCGCAACAGAAGTGAAATGCGGGCCGGCCTCGAGCTGGATTTCGCGATTGCCGCGCTCGAAACTGCCCGTCTGCAGATTGATATTGGTTTCAGCCAGGGCGCGCATTGTCTCGTTTAGAGTCACTCCATGCGAAGCCAGCCGTGCCGGATCGGCATGAATCGACACGCGCCGCTGTTCACCGCCAACCACCCAGCTCTTGCCGACATCGTCGATACTTCGGAACGCCACGATCAGCTCATCGGCAATGCGGCGCAGCCCCATGGAATCATGCTGACCGCTTTGCGAGGACAACGTCAGCAACACGATGGGCACATTGTCGATTTCGACCGGATTAACCCGCCAGCCGGTCACGCCCGACGGAATCAGATGCTGATTGGACAACAGCTTGTTCCAGGTTTTGATCAGGCTGTTTTCGTAATTTTGTCCTACGTAATAACGCACGGTAATCACTGCCGCGCCGGGGCGGGAAACGGAATACACATATTCCACCCCATCGATCTGCTTCAGCAATACTTCCAGCGGCGTGGCCGCGAGTTTTTCCACTTCCTCGCTCGACGCGCCAGGGTACTCGAGCAGCACATCCATCACCGGCACGACGATTTGCGGATCTTCTTCGCGCGGAGTCAGAATCAACGCAAACGTGCCCGCCAGCATCGAGATGATCAGAAACAGTATCGAAAGCTGCGAAGTCGTGAAGACCTTGACGATTCTGGTCGTCAGGCCATGCTTGACGTTCTGGTTGCCGATATTATCCATCACTGCATCTGTCGGGAATGGATCATGACGATCTCACCCGCCCGCAAACCGGAAATGACCTCGATCCGGTCACCGAAGATTTTACCGGTGCGGATATGACGGGTGGATTGCCGCCCATCCGACAGTACCCGGACGATTTCCAGTTGACCCAGATGCTGCACGGCGCTGGCCGGTATCAGCAATGCGGCATGTTCTTCGCACGCTTGTTTCAACCAGCCAAAATACCCTGGTTTCAATCCTTCGACCGCAGGCAGCGCGATTTTGATCAGTTGCGAGTGGGTCTGGGCATCCATTTCGGGGATGATCTCGTCAATTGCCGCATCAAAAGTCCGGTCGAGCGTGTCGATCCGCACTACCACTGCTTCGCCTGGATGGAACGCACCGGCGCAGGCAGCCGGCACTTCAACTTCCAGCCTGAGACCGTGCGGCACCTGTAATGTCACCACCGGAACACCCGGCATTCCCATGTCTCCCGGTTGTTTCAAGCGCTTGACGACGATGCCGTCAAACGGCGCCAGCAATAACGTGTCGGCCAGCCGCGCACGAATTTCAGTCAACGTCGCATTGGCTTGGTTGGCGCGTGCTTGCGCCTCTTTCGCCTGTGCAACGGCAGCGTCGAATCGTTCACGTGTAGCAGCTTCTTTCTCGTACAAACCGCTGATCCGCTGTTTGTCCGCATTGCTCCGCTCCGCGTGTGCATTCGCTCCCGACAGCGTCGCAAGCGCCGCTTTTTCTTGCGCCCTGAGATCGCGCTCATCCAAACGTGCAATGACATCGCCCTTTTTGACGGTGTCCCCCGCATTGACTTTGATCTCGACGATTCGGGCTGTCAGCCTGGGTGCAATATCAGCGACGGTTCTGGATTTGACGACGCCGGGCCAGGCAAGCATGTCACCCACCTGCTGCGTTGTAACTATGGCAGTGTGAAAGGAACTGGCTTCGCTTGACTGCGGGCTCGTACCGGGCGGCACTTTGCCGACAAAACCGCCCTGCATATAGACCAACAGCAGGATCAGGCCCAGCGTTACTGCGACTATCGTAATGATTCTTTTGTTTTTTTGTCGTTCGTGGTTCAAAGACATCATAGTCCTTTATTTCCAGTCGCCCACCGCTTTTTTTAAGGCAGTTTCCGCACTCAGTGCATCGTAATGCGCTGCAATGAAACTGGATCGCGCTTTATTGCGGGCGACCTCGGATTCAATGTAACGCGTGACAGTTGCCATTCCAGCTCGACGCTCCTCATTCACCAGCCTCAAGGCCTCCTCAGCCGACTGCTGGGAGGATTCGGCAACTTGCAGTCGGGCTAATGCCGACTGCAATTGTAGAAAGGCAGATTTAACTTCCTGCTCGATGGCAAGTCTGGTTTTACGTTCCCGTTCCCGCATTTCTTTGACTTTTTGCTGCGCAGCGCTGACACGTTGCTTGGTATTGAAACCCGAGAATAAATTCATTTCAACGGCTACGCCGACAGTGACATTGTCTTTATGACCTGAAAAACCAGGGGACTGGCTGTTCTGACCATAACTGACATACGCATCAGCTTTGGGTAGATAAGCGCCCATCTCAACTTTGAGTTCGCGTTCACTGATCTCGACCTGCCGGGCTGCTGCCATGATTTCCGGGCGCTCCGCCAGGGCCAGTTCACGCATCTGATCAAATGATGGTATTGGACTGGGTTGAGTCAGTTTGGACGCTGCGACGATGTTATAGGTTGCAGCGTTTTCCAGCCCGAGCAAATTGGCGATACTGGTTTTGGACAGCTCGATCGCGTTGGTAGCTCTAATTTCGGCCTCCTTAGCCTCGGCCAGTTTGACATTCAACGACAGTACCTCGGATTTAAGTGTCGTTCCAGCCTCAAACCCTCGTTTGGTTTGTTCCAGTTCGCTCGAGAGAGCACGGTTGGAGTCCTGTGCGACTTTCAGCGCTTCCTGTGCCGCCATGTAGGCATAGTAAGAAACCGTGACTGCCTCCACCAGTGCATTTCTAACGGTTGAACGCTCGAATTCGGCTGCATCGATGCCCAGTTCGGCTGCCTTGCTTCTTTGGTAATCCTGCCCGCCTCGAAAAAGCGACATCGTGCCGATGATCTCCGGACGGAAATTTTGCCGGTAGCCGGGGCTGTTGATATTCTGCATGCTATTGTTGTCAAAATCCCGTTGCGCGATGATCATCGCAAACACCTGTGCCGGGTTATTGGAATGCTCATAACTGGCTCTGGCCGATACCTGAGGATAAAACGCAGAAAGCGCCATGCCTAGCCGGGCTTCGGCCTGTTTGATGCGCTCGATGGCGATTTGCAGGTCAGGATTGTTGTTCAGCGCAAAGTCAACGGCTTGGTCGAGTGTATAAGCTTCCGGGGTAGAGTTAGTGTTTTTGGTGATCGTTTGGGCGGCATTAATCCCGAGAACCGCATTTTCGTTTGCTGATGAAGCGGCTGATAGAGTGATCAATATCAGGGAGAATACCAGCATGTTTAGAATGATATTTGGCATAATTTCACGCATGAGTGATTGCCAGCAACGGCTCACACTGATCCGAACAGTATATGGACTTTATACGGGAGGGTGCACAACGCCTTATTCGTTTATTTTCCGTTGAGTGAGGCCTGATTACCCGAAAGCGCTTCCCGGTTTGATCCCTAGCTTCTTCAAAACCATGGCCATCGGACAGAATCCTGTAAATGCCGACTGCAACAAGTTGACGCCAACAAAGGCGGTAAACCACAGCCAGTGCTGCGAATGAACATGCGCCAGCAGCAGACTCAATAATATAAAGCTGCCTGCAACCGCCATTACTGCTCTATCGAGTGTCATTTCATTTACCTCCTTGCCTTAATCATCTGAGACCCATCAATTCGAGGCTTCATGTTCTTTCATCATGGAATTCCGGGATCTCCCAATGCATTTTACGCATGAAATATTGCTGCAAACCGATTCTGGTCAAATGTTTCCATTTTTCTGATGCAGATCCGGCGGCATTGCGCGAGGGATTGTGCGGCTATGCCAGAAAAACGCTTCCAAAAGCAACAGAATCCGCCAGTTGTAAAACATTCCATGGGGCCTTATGCGACGGTATGGCAGGATGAGCAACAGCCGTTACCGTACATGCAATCATGAAACGCATTTTGGAAGGACCAGCCGGCTTGCTTCAAGAACTGAACCGATCATCAATTAAACTAATCATAGAATAAAATAAAATTTTCGAAAAGAAATAAAATTGATCAGCCAAACTCAACACCACACTTCGATGTGGGCAAATTACGATCCATTCCGGCAATGAAATTCATTGAAATTAAATCAATTTATCGAACTGATGGAGCAGGAAAACTGGAGTGTGTGAATGTGGTTGATCGTCTTCGAAAGAATGGACAATCCATAAAAGTTTGAATAAGGCATTTCCTTATGGAATACTCAAACGCATGACATTTACCGGATATGCTCTAATAGCTTCGATATGTCTGATCATTGAATTTAATTGATAAAGAGCGCCATGCTTAACACCATTAACGATTCAACACTCCATGTTGTTTTACCAGAGGGACAGCCGGTGTTGCGAACAGTGCCAATGCCCTCCGATACCAATTATGCTGGTGACATTTTTGGCGGCTGGCTTATGTCGCAGGTGGATATGGCAGGCAGCATACCGGCGATTCGATGTGCCCGCGGCCGTGTTGCGACTGTCGCAGTCAATTCATTTGTCTTCAAACAGCCGGTTTTTGTTGGTGATCTGGTGAGCCTTTATGCTGACGTCATTCGGGTGGGTCATACATCGGTTACAGTCAATGTTGCCGTCTATGTCCAGCGGGGTGTGCGTGAAGGGGGAGAGGAAATTTGCATCAAAGTGACCGAAGCCGTACTGACTTACGTCGCAATTGATGCCAGCCGAAGGCCCAGAATGATATCGCATGATTAGGCAATGCACGCTGAAACTGAATTTTTAGGGCCTCCGACCAAACTTTTTGAACTGCTGATTAATTCGGCGAACGAGATGAAGCATCATGCGCACGGAACGCTGCAACCGAGACCTGTCGACCCGATAGGCTGGGGAGAGAATGCGCGCAACGAAGCGATCCGCTCGTGCAGCGACATAATCGGTATTTGTTGAGATTGATTAGCGTAAAAGGTGGGGAAACAAACGCCCTGTCTCTAACTGAAGGACATTCTATGCTTCCGAGTATCCAGGCATTCTTCGATGCCGCGACGTGGACCGTAAGCTACGTGGTCTATGATGAGCCGGGCGGAAGCTGTGCAATCATTGATTCCGTGCTTGATTATGATCCAAAGTCGGGCAGAACGAAAACCTCATCTGCTGACAGATTGATTACATTCATTCATGAGCAGCGGTTGACCGTGTGTTGGATTCTTGAGACGCATGCTCATGCAGATCATTTGACCGCTGCGCACTACCTCAAGGAAAAACTGGGCGGAAAGACTGCCATTGGCGATCAGATTCCTGCAGTGCAGCAGGTATTCAAAGCATTATTCAACATGGAATCCGACTTTGCAGCCGATGGGAGTCAATTTGATCATCTGCTATCGGATGGAGAAATATTCCCTGTTGGAAAGCTCAGCGCTAGGACCATTTCGGTGACGGGACATACGCCGGCCGATCTGGCTTATCAGTTCGGCGATGCGATTTTTATTGGCGATACGTTATTTATGCCCGACGTGGGCACTGCACGCGCTGATTTTCCCGGGGGCGATGCTCGCCAATTGTATCGTTCAATTCGAAAGTTAATGGACTTTCCGGCGGAAACCAGATTGTTCATGTGCCACGACTATCCGCCAAACAATCGTCCTGTTCAATGGCAAAGTACGGTGGCGCAGGAACGCCTTAACAACATTCATGTTCATCACGGTGTGAGTGAAGATGAGTTCGTGGCGATGCGCACAGCGCGTGATATGACGTTAGATCTGCCGGTATTGATGCTGCCTGCCGTTCAAGTAAATGTCCGTGCCGGGCGCATGCCTCCGGCGGAAAATAATGGCACGATCTATCTTAAAATACCGGTCAATGTCATTTGATAACATGACCTGATTGGCAGCCGGTAGGTGTTTCCACCGTTAATGTGATTTTTGTGCGGAAGCGGGGTGGATCTTCAACAAGCGTAGCTTGAGCTGATGATGTTTGCGATATTTAGCGAAATTCTGAAAAAATACCCCCATGATAATTAGCATGCTGCCATGATCGAAAGGGGGTATTTTCTCAGATTCCCTCAAGGGATTTTTATGCTGTTTGTTCAGTTTCATACATCTGTCCACCATGTTTCAAGACGGCGGAGATCCCCGACCGGTGAAAAAGAAGAAGATGGCCATAATGATACCAATGACGAATGCAATCCACGCTATTTGAGTGGCGGTGCCTGCGATGCCGGTAAAACCCAGTACACCGGCAATAATCGCGATAATTAGAAATGTGACTGCCCAGCTGATCATGATTTTCTCCTCAAAAAATTTGATTGAATGACACAAAGCAATTTGTAAACAGATATAGCCTTTGACGATTGCCACGACGATATCAGGGCTTCTTTATGCCGGTTGAAAGTTAATCAATAGCCGCCTTTTTTATCCGAACTGGAAGGTACGTTCGGATTCGATTCCGATTGATTGTCGGTACTGACATCGTGTTCAGAAGAGCTTTTTTTGTGGTCATTGTCCTGCATTTTTTTATCAGAGGATGTGTGAGGGTGAGACTGACGTTCTGAATCCTTGTCATCAACTTTATTTTGTTTCTGAGAATATTCGGCCAATACCGAGGTGCTGACGAGCATCAGAATGATGCCGATCCCATATGCCCAAGGGGAAGTTTTTTTATCGTGGATCATGAGAAACTCCTTTTCGGTGAATTAAGTTCTAGAAAGTACACTTGGATACTCCTCTGGTTTAGGTTCTGAGTCTGTTCGTCATCACACATTGATTGACGTGTTGAAAGAGTTTTGATTACTTTCTCGGCGGTAAGGGCGCATAAGCGGGGCCATGCAACACTTCACCGTCGATACCAAAACGAGAGCCCTGGCAAGGACAGTCCCACGACCGTTCAGCGGAATTGAAATGCACCACACATCCCAGATGTGTGCATGCTGCTGACAATATATGAAATTTTCCTTCGAAGTCATGGTAGACCAGCGCCATCCTGAACGATTGCGCCTTCACCTTTTCCAATATGGCTGATCGAGCCGACTTCCCCGCCTTCTACCCAATCGCTATATTGACTCAGCGTATTGGCCTGTTCAGTAACGAACTCAGTGAAGCCATGAATGACTTTGCGTGCGGGGTCATACATCGATGTCCATGGGTTTGGCCGTCCTAAAAGAAGATCGGTCACGATCATGCCTCCCAGTGTGCAATGAGTCATGCCATTTCCAGAATCGCCAGTGATGACGTACACATTGTCGCTATCCAACGGATTGCGACCCAGGAATGCCGGACCATCGACACGTTCCATGATTTCTCCAGACCATCGATATTCAACCGACTGGGCCATGGGAAAGCGTTCTCTGACCCACTGCTCGATCTCATCGTAACGATGTTCAGGGTGGGAATCCTGGCCGACTTTATGATCTCTACCACCAACGATGAGGATGTCATGATCACGTTTAGGGTCCGTCAGTTCGAGACGGATGTAAAAATAAGGATTACCGTTATCCCACATGAGGATAGCCGGCATGCTCTCTTTGGGAATGCGCACCCCGATGACATAGGTTCTATAGGCTGCCTGTTTGGTATGGATCACCACTTTATCGTTGAAGGGGGTATTGGTGGCAACCACGACGGCTTGAACATAGATTTTTCCGTGTTGAGTGTTCACCAACTGATAGTTATCATAATCTTCGATTTTCAACGCCCGAGTATTGCCAAATGACTCCTCCATTGCGAACCAGTGCATCAGCTAATCCTTTAAGGTAATCCAGCGGATGAAATTGGGCCTGATTGGGAAATTTGATGCACGGCCCAGTTACGAAAGATATGTCTGGAACCTGCTCGAGCTTTTCCACAATCACTCCGGCGCGGCGGGCGGCGTCAAATTCCTTGTCTATATCCATGTAGTGACTTGACGAAGGCGCATATAAATATCCATCGACGCGACGAAACGCACATTCGATTTGTTCCTTGCGGATAATCGATTCGACTTTGTCAATGGTTGCCGAAAAACTGCTGGCGATGAGTCCGGCGTGATCGGTACCAAAAGAATCTTCGATAGCGGCATACCAGTTATCGGGAGGAAAGAAATGCGCGGTAGTTCGTCCCGTTTCATAGTACCCCTCCAACCGCACCACCTATCCACATTCTTTCAACAATGCTTCAATAGTTTCGGTTGGAAACGGTAGCAGTTCATCGATTCTATTATTAGGCCAAGTAGGGAATTTTTCGAGTGTGTCGGCTAGCCATTTAGCGGGGTTAATTCCGTTGAGTTTTGCAGTGCCGAGCAGGGTTTGAATGGCAGATGCGCGTTTTCCGGCACGTTCGGAACCGGCGAACAACCAGTTTTTCCTGCCGAGTGCGATGGGGCGAATCGTGTTTTCGACGGGATTGTTGTCAATGTGTAGGTATCCGGTACCGGCATAGCGAATCAGGCTTTGCCAACGCTTCAAGGTGTAGTCGATGGTTTTGGCGGTGCCGCCACCATCGGCGGTATGGGCGCGGGTTTGT
>CASDLT010000016.1 GCA_949281375.1 uncultured Nitrosomonas sp.
CACCTATTAACATAACTTGTAAAAAGACATAATTGAGGGTATGCAGCCCGCGTCATCGGTTCGGAATGATGTGGTTCAATAGATCTGTACACTGCAGTCAAGAGATAATATTTTTAACTGGAGGTCAGGAGATGATCACAAGGAAGCAGTATTCAAAAGAGTTCAAACTGGACGCTGTCAGTCTGGCACTGGATCAGGGAGTATCGGGAAGATAGCAACGGACAGGCATTCAGGGGTAACGGCAAGCTGACCCCGGAGCAGGAGGAAATCAGAAATCAAAGGATCAGGTCCAGAATCAATAACACTTGTTATCTTATTTTCTTCATTCTCGGCCTGTCCCCTATTATTTCTAGCTGCCGATAATTTCATTTAAACCTTCAACAATCTGCGCAAGCTCTTCAGGAGCAATCGCCCCGATCTTCTTACCAATGCGTTCAGTGGAAAGTGTACGGATTTGACTTATCTTTACCCAGGAGCGTTTAGGCAAGCTGGATTTCAGAATTTCGTATGTCAACGGAAATCCGGCGCGCTGTTCCTGACTGGTGAGCGCCATAGCAATGACTGTTCCGGACCGCTCATTGAATATATCCTGACTCAGGACAAGAATCGGCCGCTCACCTGATTGCTCTCGACCAACAGTTGGATTGAGATTAGCCCACCGGATCTCGCCCCTCAATATTTTGGCCACGCAACCAGCTCCTCAGACAAACCTTCGTCTGCCATTGCCTTTTCAAAGGCAGGATCAAGTTTTGCGCATTCCTCGGCCAGACGGCTACGATCCATGCGCTCCAGCTTTTCCTGCACAGCCTCCTGGATCGCACGGCTGCGGTTAGCAAATACACGCTGCCTCACCAGCGCATCCACTCTGGCAAGCACCTCTTCTTCGATTGTGATAGCTACTTTGGTCTGACTCATAACGACACCTTACTTTGGTATGACGATTTATCATACCTTCTAAATTTTGTCAGTACAACCTGAAGTAGCTAACAATTTAGCCCTCTATCACAACCTTGCGAAAAACAGCGGTGATTAGCGCTCAGGTAGAGATAAATTCCACGAAACCCGGAATCAATAACACTTGTCAACTTAAAAACAGCTTGATCAGGTATAAAAAAGGGTATTTATGCTTCGGTTTCCCAGGGATTAATTACATTCAAACCTGCAATGTCCTCAAAATCAGCGGTATTACGCGTAGATAAGAGCATTCGATATGCCAGCGCAATCGCAGCGATCTGAGCATCCTCCACGCTGATGGGCCGACCCATTCGGGTCCGTGTAGAAACGATACGCCCATAGTAACTGGCCGCGATTTCATCAAATGGCAGGCAGCGCCCGGCAAAATCCTCATCGAACATTGTCCGGGCGGCCTGGCTTAAACTTTTCTGTCGCTTACTCTCCGGCATCAGTGCCAGGCCTAATTCGATTTCGGCACGGCTAACAGCGTTTGTCCAGATCTCATTGGGCGCCTGCCTGTCCAGCCAAACAACCACTTGAGTAGCGGGTTGCAGACGCATAAATTCAGAAAGCACATTGGTATCGAGCAAAATCATATTGGCTCATCCCAACTCGGCGGAGTGCGCGGCACCTGACGTGCGGGCAAAGCAAACTCTTTGCTTGTTGACTCAGCAAAGCGACTCAGCAAATGCTGGCCAAATGGGAATTGACTACTACCAGCACGAGAAAGCTCCTGCCGAAGGATTCGCCGCACCTCCTCTTCCATTGACACCCCATGCTGCGCCGCACGAATACGCAGCAACCGTTTGGTTACATCGTCCACATTGCGAATGGTCAACGTTGCCATAAGAAATCTCCCAGATTGACATCAATGCTATCATTATCAGCATTGATATCTTAGCTGTCAAACAAGAAAAATGACGGGGAAAACGGAGACAAACCATGGTTATCATTAACGCTAGGCTTATTTTCTTGATTCGCAACCTGACCCTCATCACGCTTTGGTGATCAGAACGGCAACGGCCGGATCAGCTTCCATTACCGCGACAACCGCCCGCCACTACCAGGCCGACGTTCCTATGCCCACACTGCGGCGAACCGATGCAGATGATTTGACAGCGTATTTCACCAACAGCAATCAGACAACAAATGACGAAACTGGCAACAGAGATGACTGTGCACACCTGTCCACTGACAAAAGACGCGCTGACCAGCGCCACGGCCACATTCGGCCGAAAAATGGGAAGAACGTGGGGTAAACCGCAGAAATTACCCAGTTATTCAGGTCTGAGTACCGACACCAGCACTCTCCGGTGAAAACGCCAGACCTTCAACCCAACTTCAGGGCGACCACGACATAAACTTAATTGTTATGGCTTTATGAGACCATTTTAAAGTACCATAATTAGTCTTTACTATTCCTGTTCTTTGGATCAAAGCCATGCCAAATAAAATACTTACTGAAATTGCAGCCAGCATATCCGAGCTCAAAGCCAACCCGATGAAGGTAGTAGCCAGCGGTAAAGGCATGCCAATCGCCGTGCTAAACCACAACGAACCCGCCTTTTATTGCGTACCCGCCGCCGCCTATGAAGCAATGATGGAATTGCTCGATGATATCGAGCTGCTAAAAATCGTGAAAGAACGAATGGACGAACCCAGCGTCAAGGTCTCGCTCGATGACCTATAAACTGGAATTCAAAAAATCTGCACTCAAAGAATGGGAAAAACTCGGCCATACCATCAAAGAGCAATTCAAGAAAAAACTCAAAGAACGACTGGAAAATCCTCATGTACATTCAGCAGCTTTGCCTGGGGCCAAAAACATATACAAAATCAAATTGCGCCAACCTGGATATCGCCTCGTATACTCTGTTGAAGATCAAACTATTACGGTAACTGTCATCGCTATCGGCAAACGCGACCGCAATGAAATTTACGATATAGCTTTATCACGATTGCATGACAAACCCTAAGCTATAACGCTGGAATCAAGCCATACAGCGAAGTGAGGTGTGATGCAATAGCGGTTATTTATCAACTATCAACCGCTGTTCATTGCGAAATCCTGCAAGGATGAAGCAATCCAGTGCCTTCGCTACTCTTGTTGCCGATCTGTTTAGACTATTTTCTTGATTCGCGACCTGACCCTGATCACGTTGAAAATATTGGCATGATAATTAATCATACTTTTCAAATTTCACCGGTCAACCTGAAGCAGCCAACGCTGTGCTCTGCGGAAATTTGGGAGCGGCAGCGAGTAAATTTTCCGTAGCAGCGCCTTGCTAGCTGCTGACACTTTCCTATCTGTCCGGTCCCTAATAATTCTTAAGATAGCAAAGAACGTGATAACAAAAACAGAAATTAAAATTCTTATTTATTTAACCTATTGGTCAGAGCACCATAAAAAACTAAATGTGTGTATATGAAGATCGTTTTATTAAAGATTCAGCAGGGATACCCAGCTCATGGTGAAGTCTCTGAATCATTCTGAGTGTCAGGGAACGTTTGCGGTTTAGAACTTCGTATACGCGATTACTTTTTCCAATCATGGGTTCCAGATCTTTTACAGTCAGGCCTTTCTGTTCCATTTCAAATTTGATGGCTTCAACAGGATCAGGCAGATCAAGTGGGAAATGTTTTTGTTCGTAGGCTTCGATCAGTGTTACCAGAATATCCAGTTTGTCACCTTCGGGTGTGTTGGGTTCTGCAGTCATAAGCATTTCGACTTCCTTTAGTGCTGTGCGGTAGTCGGTGTCTGTTCTGATTGGTTTGATATCCATGGTCTTCTCCATTGAATCAGATAGTTTGCGCATCGATCCGATCATATTGGGCATGGGTGCCTATAAATCGGATATACACAATTTTATAAGGGTAATTAATCCATACCACCAACCGATATTTGTTTCCGGCAATATTGAATACCGCCCTGCCATCTTTAAGGATACTGGCATTCTTGAAGTCTGCTTTGACCTCCGCAGGTGATGACCAGTCAGCCTTCAGTGCATGTCTGTGCCATGCAAGCGTTGGTTGAATTGCATCTGCACGAGACGAGTCGTTTTCCCAAAACACCTTCAACGTAGACAAAGCAATTACTCTCATAAAGGAATATTAGTCCCATTATGGGATTTTGACTATTAATTCGATAAAGGAATCCCACACTCATAGATTTCTCTGATCTGCCTCCAATCTTTATGTCCCATCTACTGAGTGATCCAAAGGGAGCGCTGACTTTTCAGGCTTATGTCTTCGCTCGCCGCCCGTTACTCCAGAATCATTTGATGACGACAACCCGAATTATCAGCAAATCAACAAGTCAAAAATCCAGAATCGATGACGCTTGTTATACTTATTTTCTTGATTCACGACTTGACCTCGATCATGCGGGCAGCGCAGCATAACTGTTCTCGTCAGAATAAAGCGGCAAGCCAGTCAGGAAACCGTGGTCTCTCTCCTATTGTTTCCCGCTTTCCTTACGAATGCTTGAGATCGCGATAGAAATTTTCGTGCGGTCCGATTGCTTCGAGATACACCAGATACACAGCCTCATCGATACTGTAGCTGAG
>CASDLT010000017.1 GCA_949281375.1 uncultured Nitrosomonas sp.
ACTCATGGAATCCGGTAAAAACGTCACTGTAAACGCTATCACTGCGATGACAGGAGGTTCCTTTTCCACCGTAGGCGCAATGGTCAAGAATTGGAAGGCGGAACAAGCCTTAAAAACTGCACCAGCAATTGAGATGCCAGAAACGGTTAAAACCGCCATGCACAAAGCTGTTACTGTTATTTGGGACGCTGCGTCCAGCCTGGCGAGCGATGAAATTGACCGCATCCGGAAGGAAGCAGTGGAAGGTATAGATAAAGCCAAGATTGAGTTATCAGAATATGTGGGAGAAATTACGCGCCTGGAAAAAGAATTAGAACAAAGCCAAAATATCACTGCAGAAACCGGAAAGCGCCTTTCCACCGCTATGACTCAGATTTCAGAACTGGCCACTCAAAAGACTGCTCTCGAAACGCGCCTTTCAGACCGTGATAACGAACTGGATCGCATGCGAGCTGATTATAAGAAACTACAGACCGAGCTTATTACAATAGCCAAAACCAAGGCCAAACAGAACAAGGTGGGATAAGCCCACAGTACCTGCACTTAATGCTCGTTCCTTGCAATTCATTGAAAGGTAATGCAGGCATGGATTGGGGCTTGTATAAATATCGGCATTTGGTAGAAAACGCTTTTGCGCGATTAAAGCAGTATCGCGCAGTGGCAACACGATATGACAAATTGAAAAGAAATTTTAAGAGTATGGTAGTCATGGCTTGTGGATATCTGTGGCTACCTATGTGAAATGTCAACAGACCCTAGGAGTCTGTCGGATAGGCATTGTTTCGATCGCTCGAATGGATAATTACTGGCATATTGAATGATAAATAGTGATTAAAGTGGTTTTTTAATTTCATTAAATGGCATTTTACATGAATCCGGTGGGATTGATATGGTGTCTATTCGCTAAGTCCGACAGACTCCTAGTAGCCAGATTCATGTAATTTTGCACGCAAAGAATTTATTTTCTCCTCACTATTCCCTCAACAATTTAATCAACCCACGTAAAAAACGGTTCAATAACATGTTGAATCTGCAAACCGTAAATCAGTCCAAAATAATATGTGCAGTCAGGCGATCCAACGCAATGCCAATTGCCCTATCATCAAACAAACGAGTCTTACGCTCGGTGGCACCCGCAGGCCATTGCCGTAACCCTTCGCGTACAGCCTGAACCGTAGGTTGTACGCCTTCTTTACTCAGCAACCAATCGACAGTAGCCAGAAGCTCCATGCCGAAAGGAGACTCAAAGCCGTCGATCAAGGCGGCGGTGTATTCCAGCGCTTGCTCATAAGCCTTGGCCTCGGTCTTGATATAAGTTTGCACCAAAGCCTTGTGCTCATCGTCGAACCAAATTATATCCAGCGGCCCAGCGTCACTGATACGCTTATCGCAATGCAGATAGCTGCCATCCAGATTGTTGAGAAGATGATCGAGCTTATTGGCATAAGGCCCGTACTTGTGTGCAACAAATTGCAGCTTGAGCGGATTGTCCTCAGGAGAAAACTGCTCAATGGCACGCTCCAGAAACCACGCCAATTTCTGAATCTCCAGCAGACTGCACTCCATGCCAAGTATCCAGTAGCGGCGCACTAGTTCAGCAATCAGCGCGCGAGCCGGTGTTAGCCTCCCCACTCCAGCGCATTTGGCTACGTTCTGATACTGCTGGGTGGGCTCGAACACCACAATCTCGATATTTGGCAAGTCACCCAGAGCGATCTCAATTTGTTCGCGTACCTCAGTCCATTCCAAGCCGCCGTTCCCTGCGCCCAAAGGTGGGATGGCAATAGATTTAACCTGCTTTTCGATAAGAAAACGGCGCAAATCCTGCAAGCCTTCCTCCACCCATGCCATCTGTGAAGGCGCTTTCCAATGCTGCTTGGTGGGGAAATTCACGATCCAGCGCGGACCGTCGAGTTCATGTACCTCGGTGACAAACATCTTGCCGGTCTGCACTTGCTTGGCTTTGCATGCGATAGCATAAAGGCGCATGTTATCGGCAAAGCGCTCCTTGAACATCAACGCGATGCCTTTGCCCATTACCCCAACGGTGTTGACCGTGTTCACCAGCGCCTCGGCACGGGCTTCAAGAAGGTTGCCTTGTGTAAACGTAATCATCAGAAATACCACCCCGGTATGGCTTTAATATCCAGCGTTAAACCTCTGGCCTGCACTTGACTCTCAAGCATTAATTTTACTGCCTCCGTATAACAAACGACACCCAGCAACGCCGCAGTAGGCAGATGCCCATAAACCAGCGCTTCTGCTTGATAACGCTCGATCTGTGCCGGGTCATCCGGGTTTCGCTTAAAATTTCTTGCCTGCAGCAATGTCCAGTCGATCTCGTTCAACAGTGCCGTATCATTAAAATATCTTGCCAAAGCAGAATACGCATGACGATCAGTAAATACAAAACGCAATCCCATGACGTTCACACGCGACAAGCTGGAGACCAATATACAGATTTCTTCATTACTACGCTTAGGCACCTCGCCTCGCCCCGTGTATATGTTGTACATCATAGGCGAAAACGGCGTGAAATAAAATGGTACGTAGTCTGCCAAAGTGCCGCCAGGCTCAATTGGAACTTCTCGGTGTGTACGCCGAGAGATAAGGTCTGTATTCCCAATTGCTACGTAGGCGGATGCCTGCGTTGGCGAGCTCGCACAATGCAGCCCATTATCCAGAATCCAAGGCAGATTGTCGCGATGGACGATGCGCCAGATCAGCGCTTTTTCTGGATTAAGATTCGTGTAAATCATGATAAAAACATTCGCTCGTTTTACCTTAACTTAGGGTACTGTGCATCTTCATCCGTAAATATACGCTAGGACAGTACCCTTTATATGGGTATTGCAGAAGAACCCCACTTAATAACCCCAAGTAAAAACCGGCTCAACCACATGTTGAATCTGCAAACCCGCAATCAGCCCAAAATACCGCGCATCAAAAGAATTGGGGTTTACATCAGACATAAGCAGATATTCAGAATCACCCAGCATCTTCTCCCCCAAACGATATTGCGGCATTTCATGACCATCAATATCCGCGCTGATCTGCGCACTATTTGGCAGTAGTTCATTATTAACTCTAATCCCTGCCTCACCGATAGAAACAGTATCCCCTCCCTGAGCAAAAACACGTTTCAGCAACATCCCATAACCGCCTGGACAATTACCCGCGCTGATATAGTGCCGTGCCACGGCAATATCAAAAACCTCGTCTTGTGGTGGGCAGAAAGAGACGTATGCGCCCTTCCCTACTGGTTCATCAACAATCTTGTAAAACCCCACCGGAAAACTCGGCGTATTATTGTAATAAATACCGCTGACACGAAAAACAATACTCAACAGAAATGTACCGGCACTGACAGACAAAACAATGCCTGCCAGAATATTGCGTATTTTTCTCATGATGATTGGATTATTTTGTCGCTGTAAGCCGGTGCAGGAACAGCAGCCCGCGCAGAAAACACAGAATCCTGAAAGTACAAAGGCTGCTTGCCATATATAGCAGGATAACCCGCCACATAAATGATCATGTCACCCGGCTTGGTAATCTTGCCTTCAGCATCTTTTTCTGGTGAAGTCATGCGTAAACACTCGTCAGGTGTTAGTAAAGGACGCTGTGTTTCCTGCATGGTTCGCGTCACGTTGCCGTGCATCACCCCTACCCGCCTACCACTGGTCGTAATCTGCTCCTTGATGACCGTGGTTTGTCCGGTCAGCTTGGATAAATGCTCGGCTGTCTCAATACGATTGGGTGGAAAAGCATTTTGAGGACGTGATGGCCTCATCGTGGCCGTACCGTCTGATACTCGCAGTTAATGAGAAATAGATGGCGTATGCTTATACTACGTTTAATTTCAATTAGAAGCAATTTGCATTCTTCAGGAGAGGAAAGCCACTACACAGGTTATTTTGATGTAGTGGCTATTATGAACTTGCTCAGCTATTCCTAATAGAAAGCTTAGTATTGTTTCAGAGCGATCTATTTATTGAACCAGCCAAATGCGCTGGATACTTCTTACTCATTTAACTGGGCCATAATTTTGCGCGTAATGAAAATTACTATTTAGTTGCAATTCCGACAGCATCAATATCCAGAACAACTTCGCCTGGTAAGTCAAAGCCTATTGTATTAATAGTGGTTTTCATCTCGGTTGCCATTAAGCAAATTGTGAGTAAATCACCTGGTAATCCAGAAGTTGGAGTCGACCCAGTAATCTCCCATATTTTATTGAATCGTCGATTACTTATCATCTCTTCGTATGATTTTTCCCAGGTTTCCCCTCCTGCTCTTAGACCGTAACCTACCCATACTTCGCCATCTCCAACATATGCACTGACATCAATGGGTTCGTTGGAAAGAGTAATAGGCATGATGGGTTGGAGCTTGCCGTCTCCATTTGGTAAAATAATTGAGTAGGCTTTGGGTGTGGTATCACTATTATCGGCAGCATTCAGCCATGAAGTGCCGTTAGTTAGCCATAGAATATCAGGCTGGCTTTTACGCCGGAAACCGACAAAAATGTCTCCGGATTTAAAATGATCCTGTTCATTTACGATTAAATTATGATCGAGAATGACTTTATCGAATTTTCCTAACTCGCTTCTAACCGATGTTTGTGGGAAGCAATACTCTGCGGGTGCAGAGAATTTAACGATATCCGCTTGTGAGGATAACGCACTTAGTAATAAAGCACTTGCAAGCAAGAATTTCTGAATAAAGAATTTCATGGGAATACCTCCATACTTGTTAAATAAAGCACCCTGCCGCAAGCAGCGGGGTATTAGTTACACTCTTAAATCACCAGCTTTCATCACACACGAGGGGTGGGGATTAAACTCGTCGAGATTAAGGAACTCTCACGCGACGGAAAACTTGGTTGCCAGTAGGAGCAGGTAAGTTAATAGTCACTGGAATGCTTCCTGTGGAAACGATCCATGCCGTGACATCTGCTACTGAAACTCCAAGTGGATTGGCCGCTTTGACAGCAGCATATATACCAGCTACATGAGGTGATGCTTGCGATGTACCTGACAGTAATCCAGTAGCAGTTGTTGAAGTAGGAAATGCAGAACGGATATTTGTACCGTCCCCACCTCCTGGGGCCAGCAGAATTGGTCCAGTATAATTGGACTGATTCGCAATATTTGCAAAACTAGATAAAGTTATTCCTGTTGAATCATTTCTGACTGAACTTACCTTGATAACTTGTGGTACGCAAGATGGCCAAGTAATCTGCGTTTTGCTTCCAACGCCAGGGGAAATCCCGTTATTTCCAGTAGCTGCTACAACAGGAACTCCTCTACTAATTAGGCTAGATACAGTGCTATTAATACTAAATGAGGAAGTGTTGCAATTTGTTGATGCAAGCCCTCCAGCTATACTCATGTTAACGGTATAAGGATTGTTAATTGTGCTTGCCGTCGTAGCAGATAACACACTGACTAGGGCTTGAAAAATATCCGCACCAAATGCTGTCATTGATTGAGGAGAGGTGGTTTTATATGAAAAAACCTGAGCTGATATTATAGAAGCGTCTGGTCCAATACCCTGTAGATTCGAAGGAGAGATGCTGGCACTTTGTCTGCCTGCAGCAATCCCGGCCACATGGGTGCCGTGATAGCAGCCACCCGCCAGCGCATTACAAGCCGCCATATTGGTAAAGGATAAAGGTTCTCCCGAATTGACGAGCCCCAGCGGACTGTCGCCAGTAGTAGCGTTTGGGCTGGGACAGATTGTTGAATAAGTAATCCCACCGTTGGTTCCGTTGGTACCAAAACATGCTTCAAAAGTAACCCTTGGTGTTAGAAATGCATGATTTTTACGGATACCGCTATCTAAGATAACAATATTTTGACCGGCTGCCCGAAACCCTGCGCTCCAGGCTGACGCCATATTGAGTAATACGGTGCTGTTAGTCAGTGTTGTCCAGGCAACAGGCTTGTTCAGCTCGACACTCAGAATTCTCGCATCAGCATTGCCGTACAATTTTGCTAGTGCATCAAAGGGAAGCTTTATGTGCAACACACCAATTTCCGTACTCGTTGATGTGTCTGTGGAAAGAGCTGATGCGCCAATTTTGGTAAGAATGTCATCAAAAGCGCGGTGATTGGCATTGGCTTGGGCTTTGATTGCGGCCGACGACATGTAACCTGTTTTTGCTGAAGAAAAATCACCGCCGCGTAATGTCATCATAATTTCCGCTTCACCATGCTCTTTGGCGGCTTCCAATACTTCTTCCGGCCATTGTGCTTTTCTGGGATCGGTATAGCCGACAGGACGAATGGCTCTTATATCATCTCTTTCAATGAGTGCATAAAATGCATTTCTGTCAATACTTGCCAGGATGACTGGGCGACCCTCGCCTATTTCCGTGATGTTGATCCCTTTTGCGAAATGCTCATTGTTTATATTGGTCAGTATATTCTGTGCTTGTTCTGACATCGCTGGCGATGGTTTGAATAAGGTATTGCCAAGACTGTCTAATTCATAATCAACGGCGTCTGTATTCAGAAATATATCAACATTTGCGCTGCCATTGTTCTGGATCGCGGTTTCAATTGCTTCAAGGCTACCGTCATCGTCAACCGCTTTAATACGATATTGCGTGGTCACATCACGGGTAAATGAGATTGCATTATTACTGCCAGCCAGGACGCGAAGACCGATTTCGTTCACGTAGGCACCCATTTGGCCGATTCCGTTGTTCCAGTAGCCCGATTTCAGTGCATGTTGATCTAGTTCGGTAAGAACGTTTTGGGCCTTGTTTTTCATTACGGCACTTAATGAAGCCCCCTTGCTTACCATATCTTCGATTGTTACCGTGTCGTCCAAGGTAATTAATACTCGAGCAAAGCCTTTCGAATTGGCTTCATTAAGAAGGTTCTCGTAATCGCTGGCATCATACTGTGCTGCTAATGACAGAGAAATTGATACTGCGGATAGAAAAAATACTGAGAAAAGATTTAATATTATTTGATGCTTGATGCTTGATGCTTGATGCTTGATGCTTGATTATTCATTTGCATACTCCGTGAAAATTAGATTTAAGGAATGCAGATCACTTAAGATTTTCCTAAAGCAATTGGAGGGAGACGTTTGTGCCTTAGGAGGTTCTTATAGCATGTTTATTAGAATCTGTGAGTGCTACTTTGGCACGAAGTACTTATAGATATTATTGCGTTCATTCTTTAAATCATCCTTCTACGTTGCCTTCCAGTTTGGTTTGAATACTGGCGTGATCAAGGTGCGGCGCAAACATTTCGATAAAATCGAAGACATAACCACGTATATAACTGTTACGGCTTATGCCGATGCGTGTCGTGCTGGGTTCAAACAGATGGCTAGCATCAATGGATCTGAGATTTTTGTCTCGTTTGGGATCAAACGCCATGTTTGCCAGTATACCAACACCTAGCCCCAATTCTACATAAGTTTTGATCACATCCGAGTCAATGGCCGTCAGTATCACATTGGGTTCCAGTCCCCGGCTAGCAAATGCCTGGTTGATTTTTGAGCGACCGGTAAAAGCAAAATCATAAGTAATGATAGGATATTGATTAATCGCTTCCAATGTGAGTTCTTTTAACTTTAGAAGCGGGTGCTTGGACGGCACAACGACACATCGATTCCATTGATAACACGGCAGCAATATGAGTTCTGGAAATTGCTCAAAGGCTTCGGTGGCAATCGCAATATCCGCTTCTCCCGAAGTCACTAAAGCAGAAATTTGCATCGGACTGCCTTGCCGCAGAATTAATTTGACTCTTTGGTAACGTTCGGTAAAGCGCTTGATCACAGGGGGTAGGGGGTAGGGGGTAGCGCATAGCGCGCTTGCGTGTGTGTTGTGGCGATAGTCAGTGTGCCGCCGACTTCATTCGTAAATTCCTCCGCAATTTTTCTTGGGTATAGGAAAAATAAACCACCTTTTCCATAAGTTTTCCATAAGTTTTGAATGTACTGAAAGCTGGCTCAATTGTCAAACACGGTGATAATCGATTGAAAAATGACTGTATTCCGATTCAGTTGTCACAAAAAGTCAAAGATTTTGCCGCGTTTTGGCGCTTCAGGCGAAAGACGCCCAGGGGTAAAGGTCAGCCCAGTGATGAAGAGGATTGAAAGGAGCGAGCACGGGATCAGGTTGGCTCGAAAGGATCAAAGATTTGTGCAGGTGCTCTAG
>CASDLT010000018.1 GCA_949281375.1 uncultured Nitrosomonas sp.
TTCCCATCTGCAACTGCCATGCCGGCAGAATCATATCCTCGGTACTCTAACTTCAACAGTCCCTCTAGCAGAACAGGAACCACATTATTTCTTGCTATTGCACCAACTATTCCACACATAGAAATATCCTTTTATTATTCAATAGCCACACTATGCAATAACATGTCTGGCTCAGTATTAATAAGCTTTTAAGCTAAATTGCGAATAGCTTAACAACATCGATCGATAGCCTCAGTAGATTGCTTCCAAATCCTCGTACAGTCCGAGCCATTGAGGATTTTTATTGAATCTCATTTTTCTACGACAGCTAACTGGATGAAATACTAAAGCTTCTCAAGAATTAATTGAATTGGCTAATACTTATAAATGAATTGGTTAAATGCTTATTTTTACCTAAGAGATTACTTAGAAAAAGCAGAAAGACTATGGAGTTATAACTGTGTCTGGTTGATTAGTTGTTACCAAGCAATATAGTCAACCGAAGAGAAAAGAAGCGGCCTCGCTTGATTGGACAATTACTCGCATATCATTTCTCAAGTGAAAACCTTGCGTTAATGCCTAGCCTGCTTTTTGTACTGCAGGAAGGTTATCGACTTAGTAGGGATTTGGCGTTTTGTCGTCAAGCGCGTTATGAGATCTAATTTGGATGTAGAACATAAAATATTTTGTAAGCCTTCGCGCGTCATATACGCTGTCGTAGCCATGCAGATAGACTTCTGCGTATTTGATGGTCATTCAGCGGAACCGGTCGGTAGTATGCTGTTAAGCGTGCCACATCGAGTAGCTGACTGCTTCACCAGCGACAATGCATGAGTTCGCTCTATCATCGCTTTGCGCTCAGCAATCCCGCCTTGGTGAGCGCGCCTACGAAAAACATTCCAACGTGAGCTGTCCAATCTCGGCGTGAAATATCTTGAGATCAGGCGGCGGCCTTTGCTTTCGAATTAATCCCGAACACATTGGTCACAGATTCCTGACGCATTGGTCATCGTAACTGAACGGGCATTGGTCGAATCATCGCCAGTTTTGTAATTTTTGACATTCGCCAATTTCGTTACTCCGCCATCCCCCACGATGGTGATTTCTTCGCCATTGATACCCGTTCCAAGGGCTGTGATCGTGCCGGTAAAGGGCTGGTTCTGCGCAGCATTCATCGACACCGTTTTCAATCCGGGATGTCCAGTCGCATCAAAGATCAGATTCCGGAAATTGCTGATAGACGCAGCGGCAATGTTCGAATCATCCTGCACACTTAATGTGTTATTGCCAGCGCCGCCATCGAGCACCACAGCGGTCATGACCAGCGGCGTCCAGGAAGCTGACGTGGAAATCGACAAGCTATCGTTTGCGCCCGTTCCGGAAAACGATGTGGCATTGGTCGGCAGATAATGCATCGTTACGGTAGGATTGCCCGTGCATCCACCGGAAGAGGGTGGTGATCGCAACGCATCGGATTTTTCGTCGCCGTTCACATCCTCTACCCTAGTGGCTGCCGCTATGATGCTTTTGGTAAGCTGTGCACCGGTCGTGCGCGCGACGGCATCACTGATGTTTCCGAGAGCGGCGCCGGATTGCATCGTATTTTCGATTGTTTCGGCGACAATCTGAACCGCAGCAATTTTGGAAAATATAATTTTCTCGCCTCGACTTACAGTCGACAACGTAGTGATGGCTTGCATGAAATTGCCGATGGTTCGTGCAACATCCGACAGCAAAGCGCCCATTCTCGACGATTCAGCGCTATCACCCCCTGGCAGCAGAGTTGCATCTTGAATCACATGCGCGATGACACTGCGGGCGCAGCAGCCCCCCCCCATTGCGGATCGTCTACTTTCACTGCCGCCAGCGTTCTGGCAACCCAGATCGTGACGTTACCGCGGCTCATGCCGTCCTCCAGCAGACGCTCGATTACAGATGCCGCCCATACCTTGAGTTCAGAATTAACCAGGTTCTTGGTTGTATTTTCAACCAATTGAATCGAGAACGCGGCATTCGGCAGCATGTCAGTATAGCGTTGGCGAAATACGCCGGTTTCAGTTAGCAGCCGAGCAAGCTCCTCGATCGAATACCCCGAATCAGTCTCCAGCACCATGAATTCATTGAGATAATGTTCTACGGCCGCGGCGTAGAACATCAAATTGATGATCTGGAGAATATCAAGCGGCTTATTGTCCATGCATATTCACGGCATTCATAAAATAACTGATTATTTCCACACGATTTTTCAACATTGCTCAAGCTACCGCACACTATGCATCAGATTTATGTAGGGAAACATGAAGACCAAATACGCTTTTTCCCGCTAATTATCGAATTCAAGGCATGTTTTTCCTGCCTGAAAGAACTATTGAATGCAGAAGAGATGGCGCCTGACGAAGTTCGATGAGCTGTACTGACCGGACGGTTCATGATTTCCTAATTTCCGCATAAGGACAGTAAAAATTATGATATAAACAACACATGGTCATTATTGCAAGCGCCGCAGCCTTTCTTTAAATATCACCACTCATGTCCTTTAGTCCGATTATTCTATGGACAGATGCACTGATCTATCTGCTGGTAGTGTCGGTTCTATGCTTCATGCGGTATGTCCGGCAGCATGAGCATATGCTTACCCCCTGGAAACGGGTTGGACACAGCACCAGCGGCATGTCGGCACTGACCATTCTGCTGTTTTTCCTGATCGCAGGCTTGCTTGATTCCGTACACTTCCGCCCTGCGCTTGAGCATAAAAACGAAGAGAACCTTACCGTCTACAGCGTCGAGGTACTGAGTGTGCTTGACATTCTGGTGACGCCACTGCGCACGCAAGTTGAAAAAACCTATTCCGCGCCGCTTGCAACCCATCTGTACGCCAAGGAAACCATCCAATTGCCGGATGGCGAGCAAATCCGCGCATTCGCGCGGCTTCAGCATGGCGGCGCTCATTTGCAGAATCCGGAAACAGAATACAACGGCGATATTGCTTGGCGCTCCGCTCAAGGAATGGCATTGGGTCTGGCTATTTGGAGCGTGCTGACTGCTGTGATCATTCTCGGGCTCGCACGCGGCCATCCAAAGCGCATACCCCAGCGCATCGCGGCAATCTGGCGCCGAAGCACAGAAATCCCCTGGCACGCCATTCTTGTGACGCTGTTCATCCTATCGATGCTGATCGGCTGGAGCACGATGCTGGCGTCACATTATCATGTGCTGGGCACCGACAAAGTCGGCCAGGACATTTTGTACCAATCGCTGAAAAGCATACGCGTCGCGCTGGTGATTGGCACGCTCACGACCTTGATCATGCTGCCATTCGCATTGTTGCTCGGCATTGCCGCAGGTTACTTCCGCGGCTGGATCGATGATGTCATTCAGTATCTGTATACCACGTTGAATTCCATTCCGAGCGTCTTGCTGATTGCGGCTGCGGTTCTGATGATGCAGGTCTATATCGAAACCCACCCAGAACTGTTTGAAACCGTCGCATCTCGCGCGGATCTGCGATTGTTGTTTCTGTGCATCATTCTCGGCATCACCAGCTGGACCAGCCTGTGTCGGTTATTACGCGGCGAAGCCATGAAATTGCGGGAACTGGAGTACATTCAGGCGGCTCATGCGTTTGGCGTGTCGCATTGGCGCATCATCAGTCGTCATATCATGCCCAATGTGATGCATTTGGTTCTGATCGCGACAGTAATGGATTTCAGCGGGCTGGTTCTGGCAGAGGCGGTGCTGTCGTATGTCGGCGTCGGCGTCGACCCTTCGATGATCAGCTTTGGCACCATGATCAATTCGGCACGGCTTGAAATGGCGCGTGAACCGATGGTGTGGTGGGCATTGCTGGCCGCCTTTGGTTTCATGTTCACGTTGGTGCTGAGCGCCAATCTGTTTGCGGATGCGGTGCAACATGCGCTCGATCCGCGAACCCGCACTCTGGCCAGGATGACCTTGCCACCGCGCAATTCAGTCGAAGAAACTGCCTTTCTTCCTGATTCACCCGCCCCAGCATCGCCATTGCCCAAACCGCCCCGACACCCATGACTCCGCTATTGACCATTGAGCATCTCGAAACACTGCTGCATACCGGTGCTGCACCGGTCTATGCGGTCGATGGACTAACGCTGAGCATATTGCCGGGTGAAACCTTTGCATTGCTGGGTGAGTCGGGATCGGGCAAATCAATGACCGCGCTCTCCATCATGCGGCTATTGCCGGATGCCGGCGAAATCGTTGCCGGTCAGATCAGAATCAATGATATTGACATGCTGCAACTGCCGGAAACGGCAATGCGAAAAATCCGCGGCAAACGCATCAGCATGATTTTCCAGGAACCCATGCTGAGCCTGAATCCCGTCCTGACCATCGCCGAACAGATCGAGGAAGTGCTCAAACAACATTTCAATCTGTCACGACAGGCCACCGATGCGCGCATCCTGGAATTGCTGGAACAAGTCGGCATACCCGATGCATCGCGCCGCATGCATGAATATCCGTTTCAATTCTCCGGTGGCATGAAACAACGCGCGATGATCGCGATGGCGCTTGCCGGCGAACCGGAGCTGCTCATCGCCGATGAACCAACCACTGCGCTCGATGTCACCATTCAGGCGCAAGTACTCGATTTGATGAGAAAAATCCAACAACGCAACCATATGGCGATCCTGCTGATCACGCATGATCTCGGCGTCGTCGCAGAAATGGCGCAACGGGTTGCAGTCATGTATGCCGGAGAAATCGTCGAAACAGCGCCACGGGATGCATTTTTTGATCATCCGGCGCATCCGTATTCGCAACAGCTATTTGCCTCCTTGCCTGGAAAACACAAGCGTGATCAAACCCTGACGGTCATCCAGGGAGCCGTGCCTTCACTCGCGCAGCAGTTCAGCGGTTGCCGTTTCGCCGACCGCTGCAATCAGGCGATGGAAATCTGCCGTCAAACCATTCCGCAATGGAATGCCATCAGCGACGGACATTGGGTTCGTTGCCATCTACTGCAAGATGAGGTGCATCAGCCTGCGCAATCCAGCATAGCCCCCGCCCCGCAAGAGACCGCGGCTGCACGACCCACAATGGAGAAGCCGCCGCAATTATTACAGGTCACGGATCTCCAGGTCTATTTTCCAATTCGCGCGGGGTTGTTCAAACGCACCGTCGGCCATGTAAAAGCGGTGGATGGCGTGTCGCTGAGTATTGCGGCCGGAAAAACGCTGGCGCTGGTGGGAGAGTCCGGCTGCGGCAAAACCACGATCGGTAAAAGCATTCTGCAATTGATCAAACCGACAGGCGGTAGCGTGCGCTTCAAAGAACAGGAACTGGTAGGCCTGCCGCGGTCACAATTGCGGCAATTGCGTTCACGCTTTCAAATCATTTTTCAGGACCCCTATTCGTCGCTCAATCCCAGGATGCGCATCATCGACATTCTCGAAGAAGGCATGAACGCGCTCGGGGTTGAGTCGTCACGCCGCAGTGCTAACGATGATAAACCGACTGCATCCAGACATGACGAAATCGACGTATTATTGCAGCGCGTCGGGCTTCCGGCTGAGGTAAAATGGCGTTTTCCTCATGAATTTTCGGGTGGTCAACGCCAGCGGATTGCAATAGCGCGCGCATTGGCAGTGCATCCTGAATTGCTGATCTGCGATGAACCGACCAGTGCGCTGGATGTTTCCGTTCAGGCACAAATTTTGAATGTACTCAAATCACTGCAGAAAAATTTAGGGCTTGCATTTTTATTTATTACCCATAATATCGCGGTTGTTGAATATCTGGCGGATGAAGTTGCGGTCATGTACTTAGGACGAATTGTTGAGCGCGGACGGATCGATGAGGTCTTGTCCGATCCGAAGCATCCGTATACCCAGGCGCTGCTGTCATCGGTGCCACAGATCACACCTCATCCTGACCGGCGCACGGTTGCAGTGACAGGCGATTTGCCGTCGCCGGCCTCGCCGCCTGCAGGATGTCATTTTCATCCCCGCTGCCCTCACGCGATGCCGGTTTGCAAGCAATCCTATCCACTGGCCAGCTCATTCAGCACAACACACACAACACATTGTTATCTATATCCACAGGAATCCGATTCAAATCAATATGAGCATTAAGAACGAAGTCGCACGACGCCGTACATTCGCCATCATTTCGCATCCGGATGCGGGCAAAACCACCCTGACGGAAAAACTGCTGATGTATGCCGGCGCCATTCATATCGCGGGCAGCGTAAAAGCGAGGAAAGCTAGCCGGCATGCAACTTCCGACTGGATGGAGATCGAGAAGCAGCGCGGCATCTCGGTGGCCAGCTCGGTCATGCAGATGGAATACCGCGACTGCGTGATCAACTTGCTCGATACGCCGGGACACCAGGATTTTTCCGAAGATACATACCGCGTGCTAACCGCCGTCGACGCCGCGCTAATGGTCATCGATGCCGCCAATGGCGTCGAGGCGCAGACTTTGCGGCTGCTCGAAGTATGCCGCGCGCGCAACACGCCGATCGTCACGTTCGTCAACAAAATGGACCGTGAAGTACGCGAACCGCTTGATCTGATCGATGAAATCGAACGCACGCTGGGCATGGCGACGATTCCATTCACATGGCCGGTCGGCATGGGAAAAAACTTTCATGGTGTCTGCGATTTACGCAATGACTGCATGCGGGTATTTCAGCCGGGGTCTGATCGCGTCGACGAGCAGCAAGAAGTCGTCGCCCAACTGGATGATCCGGCTATCCGTCAGCGTTTCGGCGTCGGTCTCGCGACGGCGTTGCAAGAAATCGAGTTGATCAAGGGTGCGTCGCCAGCCTTCGATCATAAGGAATTTCTGGCCGGCCATCAGACGCCGATATTCTTCGGCTCAGCCATCAATAACTTCGGTGTCAGAGAAATTCTCGATGCGCTGGTTGAGCTTGCGCCGCCGCCAGAAGCACGCAACGCCCTGCAGCGCGAAGTATTTCCGGTCGAAAGCAAATTCTCCGGCGTAGTCTTCAAAATCCAGGCCAACATGAATCTGGCCCACCGTGACCGAATTGCATTCGTGCGCGTGTGTTCGGGTCATTTCAAACGCGGCATGAACCTGAAAATCACCCGCAACGGCAAGGATATCCGCACCAGTACGGTCGTGTCGTTCCTGTCCCAGCGCCGCGATATCCTTGAAGAAGCCTACCCCGGGGACATCATCGGCATACCCAATCATGGCACCTTGCAACTGGGTGATACATTGACCGAAGGGGAAGCGCTGCAATTTACCGGGCTGCCGTTCTTCGCACCTGAAATTTTCCGCACCGTCGAAATTGCCGACCCGTTACGCAGCAAACAGCTGAAGCTCGGATTGACACAATTGGGGGAAGAAGGTGCGATTCAGGTATTCAGGCCCCATCTAGGCAATGTATTGTTGCTGGGTGCAGTCGGAACCTTGCAATTCGAAGTCGTCACGCACCGCCTCCAGCATGAATATTCAGTTGCCACCCGCATCGCCCCAGCAAAATACCAGTTGGCGCGATGGATTACGGCAGACGATCCGCGTGAATTGCAACGTTTCATTGAAGCCAATGCGCATCGCATTGCCTATGATGCAGTGGATGCACCAACGTTTCTGGCCTCCTATGGCGCGGAACTGAGCGTCGCAGCAGAAAACTGGCCGGCGATTCAATTCCACAAACTGCGCGAGCATGCCGGGCTAGTATTTCAAAGCCATCTCAATGGATGATGCTGGGCGATGACGGTGTGGTTGCATGTGATGGCTGGGTTATCGATGGCTGGGTTAGTATTGATCATTCCCCCGTGTCGGGCTGCCGACACGATCACCGATCGTCACGCTCACGCAGTCACGCAATTCGTGGTCATGGGTGATATGCCCTATAACGATGTCGAATATGCCTTGCTGGAACATTCCACCGGCGCTATTGCTGTCGCCATCAAGGCGCTGGATCCACCTGCGTTGATTCACATCGGGGATTTCAAGAAAGGACGTCTGAGCTGCGGCGATGAATTGTTCAAGGATCATTACCGCCAGATCGCTTTTCTCAACCCGCACAAAATCGTGTATACACCAGGAGACAACGACTGGACCGATTGCGACCGATTCACGCTGGCGCCACGGCACGATGAATTGGAACGGCTGGCTTATTTGCGGCAATTATTCTTTCATCAGGATCTCCAACAATTATCCAAAAACATTCCTGGACTGGTTCGGCAGCATGGCTTCATCGAGAACGCCCGCTGGAAAATTGATCACGTCAGCTTCGCCACGTTACACATACCCGGCACCAATAATGGCCGCAGTCAAATCATGCGCAGCAATGTCGACGATGCGTTGAATGAAGCCGATTATCGTGATCAGGCCAATGAAGATTGGCTACAGCAGTTATTCGCTGAAGCCGAATCTGCCCAGGCGGTGGTGATTGCCTTTCATGCCGATATTTTTGAATTCGATCACAACAAACCGGCTTGCAGTTCCACCAATCGCACCGATTGCGATGGTTACCGCAGCACCCGGGATAGCATCAAGCAAAAAACCGCGGCTTTCAAAAAACCAGTATTGCTGGTGCACGGCGATACACTGGCCTATTGCCTGCATCAACCTTATGCTGAGATCCCCAATCTATGGCGGCTGAACACCCCTGGAGATCATAAATATATTGATATCAGCCATATCCAGTTTGATCCCACGGATCAGGACAACCCGTTCAAAGCGATCGGTTTGCTCAACCAGAAGCCGGCGCCGTCAATCTGCGATCATAGTTTGCTGGGCTTATCTCTTTAGACTTTTCCGACAACTCATTCAATCATCAACTCGACGTTACCATCATGATTTTTAGCATGACAGGCTATGCAACCGCCAGCCAGGATACTCGTTATGGGTCATTCAATCTGGAGCTGCGATCAGTCAATAATCGCTATCTGGACATTCAGTTTCGGATGCCGGACGACTTTCGCAAGCAGGAAGCGGCCATGCGCGAATTGCTCGCGACCCAGCTAGGCCGCGGCAAGATCGAGTGCCGACTCAATTTCTCCGCAGCTTCAAAATCAGATAATAATCTGCTGCTGAATGACACACAATTGGAACAATTGCTGCACCTCGAGAAAATGATTCATGCGCGGCAGCCCGCTGCGCCTCCGCTCACCATCGCCGATATTTTGAAATGGCCCGGTATATTGGCAAACGACACGCTGCCCCTCGACGAACTCGGGGAAATCAGCCTGCACTTATTGCACACCGCACTGGACGACCTGAAAGCTTCCCGCATCCGCGAAGGCAGTAAATTGAAAGCCGTATTGCTGGAGCGTATCCAGCAAATGCGTCAGATATTGCACACGGCCATACCGCGCATTCCAGCGCTGATTGCCGCGTTTGAGGAAAAACTGCGCACCCGGATTGAAGAAGTCCTGGGCAATCTGGAAGAAGAGCGCATCCATCAGGAAATCATGCTATTTGCAGGAAAAATCGATGTCGATGAAGAACTATCGCGCTTGCAGGCCCATCTGGATGAAGTGGAACGCATTCTTGAACAGGGCGGTGCGGTCGGTAAACGGCTGGATTTTATGATGCAGGAACTTAATCGGGAGGCCAATACCATTGGCTCAAAATCAGTCGATCTGGACATATCGCGAATATCGATGGACCTGAAAATGATCATCGAACAAATGCGCGAGCAGGTGCAGAATATTGAATAGCAGCGATACTCACTCGCTCAATTTGACCAGCAAAATGCAGGATAGTGATTTTTCGAGCGGGTATGAATTCGACTAATTCTTAATTATCAATTCTTATCACCGCACACCCGAATCATGATTGTGAATTAACCCGCATTTCTGCCAGAAGCCACTCTTTTCAAATTCAGCGTCATTTGCGCATCCCCTCCTTTCCGGGCGCCTTTTTGTAGCCTTCGTGCGACGATTTGTCACATTGCAACTCATCCATTACTTTCCTACAATCGCCTCGTTTTTTAGAAAATCAGCTCAGGAAATCTAGATGATTTCACTTCCTGGAATTATTCCGAGTTTTCTTAAATTCAATATATCGAATCTGTGCCACATCAATGCGCCTCGATAATTTCTATTGAGTAGTCAGTTCTCTAGTTGGTTTTAACAAACCTAATGTCAGGTTAGGGATTTTTGGAGCTTCTCTGGATGAAACACATCTTTGTTGGTTTATTCGTATCTTTTTTTAGCGTAATGGCTTACGCCCATGAAGGCCAGCCTAATATGGGATTTGCGTGGCGCAATGGCAAAATCGAAATCGACACCAGGCATCAAGGAAGTTCACTGGGAGAACATACTGCATTTGTGATTCCTTTCAATGACGCTCTAGCGCCCTATCGTATGGGAGATTCTGGATTCACAGGCATAGGTTTCAATCAAGGTGGCATTTTGGGTTACCAGATCGAAAGTACATTGTTGAAATGGTCAAGTGAACAATCCCAGTGGTTACGGGACAGTTTTTCAGAGCAATTGGTCATCAGCCGTCTGGCCGCTGAAAACGTGGTAACTAACGAAGAAGGGAATGGGTTGCAAGGATTTATCGAAAAACTGACGAATATCAGCCACTTCGAATCTCATGCCATTTTCAGAATCGAAAAACCTGATGGATCTTTGCCGGATGATGGGGCCTACATGGTCTTCATCAATATTTTAGGCATGGATGAATCAGGTGAGCGAATTCTTTACAAACCTTCCGATCCATTCGCTTTGGTTTTTCATATCAATGCACAAAAAAGTTTTGATAACCTGGCGCTATCAAAAGCTCTGAAAGTCGCACCTACTATTGAATTGAACGATTATGACCGGATGGATGCGCTATTTGATTGGGCAGAATCGCAATATAAATCATTATTTCCTCATCCGGCAGAAAGCCGTTTTATCTTTGGATACTATGCCCGTTGTTATGACAATTCAGTTTGTGTGGGTAGCAAAAATGGCAGAATCTATACTGCGGGTGGGATACTTGGAGATATCCGCGAACAGGGCGCCATAGCAGATTTTTACAATCTAGCAGGACTCGAGTGAAGATCTTGCCAATGAGCCTTCAATGTATTTTCCTGATAGCTTGTTCCAATTTCTTTCTGAATTCCGCTTTCGCCCAGGATCAGAACGAACAAACAAAAATAAACGATCTCCATTCCAAGAAAAAAAATTCTAGTTCAGAGGCTTCCCATGAACCTGTCAGGTTTAAAACGATTACCGTCGAAGCCGCTCCAGTAGCTGCTGACCCCATACAAAAACTCCAAAATCGGGAATTGCGCATTCGCACCAGTGAAACCCTTGGTAAAACGCTGGAACGCGAAATGGGTGTTAATAATCTGTCCTATGGGCCCAGTGTCGGTCAACCCGTTATTCGCGGCATGAGCGGCCCTCGCGTTAGAATCATGCAAAATGAAATAGGCATGCATGATCTGTCTACCTTGAGTTCAGATCTTGCCGTTGCTTTTGAAACGATGTTGGCCGACAGTATTACCGTATTAAGAGGGCCCGCTACGCTTCGGTACGGTGGAAATGCTATTGGCGGCATGGTCGATATCAAACATCAGCGCATACCGGAAAAGGTGCCGCTCAACGGTGCTGCAGGTCGAATGGATTTTCGTTATGACCATAATTCATCAGATAAATCCGGAATGGTCGGTATTGATGTCGGAAAGGGAAATTTTGCGGTTCATGTCGATTATTTCAATCGATCTTCAAATAATACTCATATTCCAGGGGCCGCTTTGGATGCGGCCGCCATCCGGCAGCAATTTCAGGTTGATCTTGAGACAAACAGCTCAAAAGTCATCCAGAACAGTCATGCCAGTAGTCAGGGAGGCTCGGCTGGGATATCAATGATCGGAAAGCATGGGCATTTAGGAGGAAGTTATCATGAAATGACACGGGATTACGGTATTCCTCCGGGTGTGCCGGGTCACAATGTCACTGGAAATAATGGACAGGAAGCGTTCAGAACGGATATGTCGCAACGCCGCTATGACTTGGACGGACTTTTGAAAACCCATTGGTCATCCCTGTCCAATATCAGAGCAAAATTGAGCTATATCGATTACGATCATAAAGAATATGACAAAAGCGGAGTCAACAGAAGCTCATCGCTGACTCAATTCAAAAATTCCGTATGGGAATCGCGCCTGGAAATCAATCATCAACGCGGAGGATGGCTGGACGGCGTCTTTGGTCTGCAATGGCAGAATCGTAATTTTTTTGCTGCAGGTCTGGAGACATTCACGCCGGCTGCTAATACGAATACCTTGGGATTCTTTCTAACAGAAACTTTCCTTATCACCGAACGCCTCAACCTTGAAATGGGTGCTCGTATTGATCACCAGTCAATGGCTCCCAGAAGTAATGAGATCAGAATGGCGGGCATCTCATCGCCTTTACCATTACCTGACTCAGTACGTTATTTAACCTACTCGCTGGCCGCGAATCTGAATTATGAAATCTTGCCGCAAACTTCGCTGTATGCAAGCTGGCAACGCGCCCAGCGTGCGCCAGATATCCAGGAACTCTTTGCATCCGGACCTCATTTCGCGACCCGCGACTTTCAGCTGGGACGCCTCAATCTCGGCGCAGAGCAAACGAATCATTACGAATTGGGCGTACGTTACATGGGTACGCATACGTCAATGCATGTGAATGGGTATTACAAATCCATTCGGGATTTTATTTTCTTGGAAAATCAGGGATTCTTTTTTAATTTCGCTCCAGATCCGCCGCGTTTTCAACAGACCTGCGCCAACCTGCGGAATTGTCTGCCAGTCTATGGCTACCAAGCGCACCATGCCAATTTCTGGGGATATGAAGCCGAAATTACTGCCCACCCTCGGTTGGGTTTACCTGTAAACCCTCGCATTACATTGTTTTCCGATTATGTACGCGGCTGGTTCCGGGATAGCGGCTTCGGAAATGTCCCAAGACTGCCGCCACTGCGTTTCGGCGGCGAAATAGGATTGCAATGGACACAATGGCGGGCTAGCCTGCGTTACACCCATGCACTGAAACAAAATAAACCTGGCAATCTTGACACTGAAACCCCGGAATATCATCGGTTGGATCTGGATTTATCCTATGACTGGAACATGTCGGAACACAAAAAAATCCTATTTTTTGCAAGACTTTCCAATATGACCAATTCAACGATCAGAAACTCAACTTCATTTTTGCGTAATTTTGCACCTGAAGCGGGCTTTAGCGCTCAATTCGGGATGAGTGCGATGTTCTAGTCACTATTAGAAGCTTATACCGCATGAATTTATCAACTTCCAATCCTCTTTAAGCCATGTATCCATCATTCAGATCCTGCATCGATAGCCAAATTCATCCTTTACTTGATTTTTTTTCTAAATCACGTTGCGTGATCGCTGGCAATTTACTCGGGCTTTTTTTACTGGCTCCTTTGACGGTAACAGCAGGGGAATTGCATCAGCATATAGAAGTCAAGATGGTGAATCAGCAGGTACAGGCAAGCTTTTGCAACCCCGCCAAGGGATGCAGTCTGGTCAAGCCAGAAACGCTCGGTCTGCCCGCCGGACAAATGCCTATCGATCAACTGACGGGCACTCCCATTTATGTATCAGAGTTTATTGATTTTCCAGATAGAACTGCCATTGATAGCCCTGGCTTTGAAGGCATGGCAGGTGAAATGTCAGCCGGAGACAGGGTTCGCTATCTCGCAAGCGGGCATCTAAGTCATTGGAACCCAGAAGAACAACATTGGACATTGGCGCCCGAAGGCATACAGATTCGATTGGCCGGTGGTCTAGATCTGCAACCCGATCAAAATTGCGGGCAAATTGTCTGCATTCCGAAATCAGTCGAAGGTTTTACCTTATTTAACCGCCACGGTATAAGCAGCGCACCCTCACTCATCGTCGGCGAAGCCCGGTCAGACGGCTCTCTGCACACACATCTTGATTGGATAATAGAATCCAGCCAGGGTCTGCCTATCGCTCCTGTAGGAGCATATATGGTTGAGCTGCAACTGATCACCGATCACTATCCGGTTCCTTCGGAAACCCTATGGATCATGTTCAATCATGGCTTGCCTCTGGCAGATTTTCAGAAAGCAGTCGCAGCCCGGGTTCTGCAATCAAATATCGATACCACGCTGGCCGATAAGTTATTCAATTGGGCTGAATCAAACTATCCCAATTTTTTTCCACACGCTTCGACCTCATTTATCGCGCTTGGATATTATGCGCGGTGTTATCAGAACAGCGTCTGCGTGGGCGTAAAAGACGATCATATCTTCGCACTCGGTGGCGAGTTTGGAGCCGATATCGTTCTGCTGGGTGAATTCAGTGCCTTTACCGTCCAGGCAGGATTCTGATTTCGGCGTTGCTTCGGGTGAACGGCTCATGGAACGCCGCAATCGAAACCCATTTCCGGACCGGATGAACAAGGACACGCGCCAGAAGGCACTTCGCGCCTGTCGTCAATTCATCGCGTCGCCTTGGGAATCTTATCAATGAATACCTTGTCTGCCAGTTTCTCGGGAGCTATGCTGAGCTGCACCGTAAGGCCGTCGCGCAATTGCAAAACTTCCGGCAAGTTCGCGCGACTCACTGGTTGCCGTGCAGCCAGTGCCAAAAACTCGCAGGCAGCTTCACCCCACACTTCAACCGGCGTTCGCCAGGCACCCTTCTTATTCTGTCTGGGTGGATAGGAATAGGCGATGCGCCATTCTCCATTATAAATTTTCTGCTCACCGGCATTAGTCCGGTCAGGCTTGAAGAAAATGGCCGGAACCAGCATCAGTTCATCGCCACTTGAACTCCGGTCGAGTTGGCGGGGATTCACCAATTTCAGCCATAACGTAGCCAGATCCTCAGTTTCGGGCATTTTTTCATTCCGTTCCGGCAGCAGCGATAAGTTCAGCGAAAAGATCATTTCCCGAGCGATGGATGCTAGTTGTTTACTCAAGGAATTGTCAGGATCATATCGTAGCTGCACGTGCCGGTACTCCGATGTTTGGGCGGACTTCAACAACGCCATGATCTGAGATTCCAATCCGGGAAAGGGAAACTGCCACTGATGTTCTTCAAAGGGATCACGCAGCGAAAAAGGCAACACTGTCATGGCGTCAGTGTGGCGAATCGCCTGATGATATGCCTGCTCCCAACCCGCCAGGAAAGGCGCGAGAATGACAGATGCAGGAAAGGCTGACAAACGGTCATTCAGCTTGGCGATGGCGTCTTTCGGCGTATCGAAATAAATCATGTCGATGGCTGCGATCAGCGTTCCATTTCTGCTGACGGCGCAGTTCCTGAGCTTGGCGTCGAGCGCATCCGTCAACGGATGCTGGCCCGGGGTTGGCAGCAGCCCCAGAATGACCGGCTGTGTCTGGTTAGCATCCTCAGCATCATCGACAATCTCCAGATAGGCGATAAGACTGCGAATTTCGTCATCAGCCAAATCAAAACGCGGCATGGCCGGATCCAAAGTCCGTCCGGCGGCGGTTAGGCCGGTGCGCAGTGCTCTGGTAAAACTGGCATCATCATAAGACACCTCGGCAGAACCGATGCGCCTGGCCGGATAATGCTTGCTTAAGCTCAGCCAGCGTACATCAGGTGCCTGGATAAAGGCCTCCCCTCCACCGCGCCCCTGCTTGCCATGGCAACCACCACAGGCAATTGCCGCACCGTTCAACCTGACGCTGCCATGCACCACTGCACTGATGTCCCTGCCATCCCGTCCAATCCCTTTTTCATAGATCGAACGCCCCAGATTCGTCTCGGCAGCCGCTTCAACAGCATGCAGAGAGTATAACAGCGCCAATCCGAGTAGCAGAAAGGGCAGAAATTGCCGCACGGCTGCGATCAATTGTCGATTCCCGCCAGCCGGCGCAGATCCGCCACGATGCGCTCAGGCGGCGAGTCCGGACGTAATTTCACCCAATGAGCGGTACGGGCATTTCCGGCGAGCAATAACGTGCTGTGATTGTTAGGATCGTCTGTCCATTGGTTCAGACGGCCAAGTATGCGGATCATGACAGCTTCATCAGCAGTGAGGAATTTCCATCCGTCGACATTTGCCTGTTGTTTGTCTGCGAAGGTTTTTAGCATGGAAGGATCGTCACGTTTTGGATCGACCGATAACGACAAGAATATAATACGAGAACCAAAATCTTCTCCGAGCTGTTTGCGTACCCATTGCAATTTCTGAGTCTGCATCGGACAGGCATCACGGCAATCAGTAAAAATGACGTTGATCAATACTATCCTGTTGCTTAGTAAATCACTCACAAACCGGTGAGTCAGTCCGTTTTGATCGGTCAATTTCTCATCACCAAAATAACTGCGCGCCCGCTCCAGCCGATCATCCGCCGAGGTTTCACCGGCGAAGGCATAGTTCAGTGCTGGCGCCATCCCCATCCCCAATAATCCAGACAACACTACCGCTGCGATTTTTCTCATGGTTTCTCCGTCTTGTTCATCGTTTTTCAGCCGCAAGTACATCGACTGCATCGATCAGTGTTTGCGGTGCGGTTATACCCACCCAGCGCAACCACCGATCCGTGCCAACCTCTCCGATGAGCACGACGGGTGGATGATTTTCCGGACGTCCCACCGGAACTCCAAAGGCTTTCAACAGCCGGGCGATCTCCGCGGGGCTGCCGGTCAACCAATGCCAATGAGGACCAGCTCTCAATTTTTCGGCATGCGCGCGTAATCTTTGCGGCGTATCATTGCTTGGATCCACAGAAATGGACAACAACATCACGCCGTTACCCAACCGATGCCCAAGTTGCTGTTCAAGTTCCTGCATGATCGCGCTCAGGATTGGACACACGGTGCTGCACGACGTGAACACGAAATTAACGATCGCGATCTGATCCTTCAACAAATGTGACAGCAATTGCTCCCGGTCAAAACTATCACGCACCACGATATCCGGCAGCGTCAGTTGCGTTTCGTGCGCAGCGCTGATCCGGGATGGCGTTGCTGCGTTCCCGTACGAAAAGAACCCTCCGCTGACCATCAGACACAGAATCAGAATGGCATTCAGCTTGACTGTATCCATTCTGCATGCCTGCGTCATTTTTCCACCAGCACAGTCATAAATGACGAGGTTAATGGCTGATCGGCTTCGATATGAACATAATAACCGCCCACTTGCGGAAGTTGTCCGCTGGCCACCCACTCCCCCTGCTTGTCCGGATCGGCGCGCATCGTCCAGATCGTGGCAGTACCGCCATGCGCAGGCACGATTCGTAATTGCATCTGACGGACGGGAGTTTCCGTATCGTCATGCTGATCTTTGACGCGCACACGGAAATCCGCCTCCGAGTTACCGCGCACCGTCTGAACAGTGTCATTCAGCCATTGAGCGGACAGCGATGACGCCTGCTTTGGGCTGACTGCCATATCCACCGTGAAACCCAGGCATTCCCGCAATACCGGTGCTTCGCTTGCCAAAGCCACCACCATGCGCTTAGATGCGGGCAAGCGAATCACTGCCGAATACCGGCCCGGGCTGATTTCACGTAATCCCCGTTGCACGACCATTGCCGCCAGTGGCGTATGTCCATAGGTTTTCAAACCGGAACTGGGTGAATTCATGCCTTCCATGTAGTGATACAGCGTACGCTCGGAAGGCGTTGTAAAAAACGCCCCTGCTCGATCCAGCGTCAACGCCATGCTCGAGGCGCGTGGCAGATCGTGCATCGCCGCCAGACCGCCCGCGCCCGCAGGCACCGGTTTCAGAATGGGTTGTCCGGCATCCAAGCTGCTTAACGACAATAAGCCGATCTGTTCATTGTGCAAGGTTCGAATGTAGGCATATTGCGCAGAAAACAGAATGTCATACGGCTGTCCGGACAGCGTGATGCGATGCTTTTCTTGGGCGGTTGCCACATCGATTACGTGAATCTGGTGTTGACTGGGATTGACGACCAGCGCATAACGTGAGTCCGGCGTCAATCTGATCGGACCCAGACCGGGATCAAGCATCCAATGATCAACCGGTTTGCCCTTGACATCGAACCGATGAATCTTTCCAGCCTTAGCGTCAACCACCCACAATAACGCAGATGCGTCGACAAACATCAGGCTGATCGGTTCAAAACCAAGTTCAACCTGGCGCACGACCTTGAAGGTGGCTGTATCGACAATGGTCAACGACTGGCTCTGGCGATTGCTGATGAATGCATGGCGACCATCGCTGGAAAAAACGATCTCATGATAACCCGGTGGCAAAGGTATCCGGGCAATCGCTTTATCGTGCACCGTATCAATGATTTCAATCGCGTTGTCCTCTGCTGCGGTGCCTGTCAGTCCCACCCACAGTAATCGCTCATCGGGTTGCAGCACCACGCGTGTCGGTTGTCCTGGTAGTGCCACGTGATCCTGGATCGTCAGAGTCTGTAAATCGACGATCGCCAATTTCTTCTGATGAGGTATGGCAATGAACAAACGCATGTCATCGCTGGTCTTGATCCAGTCAAACCCCTTGCCGTCGAGCTTCATGGCACTGTATAAACTGCTGCGGCCGCTGAAGCTGACCGATGGATCCAGTACAGAAACGCTGGGTTCGGCATCCATCGTTAGAACAAAATACCCGGTCAAGTCCAGCAACGGGCGGTTAACCAGATTACCGCTCAGGTAGCGCCCGATCCGCTGCCCGCAGATCGGCACGGCCCCCGACATCGCATCGGTTTCGCGATCAAGCCAGGCGCCGATGCGCCAGTTGCTCAACGCCTGATCATCGGCAAGACGCTTGCCATCGAGCGATAACCGAACCAATTGCCCCGCCTGGGGTGTGGATGGCGCCTGCTCATCGAGCGCGTCGATGCGAACAGTCATGCTGACACCCTCGCGCTCGATCTGCCGTTCCAGATAGCGTGGAGGAACGGCATGCGCGAGTGTGGCCATCAACAGTTGCAACAAGCCAATCACAGCAATGTGAAACTTCATCATTGTATCGCTTCATGAGCAGCTACGACATCGCATTGGGTGCGCAATGATTTTTGACCAAACTCGCGATACTCTACGGGTGCATCCTCAACCCGCACCAACGCCCATAATCCGTTGGTAATACCGAACCCTCCGAGATCACGCCACAGGAAGTCACCGGTGATTTCATGTAAGCCACCAGCACTCGGGAAAACGAAATCAAAGTGTGACATCGGCGCCACGCTTTCCTGACCACCCAGATGCATGGCTAACGCATTGCCACCGATGCATTTCGAGGGCATACCCCAACCCTTTTGGATAAGATTTTTATCGGTATAGATGCCATGACGGTTACCGCCTCTGGGATATCCTTCCGGATCAACGAATTCTGCTAGATACGGATCACGTTGCCAGGCATGGCCATGCAACTGCATCGTCGATGCACGCCCGACCCCTGTGGGCAATAATGCACGCAGCCGCATTTCCTGTCCGGCGTAGGCTTTCATGATTGGCACGTAAGGCTCCCGCACAGGCTGGTCGGCGCTCGTGACTGTTCCCAAACTGTCACGAGTCCGGAACATTCCATCTTTGAGCTTATGTTCGGTAACGATGACTCCGCCATTGTCGCAGCAATCATTGCTGAAGGCTTGCCAGGTGCTATCGGCCCCGCCGAATCCCGACTTGCCAAACGGCGCATCCGGTGGCAACCCGAAGCGGAACCATAAAGGCTCAGCACCGTAATTGATCGCCATATGCCCCGAGTCATGCGCATCTTCCGGCGCAGTTTGCAACGGATCTTCGCCGGCGTTTTCCTTCTCCGCGGCCAAGTTGGCGACTGGTTTGCCATCCTTGTAACGCAGGTTCAGACCTTTTTGATGAATCATCACCAGATCGCGGAATTTGCGCACTGACGTTGCGGTTGGATAGGTGACATCCGCCATCGTGCGAGTGGCGCGTGTGGCAGATTGATCGGTATTGAAAACCTGCCTGTCGATGACTCGATCTTTTTCATGCCACGACGCTTTTTCAGGCTCGATGATCAACGCGCCTACCGCTCCCTTCTGGCCTTGCTTAATGCGGTCAGGCGGCGTCAGGTTAGTGGCACCATATTCGACGGCAACATACCGAGCTAGCTGGCATTCTTTTCCGTTCTCAAGCTGACCATTTTCTTTCTCAATCTGTATCAACTTTGTTGTGTATTGAGAAATCGGCCACAACGTTTCAGGTGGTTTTCTGAATTCTTCATCAACGCATTTCGCTAACGCTTTGACGATTTTTCCGCGATCAAAGAGTTTTTGTTCGGTAACAGCGCCTGTATCGGTATCCTCCAAAGCTCTAAAACATTTGCTATCCCGCTTAGGATCGAAAGTAATGGCTTCATCTAACCAATAAATCATATTCTGGACAAGGCCATCTTCTGTTAACCGCCATTTTTTATAATGTTCCATAATAGCTCTTCTATTCTTCTCCTTGTTCAAACTGTCGGGATGGAAGAACACTGTATTATCGGGCTGAAAAATTTCTCTGATTTTTCTGGAATGTTCGCTTCCCCAAACATCCAATTTCCTGGTTTTGAAATTGGTGATATCTTCAGCAATATTCCTCACTGTGAACAAGTCAGCCCGTGAAAGCGATGCTTTTTTCGGCATCGCGAAATAGTTGAGCGTTTCATAGGCTTCTCGGGCTTCATCGCTATTACTGTCTACAGTGCATACATTCGAAGGAATTTCGAGGGTGCCCGCGTACCAGCTAAAGCGTTTGGCCTTTCCAGGCTCCACGGTATTCACGGCATTGAAACCAACATTATTGCCATCGGCGGATTGCACGTCGTAATGCACCATTTGCGGATGCAATCCAATATGGTTGGAAGCACGAATCAGATTATTGTTAAAAGATACCGCTGATTTCTGTTTCTCTGGATCACGCTTGCACTGACCTGATCGGTGGCTTCCTAAATCCGAGCAATTACGTGGAATGATTCCAGAAAGCGACGTGAAACCATCCAGATCGGGCATTTTCTCAGCGTCCTCGGGCAAACGATTGGTCAAAGTGATTTGAATGCAATCACCGGCAGCCGCACGTAATACCAGTGGCTCAACCGGTGCGCCCGGTCTTATTTTGCCATTTTCCAGATCTTCATCGAGCACGAACATGATGGCAGTAGGATCATGCAACGGCCCTGTGCCGAATGTTTCGGATTTCACGACATCGCCCTTTTGATCGCGGATCTGAATACTGATGGAAGTAGAGCGCGGGTTGTAAACCAGCGTGCCTCCGGCCGGGTTCAGATGGGAACGATGCTCCGGCTGCCACCATTGCCACTCCCACCAACGGTAATGCTTCGATTTCCATTGTGGAAGCGTCGCATTCACCTGGTTGCCGAGGGCATAATTGGCGAGCACGGCCGAAATTCTATAGTTGATCCTGGTCGCATCGGTCGGACAGGCGCGATCGACGCGCTCACCTTTCTCATCGTCTCCAGGCGCGAGCAAAACCGGCTGAGAACGATTGGTCAATGGCATTAATTTCTGATGCACCGGCACGCGGTTATAACTGCGGATGACTCCCCAAACGCCATTCCAGAGTCCGTCCTGGCTGGAATCGACGGTATACATCCGGTCATTCATTCCGAAAGGGCTTTCATAATCGGTGATATTGGCGTGAAAGGTAAACTGCTCCGATAAGCCCGCATTCTGCGAATTGCGCCAGCCAGAGTGCGGCGCCTGACCAAATCCGGATCCCGCCTGCAACCAAGCCATGCCATTGATGGCGGCATTGTGTTCATGCTCATGCGCTCCGCCTTGGATTTTAACCTTGATCTTGTCGCCTGAATAAGCCCGTAAGATCGGCGTAAAGGGATCTCCATCCAATACTCCGCCTGTCAACAGCTCATAAGGTGTGTGCCCCTTTTCATCATTCAATGCAGCAATTGCACGATCCGTCCGTGTTTGCATCGCATACGCCAAGTCACCGCGGAAACCGTCTGCCTGACTGCCTTTTTTACCGTCGCGCCCGGTCGCTTTCGGATCATAGACCCGAGCCCCAATCGGCTCGTTCCGGTAATTCATTACCATCATGCCGATATCGTCAGCCGAAATGGCTTCTGGGCATGGGCGCAAAGGTTCACCGTCATGATTATAAAATTTGGAATCGGAGAAATTATTTTCTTTCAAGTAAACCGATCCAGGTAAAAGAGCATCAGGGGAAGTATTTTTTCCTCCCGGACAGGTTGGCTTGAACGCAATGATATCGGGCGACGCCGGATCAGCGGGTTTCCTGACTGATGGGTTGATGGCTTCGTGAAAGCTGACTGATGTTGGTTTGGAAGTTTTCTTACCTGAATTTTCAGGATCTTTTTCTTCCCAAATCCAACCGACACCTCGTTCATTGACACCGTAAAAGGCACCTTTTACATAGGCATGCTGGAAATCTCCGAACTGCAGGAAGAATTCGCGATGAGAGTCGTCATGGCCATCCCCATCCACATCAATTTCCTCGCCATCTTTTCCAGTGATGACTGCTTGCCACGAGGTGGGCCCCCCATCATCCCGGTCGTATAGTTTGACTTTAGTGCCTTTATCTTTATCAAGTTCATTGCTCCACCATTCCGATCCAGGCGGCTCGGTCAGCATCGTCGCATAAAGCCCCAGTTGCTGGTGCGTGGAAGGGCCAAGATGATCGTGGGTGAAGGTAGTACCCAAGCCACGATGAATGCCGAATCGATTAACGATAGGATCAGAAAACCACCGCTGCAGCGTTGTGCGCGCACCTAACCAGTTGCATACATCGGGTTTGCTGCCATAGTTGATTTGAAATGCCAGTGCATCACCCTTTCCTTCCTCCCAATACTTAGTACATTTGTCCTCTTGATGACCTTTAATATTGCTATTGAAATAAGGATGAACAGTGGGTTTGAGTTTCGGTAGCCCATTCGATGGTTTGATTTTGAGATGTTCAGGAACGTTCTCATTCCATTTATTGATGGCATGTATCCGTTCGCGTACGGTATCAGGTGAAAAAGTACCGTCTTCATAATTCCAACCATTCGCGCTGCCATCGGCTGAGGTCAGATCCCATTTAGGTAAATGAATATGCTGACCGATGACATCCGTTGGTGTCGTAATCTGATAGTCGTCCGCATAAAAAGCGGCAGGAATCAGATTGGTATGCGCATACATGGCGCAATCGAAGGTATTCATACGTAAAACCAGAGGCTCTGGCGGTTTGATGTTGTCGAGCAAAGGCCCAACATCTTTCCATAGCGCCAGAATCCGCTGCTGAGGATAATGGTAACCAAGTTTATTGAATACTACGTCTAACTGGATATTGGCACCTTTATAAATGCGGGGGTTGAGCGCACCAAATTCGATCCCGCCTGGCAGTGAATCTTTGACGTTGATGAATTCTTTAATGAGTCCTTTTTCTCCACTATCAAATCCACCAAAAAATTCTCCATCTCCGAATTCTTCCAGTAGCTTTCCTTTATCGTCAATGCAGGGTTCGTTAAATGGCGCACCAGGAACGCGAGGTGCTCCATTGATTGCAAAGTGATATTCTTTATCAATCAATATGTTACCGTGTCTATCTATAGCATTGGTTAAATGACCAGGGCGTTTCTTCTCATGAAATCGCATCGCCATTTGCTCGAGTCGGGTACCCGTTTCCAGGTAATAAATTGGCTTTGCAAGTTCAACTATCTTTTCAGCGCTAAGCCGGTCAACTTTCGAATGCGCCTTTCCTCCTGTAATAAACCCGCCGAGAGCATGCCGAGGCAATCCCCCGTCATGCCCATCGACGCCGTCAATTTTATTCACCAATTCAGAAGGGCAATTACTTGTGTTACACATGTCAAGTGGCGGGGTAGTAGGGCGGGAACCGATAGACACTGATTGTTTTGTACTGTCGAATTCTTCGCCCTGTTTGTTATAGTACGCCACACCTGCGACCCAGAATGGGTAACCTGGATTAAGCTTCTCATCATTTTCATCGAAAGGAATTTCGACAACTGCCACGGAACCATTTTCCTTGTCTTGAATGGAAGTAACACGATCCTCTTTGTCACGTATTATTTCGTCTATTACCTTAGGTTTGACTGTGACGTTCAAAGGCAGTGGCGCCATTCCTTTACCGGGCAGGGGAACGATGGCAGGAATAGGCGCACCGGAAATAATTTCACCATCTGGCAATGCACGTGCCGTTGGGGATGGCTTACCTGATTTCAACCCAAAAGGTTTAATGTGAAAACTATCAGTACTTTTGTCTGAAACATCCAGTCGCGTTCCAGCTTCGAAAACATCATGGTTGCGCCACAGGTACCACATGCCCTGCGCGAAATGCGGATAAAAATGGCAATGAAAAATCGCGTCTCCCACCGTTTTATTGCGATTGCCCGATCCACCAAACGCAATTTCATAGGTATAGCCCGTACCCGGTCCAATGCCTTGCGCATCGATATAGTTTGAATTGTCGTCATTCGGATTGAACAGCCATTGATGATTATGTAAATGAAAAATATGCTGTTCCTTGCCGGCATGCATATTGCGAAATTTGACGAAATCACCGATGTAGCTGTGGTGAACATTGGCGGGATCATGCGGGTAATAGGCCTCCTGCGCGCGCTGTTCGGTTGGCTGTGTACAATACTGCTTCCGTTCATTTTTAAACTTCGGATCAAGTATTTCTTTTTTCCCACTAGGATCATCCGGATCTTTTATCATGCGCACATATTCGGGCTGACACTGACTGGTGAAAAGATTGGCGGGTTTATCCACCAGCATCGCGGCATCGCCGACGACAAAGGAAGATAAAAAGAATTCTTCATAGGCGCAGTCGAGACAATCATTCATCGGTCCGGCCTGCAATCGGTTAGCGATGATTTCCGCACCGATCCCGCCAGAGCCGTAATTGATCATAAACGCATCACGTACGCCATGCAGCGTATGGCTCAACTCGGGATGTTCGAAAAAATAGGGAAACGCCTGGGTTGCGGCATTTTCATCATGAAAGATCGATACGAATTCGCGGAAGGGTTCGAGACGGGTGGGAAGCGTCGGGTTCCTATCTCCGATAGATTCCAATGGATAAGTATCTGCCGGAAAGCTGCCGTCATCATTGGGGCCTACGATGATTGCATTGATGTCGCCATGCCAGATTCTTTTTACGGTTTTCTGAGATATGTGATCTATCTCTTTATGCACCATGTTCAAAATGGGCTTTCCAGCCTTCCCTTCCCGACACCATACGCCGCTCGCACCGCCGTTAGCAGCGCAATCCTGTGGATAGGTGGCATCGAAATCGATGACCGGCTGTCCTGTCGGAGTCTTGATTTCCTTACCGTCATCATCTTTCCGGGTAGCCAGGCGCATTTCTTCCTCAGTGACCTGCGCGCGAAAAAAACGCGTTCTTAGTGCTTCATCCTTGTCCTTTTTGTAGGACTCACTACTCGGTTGCACCGTAACTGCACCAAACAATCCGACACCGCTGTTGCCCGAGGTGCCTTCACCGCCGAACACGGCGCCAGTATTGCTGACCAGATAGGCGCCTTCTTTTTCGGCGCGGAAACAATAAGTCTTGGTTTCGCCCGGCGCAGCCAAGCTATTGCCGTTTTTTCCCACATACGAGCTATCGTCGTCAATGTTCGTGACCAATTCCAAGCCCTGCGGATGAAAGCCAACATGGCGGCTCGCCACCTGATCATCGCTGGTATATACCCTATGAAAATCATCTTCCGATAAATTAAATCCCGCAGGAGGGTTATCTATCTTAGAGAAATCCTTGGGTGGCCATTGCGCGGGATGTTCCATTCCTTTTAAAGGAGTAGGATTATTGAAAGGATTGGAATAATTAGGAGGGTTAGAAGGTTGTTGTTCGATTTCTTCACCTGTTTTAGGTTCGAGAAAATCTGGTTCAGGCGCCGGAAAATGCTTGAGTTTTTGATGCAATAAATTAGTGAAATTCACTCTCAGGTAATCGCCTGCAGCAACCCGCAACACCAGCGGACGTGGACGAAGGTCGGGACGAAGGGCGATATCACGGCTGGCGTGTTTGGATTTGACCTTTTCAAATAGCACATTGCCTGCATCACTGTAATCAAGCGTCTTCAAATCATTAGGATTTGAAATATCCACGATGTCATGCCGCAATGCATACATCATCCAGTTTACATTCTGTGCGCCAAGCCGGTTAAACACCATCGGATGATCGATCGCCACCACATCGGCCTGCAATGTATCTTCCGGGCATTGCGCGGCATACACGATATTGCTCGTGATCCAACCGAGCATTGCGAACACGATGACCTTTATTAATCCCTTTTTGTTCAGACAGATCATGATTCCCTCCCCTCTTATATTTTGAAATCCTTACTGCGTCGTTCGTGCTCCTTTTCTATTCACTATTGTTTCCCTGATTCGCCTGCTGATTCATCCGGCAACAATGCCCATTTATTCAATGTATTCATGCATTGTTTTTGGATGACTCATTCTGTGGCGACCTCATTAACCCTCCACAGAGAATGGTAATACCTCGGCTCGATCTTACCATCAAATCTCAAGAACTCAAATCCATGAAGGAATACCGATATGTTGTGGCCTTGCTTTCACTGTTTTCCATGGGGCTTCACGTTCAAGTCGGCGTTGAATGTGAGTTCAGACGCAGGCCGATCGCTTACACATTAAATGATGATCGATCGATGGGCGGTGATTAAAATCACATAAGCTTGAACAAAGAATAATGGAATGCGTGAGCGCAAAAACGCACTTGCCGATCTGAAAGCAACGGAAAATGTGAGGGGTAATGTGCTGTGCTGTGCTGTGCTGTGCTGCAGATACTTTTACGCTAATGGATCAGATGCTGATCAATGGAACTTAAAAACTGCGAGACATTGAGCGGCTTGGTCAGATAATCGGTAAAGCCGGCGGCGCGGCCTTCTTCAATATGATGCGCCATGGCGCGAGATGTTAGTGCAATGACAGGTATATCATCCAGTCCGGGAATATTTCTCAAGGTATTTAGTACATCAAAGCCGCTCATGCCCGGCAGATTGATATCCAGCAGCACCAGATCCGGCCGGTGAGTTCTGATCAACTCGATGCCCTGCTCGGGCGTAGAAGCCGGAATGAGCTGAATATGTTGGCGATAAGCCAGTATCTTGGCGACCAAGTCGAGATTGACGGTGTTATCTTCGATATAAACGATAGTATGCGGTTTCATGGACGGCGATTTTCCAGAATCCTTTTGAATGGCACGAGCCTGTTCCGGCGCGAAGCAGGTCATGCACCCTTCTTTGGGTAATTCAAACCAGAACGTACTTCCAATATCGAGTTCACTGTCCACGCCAATGGCGCCGCCCATCAATTCCACGACTCGACGCGTCAATGATAATCCGATTCCGGTGCCTTCAATGTCGCTATTGGCAGCGTCCAGCCGGTTGAAGGGTTGAAAAAGCTCAGCGAGCTTTTCAGCAGCAATCCCAATACCAGTATCCGTGACTGTGATTCTCAAATAACGGGATTGACCGGATTCATTCGCACCGATGTGGATCTGCCCACCCTGGCGGTTGTATTTAATAGCATTGGACATCAGATTAAGCAGTATCTGCTTGAAACGAATCCGATCTGCCTGCAGAACCTGACCGGATAATCCAGCATGATGAATGGTGATATTCATCTTACCGGCTTGATTCTTGACCAATGCGATACATTCCTGCACGAGCGCGCTCACATCCACCAGCTCCGGCCGCAAATCGATATGCCCGGCTTCGATCTTGGCCAGATCCAGAATTTCATCGATCAGCGCCAATAAATGAAACCCCGCATTCTTGATCTCCTGCACGTATTTTTGGTGTGCCTCGCTCAAAACCTCCATCTCCAGCAATTGACTGAAGCCGAGTATCGCATTCATTGGCGTACGTAACTCGTGGCTCATGCTGGAAAGAAATTCAGATTTGGCCTTGTTCGCGCGCTCAGCTTCGTGACGCGCAGTGATCAGCGCCCGTTCGGCGGATTTGCGTTCGGTAATATCCTCAACAATTCCTTCAATCGACAGTTCTTCTTCCGACGATCTTACCCCGTGACATGACACATGGATCGTGCGCAAATCTCCGCCAGGATGAATGAAACTCAGGTCGAATTGCGTAAAATCGAGCTTACCGTCAATGATCTGTTGAATGATCGCATGTGCACGTTCTCGATATTCTGGCAGCCATCTGATAATGCCATCCCATGACCTGCCGATGACGTCATCTTTCGTCAAGCCAAACATTTTCTCGACGCCACCGCTGACATAGGTCACTTCGCCGGTCACTGCACGATGACTATAAATCACGAACTGCTCGCCAATATCTTCCACCAATCGCTGATATTTTTCCTGGCTTTCACGCAATGAGCGCTCAGCTTGGATGCGGGATGATATATCTTCGATGATCGACCAGATCAATTTCCTACCGGCCGCATCATAGATCACCACGCCATTCAATTGAACCGGGTAGCGGCCATCATTCTTACGTATGTATTCCTTTTGAAAAGGACCAAAATGACCCGTCGCCTGCAAATCATCAAGCTGTTCCTGATCCAGCGCGGCATAGTCGGTCGGGGTAATATCCTTATAGGTCATCGTGAGCAACTCGTCACGAGAATAACCGGAAGAAGCCAGAAACGCATCGTTGATTTCAAGAAACCGGCCGGTTTTGTAATCATGCAATGCGATGCCGACCGGCGACATATCAAACAGCGCCCGCAAGCGCGTTTCGCTGGCGCGTTTCTTCAATTGAAACCGGCCAATCGCAATCAGTGGCAGCATAATCAACAGACCAATGAGGACAAGACCAATACGAAACCAAAATGGATCATTGGCAGCACCGGTCCATCCGCCCTTTGGCACCGCAGCCATTTCCCATGAACCTGACGGCAATGAAATATCCAATAACACGGGATGCTGATCGAATATTTTCTCATCACCTAAAAAGACTTCGCTGACAAGGTCGTATCCCTCATCCGTCCGGATTGCGATATCAAACTCTTCGGCAAAATTCTTTAAGCCACTCGCGGTATATAAGCGGTCGATATCGATCACTGCCGAGATGATGCCCCAGAATGCTTTTTTCTCACTGGATTGACCATTCGAGCCATTTAGGAACACCGGAATGCGGGCAATGAAAGCCTGTCCTCCCTGAACCAGTTCAACCGGGCCATCAAACAGCAGATTCCCACTGTCACGAGCACGCAATGCTGCTCGTAACTGTGCCGGATGATCACGATAATCCAGACCAACCGCCGCCTCGTTATCTTTTAATGGATACATATACCGTATCACCAGATCAGGCGCAGCTCCGATATTGCGCAATTGTGATCGGTCATTGAAAAGATAGCGTGCAAGTTGGGTAAATTTTTCCGTGGACAGATCAGGTTCGACTGAGATCGATGCGGCCAGCCCCTGTACGAGTTGCACGTTACTGGTGAGATAACCTTCGAGATTAGCGCGTAACAGACTGAGCTGATTGAATACGGACACACGCAATTCACGCTCATGATTACGAGCATGAACGTGATCAACATAATACCCAACAGCAAACAAACACACTGCAACCAAAATTGCCGGTAAAAAAATGATGATGCGCTGCTGAAAAAGAGATGATGGAGGCGCTGCAGTCTTCCTCATACACTACACCCTGAAAAACTAGAACGGTAAGCCGCTGGTCGACAATGGCAATAACGGCAATTGTGCCGCAGTTAATGTATCAATCTCGGAATGAAATCTTCAAGTATCAACTTTAAGATAAAAATCATCGGCACACATCCCATCATTATCCGTATGTTGAATTGTTTCTCTAATTTCATAATGGGTTTTTGATGAACATTCCTCATAAAAACCCCTAAAAAGCAATCCCCAAGATCAAGCAGGGCTCGCATCAAATGAACAAACGTAACAATCAATGATGAATGAACATCCTGAGGGCGATTTGAATGGTCTGATGACTGAACATCGTCATTCTGCGGATCTTTTTAAAAAGGATCCACATGGAAAGATTCATGTGACCTCGTTATGTTTGGATGCATAGAGATAACCCCCAATTGCACCGGTGATCACCCCAAGAGGAGCTGCAATGAATAATCCGATCAACGGTCCCTGGCTGGTATCTTGGGCAAACATCATCGGCCCCAGAAAACCGACGATGAAACTCAGTCCACCCAGCATCAGCGCGCCACTGATAATTGCAAGGCCGGATGTTATTTTCTCACCGGCAACTACTTTCCAAACCGACCAGCCGGTTATCAACGCCCCTGCCAGCGCAATAGTGGTGCGCAGCCAGATGGGCTGGCTGGTGGTAATGGACAGCATCGTACTAATAAAAAACAGTACGATCAAAAACATCAGCACTGAAACGATCAGTTTCAAAATTGGCAGCATGACAAGTCATTTCCCTGGGAATGTTCATTCATTGGTGCAGTATTGTAATATATCTCTATTGATAAATTAGCTTTTGATCATTTCAGGTAACCTTCGATGACCTCCATCAATTTTCAGCGGCGCACGTTATTGCAATACGGCTTCATGGCGTTGGGAATTTTTGTCGGCAATAGCTGGTTATCTCCCGTCCTCCGAGCGGCCCCACTCACCCTCGGAGCGCTGAACCCAGCTGATCATAACGGCCTGCGCCTACCGGATGGATTTACTTCCCGCATTGTCGCACGCTCAGGTCAAGCGCAATTTGGTTACATCTGGCATGTTGCCCCTGATGGTGGCGCTACATTTGCGACTTCGGAAGGCGGCTGGATCTATGTTTCCAATAGTGAAGCCGACAATGCAGCCGGTGGCGTTGGCGCCCTGCGATTCGATAGCCGTGGAGCAGTGATCGGCGCTTATCCGGTGTTGACGCATAGCAACCGGAACTGCGCGGGCGGATCCACGCCGTGGGGAACATGGTTGTCATGTGAAGAGACCGATCGAGGCCGAGTGTGGGAATGCGATCCGTTTGGGGTAAACGCAGCCCAGCTCAGGCTGGCGCTTGGACTGTTCAAACATGAAGCGGCCACGGTGGACACAAAAAACAAACAACTCTACCTGACGGAAGACGAACCCGACGGCTGTCTTTATCGTTATACCTCGTATTCGTTCGATGCGCATGGAGATCCAGATCTGAATGACGGCATCCTCGAAGTTGCTCAGGTCATCGATGGCGTCATAGGCTTGGTTCGGTGGCACCGCGTCCCTGATCCGTCCGCCCGATCGTTTCCAACCCGCAAACAGGTTGAGCAGTGCACTCACTTCAATGGCGGTGAAGGAATTTGGTACCATGATGGAATCGTGTATTTCACGACCAAAGGCGACGATCGCATCTGGGCCTATCAGGTTCGGAATCAGCATCTGTCGATTTTGTACAACGCGGCGTTATTTACCTGGCCAGTGCTGACCGGCGTTGACAACATCACTGGCAATGCGGCGGGTGATCTGTTTGTGGCGGAAGACAAGGGAAACATGCAAATCGTGGCGATCTCCGGGAACAAAATCGCCCCCATCGTGCAAGTCATGGGGCATAACAGCTCGGAAATCACTGGCCCGGCTTTCAGTCCGGACGGTTCGCGCTTATACTTCAGTTCACAACGAGGCAAAACAGGCCGTATCGAAGATGGCGTCACTTTCGAGGTTACCGGCCCGTTTTAACGATGCCGAGAAAAAAACACGAGCGATCGGTAAGATACCGAGCATTTCGAGACCAGTTGAATGCCACTGAGTTTGATACCGTGTTTTTTCTGAGCGCCCTCAAGGAGCGCTGGGAAATTCGACGAACGAAACGAAGCGATAGCCTACGGAGCACAGCGCCACGACATATCGGCACGCGAGGCGAAGGTGTCGGTACCGTGCAGCGGAGCGATTCATTCGTACTGTCAATTAATCAGCTTGTCTCCAAACTTCTTCGATCTCAGTCAATCTTAAGCTGATCAAAGGTAGCGCAACAAACCGGGAGAATAAGGTGGAATTCAAGGATTATTACAAAATACTCGACGTTTCGCGGGATGCAGCCGCAGAGGACATCAAAAAGGCATTTCGCCGTCTGGCGCGAAAATTTCATCCTGATGTTTCCAAGGAGGTTGACGCCGAGCAAAAAATGAAGGAAGTCAATGAAGCGTATACCGTACTTTCTGATCCGGAAAAGCGCGCAGCCTATGATCAACTGGCGCAGGGTGGACGCTTTCAGGCGGGAAGCGATTTTCAGCCGCCGCCCGGTTGGGATGCAGGCTTCGAGTTCAGTGGACGAGGTTTCAATGGCGCCGAAACTGCCGATTTCAGCGATTTCTTTGCCGAACTGTTCGCTCAGCAGATGGGGGCGCGGCACCGGCATGCGCAGCATCGTATGCGCGGCGAAGATCATCATGCCAAAATCCTGCTCGACCTCGAAGACAGTTATCACGGCGCTACGCGCAGCTTGACCCTGCGCATGCCCAAACTGGATGAACAGGGCCGCACCGTCCTCAGTGACCATACCCTCAATGTCAAAATCCCCAAAGGAGTCTATACCGGTCAGATCATCCGACTGGCAGGCCAGGGCGGGCCGGGAACAGCAGGCGAAGCAGCCGGAGATTTGTTTTTGGAAGTGCATTTCAAACCGCATTCCCGCTACAGAGTCGAAAATAAGGATGTGTATGCGGTTTTGCCTGTAGCACCGTGGGAAGCGGCATTGGGTGCATCAGTCAAAATTCCGGTGCCGGATGGACTGGTCGAAGTCCGCATTCCCGAACACTCGCAATCGGGCAAAAAGTTACGTTTGAAAGGTCGCGGCATTCCCGCGGCTGCGCCCGGGGATCTGTATCTCGTCGTGGAAATCGTATTGCCCCCGGCCAATACGCCCAAAGCGCGGGAATTTTATCAGACCATGGCGCAGGAGCTTACATTTAATCCCCGCCAACATCTTGGAGTCTAAATCATGCCGCATGAAATTGATGCTATTTTATTGGAAGACGCAAGATTCACGCTGGATGAGCTTGCCCATAGTTGTCATGTCAGCCGTGAATGGGTGATCGAGCGGGTTCAATATGGCCTGCTGCTGAATGAGGATCATAACAGCGCTGATCCCGCTACATGGGTGTTCGACAGTCGCAATTTCATGCGCATCAAACGAATCATCGCTGTAGAAAGGGATTTCGAATGCCATCCCGAACTGGCAGGACTCGTCGCCGATATGCTGGAAGAAATCGAATTTCTTCGCACTCGACTCAAAGCCGTCGAGCTGAAACAGAAATAAATGATGATCTGAACCATGAATTAATTCGAGAAATTTCCACATGTCTCTACATATTGTATGTCCCCACTGCCATGCTACCAACCGCGTACCTGCAGAGCGCCTGAATGCATCGCCTCGGTGCGGCGCCTGTCATGATCCATTGTTCAGTGCCCAGCCGATCGAGCTTAATGAACAGCATTTTCAACGGCACATCGCTCATAACGATATTCCAGTACTGGTCGATTTCTGGGCATCATGGTGCGGCCCCTGTCGCATGATGGCGCCAGCTTTCGCCGAGTCTGCCGCTGTTCTGGAACCCAACATGCGCCTGGCCAAAATCAACACCGAAGAACAACAAGGAATCGCGGCGCGGTATGGCATTCGCAGCATTCCCACCTTGATACTGTTCAAGAATGGACGAGAAATCGCCCGGCAATCCGGCGCCATGAACAAAACGGATCTGGTGCGCTGGGCGCAGGCATCGAGCAAATAATTCACCATCATTACAAAAGGAATCGACATGCCTCCCAACGGATTGTTACCCCGTTTGATCTGGACGTCGCTGGCAGTGATACTGCTGATATTGATTTTTCAGAATCTGCTTCATTATTTACCGAATATTCTGCAAAGTGGCTTTTTTTCGGGAGACAGTCACCGCGCGAACGCTGAGCCGCGGGTGGTGCAAGCGCGCGGCAACCTGGCCGAAGATGAAAAAAGCACCATTGAATTATTTGAAAACGCCCGTGTTTCGGTAGTCTTCATCACCACTCGCCAGCGGGTGATGGATGCCTGGACGCGCAATATCTTTTCTGTTCCGAGTGGCAATGGCTCCGGTTTCATTTGGGATGATCAAGGTCATGTCATCACCAATTTCCACGTCATCAAGGGAGCCAGCGAAGCCATTATCCGTTTGACGGATGGGCGTGATTACAAAGCATCGTTAGTTGGCGCAAGCCCTGCTCATGATATTGCAGTGCTTAAAATCGGTTTCGGCTTTGAACGCCCGGCCCCGGTCCCACTCGGTACCAGTCACGATTTGAGAGTTGGGCAAAAAGTCTTTGCGATCGGCAACCCCTTTGGACTGGACTGGACGCTGACCACCGGCATCATTTCCGCGCTGGATCGCTCGCTTCCCGGCGGGGATGGGCGCACCATCGACAACCTGATTCAAACGGATGCCGCGATCAACCCCGGTAACTCCGGCGGGCCGCTACTGGATTCGGCTGGTCGGCTGATCGGCATCAATACTGCCATTTACAGCCCGAGCGGCACCAGCGCAGGCATTGGTTTCGCGGTGCCGGTCGATACCGTCAATCGCGTGGTTCCTCAGATCATCAGCCGTGGCAAATATATCCGTCCGGCAATGGGCATCACGGTCGATGAGAAGCTCAACAATCGCCTGGTCGAACACCTGAAAGTCAATGGCGTGGTGATCCTGAGCATCGCGCCGGGATCGGCGGCTGACGAAGCAGGTCTTCTGGGTGCTACGCTCACGCCGGAGGGCAACATCATCGCCAACGACATCATCATTGCGCTGGAAAAAAAGCCCATCGATTCCGTCGCCAAATTACTGGCGCGCATCGACAGTTATAAAATAGGTGATACCATCAGCATCACCGTACTGCGAAAAAACCAGCAAATCGAAATACCGGTGACCTTGCAGCCCGGGGACTGATTCCTATCCTTCCAGCAGCAGGACTGTGAACTCTGCTTTGACATTATCGACGAGCGTGACGATGATGGCATCGATACTCCAGGGGAAAAAATTTGTACTCATCTCTGCGGTCATGTTTAGTCATCCTTGGCATTATTTACGTGATGCTGGCCTGCGGCTTCGTTGAAGCGCATGACAACACCCTGAAAATTGGCATCATCTCTCCCAAAGGAGATGGCATCGCGGTTCTGGCCGGCGAATCGCATGAGGAAAGCATACGCCTGGCCTTTACGCATCTGCCGCCATTGCAGGTCGGCAAGCTGCTCATCAAGCTGGATCTTATTCCATGGAATGACAACGGTTTGCCTGAAAAAGCCGTGCTAGGGGCTTTGCATCTGGTTCATGAAGAGCATGTGGTTGCATTGCTCGGACCGGTCAACAGCGGCTCGACAAAAGAAACCTTGAAAATCCTTCGCGAGCAGCAAATCGAATTACCTGTGATATCGGCGCTATCAACCGCACCCGAACTGACCGATTCGGGACTCCGGGACAAAAATTTTTTCCGGCTGATTTTTGATGATGCCGACCGTATGGGTCAATACGCCACGTTCATCAAGCAGGAAAAAGCAAAAGAAGGCGAACAGCATTTTTTATTTCTGTATCAGGACAATCCGTATGGCGAGGGATTGAAGAATTCTCTCAGGAACCGGTTTTATACACCCAATATCACCGATCTGTCATGGCGAGCTATCCTTCAGCCAAATTGCTCCCGTCAGGGTGCTTCCTACCCCACGGATATCGACGCCATGCGCAGCGGTAACTGTTTTACCGAGGCGTTCATGCAACTAATGCAGCAATACAATATTGACAGCATCGTATTACTTGGTGATACGCCGGGATCGTTGTCTCTGGTGAATGGCCTGAACGCGTCGGCGTCAGGCTCGAATATCGATTATTTTTTCGTGGGTTCCAACAAGCGATTATTCGACGAAGCACCACCGGGTTCGATGACCATCGGCGATCCGGTACTGGATCCAGCACGCGCAGCTACAACAGATTTAGGCAGTGACTGGGGAAAACTGCTCGACGAGTTCGAGGAACGCGCCAAAAAAGACCGCGCCGATTTTGTGATGACGGCCTACGAAGCGGCAATGGTACTTCACAGCGCTTTACGCATCGTCCTCAGTGGTGAAGAATCGCTGCCGGACATTCATGAACTACGCAAAAGTTTGCTGAGCGTTCTTGAAAGCGAGTCATTTGATTCGCTGGAACCCTGGCGTAGCATCAGTTTCAGCCAAGGCAAGCTGGATCAAATACCAACCGCGCCCATTTACCGGATTACCCGCGGTGTTACCCGCGAAGATACGCTCAAGACTCATCCATGGGTCCAGCTCTCGGCCCAGTCTTTTCATCCATGGCTGGAAACGCCGGTCGAAGTCCATCTCGACGCACATGCCATCGAAAAAGCCCGGTTAGGCCTTTTTCGCATCGATGAACTAACGAATCATGAGTATCTGATCGAAGAACGGCCGGTAACGTTTTCAGCCGGCCAGGCTATCGAGCGCTTCCATTTATTGCCGCGGGGTCTGTATCACTTCAAAATGCTCGATGCGCCGTTTGCTCCGGCTCGAACAGAAACACGCGTGGATTTATCGAATCATTATTTCATTTCCGGCATCGCTGCAACCGTAGGTGCGATGCTCGCCGTCAGTCGCGCACCTTTCACGGTGCTAAGCTGGTTGATCCGCGTCGTGACAGGCATCCTAACCGGTCTGCTGCTGACATTTTGCTCATTTTATGGGCAACAGTTGTCTGGCTGGATACCGATTCCATCGTTTGGAACGGAGCCGATTGTCAATGCCATGCTGACCGGCCTCATCGGTGGGTTGATAGGCCCCCATTTGCTAGCCGATTTACTCGTCGGTTGGTCGAGGCGATTAGTGTTGCCCAGTAAGTTGCAGTAATTACAGCGCTTTCTTATCAAGTCAGCACGCTGATCCCGGCATCTCTAAGGCAGATAACCATTAGTTCTGCTTGAAATCTTCCTTGACACCTGCGCGCTGCAGGATGCGATTGACCAGGTCAGATGTGGAAATGCCAGGGGTATACGCAAGCTCCTGAACCATGCTCGCCGGCACTCCTTCGCACAACGCATATTTGTCCCTGCGCTCCTGCTCGGTTGCACACGCAAAGGTATAGACATCAAAACCATGCTGTTGCATGAATTCCAGAGTGACGCGTGCTGGCGTCTCAATCATGACTGCATCGACATGGTTACAGGCCGCTACGACCGCAGCGCGTTCGGCCTGTTTCATCACGGGTAACTTTCCTTTGTTATCGACGACGCGTTCATCAGATACCACGCATACTGTCAAATGAGTCCCCAGCGCTTTGGCCGCACGTAAGAAATTGACATGTCCTTCATGAAACAAATCCGCCACCATACGGGTATAGACTCGCCGCTGTGTTTGATTTCGAGGCCAGAGCGGAACATCCTTATTCAAATGCGTCATCGCCCACTCCATCCATTGCCGGCTTCGCAGTGCCAGTACATCGTCGGGATCCCTCAGGGCAATCTGATGCGCATAACACCAGGTTTTCGATAAATTGCCCAGCAACCATTGTTGAATCAATCTGTGATAACCGTAACAGCGCACGAGCAACGTAAATTTTTGCAGATTGAGCGCGGATATGACCGTATCCCAGTTCGGATTGGGCGTGCGCCAATCGCCGTAAAATGCCGTCAACAGGATTTCGGGCTGGCGCGGAAACCACACTTTTCCCTGCGGGGTCATCCGCTCAATCAATTCAAACAGCGGAAAAACAGATATCCTCTGATACTCATCCGGATAATCCGGCAAGGAAAAACCGCCGGTAATCTGTTTCTCCATCCTGTTCAAACCGCACACATCCAAGGTAATGCCCAGTTCCGGATGGGCATAATCGCGATAATTCGCATATTCGATGTGCATACCCTGCCGCACCCACCCTGCCTTTTCCAGTTCAGTGCAGCATTTTGTCCACGAATCCATCCAAACAGCAATATCCAGATCTTTATCGAAGTCCAACAATGCGCCATTTCGAGTCAAACCCAGCAACGTCCCGGCAAACGGAAATGCCGGAATGCCGGATTGCGCCAACGCAGCACAGGTCTGCCATAATATTTTTTCAGCTTCGCCTGAAGCATACGGGTTCTCTTTAAGTTGAGTCGCAGACGACTTTTCCCGAAGAGGAGGGAATTTACCTGCCTTGGCCAGGGCTAACAGGTGATTCAGCGAAAAAGCAAAATATTTGTGCGCTTCAGTCAAATCCAGCAGAAGAAAATGCGCTGTCCCTAGCACGTGCGCCCAATGCGCTTTATGGAATTCGCTGCGGGCAGCGGCATAAATGCTTTCAGCATATCCCGGGACTTCGGCAGTTCTTGCGGTTCGCATTGCCAGTGAACACCATAGCCGTGCAATATCGGGCGATAACGGATATTCATGCTTCAACGGAGCCAGAATACTATCCGCTGCATTATATTTTCCCGCTGCCAGTAAATCCTTGGCCTCAGCCAGTAATTCCTTTGTCGTTCCCGGAAGAGATGTTTCGCTCGTCATTTTAGTTATGAGTTCGATGTAAATACTTTGTCATGTAGCCGGTTGTGCGAATGTATTGCGCTCAATCAAGCTGTGTTGAATCAAACTCCAATCTCTTTGACGCATAAATTACACTATTGACCTGATTCCAGCTGTTGGATCGGCATTTTTTCTTACTTTTGGTATTTTTCCCGATACCGGAATTGCATTTTAACTGTCTTATCATATAATGGGAATAATTCTCATTTTAATTATTAGGTTTTAATGAGATAATAACTCTGAATTTCAGCATAAGAACATTCGATCATGGTGAGAGACCTCGTTGTCGGCACATCATCCATTAGAGACCATGAATTTGCATGACCCGGTCAGTATCGTAATCCTCGCAGATACAGTGAATATTTAATATTCTGTTGTTCTTAAGGCAAAATCGTTCAAATATAACTTTCAGGAGGCACTATTATGGCAGTTACCAGAGAAGCTCGACCGAATCTGAGTGTAGGCGGTTCAGGAGGCATTAAATTTATCGATGGCATTCCTTTCGAAGGATTGGGATCCGGGGGATTCAATGAAAATGACCTGCTGATCATTGGCGATGATCTGGACAATGATCTGGTCGGTGGACCCGGACATGATGAAATCCGGGGCGGTGCAGGCAACGATGTGTTGAAAGGCGGCGCCGGCAATGGCATTTTGAGAGGCGATGACGGCAATGACGACCTCGATGGACAGGAAGGCACCGAAAAACTGTTCGGTGGCAATGGCGATGATATTTTGAGAGCCGGAGGTACTATCCCGGCCAATGTGGCTGCGCCTGGTGTCGCTGATCACGACCGACTGACCGGCGGCGAAGGCAATGACACATTCGGATTCTATGGCGTAGGCAGTTTTGAAATTACCGACTTTACGTTGAAACAAGATCGCTTCTTTTTTGATTCCGAAGTTCTGGGCATCACCAGTGTTCCACAATTGCTGTCCTACATTACCAACATTATCCCGGCTAGCGGGGGGAATGGTGATATCGTCGAATTTGTCGATGGCGCTGCGACCATAGAAATCATTGGCGCAAGTGTTAACGACATCACGGCGGATATGGTCGTTTTCACACTCTGATTCTTCTTGAATAAGCCTCAACTCTCGACTTCCAGCTCATCGCTGGAAGTCAAATACCACTAATTGCTTCTGCCTCCTTCAGCACCAACGTATCCATTAACGCATTTTGATCTCCATCATTTTGCTACCCGGCAGGTAGCGGATTTACCATTTTTTTTCACAACACATCCAGGAACAGCTCAATTCTCCGCTGATCAACACTCGTCCAGGATCGACCGCGTGTCGGGTTACTTCGTTGACTTTTGGCCCCAGCGAATCCCGTTCCGTATTTTTCAAAATGTTCCTCACAACTCGAGCCGCAATCACGCTTCGTAAACACACGCATTATTCGCTCAACCAATTTGCAAATTACAAAAGATGAGACTATCGCACAATGTGACAAATCGCCTCAGCGAAATGTCCATGGGAGTGGAAGATATATTAGGAGTGAAAAACAGAACTGCATGAGCGCCCGCAGCTGATCTATAACAGCAGCGGGCATATTGAAAAGCTAAATCAGCTCTTTTTCATAAGCCGTAATAATATCTGTGATACTTGAATACGCGGCCAAGGCTTTGGTGGCATCTTCTGATTGAATGGCTTCCTTCAGATTTCGCAAACCATTGTCTAGTTTCACACGCTGCAATACATCCAGTCGGAGTTCCAAGTCAGGTTGAATGATGCTTGTATTCAGAAAGGCTCTCTCAAAAGCGATCAAAGCCTGGTACTTATCGACTCCGAAACTGGCTGCGATCTGGTCAAAATTCCGTTTCAGTTGACCGATAATTCCTTTATTCAAATCACTGACGATTTCATTGGCAACCACTGTAGCCATATCGCCTGTTAGTTGCGACTTGATACGGGCATGGCCGGCTGGATTGTCCTGTTCAATGAAGACATTAATAATGCGATAAAAATATTCCCCTTCAATTTGCTTTTCTCTTGCTTCATTCACATCGGCATTTCGATCGAGAATGATGCCTTCCACTTCACGCAATACACCAATCAGGTAGGTTCTTACCAGCGGAAGCACAACATTCTCTCGTGCTATGGCTAGATTAAAGCGATCATCTTCATTGGCTTTATTCAAGGCACGCTTGCCCTGCGCAAAAGCCTGGATGATTTGATAATCCAGATCGGGATCAGTACCCGTCTGCAATGTTGATTGATCACTGGTCAAGACTTTATTTTCTCTTGAGGCAGTGCCGATAATTGCAGAGAATGCCGAATAGGCTCGGTCCCACTCAAGCGTTAGTTGGTCAGTCGATAGCGAATCAAAATTATCGCTGACCATGGTCGTGCGATTATAAATAGCAAGCGCAAAAATTCGTTGCAATGATTTGTCGATGACCTGAGCAGCCAGCGGCACCTCATTCTGATTTTTGATTGACTCAATGGCAGCTAAAACATCCGCATCGATCGAAAGCCCATAAACCTGATCCACGATTTGCGTCAATTCTTGCAATTCACTTTGGTATTGCGCAGCGATAGCTGCACCATCGATCGGATCTTGTTTACGTAACTCGCCGATCGCCTGAAATTTCGCTACCGCATTATCTACAAATGCAGTATCCGTGGTAATCGAATAGCTTGCTTGCTTGAGTTGACTTTCGTAATTGGTGAGAATAGCCAGAATCGCTTCACGCGCAGCGGTGGATTTAGCTGAGTCCACTTCGCTGCTGGCAGTCAAAAGATTCTCAAGAGCGGTTTCCAGATTAGTCCGTTCCTGAGCGCCCAACCGCCGCTCTACATCCGGTAAAAAAATACGTGCAAAATATTTTGCACCAGCAGCCTCAGCCATTGCATGCGGACGATTCGCTTCGCCAATTGCAGTTTCCTGCCCTGTCATCTCGGCCTTTACGCGGCCGATCAGTCCTTTGCTCAGTTCACTGACGAACTCATCTGCATTGATATTCGAAAATTCTCCGGTCAACCGTGACTTGATCAACAGATTGCCAGCAGGATTGCTACGGGCAACTAGTGGTTCGATGATACGGTAGAAAATTTCACCTTCTTTTTGTTCGATCCGCGCTTCTTCTAAATCGCCAGTCCGGTTTTCGATAACGCCGGCAACTTCCCTCAGAACGCCTATGTAGTAGGCGCGCGCCAGAGAAAGACGGATACCATACCGTTCAACCTGAACAACGCTGAAATCTTCGGCAGCATTGCTTTTGTCTAACGCAATTCTGACACGTGCGAAAGACTCGTTAATTTGCTGATCCAGACCGGGATTGCTCCCTGTTTCAATGGCTTGCTTATCAGCAGTCAATACTTGATCTTCTCTTGCAACCGTCGCCGCTATGGCCTGGAACGATGCTTGAGCTTCATCCAGCATCAGTTTCAGTGAGTCAGAAGGTGCCGCCTCAAATTCATCACGAATTGCGGAAATTCGATTCCATATGATCTGATAAAACGCACGCTGCAATGTCTTATCAATTACTTGTGCGGCGAGAGCCGTTTCGTTGTTGTTTTTGATATCGTTGATGGCCGTCTGAATATCGCTGTTGAGTTCCAAGCTATTGGTCTCATCAATTTCCTGCACCAGAGTTTGCAAATCACCTGCATATGCCGCGGCAATGGCATCTCCATTGATGGGCGATTCTCTTCGCAGAGTACCTATCGTTTGATAAGCCGTAACTGCTGAGTTAATCGTTTGCGTGTTGGAGGTGGCGGCAAATACACTCGTACCCCCCATGATTCCAAGCAAAGCAACCATCAAACTCACCCTTAGCAATTTCGTTGCTGAGGAAATGAGTTCTCTTTTAAGAAAAAACATCTCTAAGTCTCCTTTGAGCATAATTAATAATTGAACGGAATATCAATGATAACCATTATCATTTACATATTCAATTAAACTTTAGAGAAAGTTTAATAAATTACCTATTTTTGATTAAAAACTTGCGATTAGGCTTGCTCGAACGGCTATTGGAGAACCAGGTGCAATATTGAAATCGTTGTGTGCCGAGGCAAAATATTTTGTATTCAGCAAATTCTCAATATTCAATTGGCCACGGAAATGCTTTGAAAATTGCGCAAAAAGAGCGGCATCAACGCGAGTAAAATCTGGCAACAAAACACGGTTAGTAACTGAGGCAAACATACTGTCACGATGAATTACGCCAAATGCAGCACCAATCCGCTCGGTGATGTCATAGCGACTCCAAAGGGAAAAGGTGTGTCGCGGCAACTCACCCACTTCCGAACCTTTCTGAGCGACTCCAAAAATGTTGCTGGTTATCTCTCCAGTTTGGTAGGCATATCCACCCATCACACTCCAATGGGATGTTAATTGACCGGCGAGCCCCACTTCCACGCCTTCGGTACGCTGACCTTTAGTAAGAACCGCCACCCCCCCTCCAATGTTGTTGATGACATTGGTGCGATCCAACTGATAGACCGCGCCTGTCAACGCAAGATCAGGTCTTATATCCCATTTGACACCTGCTTCCAGAGTCGTGAATTTCTCTGGTTTGAGTGTCTCGACAGTAACATTCAAGGATGACAGTTGATCTCCTGCGCGAGGAACGAAAGCTTTACTGTAACTGGCGTAAAATGAAACAGGTTCGATGGGTTTGAAAATGATGCCAAAGCGAGGAGCGATTAAGTCATCTCTGGTTTTCAAGTGCTCCCGCGGGCCGTTTTTTTGTTGAAAATCGACTTCAAACAAATCATAGCGCACGCCAGCGATGAGTTGTAATTGTGGTATTATTTCAATCTGATCTTGAATATAGAGCGAAGTGATATTCACAGTGCTGCGATTCAATGCATCGAGATCACCGCCACTATCTCTTGTTCTGAAAGTAATCGGCACATTCGTGATCGGGTTGCTGATTGATACCGGAAGACTCGTACTTGCTGGATCATTGTTAAATAAACCCATTGCTCGCCGATTATGTGTTTGTTGACGTCCTATTTCGATCCCGGCCAGCAATGTATGCGCTATTGGCCCGGTATTGAGCGAGTAGATTAAATTAGTTTGATTAAAAACGTTTTCGCGCTCGGTAGTATTGTTATAAGCACCCAGCGAAACTTCGCCGGTCGCTAATCTAAGTCCATCGTTTGCAAATACATTCTGATAGAACTTATCATATAGCGCATAATTCGTTCGATTCTGCAGCGTCACGCCGGAATCAAATTTATGTTCGATAAAAGAATTCAATGCCAGCACTTCGGCACTTGCATGACTTCGCCTGGGATCTCCAAAAAATTGAGAGCGTCGCACATCAACTGGACCTGTCACTTCACCGCTGCGTCCTACAACAGAAGTAATTCCTCTGTCTGCCGTCCGGTCATCATGAAAGCGTTCTACGCTGGCGATCACTTTTGTTCGGTGAGTCGGCTTCAATGTAATCGTTGGAGAGATGCCCCAGCGTTCCATGGACACTCCATTGCGAAAGCTGCCAGCATCTTCGTACATGGCATTCAATCGAATGGCGGCTATATCATTAATGGCATGTCCGACATCGGCCGTCATTCTTTTTTGATTATAAGAACCTCCTTGAAAGATAAATTCCCGCACCGGATCCCATCCGGCTTGTTTGGTCACACGATTCACAACTCCACCGGAGCCGCCTCGGCCAAAAATCATACCGTTCGCGCCTTTGAGTACTTCTACTCTCTGGATGTTGTACAAATCACGATAATATTCCACATCATCGCGAATACCATCAGTAAAAAAATCCCCTGTTGAGCGATTGCCTCGAAATACCAGGGCATCACGATTTCCCTCACCCTGTGAAACACCTACCCCTGGCACGTAACGTACAGCGTCGCCTATACTTCGAACCGATTGATCCTTTATCAATTCATCGGTTATTACGGTGATCGATTGGGGCACATCACGCAATAAAGTATTTGTTTTAGTTGCAGTGGTTGAACTCACTGCTGAATAACGGTTGGTACTGGTCGCAGTAACTTGTATTGACGGTAGTGTTGTAACTTGCTCGCTTGAAGCCGTCGTTGGCTCGATAATGGCGAAACCCTCCTCGCGCTGCACGAGTTGCAAACCTGAACCAGCGAGCAATTGATCAAGTCCTGTTCTTACATCAAAATCCCCTACCAGACCGGGCGTTACTTTTCCTTGAAACATCTCAGGCTTGATCGAAAGTTTTATGCCCGCCTGCTGTGAAAAATGGATCAGTGCATCGTAGAGATAGCCGGCTTGAATATTATATGATTGGGTTGTAACGGCGCTTTCAGACAGGGATTCAGCCAAGCCGATGCGAGAAACAAAAGACGATGCCAGAACCAACATAAGTAAGAGCGAGCAAAACAGAATACTACCTGGGGTACCACGAATTATCATAATGAATTAAGCAAAATTATATGCACATTGCTGATGTCTCGATAAATAGACACTTGCATTCATAACATCAACTATCACACCATTCAAAGAGAACAGAATAATCACTGCAATGTGGAGATGCACAATGAATAGTTCGGAAGATTAAAAATAATTTGAATAATTATGCCGAACTATGATTTTGATTATTTTATGATACTCTTGATACGAAGAGGAGTATTTAATTTACATTCTTAAGAAAAACGCAACAAGGGTGTGCTCGCTCGTCAAGAATCTTAGTCATCAGTGGTTCTTTTAACTGTTCCCACCAGTCTGTCATTTTAAGCTGCCGTTTCACACATCTCAGCAGGCTGAGTCATTTTTTGCAACTGCATTTTTTGTGATAGCGTTTCGTCTAAAACTTGTTTGGCATGACATGCACACAAACCACATTGTGCGGTAACACCCAAACAGGCTTTCAGGTCCCGCATTCTATCAGCGCCTTGATGAATAGCAGTTCGCAATGTGTTTTCTGTCACACCTTTACAGATACATACATACATTTTCTTCTATACCTTGCAAGTTATGTTTCAGGAATCCGTTCTATAGCAACAATAATGAGAACGATTCTTAATTCTATCATTTTGCCTAATAAATGCAACTAATTTGTTTTAGATATGCCAGTTCGAGAAATGAACTATGTTGATGGTTTCAAAGACTCATATCGATCGAATCGCAGAAAAACATACAACTGCCATACCTAGAGGGATTTCGTATTGAATGACCGCCGTGGTCAACATAAAATAGCATCGGTTTGAGTTTTTTGCATAGAGGCAGCTTGGTGCGACCTGGGTATAGGATGGCCCAGCTCGAACACTCCTTTGGTAGCCCTAATTTTGAGTGACGAATGATTGCTGTATGCCATTACAAGATGAGCCGGGGCTCATTGCTGTCCCCCAGCCCAGCGTCGGATTGCCGACAACGATTGCGACAACAATAGCATTGGAAAGAAAGCGAGTTTGAAATCCATGCCAACTTGATTTCGTCAAAAGAAAAGTTGCAGCATCGCAGCCAGCAACGACAAAACCTTTTTTACCGTCATCGGGATCTGTCACCTTACGCTCAGGCTCAGGATCTCGTGACAAGCTAGAGCAATGAAAATCCGACAGCGGTATTTACGCTATCTCTAACTACATTCAGTGCTTCAGTGATAGCCGCCTCAGCGGCCAGAATCCCAAGACCTTCTATAGTCATGAACACCATGCGAGTGGCATTCTTCTGAATCTCGAGATGCAAGACAGCCTGTTCCTTCGTAATCTTTCCAGAGACCTTCAATGTTTCTATCATTACCAGCGTCTGGGCCAGTTTTTTTGCTTCGGCTTCGCCGTATTCCCTGATTTCAGGCCATTTAGCAATCAGAGTGCCATTGAATGCCGCGAATATGTCCTTTCCAAGTTGAGTTACATCGAGACTCATCATATTCTCCTTACGATCGAGCGATCCATTGTTGGGTAAAGGCTATTGGCCACGGCGCTTGGCAAGCTCTAACTTCAGGATTGCCGTATAGCTGGTGTTGAAATGTGCTCGCAGCAGTGCAATCTGATCCTTCGACAGGCACGAAATCTTGTGTAGTTTCTCGAGATTTTCCAAGCTACTCAATAGTAAATGAGCTTCTTTCGTCGTAATGTCATTTTTAGGAATTGCCGCTGCCCTCACAGTGATCGCGCTCACATCTATCTTTGCTTCATCATAGAATTGTTTATGCCTGTCATATTCGCAATCGGGCGAATTTTCAACATTTTCCAGAGCAACCAAATGGGATTCGGTCTTCCTCTGCAAGGCACTGACTGTCCGATCGGTGGTCTCATCATAATCGCTGATCAGCTTCACAGTACAGCCCGCCAGTCCAGCCATCATCAGCCAAAATACAGCTAATAAACAGATGCCAATCGGCGATATTCGATATATTCTCACTACCATGTATCTTCTCCTATCAATGCTGAGCGGATGAATATGCGCATGCAGTTATTATATGTTTTGTCATCATTGGGCATGTCTTCTGAATCACTTCCCCCTGATATCCCTAGCCTCAGAGTGGACTGGCTGCGCTGAACTTATTTTACTTTGTCGTTACTAAACAACCACAAAATGCATTCGTGAGGATTGCCTATGATCTACCAAGACTGAGGCGCTATAATACCCCTCAAACGAAGAATATATCATCAGATAATTATTAGGATATGTCACAGCCATTATTTCAACGAACCCCCTTACTCGACGGCTCCGATGTCAGCGCTAAACGCGAAGAAATTCGAACTTATTTCCATTCCACACTGGATCGCTATGAGCAGTTATTTGAAACACTGCGCAATGACGAAGCTTATTATAAAAAACCCATCAGCCTGCGTCATCCACTGATTTTCTACCTCGGACATACCGCCACATTTTTTGTCAACAAACTGATCCTCGCCGGAATCATTGTCGATCGCATCAATCCCCGGCTTGAATCCATTTTCGCTGTTGGCGTTGATGAAATGAGCTGGGATGATCTCGACAGCAATCATTATGATTGGCCCACAGTCGAAGAAGTGCGCATATATCGTCACGCAGTGCGCAGCCTGGTGGACAAGCTCATCGAGACTCTGCCATTAACGCTGCCGATTACTTGGGAAAGCACTTGGTGGCCAATTTTGATGGGTATCGAGCATGAGCGCATCCATCTCGAAACTTCTTCGGTATTGATCCGTCAGCATGCACTCGAATTTGTTCGACCGCATCCTGCCTGGCAGCCCTGCCGTAAGTCCGGAATCGCTCCTGATAATGCATTGGTTCAGATTCCGAGTGGAACTGTCATGATTGGCCAGGACAAATCCCGCCAACAGCATTACGGTTGGGATAATGAATATGGATTACACACCGCCGAAATTCCAGCGTTTCAAGCAAGTAAATATGTGGTGAGCAATCACGAGTTTCTTCCATTCGTCGAGGCTAACGGTTATCACACCGAAAAATATTGGCAAGAAGAAGGCCATTCCTGGCAGACATTCACTCAAGCTGCTCATCCCACATTTTGGATAAAAAAAGATACTGGCTGGCACTTGCGCATCATGACCGAAGAAATGCCGATGCCCTGGGATTGGCCCGTAGAAGTCAATTATCATGAGGCCAAAGCGTTCTGTAATTGGAAAGCTGAGTCGAGCAACCAACCAGTCCGGTTACCCACGGAAGATGAATGGTATCGCCTGTATGATGTGGCGCAGTTATCCGACGTGCCTTTCAACGCACCGGCCCAAGGTAATCTGCATCTGGATCATTATGCTTCCAGTTGTCCAGTTAATGAATTTTCTCATGGCGAATTTTTCGATATTGTCGGTAATGTCTGGCAGTGGACTGAAACCCCCACTTATCCCTTTACAGGCTTCGATGTACATCCGCTCTACGATGACTTCACGACACCGACCTTCGATAATCAGCATAACCTGATCAAAGGTGGTTCATGGATTGCATGTGGCAACGAATCATTACACAGTTCACGCTATGCGTTTCGCCGTCACTTTTTTCAGCATGCCGGCTTTCGATATGTCGTTTCCGAGACGCCTGCAACACAACCCGGCTCGAACTATGAAACTGATAAATTACTATCCGAGTATGCCGAATTTCACTACGGCGATACCTATTTCAATGTACCCAACTTTCCCAAATCGTTGGCAGAGATTGCCATAGCCGCCATGGGGGATCGCCCTACGCGGACTGCTCTCGATCTTGGTTGCGCATCGGGCCGTTCAACATTCGAACTGGCGCGCAAGTTTGATCATGTCACCGGCGTCGATTTTTCGGCGCGTTTCATTGGTCAGGGCGTGCAATTGTCTCAGCAGGGAATTTTACGTTACACCTTGACTGATGAAGGTGATTTGGTTTCATATAAAGAACGCACGTTGAAGAATCTCGATTTGGATCACGTCAAGCATAAAGTCGAATTCTACCAAGGTGATGCCTGCAATCTGAAACCTATCTTCACTGATTATGATCTGATACTTGCCGCCAACCTGATTGATCGTCTATACGATCCGGCCAAATTGCTGAACAGCATTCACACGCGCATCAAGCCGGGCGGCCTGCTGATGATCACGTCGCCGTACACATGGCTCACAGAACATACTAAAAAAGAAGCTTGGATTGGCGGATTTAAACGCGATGGTGAAAACTTTACGACCTTGGATGGGCTAAAGGAAATTCTCAGCAAGCATTTTCGTTTGATTCAAGGTCCGCAACCTTTACCATTTGTAATTCGGGAAACCAAGCGTAAATTCCAGCACACGGTCTCTGAAGTCACCATTTGGGAAAAAACTTCTTGATGCATGGCTTTAATTTTGATTTTGACCACGACATCGACCGCGAAGGCAGCAACAGCGTCAAATATGACGGACGCAAAGCCACATTCGGCAAAAGCAACGTCATCCCTGCCTGGGTGGCTGACATGGATTTCGCTGCCCCGCCGGCAGTGGCTCGCGCACTGGCAGGACGCGCTACGCACCCGATCTATGGATATAGCCTGTTTCCTGACAGTCTGTATCAGGCATTAATCGAATGGATGCAGCGGCGTCATGGATGGCGTATAGAACGCGACTGGATCCTGATGTGCCCCGGTGTAGTCCCCTCTTTAAATGCCGCGGTCATGGCGCTTACGGAACCCGGGGAATCCATCATCATTCAGCCACCGGTCTATTTTCCTTTTTTCTCCGCCGTCACACAAACAGGCAGAAAATTGGTGCAGAATCCTCTAATTTTAGATAATGACCGTTATTTCATCGATTTTGCACATTTGGAGCAATGCGCTCAGGACGCACATTTACTGTTATTGTGCTCACCGCACAATCCGGTAGGACGGGTATGGCAATCTAAGGAACTGGCACAGTTGCTTGCAATTGCTGAAAAACACAAGCTGATCATTTTTTCCGATGAAATTCACGCCGATCTGATCTATGCCGGCAATCAACATCAGACGCTGGGTTCATTTGCAGCAAACGCCGCTAACATCATTACTGCCGTCGCACCCAGCAAAACCTTTAATATTCCCGGCCTAAACCTGTCGGCATTGATTGTGCCCGATCCATCCATCCGCAGCGCCGTCATCCGGGTATTCAATACACTGCATGTCAGTGCTTCGAATCCTTTTAGTATCGTTGCTTTCGAGGCGGCTTACCGGGAAGGGGAAACCTGGCTGGAAGCATTGCTGTGTTATTTGCGTGTTTCTCGCGATGACGTCTGTGCTTATCTGGCGCACTATTTGCCGGAAATCAAGGTCATCCACGCGGAAGGGACTTATTTGCTATGGCTCGACTGCCGCGCCTGGGGAATGAGTGACAACGAATTGAAGCATTTTTTTATCCATGAAGCGGGCGTCGGCCTGAATCCTGGCACGCAATTTGGACAGGAGGGCAGCGGTTTCATGCGTCTGAATATTGGCGCCCCTCGCCATACTCTCATGAAAATTCTGGAGAACATAAGGAACGCCAAACGGCGATGAATCATCAGACCGTTCCGACCAGCATTATCTCAAGGAAATTCTAAAAAAATTAAGAGCAACAGCCTGGCCATACGAAATGGTTAAAAATGTGATATGTAAATCGAACGTAAATTGAGCGTTTCAAGCTGACTTGAACCTAATCATTATCGCAAGAGGCTGAGTACAGGTAATCTGTAGTAATCTATACTTTTGTAGTCTTTCAGAACTTACCCAAAATAAAACCGCCTATGGTAGGCGGTTTTAGTTCATTTCTGATCATGAGATCATCACTGAATCAATGACCTGGTTTGCTCGTTCCGCCAAAAGGACGTGGATCTTGCCCTTCTTTGAGACACTCACCGTTGCCGCCAATCCCAAATTTACAATCCTCTGTGCTTGCATTTGGATCTCCCATGTTGGCGTTTGAACAAGCCGCTAAAGAAACCAATAATGTTACTGCAAAAATTGATAATTTCATTGTTTATATTCCTTTCAAATTTTCCATATTGTCAATGAAAATTGAGTATAACAGAATTAATGAAACTTCCAAGCACTCGGATAATGAGAATGAACGAGTAGTCTACCCTCTCCAGCTTTAGCCACCACGCAGTATTTCAATCAGATGGTTCCCATATTTGTCTAATTTGCGCGTTCCGATACCAGTAATCTGGCGCAACTCATCTTCGGTTTGAGGACAGAGACGCACCAATTCAAGCAAAGTAGCGTCATGAAAAATGACATACGCAGGAACACCTTGCTCCTGCGCAATTTTGGTTCTCCATGTCCGCAGCCTTTCCCACAAATAATGTTCCGCAGTAGTCGATGGAAGCACATCATTTTCTTTCGTTCTCTCATAGGAGGACGTGGCTTTTGTTTGCAGCCGCAGGGCTACGGTTTGCTGCCCCTTGAGAATGGGTCGACACGCATCAACTAATTGCAGAGCACCATGTTTGTCGTTTGCAGTTGTCAAAAACCCCAGCGCAATAGCTTGGCGAAAGATCGCTCGCCATGTTTTTTCAGGCAAGTTCTTGCCGATACCGAATGTGCTGATTTTATCATGATGCCATTGCTTCACCCGTTCAGTTAAATTACCACGCAGAATATCGATCAAATGGCCGGCACCAAAATTCTGATTGGTGCGATATACGCAGGATAATGCTTTTTGTACTTCGAGAGTGGCATCCCATACTTGCGGCGGATCTAGGCACACATCACAATTACCGCATGCCGTCATTTCCGTTATCTCTCCAAAATAATTCAAGATGTGCCTCCGGCGGCATGCCGTCGTTTCACACAATGACAACATCGCTTGCAGCTTTTTAGCGGCAACATGCTTGAATTTTGACTGCGCACCGGATTCTTCAATCATGCGTCTTTGCTGAATGACATCGTTGAGTCCATATACCATCCAAGCATTGGCAGGTTGACCATCGCGGCCTGCGCGACCGGTTTCCTGGTAATAGCTTTCTATGCTCTTAGGAAGATCCAAATGAGCAACAAAACGCACATCGGGTTTATCAATTCCCATACCGAATGCAATGGTAGCCACCATAATGGTGCCCTCTTCCCGTAAAAATTTTTCCTGATTGATACTCCGCACTTGCGTACTCATACCAGCATGATAGGCAATGGCGCGCATACCGTGACTGGTCAACCAACCAGCCGTTTCTTCGACTTTCTTGCGCGACAAGCAATAGACGATGCCGGAGTCATTCCGGTGCTCTCCTTGTATAAAAGCGAGTAATTGCGAGCGGCTATTGTTTTTGTCGATAATGTGATAGCGGATATTGGGACGATCAAAGCTTGAAACAAATAGCCGCGCCTTACCGAGGCCCAGACGTTCGATGATTTCTTGACGTGTGTCAGTGTCTGCGGTAGCAGTCAATGCAATGCGCGGAACGCTCGGAAAACGCTCATGTAAAATTGACAACTGACTATACTCAGGACGGAAATCATGTCCCCATTGAGACACGCAGTGTGCTTCATCAATCGCAAAAAGAGCAATCGGAATTCGGGTCATCAAATGCAGAAACCGGCCTGTCAATAGTCGCTCAGGCGCTACATACAGTAAATCATACACTCCTCCCAATAACCGTTGCTCAACCAATTCAGCTTCTTCGATCGACAATGACGAGTTTAATACTGCTGCACGAACGCCAATTTCATTCAACGCTGTTGTTTGATTTTGCATTAGCGCAATCAGCGGAGACACTACAATCGCAACCCCTTCACGCAATAATGCAGGGATCTGGTAGCATAGTGATTTACCCCCGCCTGTCGGCATCAATACCAAGCAGTCACCGCCGTTACTCAAGTGCGAAATGATTTCAGCTTGTTGTCCGCGAAAGCCGGGATAGCCGAATACTTCTTTAAGAATGTTGAGTGCGCTGGACATTCCCGTAACAGCTGAGGCTGGTTTTTTTGATTTTTTCGATCTTCAAGAAGGTTGATGACTTTTATTTTTAGCAATTCTGCCGTTGACGCATCATAAGGCTTTATACAGTGATAGTACAGCAGGCCGTTTCCTGGCATTTAATCGACAAATTGTTTTCAGGGAAACGCTCAGCGACATGATTTGAAATTATTCGTGGTTATGTGCTGGTATAATTTATGTATAGGCGTTTTTTATTAAAATTAATGACGTTAGTCTGGAGAGAGAGAAATGGTGGTAGCTGATGTTTTGAAATTGATTCAAGACAATGATGTTAAATTTGTTGACTTACGATTTACGGATACTAATGGGAAAGAACATCACGTAACCATACCTGCGCATACTTTTGATGCAGATAAATTCGAAGACGGCCATCCATTCGATGGTTCATCGATCGGCGGCTGGAAAAGCATTCAAGCATCCGACATGCTATTGATTCCCGATCCCGATACGGCCAACATGGATCCGTTCATGGATGAGCCGACATTATTGATGACTTGCGATGTGGTGGAACCCGCTGATGGAAAAGGATACAGCAGGGATCCACGCTCACTCGCCAAACGCGCAGAAATTTATTTGAAATCAACAGGGATTGGTGATGTTGCGTATTTTGGCCCAGAACCAGAATTTTTTATCTTTGACTCAGTACGTTGGCATACCGATATGTCTGGTTGTTCGGTAAAAATCGCGTCCGAAGAGGCTGCTTGGAGTTCGGCTATTAAATTTGAAAGCGGTAATATCGGCCACCGACCTGCCATTAAAGGCGGTTATTTTCCCGTACCACCAGTTGATTCGCTGCAAGATATCCGCTCTGCAATGTGCGTTACACTGGAAGAAATGGGCATTGGAGTGGAAGTGCATCATCATGAGGTAGCAACCGCAGGGCAGTGCGAAATCGGAACGCGATTCAACAGCTTGGTAAAACGTGCGGACTGGAACCAGATCCTTAAATATGTCATCCATAATGTTGCTCATTCTTATGGCAAGACGGCGACATTTATGCCTAAACCCATCGTTGGCGATAATGGCTCAGGTATGCACGTTCATCAGTCGATCTGGAAGGATGGCAAAAACTTGTTCGCAGGAAACGGCTACGCTGGACTCTCCGAGATGGCGCTGTACTACATCGGCGGCATTCTCAAGCACGCCAAAGCGTTGAATGCGATTACAAATCCAAGCACTAATTCCTATAAAAGACTTGTGGCTGGATTTGAAGCACCGGTCAACTTGGCATATTCCGCAAGTAATCGTTCCGCCGCTATTCGCATTCCCTTTACCAGCAATCCCAAGGGTCGTCGCATTGAGGTTCGCTTTCCAGACCCAACAGCCAATCCTTATTTGGCATTTACTGCACTGATGATGGCTGGCTTGGATGGAATTCAGAACAAGATCCATCCAGGCGATCCCATGGATAAGAATTTATATGACTTGCCCCCTGAAGAAGCTGCCAAAGTACCCAATGCTTGCGCTTCGCTGGATGAAGCTTTGGAATGCTTAGATAAAGATCGCGACTTCTTGATTCGCGGAGGCGTATTTTCCAATGACATGATAGACGCGTTTATCCTTTTAAAAATGGATGAAGTCACCTTACTGCGCACTACCACTCACCCAGTTGAGTTTGATATGTACTATAGCTTATGAGTCAACTTCATCGAAAGATGCTTTTTGGAAATGCTGAACCCCGATAAAGTAACGGAATAAAATTTATAAACATGCGTGGATATAAAGATTTTTTTCTAAATTCGCATTACGTTCAAATCTCAACGATCCTTTGCTTGATCGGTATTTGGCCTTAAGATCTGAACGGTAGTCCAGGAAAGCTAGCGTAACTGATAACCTTGAATAATTTCAATTAAAAGGATTTTTTAAGTTTTTATTTTGTTTGCCTTCGGATGGTTAATTGGTAAACTGATCATATAGTTGTGGTTATCATTACTTTCCCACTCACTCATATGAAAATTGGAGCGCTACTTTTTATCACTCTGTTTTTTTATTTTTTGAATCCGTTACCTCATGCTTTGGCCGGTACGGATATTTATAAATACGTTGACAAGGATGGGAATATTACCTTTACCAATCGACGCATCAATAATGGGCAAAAAGTTTCTATCGCGTCTTTCTCCAAAAATACTGGACATTCCAATGCGCGATCTAAGCTTTCCCCGTCCAAAACTACTACTCCCACTGAACGGGATACTATGCGTCGGCAAATTCTGGAAAAAGAATTGGCAATGGAAGAAAAATTATTTACAGAAACTCAAAACTCGCTTGATGAAATGAATAATTACGAGAAGGCAGAAACAACCTCTGGAAAATCAGTACAGCTCAAAAACAGGCTATTCATGCATCAAAGAAATATAACTGCTCTGAGAAAGGAACTCAGCAAGCCCTAGAATAAGCTGAAAATGACCGGGACATATATATGATAATAAAAAATAGCCTATTACTTGTTGTCCTCATTTTTTTCTCTGTTCAACTTCAGGCCGAGGTCTATAAGCAGATTGATGCAAATGGCAATATCACCTATACGAATGTCCCCTCTGGCAATGGAAAAAAATTAGATCTTCCCGCAATTGTTGTCGTCCCCTCTACCAAGTCTGAGGAAATTGATGATCGAATCATTAAAAGAAGAGAATCCTTTAAAATCGATGACCTGCGCGAAGAGCTTTATAGAAAAATATCTGATGAAGAAAATCGTCTCAATGAAGTCAAAAATGAATACAAAAACGGTGAGCCCGATCGCCTTGGCAGTGAGCGTAACTATCAAAGATATCTTAATCGAGTGGAGCGATTACGAGAAGAAATCAACGTGAGGGAAAGAAATCTGAATCTTTTGAGAGAGGAAGCGCGGAAAATTCCATCTAAATAAAATTCTTCACCAAAATAGCTTCCCTTCTTATTGTCAAATACGCAATTCAACCATCAGAGGAGCATGATCCGAAGGCCGTTCTATTTTTCGCATCCCTTTATCGATGTCACATGCTACGCATGTTTTCGCAAGCGCATCGCTCAGCAAAATATGATCGATTCGTAGTCCTCTATTCAAGCGGAATGCCATCATTCGATAATCCCACCAAGTATATGATTTATCAGGTTTTTCAAATAACCGAAAGCTATCGAAAAAACCTAGGCTGAGCAGGTTCTGGAATGCATCTCGTTCGGGGACAGTACACAAGACTTTATCTCGCCACATCTCTGGATCATAAACATCCCGGTCTTCCGGAGCGATATTAAAATCCCCAAGCAATGCTACCTTAGCGTAATTTTTTAATTCTATTTCGACCCATCTATTCAGAGCCGGAAGCCATCTGAGCTTATATGAGTATTTTTCAGACTCCACAGCTTCTCCATTCGGCACATAGACAGAAATGATGCGCACATCATTATACGTTGCTGCAATTATTCTTTTTTGTTCATCAAGAAAATCTGGCAAGGCAGTAAAAATTTTATCGCCTTTTTGCTTGCTAATGATAGCCACACCATTGTAAGTTTTTTGACCGGTGTATATCGAGTGATAACCAATGGCTGCAATTTCATGCTCAGGAAAATTCTCATCCGATAATTTCGTTTCTTGCAAACACAAGATGTCTGGTTGATTTATCTTTAGCCATTCAATAACCTGCGGCAATCGCACTTTTAGCGAATTAACGTTCCAAGTGGCTAACTTCATATATTTTATGAGATCTACAGAAATCAATTATTATCATTCAAAGACAATTACTCATATCTAATTACATTCTGCTGCATCCAATGATCAATATCGGTAATTTCCTGCGCACTAACCGTATGACCCATAGGATACTCATGCCACTCGACTGAATAATGAGCAGCCAGCAATTTCTCTTTTGAACAGGTAGCATATGATAAAGGTATTACAGTATCGTAAATGCCATGCGCCATAAAAATTGGCAATGACTTGTGTGTATCAGTTTTAGAAGAAATTACTTTAGAAAATGGTAAATAACAGGACAATGCAATTACACCTCCAAAAGATCCATTTTGTTGCACCCCCACATGCAATGCCATAGCTCCCCCCTGAGAAAAACCCGCGAGCAAAATATGTTGCGAAGAAATACCTCGTTCAATTTCTCTTTTAATCAAAGCTTCTATTGCTTTTTTTGAATCCTGAATACCCACCTCGTCCTGTGAATGAGTAAAATCAGAGTGATAAATGTCATACCATGCCCGCATGGAAAAACCATTATTTATGCTAATCGGTCGCTCTGGTGCGTGTGGAAAAATGAAACGAACAGAATGTCTTGCAGCAAATTTCAGCTCATCAACGATTGTTACAAAATCATTCCCATCCGCTCCTAAACCATGCAACCATATCATTGCATAAGTGGGATTAGAGTTCGTTTCGATCTCAACAGTAGGTAGCAAGATTTTTAGAACCTACATGAAATAGTTATAAGATAGATACAAAAATAGATAATCACATAAATAATACCAAAGCACTGTTCGACTCTATCTAATTACTTACTATGCTTAATTGTTCAAGTTCTAGATTTAAACTGTGACTTTCAATTTATCAAGTTGACGATTTTTATTATTCATTGTGTGCAGTGTTTATTTCACTGTTTTCCGCTGATAAAAAAACCGGCACACCGGCTGTCTTTCGACAGTGGTGTGCCGGTGTTCTGCCTATACTTGGCTTATAGCTTCGTGAAGACCGGTATCACCGCTCCAGCAATA
>CASDLT010000019.1 GCA_949281375.1 uncultured Nitrosomonas sp.
CTTTCCAGCACTTTGATCTTTGGAAAATACTTCTGCTGCTTGTTCAATTAATTGTCGCTTCCAGCTGTTGATTTGCGTTGGATGCAAACCGTGACGCGCTGCCAACTGCGGTATCGTTTCCTCTCCACGTATCGCAGCCAACGCCACTTTTGCTTTGAATTCACTTGAATATTGCTTGCGTTTCTTACTCATCTCATTGCTCCTTCTAGCACAATGTCAGAGCTTAACTGCTTGTACAGTTTTTGGGGGCCACTTCACTTGTCTAGATAAGTCACATCAACATGATAAAGCATGTATGCAAAATATCATTTAGTTTTCGTCTGTACCAAAATTATTACAGACAACCTATACTCTTGTTTTTTAGATAGCTATCTAGTTATGACTTTCTTATTCGTAACCAGATAGCTATCCAATTATTTATTCGTTATATCAATTCTTTTTAAATAAAGCCCTAATCAAAAGCTGAATGAAGTAAAGATCAGATTTGATATATGAATATAAAAAATCAATGTAAAAATGAGTGGCAAATTAATCTTGATTTGTTGAAGTTAATATTTATTGATGTCTTTGTGGATAGTAAGCTAGCTAGCTAGCTATTAATTCATTTAGCTATCTGGATAGCTACCTTAAATATAATTTTAGAAGTAAAAGAGTAACATACTGTCATTTATCTTAAAAGTTTATTAATGGTTAAGTTAAAATAACACTATTTGTTTATATTGGATAAAGGATAGCATGCTAGCTATCTTTTGGGTATTAACTACAAAATTATTGATATAGATAAAAGAGACAATAGTAGATAGCTATCTAATAATAAGTTTATTTTAGCTAGCTAGATAGCTATCGTAGATGTATTATAAATGGATCTTTAGCTACAAATATATTTTGTTAGGTGAGGTTGATTTGTCTAACAATAAAATCAACTCAGAACATAGTTCCTTAAATAATTATAAAATAGGATAGCTAATAGCTATCCGTTAGTTGAATTGATGATGATAGCTAACTAGATAGCTATCTATAATAACGCGGAGAATATTGTGCCAACTATTGTATTTGCATCATCCAAAGGCGGTGCGGGGAAAACAACTGCGGCTATTGTATTAGCTTCAGAGCTATCGCAACATAATACAACCATTACATTAATTGATGCTGATCCTAATCAGCATAGTGCTAAATGGGCACAAAAAGATGGTTGTCCAACAAATATTAAATTGATTGAAAAGTCGACAGAAGAAACCATAATAGAAGATATTGATACAGCTCAAGAAAAAACAGCTTTTGTGCTTGTTGATTTAGAAGGAACAGCGAGTATGGCGGTAGCAAGCGCCATAAGCCGAGCCGATCTCGTTATTACTTTATGCCAGGGATCTCAGGATGATGCAGATGAAGCAGCAAAAACTATTAAGTTAGTTAATAGGCAAGCAAAAGTATTAAATCGGGCCATTCCTTATGCGATTTTAATGACCAGGACAAACCCAGCAATAACGCCAAGAACGCTAAAACATATCGTGAATGAATTTCATATTGCTGGGGTAGAAATTTTTAAAACGAGTTTAATCGACAGGGAGGCATTTAGGGCCATTCGATCTTTTGGCGGGACTATTCATGATTTAGACCCCACTCAGGTATCTGGGGTTGAAAAAGCGGTATCGAATGCTCATGCCTTGGCAGTGGAAGTTATAGAAAAGATTAAGTTTTTGAAAAAAGAAAGGGAGATGAATCATGGCTAAAGAGCGTGCGCATTTAGATCTAAGCGATGATTTGGACGTGTCAGAATTTTTACCTTTAAAAAAAGAGAAAACTCAAGAAATTGAAACTAAGACCTTGGAAAGGGTTGCTGAGCAATCTGGATTTGTAAGTAGAAAACATAAAAGTCAACGAAGAAGAAAACCTCAATCTCCTTATAAAACCCAATTGAATGTAAAGTGTCGTGAAGAAATGAAAGAGCTTTTTCAAGATATCGGTAATGAACTAGAATTTCATGATCGTACGACATTTGAACAAGCTCTTCTTGCAATAATTGAGAAATATGAGCTCAGCGAATTATTAAAGCGTTATAGAGAAATAGTTCAGGAAAAATAATGAAAAAGAATCTTAGACCCGCTGGGCGTCCCAACCTGGCTTACTGATCACTAACGAAAACAAACAATCTTGCCGCATTGAATGGCAGCAATTAAAATCATATTATGGTTAATATACTTATTAGAAATGTTCCTGATGCGGTGCATCGTGCGCTTCGAAGGCGTGCGGCTTATCATGGCCGAAGTACCGAGGCTGAGATCCATGTAATTCTTGAGACGATTACCCATCCACCAAAACGAATCAAGCTAGGATTTTTGCTAACCTCTATTTCACGTGAGGCAGATGGCTTGACAGTTGCCGAAGCCGAGAACTTCTGTCGAATACGATATGATATCTGCTATATCGATCGGGTTTGAATGAGCATTCTCAATACCAACGTAATTTCTGAGCTTAAAATATCGAATCGGATACTAATGTGCTGGTTTGGAGAGATGATAAGGACTTAGAAACGCTTGATTTTTCCACCTGCAAGTACCTACTAAAAAACTTACAAGACTCGTTCATGAAATCAGGCTGTTATATGCCTATTCTAGAGGCTAAATAATGTGCACACGATCTCTCAACTAAAGAATAGAAAAAGAGATAACCTTGTTTGGTGCGTGAAACACACGGCACAGCAAACACCATGTCGTAAGGAAGATAGACCGGCAATTTGATCTGTAGTAGCTGAGATTTATTTAATCGGTATTTTCAAGTTCATAATTTATAGGTTCTTTTTTTGCTGATAGGATCGATTTTCTTGAGGTTTAATTTCTCGTTGTCGTATTGGATAGAAACGGTTTTTCCGGCAAGTGGAGGTTTTTCGAATAGCTCCAATTTGTGTGTGACGTAGTCCTGATTAACTTGCTGATAAACTACACCTTTTTCTTTATCTACAAAAAGAAGTAATCCCTCATAGACACCCTTTTCGGTGTCGGCGGCTTTGGAAATGAAAAGGTTATAAATACCTGCTTTGATACCTTCTTCAATTGGCTTTATCAAACCGGTAGTCTTCCAACCGTTTTCATTTAAATTCTGAAGCGCCCGATGACCATTCATGACGATGAGTCGTTGTTTCATTTGTCTAGATTAAGATAGACTTCGTTAATAATCATTTCCAAGTCAAACTCTTTTTTATTGACGCCAAAAAAGAAAGCGGTCAAATTAAAAGCCCCGCGACCGGCTCCGTCAAATTCCCCTCCTTTTAAAGAGCTTAAAATTGCATGAAATAAATCTTTGCATTTCTGACCAGCAGCATAGTACTTTTGAAGTGCATCAATGATCGTTGTCTTTTGTGCAATGGATAGCTTTTTCATAATATCCTGGGGTTGATGCGTGCCTTTTTTAAGTCGTACATAAATGTAAGTGAGCAACTCATCGGCGTCCAGTTTGCGCTTGCTTGATTTATTTTTATCGCTGGTTTCGGTTAAGTCAGAAGGGGCGGGGGGAGCCTGACGAGTCAATGCAGTCATAATGCTTTTCTCATCATCCCTGGATTCGAGAAACTTTCTGAATTGTTGCACCTTCGATCGCGTAATGTCTTCTGATTTGCTGTAGCTCAGCCATTCAGTTAATTCCAGCGGATATCTCTTGAACGTTTTCTTTAAATTGAATATGGTTGTGATATCGGTTAACGTCCCGGAATTAAACAGTTCGGCGATAGGATCGGGTAAATCCATCGCGGCAGCATGTAATGACACATAGGACGGAGATTTGCCAATCAATTTGCCAATTTGCTCATGGGTTTTTCCTGAAGCAATCTCGCGGCCGATATAATCTACAATTTCACGAGAAGTTAGATTATCCCGTTGCAGGTTCTCAACGACTTGATCAGCCAAACTGTAATCGGTATCGATATAAGCAGGAATAGAGACAAGTCCAGCACCTTTGCTGGCGCGATAGCGTCTTGCACCATGATTGATGATATAAGTACCCGACTTATCGGGGTTGGGGCGCACGGATATGGGCGTCTTGACTCCGCGCGTTTTGATAGTTTCGGTTAATTCTGCAAGAGAATCCGGATCAAATATCTTTCTTGGCTGGGTTGGATCTTCAACAATCAAATCCAGTGGAATCTGACTTGCGCCCAATACATCAGGGGCATTATTGGGATCAGCTACAGTACTTTTACTTACCATTAAATTAATGATTACCCTGTGTTTGAGGTATGTCTACGGTTAATTTTGCGAAGCTTGGCGTGCAATATATCACTGCGATAATTTCATCCAATGTAAGAAAAATACTAATCTTTCTAGTAAAAATATTTGCTTTTAGGTAAGAATAAAAGCATAAGTCATATATTACTTTGAATTTTATGAGAATTATTTAAAATTCAAACGATCCTCAATTGCTCAAAAAAAAAGATTCAGCAGTACGTAACGCTCTCATTTTCGTTTGCTTTTAATTATCATATGATCAGTAAATCGTATACTTTTACTCCAATTGATCATTATAACCTTAATGCAATAATATGTATTAGGAATAAACCAAAACTCAAATACTTAACTGCTAATGGCACAAGGATCAAGCTATGTACAATTTAATTTTGACCACAAACATTCTCAAGATTCTGCGCGAGAAAAAAATAAGCAAAGCGGAGCTGGCTGAAAAAGCAGGGGTCTCCATTTCTTTTTTTACCGATTTGACCAATGACAATGCCAATCCGTCGCTCAGAATTATTGAAGCTATTGCCAAAGCCCTGGAGATTCCCTTACCGCTTTTGTTCGATAGTTCGGATATGAGTGCGGCTGAGCGCGCTTTGTTAGGGGAGAGTGGATCAGAGCATCTCGCCAAAGGATTTGTATGGAAAGGCGCCGTATTGACTGAGTTTCAAGCTTATCAGGTGGCGCAATGGGATCACGAAAACCGGGAAATCATCAAAAAAACTGCCAAGAAATTATAATAAGATAATAAAAATATATTGCAAGTTTATAAGCATTGTTATATTGTTGGGCACAATACCTGTGTCTATCTCTATAACGATGCCAGATCAACTATCTACCATTACAACTGTCAAGGATCGCGCCAAACTCAAGCTTGAGCGCGATGCAAGCCAGATTGTTTTGGCATTACAAGACCCTGAAACGGTTGAAATCATGGTCAATGCGGACGGCCGTATCTGGCAAGAGAAGCTCGGTCAAAAAATTCAACACATCGGACATCTGCAAAGCGCCCAGGCCGAAGCAGTCATCAAAACGGTTGCAGGTTTTCATGGGAAGGAAATCAATCGATTCAATCCGATCATCGAGGGTGAATTTCCTCTGGATAACTCACGCTTTGCCGGTCAATTGCCTCCCGTAGTTGCATCTCCGACCTTTGCGATTCGCAAAAAAGCGATCAAGATTTTCACATTGGAGCAGTATGTCGACACTGGAGTATTAACGCGTAGGCATGCTGAAGTGATCAAGAACGCTGTCAGAGATCACCGTAACATCCTTGTCATTGGTGGCACCGGATCGGGTAAGACCACATTGATCAACGCCATCATCCACGAGATGGTGCAAAGTGATCCGGTTGAGCGCATCTTCATATTGGAAGACACTGGCGAGATTCAGTGTCAGGCTTCAAATTTTGTGCAGTATCACACCACACTCGACGTCAACATGACGCAATTGCTCAAGACCACCTTGCGCATGCGCCCCGACCGGATTCTGGTAGGGGAGGTCAGGGGGCCTGAAGCCCTTGATATGCTCGATGCCTGGAACACCGGTCATGAAGGCGGGGCAGCCACTCTTCACGCCAATGACGCTCTGTCGGGCCTCACCCGTCTTGAATCCCTCATTTCTCGCAATCCATCAGCTCCCAAAGAAATCATGCCATTAATTGCCGAGGCCGTGGATATGGTCGTGCATATCACGCGCACACCTGATGGCAGGAAGATTCAGCAGATTATTGAAGTACAAGGTTTTAAGAGAGGAAATTACCAAATCAAGAAGTTGTAAATAATCATAGGAGTGGGTTTCATGAAGCTGAGTATTCAAAATCTTGCGCTATTGGGTTGTTTCAATTTAATTGCTGTTGTCGCTATCTTCGCGTTGTCAGCGGATCAGGCGCATGCGGCAGTCGGTGCCGGGGGTGCGCTTCCCTATGAAACGTGGCTCACCAATTTGAGAAACTCCGTGACCGGCCCAGTTGCCTTCACACTGTCGATTGTCGGCATTGTGGTTGCCGGTGGCATTTTGATCTTTGGAGGTGAGTTGAACGCTTTTTTCAGAACGCTCATTTTTATCGTGCTCGTGATGGCGTTACTCGTGGGTGCCAATAACGTGATGTCCAATCTCTTCCAGGGCGCGGTTATTCCAATCGGAACTGATACCGTGGAGGAACCAGCCCAGGTTTTGCCTATTTCTGAAGAAATTACTCCAGTAAACCCATAAATCAATAACGAAACAGGGGAGGGCGATTATGGCGCTCAGGTCTGTGCCCATCCATCAATCTGGCAACCGGCCTAACCTGTTTATGGGTGGAGACCGGGAACTCGTGATGTTTTCCATTCTGATTGCAGCCACATCGATCTTTGTGGCGATGGAACTAAAGGCCACATTTTTTGGGTTAGCGCTATGGTTTTTTGCGTTGTTCACGCTGCGATTGATGGCCAAGAACGATCCGCAGTTACGCCATGTGTATTTGCGCCAGATCCAGTATAAAAAATACTATCCTGCGCGAAGCACACCCTTCTATACCAATACCCGTTTGCAGGAGAAGCAGCACTCATGATCGCGGCCATTGCCATCCTGATCGCCATCTGTGGGGCCATCCTTCTACTTATCCTGTTTATCCGCATCCGTGATGCGGATAAAGAACAGAAACTGGATCGGCACCGATCAGAAGATATGGGCTTTGCCGATCTGTTGGTGTATGCGGCTGTAGTGGAAGAGGGCGTCATTGTCGGCAAAAACGGTTCACTGATGGCTGCATGGATATTTCGAGGTGAAGATACCGCGAGCAGCACCGATGCTGAGCGCGAGCACGTGTCACATCGAATCAATCAGGCGCTATCCCGATTGGGCAATGGCTGGATGATTCATGTCGATGCGATACGCAAGCCTTCGCAGGGTTATTCTGACAAAGCAACTTCAAATTATCCTGATCCGGTGACTGCTGCAATCGATGCCGAGCGGCGTGAGGTTTTTGAGAAGATTGGCACGCTCTATGAGAGTTGTTTTATTGTCACACTGACCTATCTGCCCCCGATACTCGCACAGCGCAAATTCGTGGAACTGATGTTCGATGATGACAGCAAAGCACAGGATGAGGACGCCAGAACGCAAGGTTTGCTCGACTATTTTAAGCGCGAATGCATCAATTTCGAATCCCGATTATCCAGTGTCTTCACATTATCGCGGCTCCAGGGGAAAAAAGAGGTCAATGAAGACGGCTCGACCGTCATTCATGACGATTTCCTGAGCTGGCTGCAACTGTGCATCACTGGTCTTGATCATCCGGTTGCTTTGCCAACCAATCCGATGTATCTGGATACGATTTTGGGTGGTCAGGAAATGTGGGGCGGGGTCGTGCCTAAGATTGGCCGCAATTTTGTTCAAGTGGTGTCGATTGAAGGCTTTCCGCTTGAATCATCGCCGGGGATGTTGAATTTGCTGTCGGAACTGCCAGGCGTCTATCGCTGGTCATCGCGCTTCATTTTTATGGATACGCATGAGGCAGTCTCTCATCTGGATAAATACCGTCGCCGCTGGAAACAGAAAGTGCGCGGTTTTTTTGATCAGGTCTTCAATTTGCAGAGCAGCCATATCGATGAAGATGCCCTCAACATGACTGAAGATGCTCAGTCAGCTATTGCTGAAACCAATAGCGGGATGGTAGGGCAGGGGTACTATACCAGTGTGGTAGTCCTGATGATGGAAGACCGGGACGCATTGGAAGAAGCAGGGCGTAAAGTTCAAAAAGCGATCAATCATCTGGGCTTTGCGGCGAGGGTGGAAACCATCAACACGATGGATGCGTATCTGGGCAGCCTGCCAGGCCATGGCGTTGAGAATGTCAGGCGACCGCTCATCAACACCTTGAATCTGGCCGATCTGCTGCCGGTCAACACGATTTGGACAGGCAAGGATATAGCGCCCTGTCCGATGTATCCACCCAATTCCCCGCCACTGATGCACTGTGTCACCCAAGGCGCCACACCATTTCGGCTAAACCTACACGTGCGCGACCTTGGGCATACGTTCATGTTTGGGCCAACGGGTGCCGGTAAATCCACGCATCTGGCACTCATTGCTGCGCAATTGCGCCGCTACAGGGATATGTCGATTTATTGTTTCGATAAGGGGCTATCGATGTATCCGTTGACGCGAGCTGTCGGGGGTCAGCATTTCACCGTGGCAGGCGATGATGAAGCGCTATCCTTTTGTCCGCTACAGTTCCTCGATTCCAAGAGCGATCGTGCCTGGGCGATGGAATGGGTTGCGATGATGGTTGAACTCAATGGTATTACGGTGACGCCAATGCAGCGCAATGAAATCAGTCAGGCCATTAGTAACATGCATCACAGCGGCTCCAGAACGTTATCGGATTTTATTGTGACGATACAGAGTGAGGCGATACGCGAGTGTTTGCGGCAGTACACAATCGACGGCCTAATGGGGCATTTGCTCGATGCGGAAGCCGATGGCCTGAATCTGTCAACGTTTACGACCTTCGAGATCGAAGAATTGATGAATCTCGGGGATAAATATGCACTGCCCACGCTCCTGTATCTCTTTCGGCGCATCGAGCGCGCACTTCACGGTCAGCCCGCCGCGATCATACTCGATGAAGCCTGGCTTATGCTGGGTCACCCGGTCTTTCGCGCAAAAATTCGCGAATGGCTCAAAGTCATGCGCAAAAACAACTGTCTGGTGTTGATGGCAACGCAAAGCTTATCAGATGCCGCTAACAGCGGCATTCTCGATGTCATTGTTGAATCCACCGCCACCAAAATATTCCTGCCGAACGTATTTGCGCGTGATGAAGAAGCATCCGCTCTTTACCGGCGCATGGGCTTAAATTCCCGCCAGATCGAGATTCTGGCTTCCGCCGTGCCTAAACGAGAGTATTACACCGTGTCCGAGAACGGTAGACGGCTCTACGACTTGGCGCTTGGGCCATTGGCGCTGGCATTCGTTGGATCCACCGACAAGGAATCGATTGCAACGATTAAAGCTTTGCATCAGAAGTACGGCGATGGCTGGGTGCATCAATGGTTAGCAATGAGGGGATTGACATTATCTGACTATGGAGTGGCCGCATGAGCGTGATCAGTGATTTCTTCAAGTTAAAAGGTGTGTCCAGCGATAGGGATGAATCAAATCGTAAGACAGATGAGTTTGTGCAGGGTGGCCGCCGTCAAGGCGAAAATGAAAATCCCTACTTATCGGCACGTAGAACCTGGAATGACCATATGCGCGGGGTACAGTCCTCGCGCACGATGTGGCAAATGATGACATTGCTTTGCTTATTGATTGCGTTAGCTAGTGTGGGCGGCGTCATTGCCATTGGCAGTCAATCCAAATTCATCCCGTATGTGGTTCAGGTCAACAAACTCGGTGAAGCGATTGCGGTATCTCGTGCGGATATTGCGGGGGAGACGGATCCGCGTGTTGTGCATGCATCACTCGCTTCATTCATCAATGATCTGCGCATGGTCACTCCCGATGTGGCGTTGCAGCGCAAAGCCGTTTTTAGAGCGTATGCCATGCTGGCCAATAATGACCCCGCTACGGCAAAAGCCAATCAGTGGTTCAATGGCAGTGAAGCGAGCAGTCCTTTCAAACGCGCTGAAACTCAAACAGTCAATGTGGAGATCATCTCGGTGATCCCACAGAGTCCGGAAACGTGGCAGGTCGATTGGCTTGAAAAAGTCTATGACCGGCAGGGCCATTTGACAGAGCAACCGTTCAAGATGCGGGCCCTCTTGAGAATCTACAACAAGCCGGCCACACCAAGCACGACTGAAGAGCAGATCCGCAATAATCCGCTGGGTATTTATATCCAGGATTTCTCCTGGTCGAAACAAACTTAGAGGCCGCTCATCATGAATTCATTACGGTTTTCGCGAGTATTCAGTGCTTTCAATGCTATGGGTGCGCTTATCTTTACGTTTGCATGGGCCGCTCCTATTCACGCCAATGGTTTGTCTGAAGCCTATTTTACTGACAAGAGTCCACAGCTCACGCCACAGGAACGTGCAGCCATCGATCTGGCCAAAAAATGGCAAGCGGCCAATCCCACCGGTGTCAAACCGGTAGCAGGGCCGGATGGCTCGATCCGATTCCTGTTCGGTTCTCAACAGCCCAGCATCGTTTGTGCAGTATTGCAGGTCTGCGATATCGAATTGCAGGCCGGTGAGCACCTCAATTCGATTCATCTGGGCGACCAGGCCCGTTGGCTGGTTGAACCGGCCGTGACAGGGCAGGGCGCTTTGGAGGTTCAGCACTTGATTGTAAAACCGCTCGATGTGGGGTTAGAGACTTCCCTTGTTGTGACCACCAATCGGCGCACCTATCACCTGCGCCTGCGATCTCACCGGCGAGATTTCATGCCCCGCGTGGGTTTTACGTATCCTGAAGATGCGTTGGCCAAATGGGATGCGATCAAATCGCGTGAGAATCATGCGCTCGATATCAAGCGTTCACGCACGATGCCTGAAACTGGAGAGTATCTCGGCAATCTTAATTTTGCGTATTCGGTGGATGGTAGTGCGGCCTGGAAGCCGATCAGAGTCTATAACGATGGGCAGAAAACGATCATCCAGATGCCATCCATCATGGCGCAGACGGAAGCACCGACGCTGTTGTTACTGAACAGGGAAGGGGGGTTGTTTCGTGATGATGAAACGGTCATGGTTAATTATCGTTTGCAAGGAGATCGCTATATTGTGGATGCGGTATTTGATCGTGCCATTTTGATTGCCGGAGTAGGGGGCAATCAAAGCCGTGTGATGATCTCACGGGGGAATTGATGATGGTACAAAAAATTAATCAATCTCACCGCTTGTTGTTTGCGCTGTTGATGGCCGTGTTATTAAACGGCTGCGCAACAACGCAATATGGCAATTTCATTCAGAATCCCTCCCAAGACGCGAACCAAATCATGGCTACTGATGCAGCCGCTCAGATTGTTCGGCTATATCCAGCAGCGTCAACGCAATTTACACTTCGACATCACATCAATGATGCTTTTGGGCAGGCGCTGATTGATAAGCTGCGGGTGGCCGGTTTTGCAGTACAGGAAACGGCTGAACCATCCATTGAGCAATCCTTGTTTGCTGTGCCCCAAACACCGGCAGAACCGCAAGCGGGTATCCGGTTGAGTTATATCGTTGATCAGTCAGATGATTTGTACCATGCTAACCTATTGATTGACGATACGCGCTTATCGCGAGCCTTCATTGCCCGGGCCGACAGTGTTCATCCTGCAGGTTTGTGGGTTAAGAGAGAGTAGGGGAGGAGGATGTCAACCCATTCAAAACTCTTCTCGTCGAATTCCTCTCCGCAAAGCGTTGATAAAAACGCCGGCGTGCGCCGCGTCAATAATCTGCCGATCGTGATTTTTGGCGCAATCATGCTGGTTTTTATGCTGCTCATGATGATCGTGGCCATGAATCGCGCAGCCGAGCGCAATCAGCCACCTCCTGATACTTCTCAAGAAGTGCAATCGAGCCAATCGTTTGCTTCACTTATCGCAAAAGATTATGTCGGCGGTATGATCGCGCCCAAGAATCCGCCGAGCGAGCAAGATGCCAAAACACCGTTACCGGGACTTATCATCGAGCGACCCACCGATTTGGATCGGCCACCCTTGCCACCAGGCGTAGGCGCTCAGTCTCCCCAGGCTGTTCAGGATCCCGATCTCGCCCATATCCGCATGCTCAAGCGTCAGCAACTGGAAGAGGCCATCAAGGCCAAAACCCAGGTCAATGCCGTCGCACCTCGAAGTGTTGCATCTTCACCCAATACCACACCGACACGCGATGAGATGCTCGCTGAGATGGCCTCTGTGCGACAGCAGGCTAATTCGACGCTGCGTGAAGATCCAACGCTCGCCTATCAGACGCGTTTGGCGAAATTGCGCCGACCCGCTCAGGGAAGTCATCCAGAAGCTGGAAATCGGGAAGCGGGAAGGGCAGAGGAGGGTATGGATGATATGGCACCCCGCCTGGTGGATGATGAGCAGAAAGGCCAAGCACAGGATTACTCTCGCTTTGATTCATCTGATGGCGAGAAACGCTGGAAGCTCAATAGTGACGTGCAAAAGCCAGCATCGCCCTATGTATTGCAGGCAGGCTTTGTGATTCCGGCCACACTAATCTCGGGTATCAATTCCAGCCTGCCGGGTCAGATCATGGCCCAGGTCAGTCAACACATCTATGACTCACCCGTGGGTCGCTGGCGCTTGATTCCACAAGGATCACGGCTGGTTGGTACATACTCCAGTGACGTTGAATACGGCCAGGCGAGGGTATTGGTTGCCTGGCAGCGGATCATCTTCCCCGATGGCAAAACCATGGACATTGGCGCCATGCCGGGTGCTGATGGGTTGGGGTATGCCGGATTCCACGATCAGGTGAACAACCATTACCTTCGAATATTTGGTTCAGCATTGATCATGTCGGCGATTGTGGCAGGTGCTACCTACAGTCAGCGCGATGCAGGCAGTACGTTTGGTCGGCAGAATGCAGGCAGCATCATGAGCCAGGCACTGGGGCAGCAATTGGGGTTGGTGACATCCAATTTGATCCGCAAAAACCTCAATATCTCACCGACACTAGAAATCAGACCAGGCTATCGATTCAACATCATCGTGACCAAAGATATGAAGTTCTCTAAACCGTATCAGTCATTTGATTATTAAAACAGGAGCTACGCCATGCTAAAACCTGGAAACAAACATAACCGATTCATGATGTTGCTTCTGGTCATCATTAATGTAAGTGCTGCATCGAATGCTCGTGCAACGGGAATTCCTGTCATCGATGCAGCTAATGTTGCACAAAGCATTGTTACCGCGACAGAGAGTGTGGATCAAACGCTCGTACTAATCGATCAATACAAAAAGCAACTCGAGCAATATGAAAACATGCTCAGAAATACTTTAGCACCCCCCGCGTATCTTTGGGCGAAGGCCCAGTACGCGATGAACAAGCTCATTCATCTGACTAACACGATACGCTATTACGAGCAGACGTATGGCGGGATAGATGGTTATATGCAGCGGTTTCGTAATGTTGAGTATTACCGCAGTTCACCGTGCTTTAGTGTCGAGGAAAAATGCAATGAAGCTGCGTGGAAATTACTGCAGGATGGGCAAAACACCAGCACCGATGCGCAAAAAAAGGCCAATGATGGACTCCTGACCGGCCTGAGTGAACATCAGAATCAGATGCCGGTAGATGCCGCGCACCTGCAATTATTGCAACAAAGAACTGAAACGGCAGAAGGGCAGATGGCCGCACTGCAATACGCTAATCAACTCGCAGCATTCCAGGCCAATCAATTGCTGCAAATGCGCCAGATGTTGATTGCGCATCATAATGCGCTTAACACGCAAGCCCAAGCCGAAGTGGATTTACGCGCCATGCAGCAGGCAGCGCGGGGAGTGGCAATCAAAAGATTGAGTCCGGAAATATTACCTGTAGGCAGAAGTTGGTCGGTTAGAGATGGGTTTTAATACATTAACTTAAGGAGAAAACTATGAAAATGCATTATTTAAATATTGCTGTAGTGGGTTTATTGGCTTTGTTGCTGTTGTCGGGTTGCGAAAAAGACGGTGACGGTAAGTTGGAAATGAAAGAGCCTAAAAAGGAGTTGAGTGAGATGCCGCCCGGAATAGTTTGGGATGCGTCTGATCCTGATAATGTTAAGAGAGAATCTAAGTAATTGAAAAAATGATACATGAATTTAATTATGCAGTAGTAGGACAGTTGAAGATTAAATAAGATGAAAACACTATATGGTAGTTTCCTAGCTTTGCTCCTTCTGTTGTTTTTTCCTGGGATAGTATTTGCGGAGCTTTCTTACATTGATCCAGTGACTAATCAAGGTGTACTGGATCAAGTGACCAGCATGTTTGCAGCGAAAATTAAATCTTGGCAAGCAGTCATTCAAGGCGCGGCGGAGCGATTGTTCTGGACGTTAGTGCTGATTTCCATGGTATGGACGTTTGGCATGATGCTGTTACGTAAGGCTGATATTGGAGATTTCTTCGCTGAGTTCACACGTTTCATCATCTTCACAGGGTTTTACTTCTGGCTACTGACCAATGCGGTATCTGGTCACAATATTGCAGGAACAATCATAGCTTCGATGCAGCAACTGGGTAACACTGCTGCGGGCCTACAAAGTGGTGCAAATCATACTAGCGTTGTAGATACAGGTGTTCTAATCTGGACTCAGGCAACAAATAATCTCACTTTACTACAACCGGTTGATAGCCTGATTGCCATCATCATATCGCTGATCATTCTCGTTGTTTTAGCCGTCATTGCGGTCAATATGCTGCTATTGCTGATTTCTTCCTGGGTACTGATGTATGCGGGAATATTTTTTCTGGGATTCGGTGGGGCTCGCTGGACAACGGATATTGCCATCAATTACTTCAAGACCGTATTAAGCGTTGGCGTTCAATTATTCGTAATGCTCTTAATTGTTGGGATTGGTAGCGATCTATTGACCAGTTTTTACACCAAGATGGGCAAAAACGTGCTCAATTATGAAGAACTGGCGGTGATGCTGATTTTTTCGATTGCATTTTTTGTATTGATTTCCAGGTTGCCGCTGTTGCTGGCTGGTATTGTGACTGGTAGTAGCATAGGTTCGGCTGCCGGAATTGGCAGTTATAGTGCAGGTGGTTTTATGGCAGCGGCAGGTACGGCGGCAGCCGTTGCGTCTTATGGCGGCACACTGGTAGCCGGTCGGTTGACAGCAGCAAGAAGCGTAGGAACGGATGCATTACGTAGCGCCATTGAAAAAGGCCAAGCCCAGGAATCAGCGAGTATTAACAATATTTCGCAAGGAGGGGGTAAATGATGGATAAGGTATTTAAGCGATTCGATTGATGATGGATTTGCCACCAGATATGCAGGAAAGAGTGGTGTGCTCAATTACAGCCGCCATCAAGTATGAAATACCAGCCAATATCTTGTTGGCGATAGCCGAAAAAGAGAACGGTAAACCAGGTCAATGGGTGCGTAACAATAACGGTACTTATGATGTTGGTTCAATGCAATTTAATACCGCATATCTTCAAGATTTATCCAAATATGGCATCACACCTGATCATGTAGCAAATACGGGTTGTTATGCCTATGATCTGGCCGCATGGCGTGTGCGGTTACATATCAAAAATGATAAAGGCGACATCTGGACAAAAGCAGCCAA
>CASDLT010000020.1 GCA_949281375.1 uncultured Nitrosomonas sp.
CATCGGTTGGGATCCACAGTGGAGTTACATGAAACGCGTCAGCTTCGATATTGGTTACAGCCACATTTTTAAAGGCGATTACTTCGATAAAGTTGCCAGTGGTCTATCAGCAGATACGAATTATGGTTATACCATGGCTACCTTCAAATTCTAGAATTCAAGAATTTTAAAAAATGTATTTTGTTATCAGCATCAGGAATTTGTTAGGGTGTAGCGAGTAACCTGTCTTCTCTTGATGCTTAAGAATGTCGATATGTTTGAGAGCGCGATTCAACCGACCGCTTGACGGTATGTTTTCAAGCATCGTTCGCGGGCATAGGCATGATCAACGATGGGGGCAGGGTAATTCAGGGTGTTAAATTCGCTTACCCAGGTATGGATGTAGTTCAGATTCTTATCGAATTTTTGCGCCTGCATCGCAGGATTGAAAATTCTGAAATAAGGCGTCGCATCCACGCCGCAACCTGCCGCCCATTGCCAGTTGCCGATATTACTTGCCATGTCGTAATCCAGTAGTTTTTGTGCAAAGTACGCCTCTCCCCAGCGCCAGTCGATCAATAAGTGTTTGCATAGAAAGCTGGCGGTGACCATGCGAACACGGTTGTGCATCCATCCGGTGGCATTCAGTTGCCGCATGCCTGCATCAACCAAAGGGTATCCTGTCGTTCCGTTGCACCAGCGCTGGAATTCGGTTTCGTCATTGCGCCATTTAATCTGGTCATAGCGTGGCTTGAAGCTGCTGTGCTGCGTATGGGGGAAATGCCACAAAATCTGACTGAAAAAATCCCGCCAGATCAGCTCATTGCAAAAGATATCGCTGTGTTCGAAAGCCAGTCGGGCGATCTGCCGGATACTGACGGTGCCGAAACGCAGATGAGGCCCTACCAGGGATGTGCCTGACAATGACGGAAAGTCCCGCTGTTTCGCGTAGTTTCGTAGTATTTCCGGATTTAATTGAAAGGCTGGCATTGTGATCGGCGAGCGGATAAAACCGATATCCGGTAACGATAGATTCGGCAAGTGGGGATCTCTGATCAGATGGTCGAGCTTGAATAACGTTTGGTAAGGTTCGCACGTTGCCGGATTCTGCGCGCTTTTCCATTTGCGCATGTAAGGGGTAAATACCACGTAAGGACTGCCATCGTCCTTGGTGATTTCTTTCTTTTCAGCCACGACATGATCTTTATAGCTATTGAATGTCACTGATCGTGCTTGCAACCAGAGCCTCACATGGTCATCCCGGGCCTGGGTGTCGGGTTCGTAGTCGTGATTGGTAAAAACCGTCCGCACGGGAAATTGTTGCAGCAGCCGTTCAAAGATTTCCTGTGGTTTGCCGTGATAGAGCGCGACTGAGCTGCCATAGTCCTTCTCGAACGTGGTGCGCAATTTTTGCAATTGATCATGAATGAACGTGACGCGAGCGTCATCACGTGGCAGATCGGTTAAAATTGCAGGGTCGAAAATGAAAATCGGCAGAACTGGCACGCCTGAAGCCAGTGCATGGGAAAGTCCCGCATTGTCTTCTAGGCGCAGATCGCGCCTGAACCAGAAAATTGCTATTGATGCCGTCATGACGCCCAATCAACCAGGCTCATTGCCTTGCCACAATTTCCTGCAAGGCCGAGGGTAGATCATCGAAGGCAAACCGGAATCCCAGTTCTTCCACCAACCGTTTCGATGCGATGCAGTAACTATTCAATGCCAATGCTGCGGCTTCTCCTAACGCCAATCTCAGCATCGCTTCGGGAACTGGAAGCAGAGCAGGGCGGTGCAGTGCTTTGCCCAGCACTGTTGCAAATTCCCGATAACGTATCGGATGGGGTGCTACCGCATTGATGGGGCCGTGATAGCGGGTATCCACAGCGGCATTGGAGAATATTGATACCAAGTCGTCGATATGAATCCATGGCAACCATTGTTGACCATTACCAACCGGTCCGCCGAGTCCCAATTTGAATATCGGCAACAGTTTCTGCAGCATGCCGCCCCGGCCCAATACCACGCCGGTGCGTATGCTGACCCGGCGGACGCTGTTGTGTTCGATCATCGACGCTTCTTTTTCCCAATCCTGGCAGATGGTCTGCATGAAGCTAGGCTGAGAATTCATGACATAAGATTCATCATACCGGTCATCAGTGTCGCCGGGATAAATGCCAATGGCGGAACCGCACACGAAAGTCTGCAAACTCGCCGGCGCAGCAGCTACCAGTTTGCGCGTGCTGATGATGCGCGATTCATAGATCTCGCGTTTGCGATCGACTGTCCAACGGCCTTCGCCCAAATTCTCTCCCATTAGATGAATGATGGCGTGACAATCGTGCAAGACTTCGTCAGGCACGTCCTGTCGAGCGTAATCCCAGCTCCAAGCGGGCACATTCAGCTCTTTGCCAGCGCGAATACCGTCGCGGCTGAGCACTTTGATGGAATGATGATCGCGCTGCAGGCGCTGCAGCAGATGACGTCCGATAAATCCGGTCGCACCCGTGATGACGACATTCATAATGAGTTACTCATGGGCTAAAAATACATTCTGCAGAGTACACGTAATTATGGCTCCTTTGTGTCCTGAATTCAGGATTTCAAGAATAGCCGAGAGAAAATCTTTCTTATCGGGTTCAATAATTCCTACAGAGATTCGATAGTAGCACATCGTTTGCCATTTTTTTGAACGGAATTCCGATGCCGCAGAATCTTAATCATGTCGTACAACAAATTGTCGTGCTTGCTACAGGCGCACCTGCGTCTGTGCAGGTGCGTGATGAAATTACTCATTTATACGCCCAAACAGGCGATTGGCAAGCTGTCGCGACGATGCTCGACAGTTATATGCAGGCGCAATTGCCTTTGGCGCAGCACGGCGTTAGTTCATTGGTGCAAGCGCTTGCATGGAATGGCCTGGGATTAAGGCTTTGGGATCATGAAGCCGAGCAGATGACTCACGATTTAACGGGTCGGGGTATTTCCAGTTGGATGGCTTTGTTTGCACTTGCAATCGATGAACTGAACGGCGAATTTAAACAGACTCTGGACCAGCGGGCCACGGCTGCGGAGAAATTTACGCAGTTACTGGGAGATTACAGCAAAGATCAGGATTACCGGGAATTTTCAATCTTTCCTGCTGCGGCACGTGAATGGCTGCAAGGGATTGGACAATCGCGAGCTTCGTTTGAAGCAGCGCAGTCCAGTAGCGCCGAGTTGATTAATCACTTTAACGGAGGTGTAGCGTCTGGAACGGTTATGAATGGATATATCCGCGGCGCGACGGTTTTTATCGATGTTAACGAAAATAACATTTTTGATGGTAATGAATCCAGCATCATCTCGGATGGAGATGGTAAATTTTTGATGACAGGAAATAATTTTCCATCTGGTCAGTATATTGCGACGGGAGGAGTGGATGTAATAATTGGAGAACTATTTGCTGGTTCTCTGAGGGTGCCCGAAGGCGCTTTGGTACTGACGCCGTTAACCACCATGACTCGTTGGATGCTGCATCATGGCCTGGCACAGACCCTGGAGCAAGCCGAGGAATGGCTTTTTAATGTGCTTGAATTGCCGCGCGTTGATTTATCGGTATTTGATCCAATTGCCAGCGTATTGAATGGTGAAAACCGGGATCAAAATATCACTGCCAAGAACTGCAGGCAGCCAGCGTGCAGGTCGCCAATGTAGTGGCGGTTACGCGCGCATTACTAGAAGAATCTGTACCCAGGCACTTTCGGGTTGAGCAATTCGCGTTGAAGTCATTGATTGACCGTCTTGTGGATTCAGCACAGGCAAATCAATGGCTGGACTTGAGCGATCAGCGCACACTCGCTGCGATCATCAGGGATACGGCTGGCCTGATGGGGCTCTTGAATGAGAATAGTCCGCCGGAGCACCAGCATGTCCATACTTTGACGAGTCAAGCAGCCGAGCTGTTGCATTAATTAAATACGCTGATACAGCAATCGACCCTTCAGTTCGAGCGTGGCAAAATCTCATCAGTAGTTACTGCGCTATCGGATATCGCCAAAGTGCAGACTGTGATACAGGCCGGTGTTGCGCCGACAATCAACGAGAATGTTTCCCATGGTCATTTAAATGACGTCATCAATCTATTCACTGGTCAGAACGTGATGGCCGTGCTCGATACGATAGACGCCGGTTTTCTAAATAGCCAGACAGCCGTCAACGATGGATCGGCATTGACCAATCGCGCTGCATCGGCATCAACCGGACATAAGCATGCGCCCCAGGCACATGCCGAATTCTTTCTCGATTTCGACGGTACGGATGAGTATGTTCACATCGGCAATAATTCCAACCTCAAAATGACGTCGGCGATGACGATGAAAGCCTGGATCAAACCCGATAGTTCGAACAATGCGATCCAGATTATTATCAACAAAGAAGGCGAGTATGAAGTTGGCTTGTTTCCCGATGGCACGATCCGCTGGGCGTTCAAGAATACCAATCCGGGCTGGGATTGGCACGATACGACTTATGTCGTTGCCGTCGATGAATGGGTACATATTGCGGTTTCCTATGACAATGGGGTGGTCAAGACTTAGGTTGATGGCGCATTGGTGGATACCTATTCGAGAGCTGGATTAATCGCAGATGCCCATTCTTCGCTCGATGATTTACGGATCGGAGGCCGCTCCAATGCACCACCCGGCAAGTATTTCGATGGTGCTATCGCTGAAGTCCGGATTTGGAAAATTGCAAGAACTGCCACCGAAATTCTTGCGAACCATGATCAGCATTTATCGGGTTCCGAAGCAGGGCTGGCAGGGTATTGGTGAATGAACGAAGGCAGTGAGTCATTAATCGATGATCTTTTAGCATTGAATAATGATGGGGCATTAGGCGGTGGAATGTCAGCGCAGGATCCCGAATGGAAAGGATTCTACAGCGTAAGGGAAGATGGAATGTTGAGAGCGCCTGCTGTTCCGGGTGTGCTGAACAGTGATTCCAATGATGCGGGGCATCCTCTGGCGGCTCATTTGGTTTCTGATGTGAAACGCGGTCTGTTGACCTTGACTGCTGATGGTTCTTTCAGCTATATCCCGGATGCAGATTTTTCCGGAACCGATCATTTCAGGTATAAGGCTCATGATGGCGTTAGAAAAGGAAATTCGATTACCGTCACCATCGAAGTCAGCAATGTCAATGATCTGCCGGTGATTGCTTCGAATGGCGGCGGCCCCGCCGCCAGCTTGTCCATTAACGAAAATTCAACGCTGACGGGTACGATCGCAGCAACGGATGCTGATATTGCCGCCGTGCTGAGCTATAGTATCAATGGCGGGAATGATCAAGCTCGGTTCGATAGGTTCAACCGGCTCTTGCTTCGCAACAGATTTCACAATGCAGGGAAAATTTCTCTAGGACGTACGCTTCCCATGACCTTGTGACAGATACGTTTCCGATTGCATTTCCGTCAAGCGTGAGATCGTACGTTCAAATTCAAACTGCACGTCTCCTCCCGCATACAATGATTGAAGTGGAACTGCGGCTGAACAAAGGAATTTGACGTTATGTTCGTAAAAGGCATCGATCAGGTTGATGAAGCGTTTGGCTTCATCGTTGTTGTCGGAAGTGAATTGCTGAATGGCCACCATAATGACAGTATGGTAAGTCCGGGCGATGGCAAGATAATCGGCAGTTCCCAATGGATTCGCACACAGCCGTTTGAACGAGAATACCGCGACGCCGCGTGCGGATTTGGGCACAAACAGCGTACGACCGTGAACGTGTAATTCTTCGCTGGGCACTTTGGCGCGGTCGGCGATACTGCGATCAGTCAAGCGAAAAAAGGTCGCTGAGAGTTGCTGGGTGGTTTCTTCATTCACAGGAAAATAATAGGTTTGCGCGCCTTTCAGACGGGTATAGCGATAATCGACCGGGCCTTGCAGCGGAATAATCTCCAGCCTGTGTTTGATCTGCTCGATGAAAGGCAGAAAACGGTGCCGGTTGAGGCCGTGTTCATACAGATCATCAGGCCGCCGGTTCGAGGTTGCCACCAGAATCACACCGAGAGCGAACAGTTCATTGAAAAGCCGGGTGATCACCATGGCATCAGCAATGTCAGTAACTTGCAATTCGTCAAAACATAACAACGTTGCTTGACTGCTGATCTGTTTCGCGATGATCGGGATGGGATCACCGCGAGCATCCACGTGACGCGGTTTGGATTGTCGTGCAGTGATATCATGCCAATCCTTGAGCCGGGCATGAATGTCCAGCATGAATTCATGAAAATGGATGCGCTGTTTGGCAGCGATCGGCGCAACCGAATAAAACAGATCCATCAGCATGGACTTGCCACGTCCCACGCCGCCGTATAAGTAAATACCCTTGGGTACATCAGAGCCGTTTTCTGAAGAACGAGCCAGTGTCGAAATCCAGCGGAACAGCAAATTTCGCTCTCGGTTGCTGGCAGGAACATAATCAGTCATTTCGCGATGAAGCCGCTCCAATGCAGCAACAGCCCGAGCCTGATCAGCGTCAGCGGTCAGTTCTCCTGCCTCAATCAATGCGTGGTACTCAGTATCTGGACTGGCTATCTGCACAGGTTGGATCATGCGTAATCATCGTTCTTGATGAGATGAACTGTCAAATTTTGCGTGACCGGCCAGCCACACCAATATGAGTACTGGCAATCCCATCAGCGCTGTGGTGATAAAGAAATTCTCATAGCCATACGCATCGACAAATTGACCGCTGAAGCCGGCAATGAATTTGGGCAAAAGTAACATGACCGAACTGAATAACGCATATTGCGTGGCGGAATAAGCGGAATTGGTCAGGCCGGACAAATAAGCGATAAATGCACTCGAGGCAATGCCGGCAGAGAGATTGTCGGCCGAAATCGTAAATATCAATCCATTGACATCATGGCCGCGGCCCGCCAGCCATACGAATAACAGATTGGTCAGCGCAGAAAGCACAGCGCCAAGAAATAGTGTGCGCATGATGCCGAATTTCAGCGTCAACAAGCCGCCGATGGCGGCGCCGGCAATCGTCATCAGCACACCGTACACTTTGGAAATGGCGGCAACTTCATCCTTGCTGTAGCCCATATCGACATAAAAAGGATTACTCATGACACCCATCACGACATCGGAGATGCGATAGAGCGCAATCAATGCGAGAATCAGCAGCGCTTGCCGTTGATGACGCTGAATGAAATCCCGGAAAGGTGCGATCAATGCGCCATAGAGCCAGATCAGCAGATTTCGGATGCGCGGATGAAGACGCCAGCCTGCAATGGCTTGTTGCGCGATCGACTCGTTGTCGGTGATCAGGCGGCTGTAGGGCACGTCGGGTTCACGGATGATCAGCGTCGTGACGATGCCTACTGCCATGCTGCAGGCCATCACGAGATAGGCGAAGCGCCACGGCGCGTGTTCATAGGTTGCTGTTGAAACATCAACGGCGGCGGCTATCCATAAAACACCCGCGGATGCGAGGATCATGGCAATACGATAACCTGCTTGATACGTGGCGGCCATCGCTCCCTGCAATTCTAGTGCGACCGCCTCGATGCGATAGGCGTCCAGCGCGATGTCCTGTGTGGCCGAAGCAAACGCCACCGCGAGCGCAAAAAATACCAGCTGCGCCAGATCCAGGATGGGATCCGTCAATGCCATCCCGACCAGTGCAGCGGTGATGATCATCTGTGATAAAAATAGCCACGCCCGGCGGCGTCCAAGCCAGCGGGTCAGAAATGGCAGCTGCAACCGGTCGACCAGTGGCGACCAGAGCCATTTGACGCTATATGCCAAGCCGATCCAACTCAGATGACCAATCGTCGTGCGATCAATGCCCGCTTCGCGCAACCAGAACGACAGCGTTCCCAGGATCAGCAACAAAGGTAATCCGGCCGAGAAACCGAGCGATAGCATGCCAAGGACGCGCGGATGGGTGTAGATGCGCATTGCATGAACCCAACTGAGCAGGCGAGATGTCATAGGGGATAATCGTAATTGATCAGCAATGGAGCATGATCGGAGAAACGTTCGGCTTTATAGATCGAGGCACTGCGCGCCAGGTTTGCAATGATGGGAGTAGCCAGTTGATAATCGATCCGCCATCCGACATTTTTTGCCCAGGCTTGCCCGCGGTTCGACCACCAGGTGTATTGATCGGGTTCTGAATTCAATTGCCGGAATACATCGACAAAACCAATGTCGTCGAACACAGCGGAGAGCCAGGCGCGTTCCTCCGGCAGAAACCCTGAATTCTTCTGATTGGAGCGCCAATTCTTCAGATCAATTTCCTTGTGTGCAATGTTCCAGTCTCCGCATAAGATGATCTCCCGGCCGCTGGCTATCAGGTTTTTTAGAATGGGATAGAATTTTTCCATAAAAAAGAACTTGGCGGTTTGCCGGTGTTCACCGCTGGATCCCGACGGCAAGTAAAGGGAAATGACGCTCAGATTGCCGTAATCCGCTTGAATGAAGCGACCTTCCGCATCGATGTCCGTTATACCGATGCCTTCTATGATCTTGTCCGGCTCTTTGCGTGAATACAATCCGACACCGCTATAGCCTTTTTTTACTGCGCAATGGAAATATCCGTGGAAGTGATCGGGCTTCAGCATGTCCGGAGAAAAGTCGCCTGGCTGAGCTTTTAATTCCTGCACACAGACAATGTCAGCCGATTGTGCCGCGAGCCATGCAAAGAAACCTTTTTTAGCGGCGGCGCGGATGCCGTTCAGGTTAAGCGTTATAATTTGCATATTTTTTCAGGATTAATCACAGTGGTGTCCGATTTCCGACAAGCTTTCATTCAGTTCGCCATCGAGCGCAAGGTATTGCGTTTTGGTGAATTCAAAACCAAAGCGGGGCGCATGTCGCCCTATTTCTTCAATGCAGGTTTATTCAACGATGGCGAGTCATTGCACAAATTGGGCCAATTTTACGCCAAAGCCATCAACGCTGCAGGGTTTCCGTTTGATATGCTGTTCGGCCCTGCGTACAAAGGCATTCCTTTGGTCAGCGCCATTGTGATCGCGCTGGCGGAGACAGGACGGAACTATCCTTTCTGCTTTAACCGCAAGGAAGCGAAGGATCACGGTGAAGGCGGCTTGCTAGTGGGTGCACCCATGCAAGGTCAGGTATTGATCGTCGATGACGTCATTTCTGCAGGCACTTCAGTGCGGGAGTCCGTCGCTTTGATCAAAGCCGCTGGCGCAATGCCGGGCGGAGTCGTCATTGCGGTCGACCGCATGGAACGTGGCACTGGTCAGCTATCGGCCGTACAGGAAGTGCAACAACTTTATGGGATGACCGTGGCTTCCATTATCAATCTCGATGACCTGATCGAGTATTTGCTTAATCATCAGGATCTTGCGAAGCATTTGCACGCAGTGCAGCGATATCGCGAACAGTATGGGGTAAGTTGAGCGAGGTAACGGGAAACACTGATGAATTCGTTGCACGATCAAATCGTGTCGTTGCGCAGTACACGCTTTAACCCATCGTTCCGATAGATCGCGGTTGCTGCGTACAATGCGAATTAGCCAGTATTTTCCTGGTTTCAGCCAGCCTTGTCAGCTTTTCGTGCAACGATGGTAAGACACCATGAAATGGGCCAGATGACACCGTGCGCGGGGTCATTTTCATGATATATCTTGATGCCGCCATCAAATCCGCTGGCTTCGAGCATTCGGGTCAGACTGGATTCCGAGAACATACGCATGAACAAAGTGAATCCATCACCGCCGTGAAAAACCAAATTATCGTAAACCTGTTCCGTGCCATTTTTAGTGCGATTATATAAAAACGTTTTACCACCGGTGGTGATGAAGCGGTATTCGTGCAGATCGGGATAGAATTCTTCATGTTCGCCATCGGGTTTGTAAGGTACGGTCAATACTAGGAATCCTCCTGGCTTAAGCATATTGGCCATATTGGTAAATGCTTTATCGACATCTGACGGGACATGTTCCATGACATCGCTGGAGATCAGGAAATCGTATTGCCCAAATTCGGATTCTGGAACATTCAGAATGTCGAGCCTGGGTTTCTGATGATAAAAGGTGTTCTGATAGGCAAACAGCTTAGCCAGCGGCTTCGCATACCCTTCCCAGTCACTCATACCGGCACCCCGGATGGATTTTCTGACCGGCGCCGTTGGCAATGTGAGGCTTTCGCCATAGATTTCCGAGGTCAATGCCTGGATTACTGAACGTAGACGCAGACTCGATCCGCAATGAATGCAGGAGTTAGCCTCACGATCCGTGACGAGGTTGCGTGCGATATCGGTATTGATGCCATCACAGATATTGCAGCGAAATGTCACGTACTGTTCCTCGTTAAGCTGAGGAGCTTGCGGCGGCAGAGGCGGGTCGAACTGCTCCAACTCGAAGCGGTAATTGGGTGAGGTTTCGGTGACGCGCAAAACGGCACGGTGTGTGGTGCCATTGGGTTTGATCAGCACTTCCGGCAGATGCAGACGATCCATTTCAAACCAGCTTTGTCGGTTGTTGCCGGATGACGGAAGCGAGGTATTCGATCCGATGAACTGATGTTGTTGTGATTTTCCCGTCATCAATCGCAAGGCTCGTTTGAACAAATTTTTCATCGTTGGTATTGTTATCCGCGAAGTTAATCAAAAGAAATTTTTTTAATAATGGGCAGGTGAGGATGGGTGTACCCAAAATGCCGTGTGTTTCATTTCCATTCCCCGAGAGGTTTCACGCAGGGGTGTGAGTTAATCGCACAATCGTCACGCCAACATCAATGATATCGGCTAACCAGAGAGCCTCATTCCCCAGTAACAGATATTTTGTGAGGCAAGCGTAAACCCATCACAAGCAACGCACAAATAATCTTTATTTTTAGAGATCCAAACAAAAAGAACGCGGCTTGCCGCCTATCCACCCCAGAAACGGAAGTTTCCGGTATCCAGATGAACAAAATTGGATGCGGGATAATAGCCAACTCCGCCTGCTTGCAATGACATGGCCACCGAGCGCAGGTCAGACAATCTCCGTCCAGGTAAGCGTATGTCGATGGCTTTTCCGTGGGTATGCAAGCTATTTTTGGCAACGCCGCCACTTTGAGAAGCTAGTTGAGCGTTGGTGGTTGGAGAGCGATAGGCAGAAATAACATGAAATTCGTGTTTGCTGCCCAATTTGTTCTGCATGAGGTATAACAGGTCGAATAAATCGGTGTCGATTGAGCATCGATCACCGGTGCGATGATCGCGCAATACATTGTTGATTTCCCGCAATGCGCCCGGGATATAGCGGCCATTCGCCCAATATACTTGCCGGATGCGTTCACCAGTATGTAGGTTGAGGAAGCTGAGTTTTTTTTCGAAGGGACGTTTGGTGATGGCAGCGTGGGCGGATACGGCGAGGGGGAGTGTCAATAACGTGCAGGCGCTTAATCCAGTTTTTAGAAATCGCCGTCGGCTATGAGCTGGCTCAATTTTTGCGGGATGCGTTGAATTCAGCAATTTGTGTATCAGCATCGTCGATTTTCTCCAGAAGATTTTGTAGGTGGGTGTGATTACCAACCGGCGTATTGCAATGCCCGTAAATCACGGCCATAAATATCGGGCGAAAAATGTACTTTCTCGTGCTCGTCGACCCAAGCCGTAATATATACCAAGAAAATGGGCAATGGTCTACGTAAATGAATGGTTTTTGTTGTGCCGCTATCGAATTGTTCTAAAAAATCATCCGACAAAGTCGGTTCTTCCAGCGCAAAAGCGGCAAGTTCAAGTGGTTTTTCCAAACGGATACAGCCTGAACTAAAAGTGCGAATATCTTTCTGGAACAGTGACTTGGATGGAGTGTCGTGCAAGTAGATATCGAACGAATTGGGAAACATGAATTTGATTCTGCCTAACGCGTTATGCGCACCGGGTTCCTGGCGCAGCACATAGGGGAATCCTTTTTTAATCGCGTTCCAATTGATCGTGCTCGGGTCGATGGTTTCGTTGCGGTTATGATTGGAAAAGATTTTGTAATTACCCGAGGTAAAAAAAGAAGGATCCTTCTGTTGTTTCGGTAGTAGATCCTTGGTCGCGATGCTACTGGGTACATTCCAGTGTGGATTCAATACCACGTGCGAGAGCGTGCCCTTGAAACTGGGGGTTGAACGGTAATCCCGGCCAACAATGATGCGCATACTGAGCGCATGTTCATTCTGTTCCACAGCCATGAGCCGGAATCCACTGGTATTCACCATCAGATAGCGCTTTCCCAGATTTCTCGGAAGCCATCGCAGGCGTTCCATGGCGATGCGAAGTTGACGAATTTTCCATGCCAATGGAATATTCAGCGCGCGAAGGGTATTCTTGCCAATAATGCCATCGGCATTCAAGCCGTGCTGCGTTTGGAACGCTTTGATTGCTGTAACTAATTCGTCATCATAGTGCTGACTGACTTGCGACGAAAGCTGGAATTCGGCAATGCCATCGATGGAATAAGCCTGCGTAATGCGTTGACGGATCAGCGGAATGACGCTATCCGACATAGAGGGACGAATGGATGGAGTTGGCGGAATATGAACCCACGCGGGGTGATCGACAATGTGTTGCCCATAGCGTGTCAATGTCTGCTTTAGCCGTTGATAGCTGGGATTTTGTGGTGATACGTTCTGCAATGATTGCTGCAAAGTATCTGATTTGATCGCTTCGAGCAGAAAAGCTACCGCATCAAATTCGGGTTGAGCAATGTACCAATCAGGATCGGCAGCCGTTGCAGAAAAGCGTCCGCGCGACAGATCCTTTGCCAACGTTAAGATGGCGTGCGATGTACGTAATTCTAACTCGGCAGCAATCGATGGCGAATAGGGTAATTGCTCCCGAAGATCGCGTAACTGTTGCAGTTGATAATCATGGTTGTCCAGGCCTTCAGCGTCAGCCGTTGCAATGAAGTCCAACGCGGTTTCAAGGGCTGGTGATCCCCCTTTGGTCGTCAACCAGATCGGCTGATAGTGTCGCGCGGCATATAATCGTTGTAAATCCTGTTCCGCAGATTTGGATTTTTTAATGATCAGGGATGAAGCAGAGAGCTGCTGTTTGATCTCTTTCGGTTCCAGAATTACGGCAAGAGACTGGGAAGGATAGCTCAGAAAATACAGGCAGCCCAGCAACTGAAAAATTGATATGAACAATGTGGACTGACAGTTCGTCACGGCGCAGATCCTTGCTATAACGGGTTTCATTCGGAAAGTGACGGATTCTATCATCAATGCTTCATGTTGCTGTATGTGCCTAAAAGCCCGAATTACCGGCTATTTCTCAACTTGTTGTGTCGTTTGTCAAAAGGATTGAAAAATATGCTGATCTCACCCCCGGGACATTTGACTAGCTGCTCAAGTTTACGTATATTTCTCGCGAGCTTGATAATGATATTCACAAAATCATTGAATCGAATAGGTGAATCATGGTAGCCCAACATTGTGTGCAGCATCTTATCGATTTCATTGATGGCAGTCCTAGTCCATGGCACGCTGTAGCCTCGATCGAATCGGTTCTCAAGGCCGTTCAGTTTGTGCAACTAGACGAATCCGCAAAATGGCAGTTGCATGCAGGCGGGCGGTATTACGTCATTCGTGACGATTCCTCGATTGTGCTGTTCGTGCTCGGAAACAAAGTGCCAACAGAGTCGGGTTTTAAAATCGTCGGAGCGCATACCGATTCTCCGGGCTTACGAATCCGACCAAACGGCGCAACATCTAGCGATGGTTTTGCCCGGCTTGGAGTCGAGATTTATGGCGGTCCCATCTTGGCGACGTTCGCAGATCGTGATTTGAGCGTGGCAGGCCGGATTAGCTTTAACAGCAATGAGCAGATTTTGCACAAGCTTGTGCGTTTCGATCAGCCATTGCTCAGATTGCCCAATCTGGCGATTCACATGAATAGAGGCGTCAATGAGGATGGCCTGAAATTCCACAAACAAAATGAACTTCCGCTGCTGTGGGGACAATTAGCTGAAAGCCAGTTGCCACAGCCTTATTGGAGAGAGTTGCTCGAGAACGCGGCAGGAGTGGAATTCAATCAGCTCGCATCCTGGGACTTGGCCATTTTTGATACTCAAAAAGGAGCCTTCTGGGGAGCAAACAACGAATTCTATGCAGATAGTCAGATCGACAATTTAGCTTCTTGCCATGCTGGACTGAGAGCTTTGCTGGATGAGGATGTCATGCAGCATGCGGAGAGTACGCTCGTGTGTGCTTTTTTCGATCATGAAGAAATCGGCAGTGAAAGTCATATCGGTGCTGCTGGCAGTTTTCTGACTGATGTATTGCAGCGCATCAGTATCGCATTGTTGCTCGATCGAGAAGATACTGCTCGGGCGCTGGCCCGAAGTTTTCTGATCAGCACTGATATGGCACATGCCTATCACCCTAATTTTCCTTCAGCGTATGATGCTGATCATCGTGTATTTATCAATAAAGGTCCAGTCATTAAGTCAAATGCTAACCGCCGTTATAGCTCGGAAAGCGTTTCCAGCGCTCATTTCATGCGATGGTGCGAAGAAGCGGAAGTACCTTACCAGCGATACACCCACAGGAGTGATTTGCCCTGTGGCAGTACCATTGGCCCTATAGCATCGGCAAATCTGGGAGTGCGCAGCGTAGATGTCGGTTGCCCGATGTGGGCGATGCACAGTATCCGTGAAAGTGCTGGCGTGCAAGATCATGAGTATTTGATCAAGGTTCTGAAACAGTTTTTTTTGAATTAGGTCGCTTAATCCCTTTACAACAAGTTTTTCTGGACAGATTTCGATATAACTATAAGCTTCATAAATTTATCGATTTATGATCTTATTGAATATTTGGTTATTATTTATTTATGAATATTCTTACTTATGACATCGAGGATTGGTTTCATTTGCTCGATATTGATTCAACGGCGACTGAAGCGCAGTGGGGAAATTTTAAACCTCGGATTCATGCCAATGTTGAACGTTTGCTAGAATTGACAATGCGGCATCAGCATCCTGCAACCTTCTTTTGTTTGGGATGGATAGCTCAACGTTATCCAGAGATTATCCGTCAGATCGATGAATTGGGTTTCGAGGTGGCGTCCCACTCTCACATGCATCAATTGGTGTATCAGCAAACACCTCAGCAGTTTCTGGAAGATTTGAAACGTTCAATTTATACCCTTGAGGACATTATCGGAAAGAAAATCAAAACCTACCGCGCCCCTGGTTTCTCACTCACCAGAGGTAATGCGTGGGCTGTTGAAGCTCTTCTCGAATGTGGCATCGAAAGGGATAGCTCCATTTTTCCAACTGAAAGAGGACATGGAGGTTACGATAATTTCGGACGAGCTGAACCAACTCTGTTAAGTTGCTCAACCGGCAAGATCAAGGAGTTCCCAATCAATCTGGGAAAAATTCTAGGCAAAACATTCGTCTTCTCAGGAGGCGGATATTTCAGGCTTATGCCTTATTCCGTCATTCAAAATTTGACGGAACGAACTGATTATGTAATGACTTATTTTCATCCTCGCGATTTTGATTCTGAACAGCCTGTGCTCGATTTGCCGCTTATGCGGAAATTCAAGTCCTATGTTGGCTTGAAAGGTGCTTATAAGAAACTGGATCAGTGGCTGGGCCAGAATCAATTCATCGATATCGACACTGCAGACAAGCTTGTGAACTGGAATAACGCTCAATGCGTTGAAATGTCTTCTTGCTGAACAGAGAATAACGAAACTCCCTGGAAATTATTTGTAATCTCACATCAAAATTTTTCTTTGAATGATTAAAGTGAAATTAGTTTTATCAATGAATCTCTGTTTTAAGTGGAAATGTGATTGCTAATTCTTTTCTGGCGAAAATATTTTCCTTAATTCAGGTGGGTTATCGTAAATGAGCATGTTGATGCTCTTTCCAGTATGACCTTCGTGCAAATGACGTATTACCAGAAAGTTTTGAGATTCATGCTTCAACCGAAGATAAAACAATTTACTGATTTTATGAATTATTATTGAACCATGAGCTTGATGAATCATTCGGGGTGCAGATGGAATGAACGTGGTTTTAACGCTTCGATAAATGCATAGATGCTTTGAAGATGTTGCTGATATAAGACTGTATACATGAATTGCAAAAATTGAATTTCAAGTAAATCAGTCCAAGAGAGGCAGCATGTGGATGTTCAAATCGCTTAGTTTCCCTTTTGCAGAGTTCTTTATTTGCTGAAATTATCTATGAATCATATCTCTATTGAATTACTTGGGTTAATTTTCTGGATGACACTTTTTTTGTCAGCGTTGCTTATACCTGTTGCAACCAAATTAGCTCAAAAGGTAGGTGCAATGGATATTCCCAAGCATCGCAGCATGCATAAAGTACCAAAACCACGTTTAGGGGGGCTTGCGATATCGATTAGTCTTGTATCGGTCTGCATTTTTTTTCTTCCTCAGAACACTCCCATCAGTGCTTTCATTATCGGGCTGCTCGTAATTGTAATCACTGGCGTTGTTGACGACATCAAACAAATTTCACCCATTCTAAAGCTCGTAGGGCAAATCCTGGCTGCATTTTTATTTGTATATTTGAGTGATCTGAGAGTCGAACAAGTCGGAGATATTTTTGGGCTGGGAGAAATTTATCTGAATGAAATATCGTTTGTTGCCACCGTATTTTTTTCAGTAGGCATGATTAATGCCCTCAATCTGGCCGATGGTCTCGATAGCTTGGCGGGAGGAATTTCTGCCATAGCATTGATATTTTTTGGATATTTTGCCTGGAATTCCGGTCAGACGTGGTTGGTGATTATTGCGGTATCGTTACTGGGAGCAATTTTTGGCTTTCTAAGATTCAACAGCTACCCCACCCGGTCCTTCATGGGTGACAACGGCAGCATGATGCTCGGTTATGTGCTGGCAGTCATGTTCGTCAGTTTGAGTCATGGTTCAAATCTACCGCTGTCTTCACTGGCCATGATTGTTGCTTTGCCGTTGCTTGATACGCTCATCGTGATGGGACGGCGTATTTATAAGGGTCATAATCCATTCCACTCTGATCGAACCCATTTACATCATTGCTTGATTGATCTGGGATTGCCTCATCCTGAAGCAGTAGCACTGATTTATTTGATGATGTTTTGTTTTGGATTACTGGCCATCTCAATCCAGAATGAGCCGGACTGGGTGATTTTTGCGAGCCTGATCGGTGTTGGTCTATTCATTTTTTCAAGTCTCTGGATCGCGCAAAGTGCTGGCATGCATTATAACCATCTGAAAACTAACAAGCTCGATTCCATTAGGCAACTGGATGCACTGAAAAGTATCGCTTATGGATTCAAGGTTACTGCTCAGCCGATAGGAGGGCTCATTCTGGGGGCGTTGTTGTTGCCTGCGTTTTTTGCACCTCTTCTTTCATTGAGTAACGACAGAGTATTACTCCTATGTGCCATGTTAGTTTTATTGATTTTCCTGACTTTTCGCATTCGGCGTGCAGGCGATCTGAGCATAGTACATGGTATTCTGTTTTTATGTATTTTCTCGCTGTTATTTGTTTATAAACTCTCTTCGTTGATTTACCCATCCTGGCTTGGGGAATATATCAATATATTGTCCGTGGTAGCACTGGCATGGGTGGCTTTGAAATTGTTCTTCACTAAATATAGCCAGATCATTTTTGCGGCCGACTTTGAATTGCTGATCCTGCTGTGTTCCGGATTCATTGCTTACGTATTAATGGAGGATTTGCCCGCGTCATCGATTGTATTGCGGGCCATTCAACATGCTTTCTTATTGGCCATTCCATTTCTGTTAGTTATGAAAATCAATATTCACAACTATGGTCAAACTCGGAAGCTCTTATATCCAATCATCTTTACTCTTGCGATTGTGTTGGCACGAGCTTCTGTTTGATACGACGAATCTTTTTTGCTGACAAGTCGTCCATGGCTGCAACGAGATTTACAGGATGCGCCTCGAATCCTGGTCAAATCCATTCTTGTTGCAGCATGACACTGCCTACCAGATGGGCTGCTGCTTCCGGACTCTGTGCAATCTCGACAGCCAGTTCGTCCCGGCTTAATGCATGGCTTTGCAATTGCGACAATTGCTTATCGAGTTCCTCTTTTGTCACCGAGCGTCCTAAAGTTTGCATATAAATCGTCTGGGTAAAATCACTATCCGAAAGGGACTGCAATCCGGCCTGTTGCTGTAGCCATTCCACAATCGTGCGTTGACTCATCTCTGATGCCAGTGCTTCTCGTCCCGATTGCCATTCTTCCGGTGTGACATCGCGATTCAGCAAGCTGTGCACCAGACGCGCAAGGTACGCTTCGGTTTCATCGTGGGCGATTGCCACGGTTTCGCCATGATCGAACGCGATCATTTCGGCGTTTTTGAGACTGAACATTGCGCCATCGCTGAGCTGTGTCAATTCCAGCCTGTCGCCGGAAAACTCCAGATGCACATCGTCACGTCCACCCGGCATGCGCAGGACATCATGACCCGCGCCGCCATCGGCGGTGATGGCAAGTCCCAACGGCAAATAACCTTGATCGTTGCCATCGCTACCGACATAGCCACGCTCGGCATTGATCCGCAAAATGGTTGGATCGGTATCCCAACCGGTCAGTAACTCGTCATCGGTTTTGTTTTGCAATTCCAGGGCGACCGTTTCCGGCAAAAGCCGGAATGCCAACAGAATATCGTCAGTCGTTACGCCTTGCCATGACAATATTGCGCTGCCTTCCTCGGTCGTAAGATTCCGTTCCAGCCACGTTCTGGCCAAATGATGGGCTACTGCTTCAACTTCCGAGTACGCGATCGCCAAGTTAGGACCGCTGTCAAAACGGACCAGCTCGATATCGGTCAACACATCGGTTTCGCCATTTTCTTGCCTCAGCGTGACAGTGTTGCCTTGTGTTGCAATCTGGTAGCCGGATAATTGCCCTGCCTGGATGGCGCTATCGAAACCCAGGCCACCGTTATACCGGTCATTTCCAGCACCACCGCTCAACACATCGTTGCCGGTGCCACCGTATACGGTATCGTTTCCGGCATCACCGGCAGTTTGATCGTCGCCGCCCAAACTGCCGATGGTGTCTGCGCCATCGCCGCCAAACAAAATATCATCGTCAGCGCCCAGCACGATGTATTGATTCTGATCATCTCCGACGACAAAATTTTGATGACTGCCGCCAACCACCCGGGCAGCTCCAATAATCGCGGCAAAGGCGACATTATCCAACTGAATCAGAGTGCCGGGAGGGAGGTTGCTGACGTCGATGATCAAGGCCTGCGGGCTACCATCATCCAGATTCGAACCAGTGATGATGATGGGAATATTCGGTGCCTGAGTGTTGCTGGCGGATAGCGTGATGGTTTGCACGATAATCTGCGCATCATCCGCCAATGAAGCCAGAAAATTCTTGGCATGATTGATGGCTGCCTGGTGAGATTGGTCATTGCCACTGGCTGATTGCTCGATGTATTGGGTCAAGTGAGCGGTTGCTTCTTGCCGAGTCAGCGGATCGGGATTGCCTGTGCTGCTTAATCCCACGCCGATTGGCAAGCTGGTAGTCAATACGGCGCTGCCATTTGCGCGGGAAACGATAGGAATATCAGCATACTGGATAAACATGCTGTTGGGATCATCTTGTCGATTGGCATCGATGGGAGGAATCGTTGTGATGACCGTACCATCAGATTGTGTGCTGCGACTAACCGTTACGCCATCCAGGATAGTAAGAACGGGTTCAGGGTCCGGATCGCCGCTACCGCCTCCTGAAGATGCCCCCGCAACGGTTGCAGTAATGCCATTTGCAGTAAGATCAGCAACATTCACAACCGCATCTGCGCCAGCTGTCCAGTCTTCCGCCGCCGCCAGATTGTAGATGGTGGCATCGGTCGAAGAAGTGCCGCTTTTGTTGAGAATTAGATTGACGGCAGCTTTATCAGTCGCGCTCAAAGTAAGTGTGAATGATGTACCGGAAGTGATGTCGACATTAGCGGTGTCAGTTAATGTGTAGGTCGCGCTACCATCGCCGGTTAGCGTGAATTTGTTGGCAACGATGTCATTGGCTGCGCCACTGCTTTTTAGAAGGCCAGCGCCGGTGACGACTAATACGCCCGTGCTAGCGCTATACGTGGCTGATGTGATGGTGGGTATTGCCACATTGGACACGGTAACGCCGTTCCCGCTGGCATCAGCGATAGTGACCGCTGCGTCGGCGCCCGCCGCCCAGTCTTCTCCTGCCGCCAGGTTATAAGTGGTGCTGCCAGTCGAGGATGTGCCGTTTTTATTGACGATTTGATTGACAGCCGCTTTGTCGGTACTGCTCAATGTCATGGTGAATGCCGTGCCGGAAGTGATCTCGACATCGGCAGAATCTGTCAATGTATAGGTATTGCCACCTTCTCCGGTAAAGGTGAATTTGGAGGCATCGATATCATTCGTGGCGCCATTTGCTTTCAGGAAGCCGGTGCCGGTTACCACCAGCGCACCGGTGCTGGCGTCATAAGTGGCCGATGTAACGGTTGGCGCTGCGACATTGGCTGCGGTGATGCCGTTGCCGGTGGCATCGGTAGTGTCGCCACTGGTGGCATTGGTATTCCAGTCATCGGCTGCGGCCAGATTGTACGTGGTGGTTCCGGTGGATGCCGTGCCATTTTTATTGATGATTGGGCTTATGGCCGCTTTGTCGGTGGCGCTCAGTGTGATCGTGAATGCCGTGCTCGAACTGATTTCAACATCGGCGGAGTCAGTCAGCGTATACGTGGAGCCACTTTCGCCCGTGAAGGTGAATTTTGATGCATCGATATCAGCCCCGCCGCCGTTGGCTTGCAGGTTTGTTGCGGTTACGGCTAGCGTACCTGCGGCTGCATCGTAGGTGGCCGATGTGATTCTCGGATTAATCGCGACTGTTATTGCATTGGTGGAATCGCTGATGTCAGTTGCTGAATCGGCGCCGTTCAGCCAATTATCGGCAGCGGCCAGATTATAAGTCGTGCCACCGGATGATGTGGTACCGGTTTGGTCCAGCAAGGCATCGACAGCGGTTTTGTCTGCGCCGGACAGCGTGATACTGAACGATGTGCTCGACGTGATTTCAACATCCGAGGCACTGGTGATGGTATAGGTGGCGCTTGCGGTTCCACCGGTCAGCGTGAGCGTGGATATATCGATGTCGTTATTGGCGCCGATCTTGTTGAAGAGATCGGTCCCAGTGACAACCAGAATGCCGGTATCGGAATCGTATGTCGCCGACGTGATCGCCGGTATCTGCACATTGCTGACGGTAATGCCGTTGCCGGTCAGATCGGCGACCGCGATCGAAGTTGCGCTGCCAGCCATCCAATCTTCAGCTGCGGCGACATTGTAGGTCGTCGCGCCGGAAGAGGCTGAGCCGTTTTTGTTCAGCAAACCGCGAACTGCCAACTGGTCGGCGGCGTTAAGTGTGACGCTGAATGCTGTGCTGGAGGCGATTTCCACGTCCGAGGATGTCAAGCTGTAACTGCCGCCTTCCCCTGCGATCGTCAGCAAGGACATATCGATGTCATTGGTGGCGCCGCTGTTGGAAACAAAATTGGTTCCGGTGACGGTCAGCACGCTGGTGCTGGCGTCAAATGTTGCGGAAGTGATGGCCGGCGCGGCATAGTTGCTGACGGTAATGCCATTGCCGGTTAAATCGGCCACTACAACGGCGCTGTCCGCACCGACCGCCCAGTCCTCGGCAGCCGCCAGATTATAGGTTGTACTGCTGACCGAGGATGTGCCGTTTTTATTGAGCAATGTTTCGACACCGATCAAGTCGTCGCCGGTCAGCGTTGCCGAGAATGACGTGTCGGACGTGATATCCACATCGGTTGCTGTGGTCAGCGTGTAGGTTACGCCGCCTTCGCCAGTGAAAGTCAGTTTTGATAAGTCAATGTCATTATTGGCGCCACTTTTTTGCATAAAACCGCTGCCGGTGACGGTCAGCGTGTTGCTGCCGTAGTCGTAAGCTGCCGAGGTAATGGCTGGCGCTACCACATTGGAAGTGGTAATGCCATTGCCTGTGGTATCGGTTACAGTAGCTGCAGCATCGGCGCCACCGGCCCAATCTTCGGCGGCGGCCAAGTTATAAGTGGTACCGCTTGTCGAGGATGTGCCGTTTTTGTTGATGAACTGATTGACTGCAGCTTTGTCGGTGGCGCTCAACGTGATGGTGAACGCCGTGCCGGAAGTAATCTCGGCATTGGCGGAATCCGTGAGTGTGTAAGTGCTACCGCTTTCACCAGTGAATGTGAATTTGGATGCAACGATGTCGTTGGTAGCACCACTGGCTTTCAGAAAACCGGTGCCGGTAACCACCAAGGCACCGGCACTGGCATCATACGTGGCCGATGTGATCGTTGGTGTAGCGACGCTGGATGCGGTGATGCCGTTGCCGGTCAGGTCAGCGACGGTGACGGCGCTGCTCGCGCCTGCTGCCCAATCTTCCGCCGCAGCCAGATTGTAAGTGGTGCCGTTGGTAGAACTGGTGCCGTTTTTATTGACGATCTGATTGATTGCGGCTTTGTCGGTGCTGCTCAGCGTTACGGTAAATGCCGTGCCGGAGGTGATCTCGACATCGCTGGAATCGGTCAGCGTATGGGTGGCGCCGCCTTCACCGGTGAACGTGAGCTTGGAGGCATCGATGTCGTTGGTAGCGCCATTCAATTTCAGAAAACCGCTGCCAGTGATCACCAGTGCCCCGGTGGCGGCATCGTACGTCGCCGAGGTGATCGTAGGCGTAGCGACATTCGAGACAGTGATGCCGTTGCCGGTTGCGTCAGCAATACTGGTGTTGCCGATGACTGTGTTCCAGTCGTCTGCAGCGGCCAGATTGTACGTGGTGGCGCCGGTGGAGCTGGTACCGTTTTTGTTAATTATCTGGTTGACCGCGGCCTTGTCGGTGCTGCTCAATGTCACGGCAAATGAAGTACTGGAGGTGATTTCGACATCGCTGGTGTCGGTCAGCGTGTAGGTCGAACCGCCTTCACCGGTAAAGGTCAGCAGCGATGCATCGATGTCGTTGGCTGCGCCGCTGGCTTTGACCAGGTTCGAGCCGGTGACGGTCAATGTGCCGCTGCTGGCATCATACGTGGCCGAGGTGATCGTGGGGGTTTGCACGTTGCTAACGGTGACGCCATTACCCGTGAGGTCGGCATTACCGCTTTGCGCCGGATTCCAGTCCGCTGCAACGGCAATATTGTAGGTAGTGCCGCCGACCGAGGAAGTGCCGTTCTTGTTCAATAAACCTTCGATATTGATCTGATCGGTAGCATTCAGTGCGACAGTGAATTGCGTGGCGGAATCGAGCTCAATGTTCGACGATGTGAGGGTGTAGGTGGCGCCGCCTTGGCCGGTCAATGTCAGTTTGGAGACATCGATATCGTTGACTGCACCGGAGGTGGCGGTCATGTTGGTGCCGGTGACGACCAATGAGTTGGTGCTGGCGTCATAGGTGGCCGAGGTGATGGTTGGCGGGATTACGGCAGCGGAAGTATCGATATCATCGATGGTCAATTCCACTGCGCTGCCGAATACGAAGCGGATTTCGTCGATATTGTTGAAGGTCGAATTGAAACTCAAGGTGCCGCTGTATATCGAGCCGATATTGCTCGACTGGGTATAGCTGATATTGCCGGTGGAATCGTTGGTGGTCATATTGACCGCCTCGGCGGACACGATTAAGCCGCCATCGCGGTAACCGGCGACTGTCAAAGTGGTGGACGCGCCGCTCGGGCCATTGTCGAAGTTAAATGAATTCAGTTTGAAATCCGAGCCGTCGGCGGATTTGAAGTAAAAACCGGTCACCGAAGCGCCGCTGTAATTGAGCAGGATCGACCGCCCGCCGCCTTGATTGAGCAGTACCGACATATCGCTGTTGCTGACATTCGCGATATCGATCGAACTGCTGGAACCGAATGTCCATCCGTCGTAGGTCGCGGAGGTAACGGATGTATTATTGACAAGTGCTCCACTATCGAAATTGGTAACAGTCATGGTGTGTCTCCTAAGAGGATGAGCAGTCCCGGCTCAATCATCATGGTTAAAATTATCCGGTTGTACGTGTTGCGCAACCTTGCGGTCGAGTTCAGCTAGCCAGGTAGGCGGCATCACGGCCAGGATTTGCTGGCGGATTTCTTGGGCGGCGGCGATTTCTTCTGTATCCTCAGATTGTTGAATGGCTGCCGAAATCCACAGATACGCTTTGGCCAGATACTCCGCAGATGGTCTTCCGGTTTCCAGGTCGGGTTCGGAATGATAAAAATGCTTCCCTGCCTGAAAGTAAGCCGGTACGTATTTGTGCGCGGCGGCTTGTTCGAATAATTGCCGGGTTTGTGCTTTACTGTGATCGCCAAGTATTCCCTGATCCAGCATCATGCCTAAATGGTAAAAGGCTTCCGGCGCGTGTTTTTGTGCTGCTGCCAGGAACCATATGTAAGCGTGCTGTCGATTGCGCAGGGTCGCATCGCCGTATAGGTGGAATTTACCCATCCAGATTTGCGCCGGCACCGATCCTTGCAGTGCGGCGGTGCGGCACAGCTCGAGTGCTCTGTGTGGATCCTTGGCAATGCCGTTGCCGGTCATCAGCAGATTACCGAGATGACAGTATGAGTTCAGATGCCCGGCTAGTGCGGCGCGATGAAACCATCCTGCTGCCGCTGCCGGGTCAGCCGGACGATGGGTGCCTGCTTCGTAGCACTGTCCGGTCATGTGCTGCGCCGATGGAACATTGTTTTGCGCCGCTTGCTCGAACCAGTTGCAGGCCATCTTACGGTCGACCGCACGCCCCCAGCCATTCTGATAGAACTGAGCCAACGCGAACTGCGCCAGCGGGTGATGACCGTTCACGGCAGCAGTGTGATACCGGTCAAAAGCCTGTGCATAATCACCCGATGCCAGCATAGCCTGGGCGGTTTTTATATTGCGTTCGTGGTCGATCGGAGCGGCGTCGTTCGCCACGGCATCCGGCAGAACTGCTGCGATGCACAGTATCATCCAGAGTGTATGAGTCATTTTTCTGCCGAACATGCTGAATGCCACTATCAAGGTCGCGATGGAAATACACCATTCCAGGCGATGATGCAATTTACCACGGTATAAGGTTGCATGAGCGGCAGAGGTTGGGAGTTGCCAGTCGGAGCGACATTGACAGTGGTATTGGTAGTAGTGGTGATGCCGAGTCCGTTCAGGGTGGTTTCGACTGAGGCGGTATTCATACTGACATTCGGTGCGGCGGAGGAGTAAGCCGAGTTCAATCCCTTGGCGTTGGCCAGTGCATTGCCGCTAGCGGTTTTCTGATCGGCATCGCTGTTTACTGCTTTTAGTGTCGAAGTGACGGTGGCGCCGGGTGTGACGCTCGAATTCGATGCCGACGTGGCGGTGGCAGAATGCGTGTGTGCAGGGAGCTGATTGACGGTTAATGTGGTGTTTTCGATTCCACCGGTTTGACCTAGCGTGTACGCCGATCCACCAGGATGTTGCCCTTGATGCACAGGGACTCTGCCGCGCATGTCCGGCAAGGCGAAGGTTGTCGTGCCGTTGCCGCCGTAGCTGGTGCCGATCAGTGCGTATAAGGCTTGATACTGATTGATGGGTAGGATTTGTCCGTCACATTTGAACCACCCTTCCGGGGCGAAATTGAAGGCAACATAACTGATTTCTCCTACGAACGGGTCGATGCCCGCGCTAGCTTGACTGGGGCTGATTGCCAAATAGGCGAATGCGGCTGTCAAGGAAAATAATACCGGAATCTTTTTTGTGCGCTTCATAACTGTCCTTTCGAATGGATGAGCGTTAAATGGATGATGTTCACCGTAGTGAATTTCTGAAAAATTAGAACGATGAGCATCGTAACAGCATGCTTTGTCACATAAATTGTCATAATGAGCCGTTTTATGACGCTATTTTTCGAAATCGAACGCCAGGCCATACTTTCAACCCGGTAACTTTCTGATGTTAAGATAAGGCAATGAAACTAACTGACCTAAAAAACTGGACAGATTACTGGCAGCAACTACGGACGGCCTTGCTGGAACCGGCGGTCAATCAGCAGGCGCTGGAGGCATCGTTACGCGAGGCGCGCGAGCGTTTGCCGGTGCCGGTGGTTTGGCTGCTGGGCAAGACGCAAGCAGGAAAGACCTCCATCATTCGCGCCTTGACCGGTAGCCCTGCGACCGAGATCGGTAATGGCTTCCAGCCGTGCACGCGGCATTCGCGTTTTTATGATTTCCCGATAGAAGCCCCTGTTATTCGTTTTCTGGACACCCGTGGCCTGGGTGAAGTGTCTTATGATCCGGCTGACGATATGGCATATTGCGAATCGCAAGCCCATCTGTTGATTGCCGTGATTAAAGTAGCGGATATTCATCAAGATGCGGTATTTGAAGCGCTTCACGCCATTCGCAAACGCCACCCGGAATGGCCGGTGTTGATGGTACAAACCAGCCTGCATGAACTTTATCCTGGCGGGTGTGGCCACATTCTGCCGTGGCCGTATGGGCATGAACCGCTGCCGGATGGAGTTCCCATCGATTTAAGACGTGCGCTTCGGGCACAACGCGATGCGTTGAAGGAGCTGCCGGGTATTGCGCCGGTGCAGTGGGTTGCTGTGGATTTGACGCTGCCGGAGGATGGATTCGATCCGCCGGATTATGGTCTCGAAGCCCTCTGGGGAGCGATTGAATCGTCGACATCGCTGGGTCTGCAGCAATTGTTGAGCGGTGACAAGGAAATACATGATTTATATGCCCGTGCTGCGCACCAGCATATCGTCGGTTATGCTTTGACGGCGGCTGGTGTAGGGGCTTTGCCAGCGGTTGATCTGGTAGCGGTATCGGCGGTGCAGGCAAAGCTGTTGCATAGCCTGGCCACTTTATATGGACAGCAATGGGATAAGAAAACGATTACCGATTTTCTCGGATTGATGGGCGTCGGCATCGCGTCGAGTTATTTGACCCGTTTGCTAAGTCGCGCCATCGTGAAATTCATTCCTGTCTGGGGGCAAACGATGGGCGCGATATGGGGTGCTAGTTCGAGCGGTGCGACCACTTATGCGCTCGGCAAAACCGCGATTTATTTCTTCGTCAGGCGTAAGAATGGCTTGCAGGTCGATGCAGACACCTTGCGCGGTATATACGCCAAAGAACTGGAGCGAGGTGCGGCTTTACTAAAAGACCGGTTACGGGGACAGTCAGAATGAAATCGACGCTATCCCGCATCGATCCACTGCGCATCGTAGTATTCCTGCTGATGATCCTGCCTGTGCTGGCATTGCTCGGCTTTGGCGTTTTGTGGTTGTGGCAGAGCGGTCATTTGCAATATTGGCTGCTGGCGCTGGTGATCAGTGGTGTGTTGGGGTATGGTTTGCAGCAATGGTTGCTGCGGCGCGAACGGCGTTTGCTGGCGGATGATGCAACCGAGCCAAATCCGGACTGGCCGCCTAGCGCCGATGCAGTCTGGCAGCAAGTGGAAGCGCTGGCCGACTCGTGCGAGCCGGATGATTGGCCGCTGGAGGAGGGCGCCTGGCTACTGGATCTAGGTAAAAAAACGCTCGAAACCGTCGCCCACAGCTACCACCCATCGGTCGATAAGCCTTTGCTGGAACTTACTTTGCCGCATACCTTGATGATCATTGAGCGCGCCAGTCGCGATCTACGCCAGGATGTCGCCGAAAAAATACCGTTTAGCAACCGTCTGACGCTTGGCGATCTTTTTCGCATCCAACGCTGGAAAGTGCAAGCCGAGCAGCTGTTCAATGTTTACCGCGCCGGCAATGTCATCATCAATCCGGTCAATGCCCTGATGAGTGAAATGTGGCGGCATTTGCGCGAGCGCAGCTTCGATCAGGCGAGGAATGAATTGCATCGTTGGTTTCTACGCGCGTATGTGTGCAAAGTCGGATATTACGCGATTGATTTATATAGCGGCCGGCTGCCACTCGGCGATGATGAGTCGACAACAGCTCCCATATCAGCTTCACAGGCAGATATCGAACATGCCCAAGAAACTTTGAATGAAACGGCGGAACCGCTGCGCATTCTGATATTGGGCCGAACGAATTCGGGTAAATCCAGCCTGATCAATGCGCTGTTTGGCAATCTCGCTGCCAGTACCGATGTGCTGCCGGGTACAACCCAGGTATACACCCCGTTTGTGCTCTCACGGGAAGGATGGGATCAGGCTTTGATTTTTGATAGTCCTGGATGTGATAGTTCGCTGTTCAATCAAACAGCCATGTTGAAAGCGGCAGCCCAGGCTGATTTTATTCTTTGGGTCAGTCCCGCAAACCGACCTGATCGTCAGCTCGAGCGTGAGTGCTTGAATGCTTTGCGCACTTTTCAGGCCAAGCGAATCAATTTTCGTCCGCCGCCTTTGTTGGTGGTGGCGAGTTTTATCGATCAATTGCGTCCCATCCATGAATGGCAGCCACCGTATGATTTGACCGATACCAGCAATGTCAAAGCAGCCAACATCAATGCCGCGGTTCGGGCAATTGCCGCCGATCTTGCCGTTCCGGTCGAACACGTCATTCCAGTCTGTTTGCAAGAGGGGCGTATCTATAATGTCGAGGATGCGTTATGGGCCGCGATACTGTACCACCAGGATCAAGCGTTGAGAGTGCGGCTGATGCGGTGTTTGGACGCCAGGAAACGCCGAGAGGATTGGGTTTTGTTGCGACGCCAGGTGTTGAGCGCCGGACGGTTTTTGTGGAGTCTTTCCGATCGATTGGGAAAACGTTCCGATCCTCCGACGGATTAAGAGATTGAATTATGACTTCATCGATGCGGATCATGACTGGGCCACTGCTTCGAATGTTTGCTATGCTTGCGCCATTTTTAACTGACTCGGTATCCTCTCTCTCGGGGATCGTAAATTCATATCCTGAACCGTGAATCCTTCTTTATTCGTCGTGCTGTGTTCATTTCTGACTTTCTCCGTCATTGGGATCGCTGGAGTTCATGAGGCACAGGCTCAGGATTGGTGGAATGCTAGCCGCGAGCCGGTGGGACTGGCCCCCGATCCGGCGGTCACGCCAGAGGCGGTCATTCAGGTCTATGGCGCGCGGGCGTATAGTTGGCGGGGTTATTTCGGCATTCATACCTGGATTGCGGTCAAACCGGCGCAGGCGGACTCATATGTCATTTATGAAGTGATTGGCTGGTTGCAGCGCAGAAAAAGGTCCGTATTAGTGATTTATGAAAATGTCCCGGATCGACGCTGGTATGGCAACAGGCCAGAATTATTACTGGATAGGCGCGGTGACGGAGTGGATGCGCTCATCGAAAAAATCGACCAGGCGGCCCGGACTTATCCTTATCCGAAGAATTACACACTCTGGCCGGGCCCCAATTCGAATACGTTTACTGCCTGGATTTCCCGGGCTGTGCCGGAGTTACGGCTGGACTTGCCGCCCACCGCAATCGGCAAGGATTACTTAGGTTCTCGTGTGATTTCGCAAGCACCCAGCGGCAGCGGTTTGCAGATTTCCGTTCTGGGATTGGCAGGGTTACTGTTCAGCGAAGTGGAAGGTTTTGAACTTAATTTTCTGGGATTGTCGTTAGGATTTGATTGGGATCCTTTGGCCCTACGCTTACCCGTCGTGGGGCGGAAGGATTTGCAGGATTGATGCGCGATAAAATGCCAGCGTCCTTGCTGGTGAGCCATTGTGATGCTCAATTAATAATTGTTCTTATTCATACTATAGTAGAATTCAGAAATTAAGTTTCCGCAGTACTTTTTTTCCTTGGAATAATGCAATGTTTAAACTGAAGATGAACAATTTTTTCGTGATAAGCACGTGTGCCTTTTTTTTACTGACCGGTCAACTCGCGCATGCTCAGGAGGTGGTGGTGTATTCTGCGCGTATCGAGCAGTTGATCAAACCGATGTTTGATGCCTTTACGAAGGAAACGGGCATCAAAGTCAAATATACTACCGATAACGAAGGAGCATTGCTGGCCCGCCTTGAAGCCGAAGGGAAAAATACCCCGGCGGATATGCTGATCACTGCCGATGCCGGTAATTTATGGGCGGCCGCCCGGGCGGGATTATTGAAACCGGTGCAATCGGAAGTGCTCGGAAAAAATATTCCTGCGCATTTGCGCGACCCGCAGAATGAGTGGTTTGGTTTATCCATCCGCGCGCGAACCATCATTTATAACACGAATAAAGTGAAGCCCGCAGAGCTCTCCACTTACGAAGATCTGGCTAGTCCCAAATGGAACAATCGGTTGTGTTTGCGGACATCCAAGAAAGTCTACAATCAATCGCTGGTGGCGATGATGATTGCTGAACATGGCGAAGCCGAGGCTGAGAAGATCGTCAAAGGCTGGGTCGGCAATCTTGCGACCGATCCGTTGTCGGACGACACCCGCGCTTTGGAATTCGTGGCAGCAGGCAAGTGCGACGTGACGCTGGTGAATACCTATTATTTTGGCCGATTGATGCAGAAGGATCCGGCATTGCCATTGGCAGTATTCTGGCCGAATCAGAGTCAGGGTGGCGTGCATGTGAATGTTTCGGGCGCAGGAGTCACTCGCTATGGCAAGCATTCTAAAGAAGCGATTCAATTACTTGAATTTTTATCCTCCGACAAAGCGCAAAACCTGTTTGCCGATGTCAATATGGAATATCCCGCGAATCCGAACATCAAAGTCGATGCCTTTGTCGCTTCATGGGGAGATTTCAAGCAAAACTCCATGAATTTGGCAAAAGCCGGTGAATTACAGGCAGCAGCGGTAAAATTGATGGATCGAGCCGGTTACCGCTAAGGAAATGTTGATTGAGTCGATAAATGTGATGAAGCGTAAGGAGCACGGAACTCGGCAACCGACACTTATTAACTCGATAGGCGAGGGAGTGGCGCCGCACAACGAATTAATCAGCGTCTCCTTCAGCATATTTATAACAGCATCACAATTATAAGGCGATGAGGTGAAAGCTTTCTGCATCGCTTCCGGCATGAGAATTCTCTTGTCGCGATTTTTCTAATCCTTCGATGAGTTTTTGGCGCTTTGTTCCGTTTCTCGCTGCTGCAGTGGTACTGGCGCCAGTCGGTGTGATTATGTCGTCACTGTTTGCGCCTGCCAGCGAGGTTTGGCAACATCTGGTTGACACCACGCTGTCGCTTTTGCTGATCAATACCTTTTGGCTGGCAATGGGTGTAGTGACTGGAACGCTGTTGCTGGGCATCAGCCTGGCGTGGTTTACTGCGGTGTATGAGTTTCCGGGGAGGCGTTTTTTATCCTGGGCATTATTATTGCCCATGGCGATACCAGCCTATGTGACTGCGTTTGTCATGTTGGGGGTGTTTGATTTTACCGGTCCGCTTCAAAGTAGCCTGCGAGCTTGGTTAAGTTCCGATCTCGCGTGGTTTCCTGATATCCGCAATACGGCTGGCGTTGTCATTGTCATGACGCTGGCTTTTTATCCCTATGTTTATTTATTGGCGCGCAATGCTTTTTTAAGTCAAGGTAAGCGTTCGCTAGAAGTTGCCCAATCTCTGGGCTTTAATCGTACTCAGGGGTTCTTCAAAGTCGCGTTGCCGCTGGCTCGACCTTGGATTGCAGGAGGAATGATGCTGGTGCTCATGGAAACCCTGGCGGATTTCGGCACCGTGGCGGTATTCAATTACAACACGTTCACCACTGCGATTTACAAGGCATGGTTTAGCATGTTTTCATTGACCGCAGCTTCTCAGCTTGCTTCATTGCTCATCATTCTGGTTTTTGTGGTGATTGTACTGGAACAGCAGTTCAGGATGCGGATGCGCTACGCTGAAACCAAGCGCTCAGGACGGGCACAGCGAATTCAATTGGGGAGCTGGCACGCTTGGATGGTGACTGGTTTTGCGCTGACTGTGTTATTTATGGCTTTCCTGTTACCCGTGGGGCAATTGGGTTTTTGGTCTGTGCGCTCGTTGATGGCAAGCGATTTTGATCTGGCACGTTATTTGGAATTTTTGTGGCATTCCGTATCACTGTCCGGTTTGGCGGCATTGTTGATTTCCGCGGTTGTAATTGCGATCGTATACGCAGCCCGTCGTTATCCGGGTTTCTCTACGCGATTTGCCGTGCGCACTGCAACCATTGGTTATGCGCTGCCCGGTACCGTGCTGGCGATTGGCGTGTATGTCCCGCTGACCTGGCTGGACCGTCAGCTCAGCGATCTCATTTTCCACGGATTCAATATAGAGACTGGCCATCTTATCCAAGGCACCGTGATTATCATGTTGGTGGCATATCTGATACGTTTCATGGCGGTGAGCCATTACCCGATCGATAGCGCCATGCAACGCATCACGCACAGTATCGATGAAGCGGCGATGAGTCTTGGTTTGCAGGGTTGGGCTATGATCAGGAAAATACATATTCCAATTTTAAAGCCGGGTATTTATACGGCTGCAATATTGATATTCGTTGATGTCATGAAAGAAATGCCCATTACTTTGATGACGCGTCCATTCGGATGGGATACGCTGGCGGTGCGAATTTATGAACTCACTTCGGAAGGTCAATGGGAACACGCGGCGGTGCCTGCGGGTACACTGGTGCTGGCTGGGCTCATTCCCATATATTTGTTGATGCGGCAAACGGAACAATAGATCAATGGCTATCCCCGTACTACAACTGAAGAATATACGTCATGCCTATGGCGAACAAGTCGTTGTGCATGATTTGTCGCTGACGCTGGAAAAGGGCAGCATCGGATGCCTGCTGGGCCTGAGTGGATGTGGCAAAACGACGGTATTACGATGCATTGCGGGTTTTGAATCGATTTCGCAGGGCGAAATACTCATCAATGGAATTTGCGTGAGCAGTGCAGATTTTTGTGCTTCCCCCGAAAAAAGACGTATTGGAATGGTATTCCAGGATTACGCATTGTTTCCGCATCTTGATGTAGCGGCCAATATTGGTTTTGGCCTGCATCGATTAAATCGATCGGAGCGTGAAAAGCGGGTCGATGAGTTATTGGATGTGGTTCATTTGGCAGATGCCGGTCACAAATATCCTCATGAATTGTCTGGCGGGCAGCAGCAGCGGGTGGCTTTGGCGCGCGCACTGGCGCCAAGGCCGGAGGTACTTTTATTGGATGAGCCGTTTTCTAATTTAGATGTCAGTTTGCGTGAGCAGTTGAGTATGGAAGTTCGTGAAATTCTCAAGGATCAAAATATTACGTCCATTTTGGTAACGCATGATCAAACTGAAGCATTTGCCATTGCAGATGTCATTGGCGTCATGCATGAGGGAATGATTCAACAGTGGGATACTGCATTCAACCTTTATCATCGTCCAGTGAACCGCTTTGTTGCTGATTTCATTGGTCAGGGGGTGTTTCTTCCAGGTAAAGTCATCAATTCCCAGCAGGTTGAGATCGAACTGGGGGTTTTGAATGGGAATATTCCACGACAATGCCATAAAGGCTGTGATCAATGCGATCAGGGCTGCATGGTCGATGTGCTGCTGCGCCCCGATGATATCGTTCATGATGATGCAAGCCCGTTGTTCGCCACCATTCTTCATAAAGCTTTCCGCGGCGCAGAAATCTTGTATACGTTGTGTTTGGGCAGCGGCGCCAAGGTGCTGGCCCTAGTTCCTAGCCATCACAATCATTTAATCGGAGAAAAGATAGGAATCAGACTCGAAGTCGATCATGTAGTCGCTTTTGCTCCATCAAAAGACTAATGGGTTGATGAGATTCTTGAAAGCGCTGAGAGATCTCTGTGTTCGATTCTTGGTCGGTAGAATATTGTTGTTTCAAATCAGTTTCAAATCGCTTAATTATGCTACCTGACCGCGCTTTATCGCTCGATTTCGTCGGCTTGATCTTTGCCGATTCTTCTTTTCAGCACTTTTAAGATGAAGCGAAAGGTGTCTAAATTTTGCCGAATGTGCATAAATTGACTCGGGTTTTACCAAAACAGCACTTCCCTTTTAATAATTTTTTCTATAGCATTACCAGCCATTAGCAGTATTAAACCTTTCTATTAAATTTTATTCCCAATACCCCATACACTATTCCAATAACGTTTCTTATTGTTGGGGTTCGCAATTCCTTAAAATTGAATAACTTAAACAAGGATTATGATCATATGAGTCAGCATATTCATTACGTAACTGATGCAAATTTTGAGACTGAGGTTTTACAATCCCAGCTCCCGGTTCTGGTAGATTATTGGGCGGAATGGTGTGGTCCTTGCAAAATGATAGCCCCGTTACTGGATGAAATCGCGAATGAGTACGGAGAACGTCTCAAGGTTGCCAAGCTCAATATCGATGAAAATCAGATTACGCCTCCAAAATATGGAATTAGAGGTATTCCAACTTTAATGTTATTCAAAAATGGCAATATCGAAGCGACCAAGGTTGGGGCTCTGTCGAAATCTCAGTTGACCGCATTTATTGATAGTCATATTTAATTCATTTCAGGTATGTTTATAACTATGTTGACTGCGTATATCGACTTGATGCGCAGTAATATTTTTCAGATTTTCCATCAGTAGCTGTTTTTCCTCAAGCATTTTTCTTTTACTTACGTACTTTTCACGAGCTTTTTCATGCGCCTATCAGATCTGAAAAACCTACATGTCACCGAATTAGTAAAAATGGCCGTCGAGAATGAAATCGACGGGGCCAATCGAATGCGAAAGCAGGATCTGATTTTTGCCTTGCTTAAAAATCAAGCGCGTAAAGGTGAAAATATTTATGGCCATGGAACCCTGGAAGTTTTGCAGGATGGTTTTGGCTTTTTGCGTTCTCCAGATACTTCGTATTTGGCCGGACCTGATGACATTTATATTTCTCCGAGCCAAATCCGGCGCTTTAATCTACATACCGGCGACTCAATCGATGGCGAAATTCGCCCTCCCAAGGATGGGGAACGTTATTTTGCACTGGTAAAAGTTGATAAGGTCAATAATGAACCGCCTGAGAATTCAAAGCAGAAAATACTGTTTGAGAATTTAACGCCGCTATTTCCTGATGAGCGATTAGTGCTTGAGCGTGATATTAAAGCCGAAGAAAATATCACCAGCCGAATTATCGATCTGATTGCGCCGATTGGAAAAGGTCAGCGAGGGTTACTCGTCGCAAGTCCCAAATCGGGTAAAACTGTCATGCTGCAGCATATCGCACATGCGATTGCCGCCAACTATCCAGATGTGATTCTGATGGTGCTGCTGATTGATGAGCGGCCGGAAGAAGTAACAGAAATGATACGCTCAGTCAGAGGAGAGGTGATTTCTTCGACATTTGATGAATCAGCGATGCGCCATGTGCAAGTCGCTGACATGGTGATCGAAAAAGCCAAGCGTCTGGTGGAACATAAAAAAGATGTGGTAATTTTACTGGACTCAATCACGCGGTTGGCGCGTGCCTATAATACGGTCGTGCCAGCATCCGGTAAGGTATTGACAGGTGGTGTGGATGCCAGCGCATTGCAGCGGCCAAAACGATTCTTTGGAGCGGCACGCAATGTCGAGGAAGGCGGGTCATTGACCATTATTGCGACAGCTCTGATCGATACCGGATCTCGTATGGATGATGTGATCTACGAGGAATTCAAGGGCACTGGCAACATGGAGATTCATCTCGACCGAAAAATGGCAGAGAAACGAATCTATCCAGCCATAAATGTCAATCGATCAGGTACGCGACGGGAAGAATTGTTGATAGCGCCAGAAATATTGCAGAAGATTTGGGTGCTGCGTAAATTATTGCATCCGATGGACGACATGGATGCGATGGCTTTCCTGTTGGATAAGGTCAAAGCTACCAAAAATAACTCTGATTTTTTTGACTCTATGAGAAGGGTCTGATCAGAGTTGCGTCAAAATTCACATTCTAGGATAATCACGGCTTTTTAATTTCCCTGCCAAGGGAAGAATAATTCGAGGACATCAGTAATGAAAGCAGACATTCATCCAAATTACCAAGAAATAACTGTGACCTGCAGTTGTGGTAATGTTTTCAAGACACGCTCAACCATGAACAAAGCTTTGAATATTGAAGTCTGTTCGCAGTGTCATCCATTCTATACGGGTAAGCAGAAGATTGTGGATACGGCGGGTAGGGTTGAAAAATTCCGTCAAAAGTATGGTAAACAAACCGCGAAATAACGAATCGATAGCGATGTTTTGTTTGTGAATGCGATCGATTTAGTTGCCATGAATAATGAACGGCAATATGTCTTAAAAGATGATTGAAACCGTGCTTTGCACATAATGATCTTTCACTGGACCTTGAGTGACTATCGCAGTGTTTGTTCAATAGTGCACAGCTAACCAGACAGTCTCGTTATCAGGATCAGTCCAGGCAACTCTATGTTTCGTATGAGAGGGGATATTAATGAAATCTCCTTCATTGAGTAGTATCGGCGTTTGATTCTCAAATGCCATAATAGCTTTTCCTTTTAAAAGGATGACCCATTCATTCTTTTCTTGATCGAACCAACCGGAATCCGGTGATGTCTGACCTTTGGAAATGATTCGTTCAATCTTTACTGCTTGGTCATCGAGAATGGACTCGAACATCTCTTGTTCCAATTTACAGGGGATATTTGAGAATATATTGTCTGGTTTCATTTGATGTTCACTCAGTATAAAGCGTGGCCTGATTCAATTTTGCTGCTCAAAAGATTAGGTATCAATTGGCTATTACGATGGATGAGCAAAAGCAAACATGGTACAAAAAATTGCATTCGTGACTGGCGCCTCAAGCGGGATTGGTCGAGCTACCACCATTCTTTTGGCTCAAAATGAATTTTATGTTTTTGCCGTTGCCAGACGCAAGCATCAATTGGAAGAGATTCGTTCCGAGAATATCGAAACCATACAGCTCGATGTAATGGACGAAGCAGCCATTCATGACGTCGTTAAACATATTATGGCGACCAAAGGTCGTATCGACGTGCTTGTCAATAATGCCGGTTATGGCCAACTTGGCGCGGTTGAGTGTGTATCTATGGAAGCTGCACATCATCAATTCGAGGTCAATGTATTTGGTTATGCAATGTGCATGCAAGCGGTGCTTCCCCATATGCGTGCACAGCGCTCGGGATGCATCATCAATCTATCTTCAATCTTAGGAAGATTTTCGCTTCCCGGATTTGGCTGGTATGCTGCATCGAAGCATGCGGTAGAAGCTCTATCCGAAGCTTTGCGTGGAGAAGTCAAGGCATTGGGTATTGATGTGGTGGTGATTGCTCCAGGTTTAATTAAAACAGAATTTGTGACTAAAGAATTTGAATTGCTCAAGACGGTTGATCATCCCTCGGCGTATCAAAAGGTAATTGGTGGATTGCATCAGCTTTTGAGTCATGAGCCTCAGTGTCCTGGGCCTGAGATAATTGCCCACGCTGTTTTGAAAGCGGCTTCCACATCGATTCGACCGGTGCGACATGCGTTGCCGTGGGATTCAAAAGCAGCGGTAATTTCACGGTGGATTCTTGGCGGTCGATTTTTTGCCTGGATTCTTCGTAAAAAAATGGGAATTTAAATACGAATTTTTTGATCAATTCATAAATGAAGCAAACGATGGTCAAGAAAGATGGAGTCGGCAATCTTTGAATATTCAATGTTCCTTTGAAATGATCCTAATGCAATAGGATCTAGCGCAGTTTTACCAATCTTTATTCGTAAGAAATAGGTGTTAATAAATGTCACTACTGATTGCTGAGAACAATGCGATACCGAGCATTGCCCCTTGCCAATCGAGCCAAAGCTTCATTGACCTGATCGAATCGAAAGACTTCCACAATGGGTTTGATTTGATGCCGTTCTGCGAAAGCTAACATTGTTTTGATGGTGGCCGGGCTGCCGACGGGCGAACCTGATAAGCTACGTTGAGCGGAGATTAGTGGAAAAACAGCTACGTCGAGCGGTGCTAAGCTTGCTCCAACAAAATGCAGGCGGCCTTTGGGACGTAACGTTCCGATAAACGAATTCCAGTCTAGTTTTACATTCACTGTGGATAGAATCAGGTCAAATTGATTAGTTGCATTTTTAAGGATATCCGGATCGCGAGTATCCAAAATTTCATCGGCGCCCAATTCCAGAGCTTCTGTTTTTTTATGATCACTTGACGTGAAAGCTGTAACATGACAGCCCCATGCTTTCAGGAATTGCAATGCAATGTGACCTAAGCCACCTATCCCGATAACCGCAACCCTGGCTGTAGGTGGAATGTTGAACTGCAAGAGGGGATTGAAGACAGTGATTCCCCCGCAGAAAAGAGGGCCAGCACTAAGTGCCTCGATATGATCTGGCAGTGCTATCACACTGGCGGCATTTGCTCTTACTTTATCAGCAAAACCACCATGTCGACCGACAATAGTGGCTTCTGCATGCTGGCACAGGTTATGATCGCCAGATAAGCATGCGGAACAAGTTAGGCAATAATTTGAATGCCATCCAAGTCCGACTCGCTGGTGCGGTTGTAAATGACGAACCTGTGCCCCTACGGCGCTGATCATGCCGATAATTTCGTGACCCGGCACAAAAGGAAATTGCGTTATTCCCCATTCGTTGTTTAACATACTCAGGTCGCTATGACAGATACCACAATGTTCAATATCAATTTCAACATCATGAGCGGCTAAAGGACCGGGATCATATTCAAACATTTGCAGTTCAGTACCCGCGCTCTGTGCAGCATATGCTTTGATCATAAGAATTCCTTCAAATGAAATGTAATGACGTAATCTTAATATTCTTGCCGATGTTTGGGCTGTTTTTGTTCTCAGTCTCCATTAAATGAATAAGTGCTTATATTAACAATGTATTCTTTATTTGCTGAAATGATGGATTAATGCATAATGATAGCCATAAACTCGTCAGTTATTCTTATATGCGTTTTCAACTTTCCAAGAAGACAACCGTTCATTAAAGTTTCTTATCTTATTGTCGTAGCAGAACTTGGTTTTGCCAGCTTGAATTGTATTATCTAATGGATGCGATGGTGCGTGCGACCGCTTTATTTACTATTCGAATCATAAAAAGGAAACTTGTATGGTATTGGCAAATCCTCCAATGCAGTTGACCAGCCTGATGCTGATTTTTGTTTTAATTCTTTTGGGGTGTGATAGTCAATCCAAAAATAAAAAGCCTGGACAAGCCTTGGTAAGTGTAAATGGGCATGAAATTACAGTACTTCAACTGAATGACGAGATAAAACGTGCAGGAATCCGTGCAGATCAGTATGAAAATGCCAGTCAGCAACTTCTTGAATCGCTCATTGCGCGGCAGCTGATTGTCGAAGAAGCTATACGTAACAAATTAGATAGAACACCCGATGTAATGCAAGCACGAGAGCGAGCCATGGCACAAATTACTGCACAGGCTTATTTGCAAGAAGTCGCGAGTAGAGTGATTAAGCCGGCCGACTCTGAGATTAATGAATATTTTCAGAAACATCCTCATTATTTTTCAGAACGAAAGCAATTTGACTTGATAATGGTACGACTTATCAGCAAGGAGATTGATGAAGAATTGAAGAGATTGATCGATAACGCAAAATCAGTCAATGATTTGATAGGTTCACTTGATAAGAAGAACCTGTCTTACTCACGTAACGTAATCTCTCGAAATACTTCGGATTTGCCTGCAGATATGGTGAAGCTGCTGCAAGATAAGGGTCAAGATCATATTATTGTCGTGAATGAGCGAGAGCAAAGCTTGCTCATTTCAGTGAATGCGATTAGAGATAATCCAATTTCATTAAAAGCTGCAACGCCACAGATTGAGCGCTACTTGATCAATCAAAAATACAAGCAAGCCACTGATGCAGAAATCTCGCGTTTGCGTTCGCTTGCAAAAATTGAATATTTGAGTGCTAAAGCACCATCAGGAAATGCCGAAAAGCCTGGAACCCAGGCCAGTGTATTAATTCCTGAATCTGTTAACAATTCGAATGTGCCCCAGGAACCAGTTTCTGAAGGCCCCATCGAACGTGGTATTATGGGATTAAAATAAATTTTTTGTTCTAGCTACATATGGTGGTATATATGTAGATGTATTTAACTGATAAGTAACATAAACTTCAAAGATTTGGCAAAGGATGTCCATTATGAATAAAGCAAAGTTATTGATATTAATTCTCACCGTGGTTTGGATGGGTTGCATGGGTAATGCTGTGGCTGCCGAAACCAACAGGAATGTATTAGGTCCGGGCGATGTGATAAAAATTTTTGTTTATGGGCATTCGGATTTGACTACCGAAGTGAAAATAAATGAAGCAGGAAATATCACTTTTCCATTACTTGGTGAAATATTCATTGATGGACTTACACCTGCCTCTGCAGAGAAAAAAATAGCTAAGCTACTGGAAAGCAAAGATATTATTCGGAGGCCTCAAGTTAATATTCTAGCCTCTTCTTTGCAGAGTCAAATGGTATCTGTTCTTGGTCTGGTGCGTAACCAAGGGCGTTATCCCGTCGATGGTAAACGCAGCGTGACAGATATTCTGGCGATGGCAGGCGGCGTGATTCCCGAAGGTGGAGAAGTAGTTACGCTGATTCGTGCGGAAGGAAATTCTTTCTCGAAAGAAGTGATCGATATCATAGATATGATTCGTTCCAACGATCTTAGCAGAAACGTTACTGTAAGAAGTGATGATCTGATTTATGTTGACCGAGCGCCCCGTTTTTATATCTATGGTGAGGTTCAACGAGCTGGTGTGTATAGACTGGAACGAAATATGACCGTTATACAGGGGCTTTCAGTAGGTGGCGGATTGACGCAACGAGGTACTGAGCGGGGCTTGCGTATTCAGCGCCGAGATGCGCAAGGCAACCTGCAGATTTTGAGTGTTAACCCCAGTGATTTAATTCAACCTGACGATGTGATTTATATCCGCGAAAGTTTGTTTTGAAAGTGAGAGGCATGTTTTTGCGTGATTCTTTTCATCTACGCTAAGAGATTATTATGAACTATTCTAGGCTTCTTCTTATTTTATTGGCTCGTCGCAATATCATACTTTTGACATTGGCAGTCACTGTGCTGACGACGATAGTCGTGAGCTTGTTATTACCGAAGAGCTATAAGTCGACTGCAACATTAGTTTTGACTTATAAAGGAGCTGATCCTGTCACAGGAATGATGTTGGCTCCGCAACAAATTTCAAATTATATGGCTACTCAGTTGGACATCATCAGGAGTACCAAAACTGCCTTGATTGTAATCGACAAGCTTAAACTCGATCAAAGTGAAATTGTGAAAGCAAGCTATGAGGAAAGTAAGTCTGGATTGGATTTGAGGAATTGGTTAGCAGGTGGTCTTCTTAGAGATTTAAACATCGAAACCTCTCGCGATAGCAGCGTCATACAGATTAACTACGTTAGTACCGATGCAGAATTTGCTGCTATGGTTGCTAATGCTTTTGCTAATGCCTATCAAGAAATTAGTATTCGCCTCACGGTTGAGCCTTCGCAGAATGCAGCTACTTATTTTACCAGCCAATTGAATATCTTTCGCGATAGGTTAGATGCAGCTCAAAAGAAGTTATCGGCCTATCAACACGATAAAGGGATAATTGATACCGATTTTCGTTTGGATATTGAAACACGGCGATTACATGAACTATCGAGTCAATTAGTAAATGCGCAGGCAGAACTACTAGGAACGGTTGATCAAGATGGTGCTAAATGGGGCAGCGAGGCCCAGAGCCTCAGGAACGCAATGGTTAGTAATCTAAAAATCAACTTGTCTCAAGCTGAATCTAAATTTTCTGAAATTTCTCAAAAATTGGGTCGCAATCATCCGAGTTACGCAGGAGCAAAAGCTGAAGTAGATATGCTGCGTTCAGAACTTAACAGGCATATCAAAGCTACGGCGCAAGACGGGATAAAAAAAGAGGCTGAGATTAAGGCTGCACTTGAAGAGCAAAAAGCAAAAGTACTCACTTTGAATCGTGCCAGGGATGAATTGCAATTGCTTACCCGTGAAGTAGAAGGAGCACAGCAAGCCTATAACAGCGCCATGCAGCGATTAAATCAAACAACACTTGAAGGACAATCAAATCTGTCTAGTGTTTCGGTGCTAGACTCAGCAAAAATTCCTGATAAGCCTGATAGTCCCAAGCTTTTATTAAATGTGATGTTGTCATTGTTCTTGGGAACTATGCTGGGAATAGGATCTGGATTGGTGGCAGAGATGATCGATCAGCGTGTGCGTTCTCCAGAAGACCTAGCAAATGTACTCAACGCCCCTGTTCTCGGGGTAATAAAATGGGGAACACCCTCACAAAAAGGTCTGTTACGGACTTGGCCACGCTTGGTTCAAAGAATCAATTTGCTTGGTCAAAAATAGGATAAAAACGATGACTATCTATGATTCATCAGAAACTGATCATTTAAATAATTCAGGCACTGTGGCAGTGAATTCATCCGCTGTCCGTAAACTGAGCATAGGTCGCATTTTGCTCGATATGGGGAAAATCACACCCGCAGAAGCAGAACGCATATTGCGCCTGCAAAAGGAAAGCGGTATGCGTTTTGGAGATGCAGCTCTAAAATTAGGATTGTTAACTGAAGCCGATATTCAGCAAGTGTTGGCGCAGCAATTCGATTATCCCTATTTATTACCAGGCCAAGGAAATCACCCGCCCGAGCTTGTGGTGGCGTATCAACCTTTTGGAGCTCAAGTAGAAGTATTTCGAGCCGTTCGCAGTCAATTAATGCTTCGCTGGTTTACGGCCGGACACAAAGCGCTGGCCATCACAAGTTATAATCCCAGTGACGGGTTAAGTCTTTTTACAGCTAATTTAGCTATAGTTTTCTCGCAACTTGGTGAGCGTACTCTTTTGATTGATGCGAATCTGCGCTATCCTCAACAACACGATATTTTCAATTTGAAAAATAAACAAGGTTTGTCGGATGTCTTGGCAGGTCGTGCGGATATTTTTGAAGTTATATGTAAAATTGATTCATTTGTGGATCTGTCAGTATTGCCAGCCGGCGCTCTTCCGCCTAATCCTTTGGAACTGCTTAATCGACCTGCATTTGATGTACTTAATGCTCAACTTGCAAGTCAGTTTGATGTAATTCTTTATGATACATTAGCTTTTTCCAGCGGCGTGGATGCCTTGGCAATCACTGCGCGTACTGACGGTGCCCTGATCGTTGCTCACAAGAATAATACTCGTATTAATGATATCAATAATATCAATGAGCAGATCAAGTCTACTGGCGCCGAAGTGGTTGGTTCAGTATTGATTGATTTCTAATCATACATTTATGCTTGCATTTCAATCGGTTTATTCAAGATCTAATTTATCAGAGTGGTGGCCTGTATTGCTGGGGTTGTTGGTTTTATATGTTCCTACTTTTTATAATCTTTCCCATGGATTGTGGGCAGCTGAAGAGCAAGCGCATGGGCCTATTATTTTACTGCTTTCATGCTGGCTTTTTTTTAGACGATGGCCCGGAATAATAAATATTGATGAAAGGAAAACTAAACAACCTTTCGGTTGGTTAGTTTTTTTTGTGGCATTGATTTTTTACATAATTGGCCATTCTCAACAGATATTAATATTAGAAATAGGATCTTTCATTTTAATCCTCACTGCTATTTTATTGATCAAGAGAGGTATAAGTGCGCTGAAAGCGATGTGGTTTCCACTATTCTTCTTGTTATTTATGATTCCACTGCCAGGTGTTATAGTCAGCTTTCTAACCATGCCAATGAAAATGGCGGTTTCTTATGTAGCAGAACATATTTTGTTTTGGGCTGATTATCCTATTTCGAGAAATGGCGTAATTTTACAAATTGGTCAGTATCAACTTTTAGTGGCCGATGCTTGTGCCGGACTGCAGACATTGCTTACCCTCGAGGCATTGGGATTATTTTATTTAAATCTGGTTCACCATACATCGCTTTTTCGTAATGTATCGCTAGCTATTCTTATTGTACCGATATCATTTACCGCCAATGTCATACGCGTCATGACACTGACTTTGATTACTTATCATTATGGCGATGCTGCCGGGCAAGGCTTTCTACATGATTTTGCCGGAATGGTTCTCTTTATTAGTGCGTTAATTCTGATTTTGAGTGTGGATGGATTTCTGCAGCATATTGCAAAGTTAAAATCGACAAATGAATTCCATATGATTGAACAAAATTAGTGATCCGCTATACTTTTTATGGAGGACATCATACAGATGGAAAAGACAAGTGAAGCACTGAAAAAGCCATTCATGACATCAATCGTTTTAGCAATGTTGATGCTATCAACCAGTGTTTTAACAAAAAATCTGATTCCTACAAATAAGATTGCAGACCAGCGGGAAAGTATCACCCTTGAAACGATGATTCCTCAAAAATTTGGTGACTGGCATGTCGATCAATCTATCATTCCGCTGCAAGTTGACGCAGAGACTCAAGCTAAGCTTGATAAAATTTATAACCAAACTTTAGCAAGAACTTACGTTAATTCCAGCGGTGAGCGTATTATGCTTTCGATTGCTTATGGAGGAGACCAAAGTGATAATCTTGCGGTACATAAACCAGAAGTTTGTTACTATTCGCAAGGTTTTGAAATAAATAATATTTTTCAGGATAAGCTGACTACCATATACGGAAGCCTACCTATCAAACGATTATCGGCCATCAAAGGAAATCGCATTGAACCCATTACTTATTGGATGACTATCGGAGATAAAGCGGTAATGCCTGGGATTGAACAGAAACTGCGGCAATTGCGTTATGGGTTAACCGGCAATGTCCCCGATGGCATGCTAGTGAGGGTATCTTCCATCTCATTTGATGAACGTAAAGCCTACTATTTACAAGATAAATTTATTAAGGATTTATTGTCAATGGTGGATATTTCCCAGCGTACTAGGTTGATTGGGGCTTTTGATGCATGAGTGTAGTCATCAGATAAATGAATAATAAATATATCCTGCAGTTTTGCACTTTACTGTTCACTATTTGGCATCTAAAAAAGGTCAATGTGACAAATACTTCAATCTGTCCGATGAATTTATTGGTATCAAATTGAATTTAGAATAATTCCCGCTTGTGTAGTTTTCGCTTGAGGATGGCTCTGAGCTTGATAGCTATTTTTTTATCCATTTTATCAATGTCTTGATTAATTAGAGTGAAAATTCCTTACCTGCAAATATCTAATAGTTATTCCAATTATAAAGCAGTCCCTGCTGTAATTCTGCTGATGAGTGTTTTGGTTTTATCGGTAGTAAGTGGAGTGCTGGCAGCATTTGGAAATGTCATTCTTCTGATTGCTTTGCTGGGCTTATATGGGAGTGTTTTTGTAATTGCCGCTCCCACTACTTGGACGGTTTGGATTATTTTCATAATGGTGTTCCTGATCAGCGGACCAAGTGCTTATTTCATACGTTTCACCCAGCTGCAGTGGTTTACCGTTCTGGTAAGTGCAGCATTAATTCTGCCTTTAATACTTCACATTTTGCATAGTAGAAGAAATATCTTATATTCTTCAACTTCGAAAGATCTAATACTTCCCGCTTTTTTTCTTTTACTGGTGATTTTTTCTACTATTATAGACCGTCCTCAATTTGCTGATTTTGTGAATGCATCACGTCATTATTTTCTGATGTGGCCATTAATGCTGATCTTTATGTTTGGGTTAATTCCCGAAAAAGTGGTAGAGCAAATTTGGAAAGCGCTTCTGGTTGTGGCAGTTGTACAATTCCCCATGGCGCTTTATCAATATATCTTTGTTTCTCAGAAGAGTACGCGTCTTTCACCTTTTGATGCAGTTGTAGGAACATTCCCCGGCAATATTTCTGGTGGAGGAGACAGTGCTGGTATGGCTATCTTGTTGTTAATCACCATACTACTGACGATTGCCTTATGGAGAGAGAAAAAAATCTACGGCAGATGGGCGATTTTAATAATTTCGACAGGAATAGGTACGTTGGCCTTGGCAGAAGTCAAGTTACCTGTAATGTTGCTACCGATTGCAATTGGTTTGTACTACCGCAAGGAAATATTAAGGCGACCTGTAGAATCAATTACGATTGTAATTGCGGTAATTGTAATTATGAGTGGAATATTATTAATGTATGAGAAGCTTCATTATGGAGGCGGATCGGCAGATGCATTCAGTGCGAATAGACCCCCCCCTACAATTTATGAGCATATTAGCAGGGCATTGGATCCAGAAAGCGAATCAGTAGAATTGGGTCAAAAGGGGCGGGTTAGTCTTTTGATAAACTGGTGGGATATGAATGTGAAAAGTGGCGATATCCAACATAGTTTGTTCGGTTATGGAATGGGCTCGACTCATACGAGTAAACTGGGTGTGGGAGAATTGGCCAGTCGAATCCCTTATCAAATTAATACAACCACCACCATTATTTTATTATGGGAAACGGGTATCCTTGGCCATTTGGTTTTTTTCCTTATACTCTTATTAGGCGCTCGGACTTCAGAGCTGGCAGCGAAACACGAAGCTATTCCGGATATTCATCGCATATTGCTTAGGGTTGGTGCAGTCGGTTTAATTATTTTGATTTTTATGCTGCCCTATAAGAATGTACATCTTTATTCTAATCCAACTCAGTTTCTGATGATGTTTATGCTGGGGCAAGCAGCTTATTGGTCTATTTTTATTAAAAAGTTAAATTTAAAAGTGGCGCATTGAAAATTAATCTTTTCAGATGTCGGGCTATTTTCTAACTGCATTATGATTTAGATAAAAATTTAGACTTATTATTAATTGCTTACCATGTGATGGAAAAGAATCTAAAGTTCAATAAAAATAAACAGTCTATCCTAAATAAATCATAACAATATGATTTAAATTTGAATACTGTTCATTTGTAGTGACCTTGATTGTATGAAATCGATAAAATATAGATAATTTCTTTCAAATTTCCATAGTTATATGGCACCAAATCCGAATATACCAAAGAAGGAAGACATGTTTTGCTAACAATTGGATGAATTGGTAAATCTCAAGCATCCGCTGACACTGTTGGCAACTCATAATGACTGGTCTGTATTTGAATGCGATGGCCTGGATTCTTTCCTATGAAACGTGCCCGACCCGATGACCTAGTAATCTTCTCGAAAATTAAATGAGAAGAGCAATAGAATTTCTTATTGTAGACTAAGAGGAATTTTACTGATGAAGAAGCAGTGATTTGCGTAAAACCAGATTATACAGATATAAAATAGAAGGGTTATTTCTGTTTAATGACTGATAGATATTCAAATTCATGCTGACCTGACGTGCATCATCAATACAATAAGATTGTTGAGATATCTTTAGAAGCTGAAAAATGAGGTTGAAGTGAAGGTGATTGTTTTTAAATTTAATATCTAAGCTTCCTGAAAAAATATAATGTCTGAATAATAAAATTATCAACTATTTGGGAGTTTTGTTAATGAGATAGACGAATTCATTAACTGATAGAGTGCTTGGAAATTAATTTGTTAGGTTCAGTATATAAAACTCTGCTCTCAGTCCGAAATCTTCAGTTCACATAGTATGGCGATCTTAAATTAAATGGAAAAATTTTTCCGGGAGGTATGATGAGCCGAACAGGCAAAAATGTAGTATTTCTTCTTGGTGCGGGTCGCTCGGGTACTACATTGCTCTATAAATTATTATCAATTCATCGAAGTGTGTCTTATTTGAATAATTATCAAAATCGCTACCCACAGTTTAATTTCACAGCTTTTTTGCAGCGTATTCTAAATCAGTTTCCGGAGTATAAGCGCACTACTTGGTTTAAAAAACATGGTGGAGCTTATTTTGATCAGCGAAGAAAATGGCTACAGTCGATCGTACCAACTCCTTCCGAAGCTGAATCAGTTTATGTGCGCTGCGGAATTCCTACGTTTCGCACAGATGATTTTCTAGTTCAACCACATGTAGCCCAGTGTCTGATAAATAAATTCGAATCTGTGCGTCGCATTTCGGGCGGTGAGGTATTATTAAGTAAGAGAACAGCTAATAATCGACGTATCCCAATTTTGAAACAGATTTTTCCAGATGCAAAATATATCCATTTAGTCAGGGATGGTCGTTCGGTAGCTTATTCATTGCTGAGGGTTGCATGGTGGAATGATCACATACTATATTGGACAGGTAAGACACCTCGACAGATGGTTGCTGAAGGTTCAAATTCATTAGTACTTGCAGCTCAAAATTGGGTGGAAGAAATGCACTCTCTGGAAAAGGGAATGGATCTGCTTGAAGATCATCAATTATTACAAGTACGTTATGATGATCTTCTAAAAAATCCTCAGCAACAATTACAACGGATGTTGGATTTTATGGAAATTAGCTTACCTCATGAAGCCAAATTCTGGGAAATTGTGAATTCCTTGAAACTTGCGCCTAGGGAAGACGCTTGGACATGGAATTGGAGTGATGCAGAATTAAAAATGGTAATGGACGTTCAAAGAGATACCTTGCAGCGATGGGGATTTGAGATAACTTGAGATTGTTAATTATGGTATGTGGCTTAGGTAGAAATTGAAACTTGAAAAATTTAATTAATTGAGAATATCTAATATGATGCATTCTAGTGGTGATCAGATCAATAAAAATGGTCAGGATGATTTTCAAGTACTTTATATTTGTTCTGCTGCTCGAAGTGGCTCAACTCTAACGGACATGTTTATTGGAGGGCACTCGCAAGCTGCGTCATTGGGAGAAGTCAATATGCTAGGGAATGCTCTTAGTCTCAATGCGGAATGTAGCTGTGGTGATAAGTTGAGTTCTTGCAATCATTGGCGCAAGATTTTTGATGCGATTGATGCTCAATATAGTATTGATTTTGTTAAATATCCTTATCGCTTCAGGTTGTGGGATGCTGTTGCCATTAACACAGTTGACCATCGACATCAAACTCAGATATATCGTTTTGGAATTGCTCTACGTAGAAAATGGATGAAGAGCAGAGATTTTTTACCTGATTTTTTAAGAGATCGTTTTCCTATACCTTCAACTCTGTTGCATGCATTACAAAATAAAATGTCGCTGTATAGAGAAATTTCTCGATGTTGGAACAAGTCATTAATAATTGATTCATCTAAAAATTTCCGCGAAGCAATCGAACTTCATCAGCGATGGCCAAACATTGTTAAAGTACTCTTGCTGACGCGTGACGGAAGAGGGGTATATTTATCTCGCCGTTCAAGCGGAAGGAGTCAACCTGAAAGTGTTACTGCATGGTTGAATTATTATCAAGATGCACTACCTTTACTAGAGAATTACATCGATCCCAAAAGCTTGCTTAAATTGCGCTATGAAGATCTTGCATCTGATCCTGAAAAAATAGGTAATCATTTATGTGATTTTTTAAATATAGATTTTGAGCAGAAGATGCTTGAATTATCAAAAACTACAAGACATCTAGTGAGCGGTAATAATACTAGATTCGCACCACAAAAAGGGATCCGTCTAGATGAACGCTGGCGTACAGACCTTGCTGAGAGAGAACTGGATTTTTTTAACAGCGTTGGAGGAGAAATGAATCGCCGGTTGGGTTATTACTAGAGGGCTGTTGACGTGCAGAGATTAACATCGCATAGACACAGGAAGCGAACGCCTAATATCGAAGCTCCGACGCTGTCAACAAAACAAGAATGCTTGACTCCGTTGATAATCAATGATGAGTTCTGGACGAAGTTAGAGAACATTCTGCTTCAAGCATCGATTGATAACAAAAGCAATCTGCCCATGACAGTAGAGAAGGAATGCTGTATCGCATGCTAGTTCATTACTCATGCGGGATCTGCATTAAGCGTTTGATTGCTGGAATTCTATCTACAAAAGATTTAATGCGTAGTCATAAAGCTGCTAATAACGAGTATTTCCCGGATCTTGTTCGTTGACCTGGAAGATTTGTTGATGGCAGCTATGTTAAAGGTCATCGGCATAGTGCAGACGCAGCGAACAAGAAACCACAGATTATTGAATCCTTTAATATTCAATACTTGAATTTTTAAATGGCGCTTAAAATCTGTAACTTTTCGCACTTTCGCGATTTTGGAATGTTTCAACAATATTTACTACATCGTAAGAACTTGTTGAATTTCCTTTGATGCCATTTTCTATTCTTCTATAAACTATTGAAGATTCTTCTTGATTGATAATGAAGAAGAGGTGTCGCGTCATTATTGCAATTTCCTAGAGAGCTCTTATGAAAATGCTTTACATTGTTGAAGACCGCTTTCCGCCTTTTCGGGCTGACGTTGTTGAGTTGTTTGCAAAACAAATGTTAAAGCGAGGGTATCGAATAGATTGGTTAATGCAGAGAGGAACAAATAAATTTAATGAACCCTCTCCCATAGAATGGCTGGGGAACAGAGTTTATCTTACTCCTAGTAGTACTGCTCGTGGCTTGATAGGAAGAATTTTAAATAATCTTTTAGATATGTGGGGAGATTTGATAATTCTTCGGTTAGCATTCAAAAACCAATACGATGTTATTCAAGTCAGAGATAAGTTTTTTGCCAGTTTAATTGCTTGGATTGCAGCCAAATTAACCGGTGCGCGTTTTGTTTATTGGATGTCTTATCCTTTTGCAGAATCTAAGCTTTATCAGGCAAGTAATCGACTGGTTCCTCATCATCATTTGGTTTGGTTGAAGGGAAAAATCATCCAGAAACTGTTGTACGATATTATTCTTCCATCAGCCGATCATATCTTTGTGCAGAGTGAGCGTATGAAAGAAGACGTAGCAAAGCAAGGTATCTGCCCACAAAAAATGACGCCTGTTCCGATGGGAATAAGAAGTGACCAAATTGGAAATGCTGAAGATGCGCGTGCACCCAATATCGATGCTCCCTTGCTACTCTACCTGGGGCTTATTTCGCAATTAAGACAGTCGCAGATTCTGCTGAAAGTGCTGAGGCAAGTCAGATTACGCTATCCCAATGCTCGGTTAATATATGTTGGAGATGGTCAATTGCCTTCTGACCGACAGGCGATAGAAAAGGAAGCCATTGAATTAGGTTTATCAGACGCTGTGACTGTAACTGGTTTCTTGCCGAGAGAACAGGCTTGGGAACTGGTCAACGAAGCTGATATTTGTTTTTCACCTTTATCTCCTATTCCGGCACTTCTTCCCGCATCACCTACGAAACTTATAGAATACATGGCGATGGCAAAATGCATCGTCGCGAATAAACATCCCGAGCAATGCCAGATTCTGAGTGACAGTGGTGTGGGAAGATGTATTGAATGGGATGTACAGTCTTTTGTCAACGAAGTGTTTTATTTGCTGGATAATCCAGAATATGCCAAAGAAATAGCTTCCAAAGGACCGATTTGGGTTAGAAACAATCGCACCTATGACATTATTGCCGATGAGGTAGATTCGCAATATCGTAAATTGCTGGGATTTGAAGTTGAATAGTTCAGGTTTGTATACTGGTAAACGTTTTCGTAAAGCGATTCAACATTTCTTGCTGGGTCGGGCTGCACAATCCCTGACATCTTTTATATTAACGCTGTGGCTAGTACGCTTGTTAGGGGCATCGGATTATGGCGCTTATATGGTTCTGTGGGGCATGGTGGAAATGATGGTGCCATTGAGTTCATTAGGCATGCTCGAAGCTGTGCGACGCTTCTTACCTGAGTTAGCTGTTCGAGGAGAGCCTGAGGCGCTGAAAAAATTCGTTGCATGGATGACATTGATTCGTCTTGCCATTATGGTGGTATGGACACTAGTAATTGCTGTCTTTTGGGTTGAGATTACTACCTGGTTGGGTTTCAGTGAATTACAACAGAATGCTACATTACTAGGTTTGGGTCTCATCATCACTGTGCTAGGTTTCCGCTATGCCGCGGAGATGCTGGAGTGTTTGCTTGAGCAACGCTGGTCGCAGCTTACACATGCTTTTATGCCGTTGGGGCGCCTGCTCGGAGTTGCGATACTCGTGATGATTGAAAGTATCACGCTGGAACAACTGTTGTGGGTGGATTTAATAGTTGCATTCATTTGCTTTATGTTGTGCGAGTACTTTTTGATTCGAAAATTGCAGAATCTTTCCGGATCGGGGAATTTACGGGTAAGTGCTTATGAAATTGCAAATTTTGCTTGGCATATGGCAGGCGTTAATTTTTGTAGGGCTGTTGCCAGTATGGGAGCCTTGCGAATTCTCGTGGCCCGCGTTTTGGGGCTAGAAATCGCCGGTATGTACGCTTTTTTGCAACAATTACTCATTATCATCGGACGTTATCTCCCCGCCAATTTATTAGCGAATATTATTCGTCCTATGCTTATTTCACGAAAAGTGGCAGGAGACTATGAAATAGTTGGACAGGGAATTGCGCTTTTGTGGAAGAGTAATTTACTGATTATAGCCTTAAGCATGATCGCGATCAGCATTGGAGGTGACGAAATCATAGCGCTAGTGAGTGGCGGGCGTTTCACCGATGCCGGTCTGTTCATGCTAATCATGTTGTTTGGTTTAGGAACTACCAGTCAGGGACAGCTGATTAGTATGGTAATGGAAATGCTTTCATATACTCGGCAATTAAGGTTCTTTAGTTTGCTGTTGCTGTTAACTCCAGTAGTCGTTTTTTTCGGTGTAAATTGGGGATTGCTGGGGGTGATTAGTGGAATTGTATTAAATGCCTGGATCATGAACAGCATAATTATGGTGTGGTTAAAGCGTCAGGTTAACTTTATCAAGCTGGACTGGTTTGGTATTTTACGTGGTATAGGCTTGGCAACATTCCTAGCTGGAATTGGGTTATTCATTAAAGATGAATTTGGGGTTTGGTTGACGTTAACAGTTGTGATTCTTGCCTATGGGTTGGGTTTATTCATTGTTAAACCCTTGAACTCATCAGATGTTGCATTGTTGAACCGTGGAATACGTATGCCTTTGCGTTTTCTTACTCTTTTTGCTTGGAATGAGAAGTCCAACCAGATGAGGTAATTGATAGACATTGAGCAAAGATATGACAGATGAATTTTGTACGGAAAGCCAGGAGGAATAATTGATGGAATCACTTTATTATCTGATGCACCGGCTTTATCTGTGGCATATTCCATTCCTGCCACGCATTATCATGCTCATCATACGGATCGTATATGGAGCATTTATTCCCTATAGAGTACAAATAGGCGCGAATATAAACTTTTCTCACTGTATGGGAATCGTTATTGCTCCCGGCGCAAAAATCGGTAGTCGAGTAAAAATCAGGCAGCATGTGACGATCGGTTCTGGACATGCTGTGATTGGTGATGATGTTGAATTTGGTGCTGGAGCGAAGGTAATCGGAAGTGTCCGAATTGGCAATAGAGTAAAGGTAGGAGCGAACGCTGTCGTGGTTCATGACGTGCCTGATGATGCCACCGTAGTTGGTGTTCCTGCCAGAGTAGTAATGATAGCCGGAAAACGAATTCCTAGAGATAGTCAACTTTGAAGATTGAAAATATTTGAATTTTAGAATTAGGAATTTTGCAAGATTCGTTCAATGATCAATAAAGAAGAGACTCACGAATTTCTTAATATCATTATCAATCAAGTAGTATTAATGACTAGTGCTTTCATGTGTTTAGATGAGAGATTTTAGGAATAATTTTCTTCTATAATTTTTTACCTCAAAGTGCTTAACATGACTGTAAGTAAAGAAAGAAAAAAGGTCCTGCATATTATTAATGGAGAATTTTTTGCGGGGGCCGAAAGGGTCCAAGATGTATTAGCGCTTTGTTTGCCAGATTATGGCTATGAGGTGGGCTTTGCATGTTTGAAGTTACTTCAGTTTTCTAAGTGCCGGAAATCTACGGTGCCATTATTTGCCATACCGATGAAGTCAAAATTTGATCTGATCCCAGCAAAAGAGATTGCGCGCATTGTAAGGAAGGAAGGTTATACATTAATACATACTCATACTCCGAGAGCTGCTTTGATAGGACGTATAGCAGCTTGGTTGTCGGGAGTACCTTTTGTTCATCATGTGCATAGCCCCACTACACGCGACACGGAGAATTTTTTCCGTAATCGTGTAAATGCTTTTGTTGAGCGAGTAAGTTTAATGGGGGTTTCACAATTAATTCCCGTATCGAAAAGCTTAGAGAATTATTTGAAGCAGCAGGGGTGGTTGCCGGAAAAAATAACGATGGTGTCTAATGGTGTGGTAACGCCAGGTACTTTATCAGATCGATCTGTGCCTCAATCTGAATGGATAATTGGTAGCGTCGCCTTATTTCGTCCACGTAAAGGTATAGAAATTCTAATTCAGGCTTTGGCAGTTCTTCGTCAGAATAATCATGCTGTGCATTTGCGTGCAGTAGGTCCATTTGAAACTCCAACGTACGAGAATGTGATTAAGACGTTGGCTGTTCGGCTAGGCGTTGCCGATATGATTGATTGGGTTGGTTTTGTGCAAGATGTTGATTTGGAGCTGCGTAAAATGGATATTCTTGTGTTGCCTAGCCTTTTTGGTGAAGGTATGCCTATGGTTATTTTGGAAGCCATGGCGGCGGGGGTGCCCGTAGTAGCGTCTGATGTGGAAGGCATACCCGAAGTCCTGGAGCATGGCCTAACTGGTATTGTGGTTAAGCCTGGGGATGCTGATTCACTGGCTTCTGCACTTCTTGATCTGATGAATAATAAATATGATTGGCGTATTTTGCGGACTAATGCCTATCATTCACAGGTGGAAAAATTTTCAGATTCAAGCATGGCAAAAGGTGTTGCAAAAATTTACGATGCTGTTCTTGCCAACTAATAAGATATCAACAACCGTAAACCCCAAATATAGATCGTAATACGAATTACCATAAGTGAACAATCATGGACGAGATCACTCTGTTTGGATTAAAAATCCAGAATGTAAAATTATCAGATGCCAGTATCAGAATTGTTCGTGAAGCTAATTCAAGTGCGCGACGCAAAATCTATTTCGTTAATGCTCATTGTGTTAATGTCGCTGCTATGAATGCAAATTATCTTTCGGTGTTACATGACGCTGACTTATTATTCGCTGATGGCATTGGTATGCGATTGGCAGCTCGATGGGCGGGTCTGACTATAATTGATAATGTTAATGGAACAGATTTATTCCCGGTAATCTGTCGTGATGCTGCAATGGCCGGTGTCAAGATAGCTTTGTTGGGTGCCCGCCCGGGAATTGCTCTACGTTGTGCTGAGAATATGAAATCTCAGTATTCAGGATTAAATATTGTTTGGATTCATGATGGTTATTTTAAGCCAGATAGGGAAGCAGATATTATTGCTGCCATTAATGATAGTGGAGCGCAAATTCTTTTTGTTGCTATGGGAGTGCCGATGCAAGAGCTTTGGGTTGACCGTCATGCGGACGGTTTAAAGGTTCCCATTTTGCTGGGAGTAGGGGCTCTGTTTGATTTTTACTCCGGTGCAGTACCCCGTGCGCCATTATGGATGCGTCAATGGGGGTTGGAATGGTTATATCGCTTAATGCTAGAACCGAAGAGATTATTTAGGCGTTACGTTTTAGGGAATCCAAAATTTATCTTCCGAGCATTGGGGAGACGTTTAATGGGAAAAGAAGCTCTGCAAAAAAAACCGCTATAAAAAGCTTATCTGAGCAAAGATGTTTAGATATTTTCATATAGATAAATCGTTAAATTTATCTTGGTTTGAGTCAAACAAGTTTAATCATATAAATGAAAGAATTATCCCCTCCTAATTTAGCCAATTTCATTATTGCAGGCACGGAAAAGGCAGGCACAACCTCAGTGTTCACTTATTTGAGCGCTCATCCATCAGTATGCGGTTCCGTTGTTAAAGAAACAGATTTTTTTCGAAACTCATATACAGGTAATCATCAAAAAGATATTGATAAATATGCCACTTTTTTTGAGCGATGTACTCCCATTTCTCGGATTGTTATGGAAGCTTCGCCCGGCTATCTGGGTAGCGCAGAACAGGTGGCAATTCGTATTCATGAATTAATTCCTCATACTAAGCTGTTATTCATTTTAAGAAATCCTATAGACCGACTATATTCTTCATTTAATTTTCACATTGGGAAGCTCAATCTTGATAAGAATTTAAGTTTTGAAGATTATGTCAGCAAATGTATTGCCTATGACTGCGGTCAAAAAACGCCTGCCGAATTAGGGATTGGAGAATGGTATTTGAAGGTTATCAGTTTCGGTCGTTACGCTCATTTTCTCAAATATTTCTATCAACAATTTCCTGAACACCAAATCAAGGTGATGTTCTTTGAAAATTTGAATCAAGATGTAGCAGGGTTTATGTATGAATTATGTCAATTTCTAGAAATATCGCCTGATCCGTATAAAAATTATGATTTCAAGAAAATTAATGTAACCTATGAAAGCAAAATAAAGTGGTTGCATAAACTTGCTATGTTTATTAATGCGAGGTCTGAAAAAGTTTTGCGACAACGACCCAAGTTAAAACAACACATTGTGAATCTTTACAAAACGATTAATCAAGAAAGAGAAGGTTACGATAACATTCCCCCTGAAAGCTATATTCGTTTAGCGCATTATTACGAGCCGAGTATTGATGAATTACGTAAATTAATTGGTCCTCATCAATTACCTTGGAATCTTGAAATCAAGTGACTGTTAAGAGAATTACTTTTTAATTGTCTTATGTACGAATTTGAACAGATCGTTAGCGGTTTATTCAGCAGGTAAAACTTCCTATATTGCTGCATAATGACAATAAACGTCATATTGTGCATCGTTACTCATATTGACATTCGAATAATCTCCTCATTTTTATGCCAATTCCTGGCTTTGCTAGCAAAATGGAAATATGGCTTATCAAAGCAAGCAACATCCACTTAAATTCTGAGTGCTTAGTTGATAACCTGAATTTATTATCTAGCAAATTCAATAAGTAATTAAGCTTATGGTTATAATTTTTTGTATTGGCATATTTCATGCTCCGCTTATAGTGCAGTTTCAATAAGGCAAACTCTGTGAAAGCAGAGGACGCAAAGTCACTGGTCTAATGGGATAAAAACCCTATGATGGCAGGACTGCCAGATGACGCAACTGGTTTTACAAGGTTTGCACTTCAAGAGCATTCGCAAATTTCTTTAATGCGTATCTATGCAGTTCCGTCCTTTACACTTATAAGGAGGAATTAAAAATGAGTACTAAAAATTTAGCTGTAAATAGCACAGTATTACTGTCACACACTTCACAGAATTATAAAAGAGATAGAGTATTAAATACTAAAAGTGATATTACACAGCCTAATATATTTCATAAATATACTGAAAAATATAATAATAGTAGACAAAAAATCATAATCTTAAATATATTTTTGTTTACAATTGGAATCGGAATTCTGTCAATACAGCAATCAATAGCACAAGTAACAGGACCTGGTGTTAAATGGCACCCTGGCCACTACTATGAATTGGTAGGTCAAGGTAATAAAGGGGATTCGTGGTATCTAAACAATGTATACAATGAACTTCAACAAACACCCGCTTTGAAAGGTGTGGTGATTAGATTTCGCTGGGGTGAACTTGAAACATCTACTCCCAATGTTTATGATTTTTCCGCTGTTGCTGATCGACTTTCTGAACTCTCAAGCTTAAAAAAAAGACTCATCGTTCTTATCGAAACGAAATCCAATACTCCGGATGTAGAAAATACCCTTGTACCAAGTTATGCAAAATCGGCTATTTATGAGGGGGCAATTTATCCTTATGATGCTAGCGATAGTAGAAGCGGGTATGGCACCAAATTGTGGAACGCCAATGTACGCTGGCGGTTGACTAGATTAGTCAGAGAATTGGGAAAGCAATTTAATTCACATCCTTATTTTGAAGGGATAGGTTTCTCGGAAAGTGCTACTGGGAAACCAGCTACACCGCTTACTTCTGCACAAGTGGATAGTTTTTACGCTAATCTTCTGACACTAAATAAAGAGTTGAAAACTAGTTTTCCAAATAGTTTGACGTTTCAGTACTTGAACTATCCTCGAAAGATACTGGGTTCATTTATTGATATTTTTAAACAAAAAGGAATTGCATTAGGAAACCCTGATGTGTTTCTTGATGATCCAGGTTTGAGTTTTCCAGGGACAAAATACTCTCCTCCAGGAGTTTATACTTATTATCCTAAGCTTTCTGGAACAATACCTTTGGTGGTTCAAGTAGAAAATGCTAATTATTTAAATACTCGACATGATAATACCGGATATCAACCAACAGTAGGGGAATTGTTTGCTTTTGCTAAAGACAATCTTGATGTGAATTATCTTTTCTGGACAAGAACCCCAGGATTCTATACTAAAGTATTAGAGTTGCTTAATTATAATAGTCAGAGAATTAGTAATACTGGCGGATTAAGATTTGCTTGCCCCACTACTTATTCATCTTGTCTAGAAAATTAAATAATAGCTTGCTTCAATAAAGCACAGGTTGATTAAAGCGATAACCTGTGCTTTGCTATAATGCCAATGTAGTGAGAGTTATTGTTATATATAGAAGTGCCTCATGTGGTTGGAGACCTTTGCAAAATGCCATAATTTTCTCATCTTAGTATAATTCTGGATTAAATATTAAGAGACTGATTATTATTTAGTAATTCTCGCGATGGTAAGGTAATCCTCCCATTTTTAACAGGAGTTTGCAGTAGAGGGTTTTAGTTTAAAAGCTTCTGCCAACTTCATGGCTGGCGTTATACCTCCAAGCGCCATGCTCGGACGTTCATTATTGTAAATCCATAACCATTGTGTCGCAGTAAGCTGTGCCTCTTCAATGGTTGCAAAGTCTTCATCTCCATCCATTCATGCCGAACAGTTCTGTTATAACGTTCTACATAAGCATTCTGTTTTGGCTTTCCTGGCTGAATGTAATCAAGCTGAGACTTTTGCAAAATAGCGTAAATTTTTTTGGAGCGTAATTCCCCGATTTATTTGTAAGTTACCGGGGATTTTTTGGTCAATTTTCTCCACACGAACAAGAAATATCCCTCAAAACCGGCTATTTCCGGTTGAGAGGATGCAATATCCTTATGTTTGCGTAATTATTCGACGATCCGCAAAGAGTCTGGGGAGTCTTTTCAAGTTATACGCCATCGCCAACAGCATGCGCCAAGCCAGGCCGCGGTAACGCAGAATTTTGGCATTGAACCAGCGTACCTGGCTGCCGAAGGTGCGCTCTACGACATAACGGGCTTTCGCGATGAGATTGTTGCGTTGCAGGTGCCGTCGCGTCAATGGGCCATTCTTTGCAGCCTTATCCTGAATGCCGTTTTTAATACCGCGCGACTTCAAAGCATCGCGATGTTTTTGGCTGCAATACACCTTGTCAGCGTGAACACGAACACCTGGCTGGATACCGGCTTTATCCAGCAGGTCCAATAGCGGCCTACTGTCATGGCAGTTTGCAGCAGTGGTGGTTACCGCCATGACCAATCCGCTGCTATCGACTACTGTATGCTGCT
>CASDLT010000021.1 GCA_949281375.1 uncultured Nitrosomonas sp.
TCTCAACAAAGTAATTGTTCTGAAAATGATGTTAATGACGATGATAGTCATCGTTGGTTGTACTTGTCGTTATATTGAAGCTTCAATACTAATGTAAAGGAGAAAAGCATATTGATAATGAGTTGGGATGGATGAGAAAAAATGACTTTATGAATCATTTATCTCATCCCGACCTATTTACAGGCTTCAAGTCTATAATTTATTAGGCCCTAGACTAGCAGAGGTAATCTGTTAGTCTAGAGCCTTGTTTAATGATTCGCTTAATATTCTGGGCCATTGCAGTCATCAGAGCTTGAATCGATACTTTCTGTAGTCTCCGGTAACGGGCTCGCCTTAGTCCATGGAATTGTTTGGCTTCAGCGAATAACCCTTCTATCGTCCACCTTCGCAGTATCATCTTGGAGATAAAGGCCTTGGTTTCCTGCTGTGCACGAACCTTATCGATTTCCTGCTGATGCGGACTCCGATAGACAAATCGAGCTCTGCTTTTGGCCGATTCCGGTAAGCAATCAGTTCGCCTGGGACACATGCGGCAGTGTCCGCCCATGATTCGGTATCGTTTGATCAGCCCGTTATCCAATTTCTCATACGGATAGAGAAAATATCCTTCTGGACATTGGTATCGATCAGTTTGACCGTGATACTTGAACGTAGTGGGCGTGAGTTTGCCGTTACCAAGGCGAGCATCGTGCAGGGGTATATAAGTGCGTATCTTGCGTTGCCTGAATGAACTATAAGTGGGTCCCCGGCCATATCCACGATCAGCAATCACTTCTTGAACGTCAAAACCCATCTCATTACATAAATAGTCGATTCTGGCTGGAAGTATAGGACCTTCATGGGTAGCGCCCGTTGTGGTATAGCAATCAGTAATAATTCGCGTCTTTACATCAGCGCTATAGTGAACCTTATATTTAAGACCGCCCTCAGTACCTTTACGATATACCATTGTGGCATCCGGGTCTGAGGCACTGACATGGGTCTGATTGGCTACCCGGCGTTTGCGTTTTCCATGCTGAAAATCATGATATTGCTTCTCATATTGCTTTAAAACTCTGGCGTCAGGGTCGGTATCCTCGCGCTTCACCAAGGAATTCATGGAGGCGTTGGCTTTCACGAGCGTCGCATCAGCAACAATTTGTTTGCCGGTAAATCGACCTTGCTTTTGCCATTGCAGCAGTATCAATTTAAATATTTGTCGGTATCTGGATTCTCACATCCTGTCCCGTATGCGGGTTAATGAGGAGTGATGCGGTACAGGCAAGTCAAGGGGGAGCCGACAAAACCAGCGATATGCCAAATTTAAGTGAATATCACGGCAAAGCTGACGGTCAGACTCAATCCCAAACAGATAACTGATCAATTGCATCCGAAAAAACAATACCGGATCGATAGAAGCTCGTCCATTGTCCAGACAGTAGAGTTCTTCTGTCAGGTCATACAAAAAGTCTAAATCCAATAGCTTATCCACCGTCCGTAATAAATGATCCTTAGGAATAAAGCTTTCCAGATCTATCGTCGAGAATAATTCCTGTTGATGCGTTTGCTTGCCTTGCATTGATCTTTACCGATGGTCGATAGTAAAGCTTTTATTTCATTATTAACTCAACCTAGTATTAGGGGTTTTTCAACAGGCCGTATGAACTACTACAATTTAGGAATCAATTGAAAAATTGGCGGTTTTCAGATTTTTTGGAATTGCTGTTTAATTTTAGCAACCAACTACGGCAATTTAATTTTTCGGCGGCATTGTGTTGCCGAATCTCTTTGTCTCTACCATTATTGTCTTTGGGGAATGGCAAAGCTTAATGATTTATTCCATTGGGGGGCAGAAAATACCCTTCTGGACATTCATATCGATCAGTCTGACTGTGATAATTGAACGCAGTGAATTTGTTTTTACCAAGGCGAGTCATGCAGCGGTATATAAGCGCCTATCTTGTGTCGCTTGAGTCTACTATATCAAATAGCGTTAACAGACCCCAGTAAGGTTGCCATTAAATCTTATCTCGTGATGGCGCTAAATGGTCTAGTGTTTTTGAATTTCAAAGCCCATTTTTTTTAATTCTATATTCAAGTCATAAAGAATAAGTTCCATCATTTCTTTTTCCCCATCCGAAAGGTTGCCAAGCAATAGCATTTTTTCGCGTTCAAAAATTTCCATCAATATTTTATCGATTTGCATTTGATGAATTCTCATTTATAAAACTCCTCATAAAGCTCCTTACTCGCTCACCTTTATTTAACGGCAGCTTCACATGATTCTTTGGGGATTATGAGTCGTTGAGCACTTAATCCATAGCATTAGTAGCCATTGTTTTGATTGAATAGACAGAGAACTTTGCAAATGCCGCGATTTTCTCATCTCGGGGTAATTTTGGCTTAAATTCTAAAAGAACGATTATTTTTTAGCCATTTTCCGCAAATGAGCCAGAGAATATTACACCCAACCTGCGATTTCTGGTCCAGAGAGCGCTATATCCCAATGTTTGCGTAACCATTCGGTAGTCGACAACGAGTTTAGGCAGTCTTTCCAAGTTGTATGCCATAGCCAATAGCAGGTGCCAGGCTTACGGCTTTTGACAGCCCGCAGTAACGCAGCGCGTTTTTCCATTGAACCAACGTGCCTGGCCGACACCGGTATCCGGACGCATTGCCGTGCAAAGGTTTTGACCTGGTGATTTATCCACATCTGATGAGTAAAAAGAATCATGACCATGGGTCATGATTCTTATACGTATTGAAAATATGCCGAAATGTCTTATTTGAGTTGCAATGTGCTGTAAAAAAGATTCACAGCAGATTGAATACATGACGCAGTAAAGCGCGAATAGGGGAAGGAGAATAGAGCGGCGTTCAATCTTTTAATTCATTGAAACAGACGGAGCCGAAGCTCCGCCTTGTCTGCTGCGCATTAACCGAGGAAACGGCTTTACGCGCAGAATTATAGGATAAAGTCGGTTGTGCCGCTGAAATCCAAGCTGGCCATTGAGGTTCCCACCAAAATGACGTCACCTGTCCCGGGCCCATTAGTGCCATTGGCTGAGGTAAGGTCGATGCGGATATTGCCGCCTACTTGGGAAGTCAACGCCTGAAGCTGGGCGGATGTTAATCCGAAATCGGTCAGATTGAGACGATCATCGCCGGGGTTATCAAAGTCCAGAATCGTCGATTCCGCAGAAGATGTGGTGACTACGAATGTATCCGCACCCGCGCTGCCGCGGTAGTTCGTTGCCGCGGAATTGGCAACGGTGATGGTGTCGTTGCCTGCACCGCCAATGATTTCTTCGATGCTGGTTAGCGTAGGCCCAATGGAGAAATCGAGGACATCGTCGCCAGCCGTGGCGATGATTTGGTCGGTGTTTGCGCCGCCATTGATATTTTCGACGGAGATGAGGTTGCTCAGCCCGCTGGTGACGTAGAAGACATCGTTGCCGCCGATACCAAGCCAGGTGTCATTGCCTGCTCCGCCATCAACACTGGTATCCAG
>CASDLT010000022.1 GCA_949281375.1 uncultured Nitrosomonas sp.
GGGAGAGCGCTTGCATGGCATGCAAGAGGTCAGCGGTTCGATCCCGCTTATCTCCACCAGTTAATTCTGGTAGGTTGCTATAAATCAATTTTGTCCCCATCGTCTAGAGGCCTAGGACATCGCCCTTTCACGGCGGTAACACGAGTTCGAATCTCGTTGGGGACGCCAATAGAAACAATACGCTACAAAAAAACGCAATCTTATTTTTTCTGATGCGTAATTTGTGCGTAATCCTTAAAAACAAAGTTTTTTCATTACCGATACATCCAACATTCCAGCGTAAAAATACCAGAAAAAACTGGAAATTTTCATTGCTGCTTAAATCTGCTGATACTTGATTGATAAGTACTGTCGTAAATTCAAAATATAATGCTCCTCGTGACAAGACCACGGGAAATTGCAAGCAAGTGAGCGCTGAAATCACCCCAATGCCCTGTGAGCATGATTGGCATGCGCTCAAATCAAAATCGCGCAATGTTATTGAAGCAAGATCAATAGCCCCAATCTTCGTGTCTGACCGGCAACCGGTTTAACTCATCCCGGCAAAACCGCCATTTCGGCATGAATTGATCCATCAATGCGATAAAGCGGCTGTTATGCGTCGGTTCCAGCAGGTGGGTCATTTCGTGCACTACGATATATTCCAAACAAGCCGAAGGTTTTTTCGCTAATTCCGTATTGATGCGGATGTTGCCGGAATGAATGCTGCAACTGCCCCATTTGGTTTTCATTCTTTGCACGTAAAACCTTTGCACAGTTACATCCATGCGCGGCTGCCACTTTTCAATCAATGCCGGGATTGCTTGCTTGAGATTGTTGCGATACCAGGCTGCAAGAATAGCTTGCTTTCTTTCCCGGTTTGTTCCAGGGCGTACCGACAGAATCATTTTGCTGTGTTTTAATTCAACGGACGGTGGCGCGTCTTTTTCATCAAGCTTGAGCAGATAGCGCTTTCCCCAGACAAAATGGGATTCGCGGTCGATATATTCCCGTGGTGCCTCGCGTTGTTGTGACTGTAGCTTCGTTTGCTGTTTCTTGATCCATCCCAGCTTGGATATCACAAATACCCGGACGGTATCCGGCGTCATGCTGACCGGTGCCGATACTTTGACCTTGCCATCCGGCGGGTAGACGCTCAAATGCACATTCTTGATGTTTTTATGGATAACTTCGACATCAAGATCGTTCAGTTTCATGGTGGCAATGTCAGTAGTCACTTTTTTGCTGTTTGACGATGGCAAAAATGCGTTCGACTTCTTCCACATCGTTGACGACTTCAAAAATCGCCTGCTTGATTTGATTTTCTTTTGCCTGATTGCCGCGCCAGCCGTCTTGCTTGCTGTCCATCACCACATCATTCACTTGCATCACCAGCGCCTCGTTTTTGCCTAAGTTGTTATACAGCGCACGCTTGGCCTGGGTATCCAGCGACTTAGGCGTATCGTCCGGTTGTGCTGCCACCACCTTGTTGGCCAGATCGGCGATCTTTTGCAGATATTCCTGATAATTGAGGGCGTTTTGTTTGCGCTGCTTGATGATCTCATCTAGCAGCTTCGACATTTTTTCAAAATACGCCGGATCGAGCAGGTGGTTTTTGATGATATGGCTGCGCACATTGTTTTCGATGGTTTCGGCCACCGCTTCCTTGTTGGCCTTGATGCCAGCCGGTAAGGTATCGATGGCCTCGGCGATGCCGCTTTTTTGGATAATCTCCAGAATCGGCATATCGGCGAAAGGAGAGATCACCATCGATTCTTCCGCCTGGATATAACGGTCGATCAGATGGCGCATGTCCGCTTCATACGCTTTCAGGTCAATTTTCTCATTGGAAGCATTTTTGATGACATCACGCAGTTTAAGGAAGTGATCCACGCGGTTCCGGATATGTTCAATCGCATCGGTGGTGTAACCGGCGGCGTCCATGTCGTCGCCGATATTGGCGTAGGCGCGGAGCAGGTTGGCGGTGGCTTTGTATAACGCCGTCCGTTGCACTTCGCGTGCTTTCAAATCTTCGGGAATTTCGGTATTGCCGCAAAAGTAATGGATATGTTCCAGATCGCCTTTGGGCGACTCCACTTTCTCGCACAGCAGCTCCAGTTCTTCCAGCGCATTGTCCAGCCACTCGCGGCCTTTGCTCAGCCGGTCTTGGATCAGAATATCGCAATCCTTCGCTTCAAACTGATCGTAATCCAGTTCCCCGGTATACACCTGAATCGCGCCGGTGCCTTTTTCATTGACCAGCTTTTTGAACAAATCCTTGTAATCCACGATGAAGCCGAATTTCTTATCTTCGCTATCGAGCCGGTTCACCCGGCAGATGGCTTGAAACAGGCCATGATCCTGCATCGATTTATCGATATACAAATACGTGCAACTGGGTGCATCGAAACCGGTCAGCAATTTATCGACCACGATCAACAGCTTCATATTCGCCGGTTCGTCGACAAAAAGCTTTTTTGCCTTATCTTCGTAAGTCTCGGTCTTGGATTTGCCCGGTTCGGCGCTGACATCCTTCAGCAAGGCGTCATAAGTGTTATAGATCACTTGTTTGTCCGTCTCGGTGTTCGCGCCGGTTTCTTCGGTGGTGATGTCCCGGGATTGCGGATTGTACGAAGTGATCACCGCGCATTTGCCTTTCAACTCGGTTGCCTGAAACAGCTCGTAATAGCGGCAAGCCTCGAAAATGCTCGATGCCACCAGAATGGCGTTACCCATTTGCGTGCTTAAGCGCGGCTTGACGCTGAAGTCTCCGACGATATCGGTCACCACCTTATCCATGCGCGATTTGGAACTGAGCACGTTTTGCATCGTGCCCCATTTCTTTTTCAGCTCGGCTTTCTGGAAATCGTTCAATGTTTTAGTTCTGGCGGCAAACCATTCATCGACTCTTTGCTGAGAGCCCAGGCGCTGATCGATGTCGCGCGCCTCGTACACCAGATCGAGCACCACGCCGTCCTCCACCGCTTCGTTGAATTTGTAGGTATGGATATATTTGCCGAACACTTCCAGGCTGGTGGTTTTGTCTTTCTTCAACAACGGCGTGCCGGTAAAGCCGATGAACACAGCGCCGGGCAGCAACGCTTTCATGGTTTTGTGCAATTTGCCGCTTTGCGTGCGGTGGCATTCATCGACGAAAATAAACAATTCCCCGACCGCATAGCTCGACTGGCTTTGCAGTTGCTCGATGAAAGCATCAAAGTCATCGACATCGCGTTTGCCGAACTTGTGCACCAAAGAACACAACAAACGCGGCTTGGCCTGCCCCAGTTGCGCCATCAGGTCGCGCCCGCTGTGGGTGCGGTAAATCGCTTCCCCGGCATCCTTGAAAACGCTCTCGATCTGCTTATCCAGTTCATCGCGGTCGGTGACGATGGCGATGCGGGCATGCGGATTGTTTTCCAGTATCCACTTGGCCAGCAGCACCATGACGATGCTTTTGCCGCTGCCCTGGGTGTGCCAGATGATGCCGCCTTCCTTGCGGCGCACATGCGCCTGCGCGGCTTTGACGCCGAAATACTGGTGCGCGCGCGGCAATTTCTTGACGCCGCCGTCGAACAGCACAAAGTCGTACAGTAATTCGATCAGGCGTTGCTTGGTGCAGATTTTGGCGAGGTATTTATCCAGCTTGTAGCCGCTGTTGTCCGCTTCTTCTTCTTTCCACTTCAGGAAAAACTTCTCCGGTGTGCCGATAGTGCCGTATTGCAACCCTTCGGAATCGTTACCGGCAAACACGAACTGGATGGTGCTGAAAAAAGCGCCGATGAATTCCGCTTGTTGGTTCACCAGGCTTTGGCGGATGCCATCGCCGATGGAAACGCGGCTGTTTTTTAGTTCCAGCACGCCGATGGCGATACCGTTGACGTACAGCACGATATCCGGGCGTTTCTCCTTTTCGCCAAATACCGTGACTTCTTCGGCAATGTAAAAGTCGTTCTGCTCAGGATGCCGCCAATCGATCAAATGCACCGTATCGGTCAGCAGTCCGGCTTCCGTCTTGACCGGCACGCCGTAGCGCAGCAGTTGATAGACATCCTTGTTGTTGTGATACAGATTGTGGGCGTGATTATTGGCCGCGCTGTGCAATTTATCCAGCGCCTTGTTGATCTGGCTTTGATCGTAACCTTTGGCGGTCAAGTAGCGTGTTAGTTGCGGCACTTCGATATTGCTGTTGTCTGGCTTGTCTTCCAGATTGCCGAGATAGGTATAGCCCAACTGCTCGCAAAACAGTTTCACGATACGGTTCTGCGTTGCGCGTTCGGGTTTGCTGACCGAATCGTTGCTGAACGGGTTGGTAGTCACGCAACCGCTCCGGTGTTGCTTTCCGGCTTCACCAGCCGGATACGGCCCGTCAACAGATTTTGCATCATGCCTTGCTTGATGTGCCGGTATTTGGCGAGTTTGGCTTCGAGTGCGGCGATTTCGGCGTCCATGCCGGAGAGGATGGTGGCGATGCGGGTTTGTTCATGTAGTTTTTCCGGGATTGGCATTTCAGTTACCTTAAATATTGGCATCCCGACTAAGTTTTTCATAGCGCCACCTTGAGTACTGTCAATGATTCTTTCTTGAAACAGACTCCAACTAAAGTAGTGATAGAAATACTCTTCTGAAAATTTCTCGTTATCGATTGTTAACTTTAATAATGCTTGATTGATTACTCCTGGTGGCGCACCTACCGGTATTTGATAGATTCTCCCAATTGTCCCCGAACAACTTATAACAAAATCTCCTGGTTTAACTGAAAATCTTTTAAGTTCTTGATATTTTTTTTGATCAATAAAATAGGAACCAATACCAATATCTCTATAGATTGCATTGCGCTGCTCATAGACCTTATAGCCACTGGCAATAAAGCATTCCTTTTTTAAAGCTCCACCAAATGGGCCTCTGACCAATCCTTCCGAGATACACATATCTTCAATAGTCTTAACAACCCATCCCTCTTTCAGCAGCCCATTTTCATAAGGATTGAGCAGGGTTTGCATGGCGCCTTGTTTGATCTGGCGTTTTTTGGCGATGAGGCGGGTGAGGGATTGAATCAGGGCATCGGCATCGCTGAGGGCGTTGGCGATGGTGGTTTGTTCTACCATCTCAGGCAAGACAACTTTAACACCTTTCAAGATAGCCGTATTTAGTGAAGGCATTGTTTGACCAACCGCAACACCCCGAATTCTTTGTTTAAATGACTCAGAATGAAAGTAATAACTTAAATATCCTGAATCGTATTTCTCATTATTTACTCTTACTCTGAGTAAACGACCAGAAAACAACCAGCCGTCTTCTTTTTTCCGAATTAAAGCATTTCGATCAATAGACCCAACACGACTAAATGCTATGTCTCCTACTTTTAAGGTATACGATTTAAGTCTTTTTTTATCTTCATCCGATACCATTGGCAAATTTGAATGATCAACACCGTATTCACCCAGGTGCTCAACGGTGATTATGGGTGTACCATTATCTACATAATCTTTTTCATGAAGAGCAGTTCCAAACGGCCCAGTCTTTACTTCTGATATATTTCCAATGTTTTTAATATCCCAATCCTCTGGAATCACTCCCACCTCGGTCTGCTTGTAACCCGGTTTCAATTCCATGCAAACCCCATCTTGTGCAGATGCGCATTCACGGCCTGTTCCAGCTCCTCCACCTGCTGGGTTTGCTGCGGCAACGGCGTTTCATAGCGCTCGGCGAGTTCCTTGATGCGTTGCGTTAACCGCTGACTGATGCGATCCATCTCGGTGTGAATATCACGGTCGATGGCGGCGATCCATTTGTCGTCGACCACCAGTTGCTTGATCTGGTCTGCGGTGAGTGTGGGGTAAAACTCATGCAGTTCGGCATCCAGTTCCGCTTCGGCGGACTGAATGGTTTTTTTGGTGGCCGCTTCCTGTTCCAGCAATTCCAGGTATTGCCTGAGAATCTTTTCTTCGTCAATGGATTGCGGATCGTTCTTGATTTCTTTCAGGCGCGCGTTGATGTTGGCTTTGTTAATCTTGTCGAGTTCGGCAAATGCGCCTCCATCGTCAGTATTGCCGCCGTGTTCTTCTTCCATTTCCGCCAACCGGCTTTGCAGCGTTTCCAGTCCGGTGTTGAGCGCATCGATGGCTTGTTGCTGTGCGGCAAAGTAGCGGTGAATCACGAGCGCTTTTGGAACCAGGTCGCAGGTCCAGCCTTTATCGACAGTTTTGGTGACTTGGCCATCCTTATTTTTCTTTTCTTCCACGATGCGGTACGTGGTGGCTTGCCAACCGTCGGCGGCGATCAGGTAGCAATCGTCCTGCATCACGTCGAACCAGAAGTTCATCAGGTGCTGGTAGACATCGTACCGGTCGATCAGGGCGCGGCTTTCGTAGGTGGCGAGCAATGCTTCGCTGATGGCATGGATGATGTGCTTCGGATGAAAACCGGGTTGCAGCGCTTTCAACATGGCGGTGGTGTTCTTTTCCCATTGACTGAATACTTGATTCATTCCGGCCATGTAGGCGGCAAATTCGGGGTGCGCGAAAATGGTTGGCTTGATGTCGTCCTTGCTGACTTTGAGGCTCAGATAATTCGGGCTGCGTTTGGCCTTGGCGAATAACGCCGATTTCAGGGTAGGGTACACCGCCCAGTAGTCGTGCAGCGCGTCGATGTCGGCTTGGGGTATATCGCCCAGCAGATGCGCTTCGATGTCTTGCAGGTCTTCAGCTTCGGAACTGTCGATATAGCGCGGGATGTTGAGGTTGAATTCGTTTTTTTCGATCTCGCTGAACGATACGATTTTGCTGTAGCCTGGGATTTCGATCTGTTTATTGAACACGTCGACGATTTTGTGGATGTCCATTTCCCGCAGGCGGTTTTTGTTGCCGTCTTTCATGAAGCCCTTGCCGGCGTCGATCATGAAAATGCCTTTGCGGTTTTGTGCGTTTTCCTTGTCGATGACGATGATGCACGCCGGGATGCCGGTGCCGTAAAACAGGTTGGCGGGCAGGCCGATGATGCCCTTGATCAATCCCTTGCGGATAATGGCTGCGCGGATGGCGGCTTCGACATTGCCGCGGAACAGCACGCCGTGCGGCAGAATGCACGCGCCTTTGCCACGGCTTTTCAGCGAACGGATGATATGCAGCAGGTAGGCGTAATCGCCGTTTTTATCCGGCGGCACGCCCAATCCATCGAAGCGCTGAAACGGATCGTGAGCGGTATCGACGCCGTTGCCCCAGCGTTTGTCGCTGAACGGCGGATTGGCGACGACGTAATCGAACGTCTTCAGCCCGCCCTGTTCGTAGAGAAACAGCGGGTTGGCCAGGGTATTGCCTTGCTTGATCTCGGCGCCGGGGTTGTTGTGCAGGATCATGTTCATGCGCGCCAGGCCGCTGGTGGCGGCGTCTTTTTCCTGACCGTACAGTGTCACCGGCGTTTTGGCGGCATCGCTCACTTTCAGCAGCAGCGAACCGGAGCCGCAGGTCGGATCGTAAACGGTGGTCGACGCCGTGGTGTCGGCCTGATCGATGCCGATGATGCGCGCCATAATGCGACTGACTTCCGCCGGAGTGTAGAACTGCCCCTTGCTCTTGCCGCTCTCGGTGGCGAAATGCCGCATCAGGTATTCGTAGGCATCGCCGAGGATGTCATCGCCTTCCGCGCGGTTCTTGCTGAAATCCAGCGCCTTGTTTTCAAAAATGGCGATGAGGTTGCTGAGCCTATCGACCATATCCTTGCCGCTGCCAAGTTTTTCCGGATCGTTGAAATCCGGCATGCTGGATAATTTGTTGGCATTGGCGAGCGGCGCGATGATTTTCTTGTTGATGTCATCGCCGATGGTGGGCTTGCCTTTCAGCGCCACCATATCCCTGAAACTCGCGCCTGGCGGAATCTTGATCGGGGCAAACGGCTGACCGGCGTATTTGTCACTGACATATTTGATGAACAGCATCACCAGCACGTAGTCCTAGTACTGGCTGGCATCCATGCCGCCGCGCAATTCATCGCAACTTGACCATAGGGAAGAATAAAGTTCGGATTTTTTGATGGCCATGGCACACGTTATATTTAAAAGTTTTGTAATATACAACAAGCTATCGGCTAGAAGAAATCAACCATCGCATCGCCGCGCAAAGTCTCGCAGGTCAGATCCATCGCACAGATGAGATTGGCTTTTTTCAAGTCGAAAATTCCCTCAAAAAAATTTTCTGTTGCGTCGTCATTTCAATTGTATTGTCAATCCAACAATGCCACTATAGTCATGGTCAGTGGATGATCGATTCGCTAGCTGCGTGCGGCACAGCGTCAATCGCGCGACAGCGGTTTCACAATGAACTGAGTGAACGATTCTCCACCAAAGCCAGATATTGAGGCAAAGCCATAGCACACTCTTATCAACCAAAAACGCTATCGCGTAGGAGATAATCATGGGCACTCAACACAATATTCCCCCCAATTTTCAAAAAATTGCGCGTCATGACGGTATTTTCCAGGAAAACATTCATGACACCTACCAACTTAAAACCAAGCTGAAAGAACCGACAGTTTGCCCGACCTGCAGCGCGGTATTTCACGAAGGGCGGTGGCAATGGTTGGAAGCCCCTGCCAATGCGCATCAGCACAATTGTCCGGCTTGTCAGCGCATCCATGACCACTTTCCGGCCGGATTCGTGACCCTGACGGGTGATTTTTCTGCTTCCCACCACGAGGAAATCCTGAATCTGATTCATAACCTGGAGAAAAAAGAACAAGTGGAGCATCCGATGAAGCGGGTCATGGCCATCGAAAAAACCGGCGACGGCATATTGATCACGACCACGGACATTCACTTGGCGCGCGGCATTGGGGAAGCCGTCCACAACGGCTACCAGGGCGATCTGGAGTATCACTATAACCCAGGAGAAATGCTGTTGCGCGTTTATTGGGCGCGTTAAATGCATTGAGGAACAACCAATCAGTTTTACTATAAAAATAAAGGAGATCATCATGACCGTCGGAGAAATCTGTAATCGCGAAGTCATCGTCATCCAACGCGATGGAACCACGCTCGAAGCTGCCAAACTGATGCGGCAATACCATGTAGGCGCTGTGATAGTGATAGAAAAGCAAAATGATCGGCAAATTCCCATTGGTATAGTGACGGATCGCGATCTGGTGGTCGAAGTCCTCGCCCCCGAACTGGACAATGCCGTGATCACGGTCGGGGACATCATGTCGCCTGAAATATTTACCATCCAGGAAAATACCGCCACCTACGAAGCCATTGAGTACATGCGCCGCAAAACCATCCGGCGCTTGCCCGTCGTGGATGAATCCGGCGAACTGGTGGGCATATTCACGCTGGATGATGTTTTGGAACTGCTGGCAGCAGAATTGCAGGATCTCGCAAAACTGGTGAGGTATGAACAAAGAAAGGAAATGCGGCATCGGCCTTAGATCCAGATGGTGTTATGGCAATCCGGAACTGCGCCAGCAGTGCGGGTTGCCCTGACCGCCTCGCAATTCGACTTGAATTTTGGATAAGGCGCTCAGATATTGTCAGGAGAAATACCGATCAGCCATTAAATCCAAGAGGACGATCCTGCCATGGAACAATCTGCTGTCACCGCAATTGAATTACCGACCGATGTCATCGCATTGGTGCCGATGCGTAACGTTGTTTTGTTTCCTCATGTCCTGATGCCGATCACGGTTGGTCGAGTTCGATCCTTAGCGACGATAGAGCACGCGCTGCAAACCAAAACATCTTTTGGGATCATGTTGCAAAAAGATGCCACTGTCGACGAGCCTGGCATCGATGCGCTTTGCCGCATGGGCACGCTTGCCAATGTCGTTCGCCATGCCACTGCCGAGGATGGAACACACCATGTCATCTGCCAGGGTATCGAGCGATTCCAGATTGAGTCATTGGTCGACGGATATCCTTTCATGGCCGCCAAAATAAAGCGCGTACCGGAATCGGCCCAGATCACTACCCAAACAGAGGCTCTCGCGCTACAGCTTCGGGAACGCGCCATCGAGATTCTGTCGTTATTACCGGGTATTCCGGCAGAACTTGCCTACGCTCTGCAAGCGACGCGTGCGCCGTCGCATTTGGCCGACATTACCGCTAGCCTGCTGGATACCGAGATCAGTGAGAAACAAATGCTGCTGGAAACTACGGATACCGAAGAGCGGTTGCAGAAAGTTCTGCACATTCTTGCGCGCCGCATCGAAGTATTGCGGCTCTCACAGGAAATTGGCGAACGCACCAAAGAACACATGGAAGACCGTGAGCGCAAATTCCTGTTGCGCGAGCAATTGAAGACCATCCAAAAAGAACTCGGTGAAGAAAATGACAATGATCAGGACATCGCGCAATTGGAAGAAGCCATGGCGCGGGCGCGCATGCCCAACGACATTGTAACGCTAACCCGCAAGGTATGGCAGCGCTTGCAGCGCATGCCAAGCGCCTCCAGTGAATATTCGATGCTGCACACGTATCTGGAATGGATGACGGAACTGCCCTGGCAGCTTCCTGCGGAACCTCCCATTGATTTGGATAACGCTCGTCACATTCTAGAAGCCGATCATTTTGGGCTGGAACGGATCAAGCAGCGCATCATCGAATTTCTGGCGGTGCAGAAACTGAAACCGCAAGGCCGCGCACCCATTCTGTGTTTCGTCGGCCCTCCCGGGGTCGGCAAAACTTCGCTGGGTCAGAGCATTGCGCGGGCATTGCAGCGCCCGTTCGTCCGCGTCTCGCTCGGTGGTATTCACGATGAAGCTGAAATGCGCGGCCATCGCCGTACCTATGTTGGCGCAATGCCAGGCAATATCATTCAAAGCATACGCAAGGCCGGCGCGCGCAATTGCGTCATGATGCTGGATGAAATCGACAAGATGTCAGCCAGCGCACATGGCGATCCATCGGCTGCACTGCTAGAAATACTTGATCCTGAGCAGAATGCGACGTTCCGCGATAATTACCTCGGCGTACCATTCGACTTGAGCCGCGTGATTTTCATCGCCACCGCCAACGTCATCGACAACGTCTCGCCTCCCGTGCGCGATCGCATGGAAGTCATTGAATTGCCTGGCTACACTCAGGAAGAAAAGCTTCAAATCGCATTGCGTTACCTAGTGCAGCGGCAGAGTGAAGGCAATGGTTTGCGCGAAGATCAATGCCAGATCACCGTGGCAGCTCTCGAGTATATTGTAGCCCATTACACCCGCGAAGCCGGCGTGCGACAGTTCGAGCGAGAAATTGGCCGTGTGATGCGCCATGCCGCGCTCCGAATTGCGGAAGGAAAGGAACAGCAGGTTTCGATCGATGTCAATGAGTTAGATACAATTTTAGGCGCAAAAAAATTCGAACATGAGCTTGCGCTTCACACCGATCTGCCCGGCGTTGCCACTGGTTTGGCATGGACACCGGTCGGCGGCGACATTCTGTTCATCGAAGCAACCCGGGTCAACGGCAACGGACGGTTGATCTTGACCGGACAACTGGGTGACGTCATGAAAGAAAGCGCTCAGGCGGCACTCACATTGGTTAAAGCACATGCCAGCGATTTACGGATTCCTGGCGCGATGTTCGAAGGCATCGATGTGCACTTGCATGTCCCGGCAGGCGCTATTCCCAAAGATGGCCCGAGCGCGGGCGTAGCGATGTTCATTGCATTAGCCTCGTTGTTCACCAACCAGCCAGTCCGTCATGAAGTAGCCATGACGGGAGAAATCAGTTTACGAGGATTGGTGCTGCCAGTGGGCGGTATCAAGGAAAAAGTGCTCGCGGCGCAGCGAGCCGGCATCCGAATCGTATTGTTGCCGGCGCGCAATGAAAAAGACCTGCGCGATGTGCCCGAGGCAACCCGCAAGGCCATGCAATTTTTCTATTTGGAAACGGCCAATGATGCGCTTCAACTAGCGTTGGGCGCAACCCATGCTCAATCTCCAGAATTCACCTTGATCTGAACATTGGGGCTTGAAAGAAAATTCTGAACCGGATAAATAAATTTTGATTATTTTATGGTTGAGCCAATCTAATGGATAGCATTCATTCATCGCATTTATTGTCCCCGATGACTAAAATTTTACTGCGATCACGCTGTCAGAAATTGCCTCGTGCGACCATATGCCACATTGACGCTTCACTCGCTTTGACTCAAAATACATTGAAACATCAGTAAGTAAGTTAGATCGAAATGTCATATCCGTGTCATATCAGTTGGCTACTCTAGTACGTTATGAACACCGCCATATTGAGGAGCGAATGTAAATGAAACAGTCTGACACCCCAAAAACCCGTAACACGTCCAGTCACTCCATTGCCCAGCAAAATGAAACCCATGTATTTCATAATACGGGGCAACTAAGGCGCGCCAAGCTCCATGCGGCACATCTCATTGAATCGATCGATGCTCATAAACTCTTGCCCATCTCACTACACCAATTACTGGAAGCCAGTCTTATCTTACAAACGACCAATTCGAAAATTCTTGCTCTATACCTGAAAAAATCGCCGGCAACGATACGTAATGAATTCCTTAAAATTCGTTCGATACTTGGACGTTATAGTGAAATTAACAAGGTTTCCAACATTAAGACTCGATCACTGGTCAACGAATTTGCGCTATCAGAATGAACCAATTATGTAATCGATGTTAATTTGTTTTTAATGAGAAACCGTAAGAATGCATCACAATTTGAATCATTCGTTTCTATTTTCAGCCTGAAATAATGATCAGCGTCATAGATACGTTAGAAACCAATCTGCTGCGAGCTTTGCAGCCTTTTTCAAGGTTCCTGGCTCCTCAAACAAGTGTGTCGCTCCCGGAACAATCGCGAAGTCTTTCGTGCATGCCAGCGACACATAGGCTTGTTCATTTAGTTCGATCACAGCATGATCTTCGCTTCCGACAATAAGTAATGTCGGCGCCAGCACACGGCTTAATGCGTTTGTTTCCGCCAAATCAGGGCGACCACCACGCGAGACCACAGCAACAACACCGGTTCCCATCTTCGCCGCCGCCTGCAACGCAGCAGCCGCCCCCGTGCTGGCGCCAAAATAGCAAATCTTGAGATTTTCTGTGACCGGATTGATTCGCAACCAAGCTGTTGCAGCAATCAAGCGGCGAGTCAGCAAATCAATATCGAATCGTGTGGAATAATCCTGATCTTCATCGCGCGTCAACAAATCGAATAGCAATGTGGCCATGCCATGTCGGTGCAGCATCTGAGCTACAAAACTGTTCCGCGGACTGAATCGACTGCTGCCGCTGCCATGGGCAAACACGACAATACCGGACGCCGTTGATGGAATCGTCAACTCGCCTTCCAGTTCAATCGAATCTGCTGGGATTTTTACCGCTACCGTATTCATGATGTCGCTTCAATTGTTACCGGAATGCGTTGCCTTCCAAAATAGCCTGTGAATTGCTCAAAATGTCCAGCTATGGGCGTATCACAGTGTTGGCATCGGCCCTCTCGCGTCAGATGGTAATCATCAATTTCATACCAGTCCCGCACAATGGCAGCACTTCCACAGGCTGGACAAATCGTCGTATCGCCTTCTAGATTATGAATATTACCCGTATATACATAGTTCAAGCCAGCAGTTTGTGCAATATTGCGCGCCTGAATTAGCGTTTCTGGTGGTGTGCACATCCGGTCAGTCAGCTTGTAATCGGGATGAAAAGCGCTGAAATGCAATGGTACCTCAGTACCTAGCTCCGTTGCGATCCATTCGCTCATTGCGCTGATTTCAGCGGCTGAATCATTCAATCCCGGGATCAATAATGTTGTCAATTCGAGCCACACATCGGTTTCATGCTTCAGATACTTCAAGGTTTCCAACACAGGTTGTAAATGGGAACCGGTCTGCTTCACATAAAATTCATCGGTGAATGCCTTGAGATCAACATTGGCGGCATCCATTCTGGCAAAGAAATCACGTCTTGGTTGAGCGTGAATATAACCCGCGGTAACAGCAACGGCACGAATGCCCCTAGCATGACACGCATCGGCAACATCCATCGCATACTCGGCAAAAATCACAGGATCATTGTACGTAAAGGCAACGCTCTTACATCCGTATTTTTCGGCGCAGCGTACAATATCTTCCGGAGAGGCTTGATCGAGTAATTTGTCAAAATGACGTGATTTAGAAATGTCCCAATTTTGGCAAAATTTGCACGCGAGATTGCAGCCTGCTGTACCAAATGACAAAACGCGGCTACCTGGATAAAAATGATACAGCGGTTTTTTTTCGATCGGATCGATGCAGAATCCGGAAGAACGCCCGTACGTAGTCAACACCATTGCGTTATCGATACGCCCTCTCACGAAGCAGGCGCCACGCTGGCCTTCATGCAGTTTGCAATCTCTAGGACATAAATCACATTGTATTCGCCCATCTTCAAGCCTATGCCAATAATGAGCCGGGAAACGCTCCTCCCTGCTGATCGGTTCATCCATGCACGACCTCCTTGGAATAAGTCGTTTCTCTCCATTTGCTGACTGTGTAGCGAGACAATGTAATGCCTTTAGTCCAGAAGCCTTCAGATAAATGTGCCTTTAATTTCAGTTTGGCAAGAAATTGCTGCGGTTGAGGAAAATTCTCCCAGACCTGTGGCAGAAAAGTACTTCGATGTGGGCCAAACTCAAGCACAATGCCATCGATGCCTGGGCGCAATTGCTTCAATGCTTCTTTTTCATTACTGAAATTGAGCGGTTGTAACTTCGACAGCAATGAGACCTCGATAGTGACTAAATCCAGCTCGCTCGGTGTCAACGGTGTAAACCTGGGATCATGCAAAGCTGCGGAGACTGCATTGTTACTGACATCCTTGATCAGGGGACTGTACGCATATAAAGAACCGATACAACCCCGTAACGCCTGATTTTCGGTCAAGGTAACAAAAGTCGCTCCTGGTTCAGAAAGCCAAACTTTATTGGTATTCGTATACAAGGATGGACAAGGAATATCCAGCGCTCGAGAAATAGCAGCCCGTGCAATGTCCAGCAGGATTTTTCCTTGTTCGTTCTTCTCGATGGGCGTTATCATTTTTACCTCCTCTCAATCAAAGGCAACTGCGGCATATCCCACGACACGTTCATGCGAACCGGCCGTATCCCCTGAATTACGCAGATCCAGCACATGCGGCGTCAAATGATGCTGCTGTGCCGCAACAATCAGCCCATTGATGGCTATACTTCCGCACGCCCGATCATGCTCAACCAGCTTCTGGAGCTGTATGATGGACTGCATCGTTTCTTGATCCATCCGCTGAGCAATGGAGTAAGGTAAATAATGGGAAAGATCAGAACTCACTATAATCAATGTCTCATCTCCACCCCATACACGCGCTAATACGTCGGCCACGGCTTCTGCCGAGGTGAACCCCACAGCTAGGGGCAATAAGGTAAATTTACCCAGAACACTTTGCAAAAAAGGCAATTGAACTTCCAATGAATGTTCCAGGTCATGCGCTTCCCTACTAATTACTATTTGCGGCAAGTGAGCAATTTTATTGACCAAATTCTGATCGAGCTCGACACTTCCCAGCGGGGTATCAAAAACTTCCACACCAGGCAAGGCCAGCCCCTGAACAGCCAGACGATGTGCAGGACCAAGCAGAACGACACGCTGGATAACTGCACGGATGGAATCCAGGCAGGCATAAGCCGATGCCGCGACAGGACCAGAATATTGATAACCCGCATGGGGAACAATCAAAGCTTTGGGTTTGCAGTTGGCATCAATCGCATTAGCCAACAAGTGATGCACCTCATGTTTTAACTGTTGCTTATCCAATGGGTAGAACAATCCTGCCACTGCAGGTGATCGAACATTCGACGCCATGCCATTCTCCCGGTTTCATTATGATAAAGAGGAAAACACATTCCAGATTGAATCAGCTTCATAGCGTTTGACTGCATTTGCATTGCTGAGTTTTCAAAATGAGGTTCGTGGATCAGATTTTTTTGCACCGATGCTAGTGCAAACCACAGAGATTACGTCAATGCCTCAGGTAACGATGAATATCGGCCGGTGATTCGCAGCAATATGTTGATAAACCAAGGTGAATAAATGCGCGGATGAGCTTGTAACGATAAGTGATTGGTTCAGACAGAGGGTTCTGAAATCATGAAGAAAATCAGGGAAATCGGCCTGTGCCAATCTTCCCTGATTTTGGAACTACTGTGCAGTCAGCTACAGAATGAAATCTGCAGCGGAGAGACTAAGATTGGCTGATAACTGAATTTGCAATTCAGGAGCCAATGATCCATTAATATTGGCTTGTAGCAACCCTGTTGCAGCATCATAGCGAACCTGTCCGGGCCCAGTGATTGTCGCAACGAACGAAAAGGCTTGATTACCTGCAAGGACCGTATTCGCATCGATTCCAGCAAGATCTATCTTATCGGTTCCACTGACAAAATCTGTGATGGTATCCTGATTGATGCCGATGGATTGTCCAACGGCAGCATAACGGAATGTGTCAATACCCGCACCGCCAGTCATAGCGTCAGCACCACCAGCGCCTATCAAAATATCACTCCCAGCTCCACCGTTCAGCGTGTCGTTGCCCGCGTTACCATTCAAGGTGTTGTTGCCATTATTACCGATCATGACGTTATTAAAGTCATTACCTTGCGAGGTAATATTACCGCTACCCGTCAACGTAATATTCTCTAACTGGGTGCCACTCAGGTTTCGGAGTACCGAGCTGATCACGGTATCGATACCTTCATTGGCTAGCTCATTGATGATATCTGTACCTGAATTGACGACATAGGTATCATCCCCTAAACCACCCGTCATGGTGTCAACACCGAAACCACCGTCGAGCGTATCATTGCCATCGCCCCCTATCAGTGTATCGGCCCCATCCAAGCCACTAAGAACATTATTATTGCTATTGCCAGTCAGCACATTGACCCCCGCATTACCGGTACCGTTAATCGCATTTGAACCGGTGAGCGTCAGATTCTCGAAGGTAGCGCCAATCGTAAAGGTAACCGAACTTTGAACCGTATCCGTGCCACCTCCGGCCAGCTCAGTCAGCGTGTCAGTCGTCGTATCGACGATGTAGGTGTCGTTTCCAGTACTACCCACCAATATATCCACACCACCGGCACCATCCAGCGTATCGTTTCCGGCCAGGCCATAAATGACATCATTGGTCGCTGTGCCCACTAAATTGTCATCGCCGGTGGTTCCAAACATGGCTGTTCTATCGGTAAATTGTATCCTCTCGATATTACGGAGCGTATCGACGCCCTCATCAACGGCACCTGCGGCCACGTTGGCATGATCAACAAATATCGTCCCGGTCGAGGAGCTGACCGTGACGACATAATTGGCGAATACGTCGTTATATACCGCAGTATCAATGCCAGTATTGTTCGACAAAATCTCCCGGACGATTGTGAGCTGATCAGGCGTATACGTTCCATTTTGCACGGCCGTGCGGAGTGCGCTGGTCATGTTATCGAATGAGGTGGTGCCGTTCGCGACAATGCGCGTGTTCAGGAAGGCATCCCCATCGATAATGTCATCGCCGCCCAGACCCTGGATCCGATCACTACCGCCTCCACCCAGCAGAATGTTGCCGGAATCAAAGACCGTTGCGCCACCCAGTATCGCGCTCAGCCCATTGATTTGCGCGATTCGATTAGCGGCACTATGTCCACCCGCAGCCGGATTGTTGATGTCGCTCAGAGCATTGTTCTGCCCCGAGGTGGGATCAAGCAGTGTCAATTCCACACTCGTCCGGTTATCGCCAACAATCACATCATTCGCATTCCATCCCGATGCAGCTTCGACAAACTTGAAACGATCCACCGTGACGGGTTCCCCGGGAAGACCTGCATTAATGATCAGCCTGCTCAGATCGATATTCGAGACGCCCGTGAGGCCATCGCTGACGACCCAGTCGAAGCCGACATCGCCATCCATGAAATCCACGCCGGCCATGCCATTGAAGATGTCATCGCCGCCCTCGCCGGTGAAATCATCGGCGCCGCCGCCCCCTACGAATACATCATTACCGCGGATCAGTGCAGTATTGAATGGATCATTATTGTCGCCAATAGCGCCGCCTGCGGTTCCGTTCTGAATCCAGTCGTGACCATCATTACCGATCATCGCAGCATTTGCGGTGTTGCCGAAAATAAAGTCATTGCCCGGCCCTGCAAACACTTCCGATACGTCATTGCCAGAAACTACGAAATCGTGGCCTTCGCCGGCTAAAATCAGATTAAGGCCACTTCCGGCATTGATAAAATCATGACCGTCGCCGCCTTTGATGTTGTCATCCCCGGCCGAATCGGTGATTCGATCGTTGCCGTCACCACCATTCAGTGAATCGTTCCCGGCGCCGCCTTCCATGCGATCGTTGCCGCCGTCGCCCCAAATCGTATCATCGCCGCTGCCGGCGCGGAGCCTGTCGATTCCTTCAGTACCACCCATCACGATGTGCTCGGCACCGTTATACCGAATCGTGTTGGCGCCCAGAGAAGTATCTCTTACCAGTAGAGCGCTTTCGTTATACGGTGTACTTGGATCATTAAAAATACCCGTCGGATTTACCAACAAATTTCCGGCTTCGAAAGTATAGGTTGGTGTCGAGAATACATCGAATGGCAAGTGCTTGACGTTCGGCAAGTTGCGCATGATCATCTCGGCGAAGGAGTTTTCCTCCAACTGCGTCAGAAAATCGAGACCCGCTGTACGCGCCAGATAGTAGAAGCGATCACCATTCTGCAGATTTTCCATTTGTGTTTCGAACACAAAATTGAATGTCGAACCCAATAATCCGCCAAATGGGGGAGGTGCTTCGGCCAATCCACCGATCCAGAAATCAATCGAATCCAGTCCATTATTAGCCGTATCAGTGCCGTTCATGAAATCGCTATCGTTATTGATCAGGAAGTCTGCGGCTGCCCGTTTTTCATCCATCGTTACCGCGCTGATGATGCTGGGATGATTGCCATAGGCAGCTATAAAATTGGTCAATGATTCAGGGTGCCGAAGCGCCGCGCCAAAATCCGCCCAGCTTTCGTAAGGAGCAACCGCACTCAGGCCACTATCGTCATGGAACATGCGGCGCGCATCATTGAGCGATGGAATTCCAGTATCACGGCCGCGGGCCAGATTCAGCGTAGCCAAATCGAGTGGTAAACCGACCAGGTTATTGCGCAACGCTTCCGTGGTAAATTCATCGATTTCATTGCCCACCTGCTTGGTCATGCCTCTCACCACCGCAGCCGCTGCATCGAGATTATTGGCGTAACCATCGGCAAACTCCACTGGATTCAAAAACGCCTGAATCAATCCAATATCATTGCTGGCACCATTCGCATTCGTGCGCGCCACTGTTTCGGTCAGCATCGAGTGGCCAAAACGATAAACCACATGGGCAAATTCCGCCATGATGGCTGGATCGATCGTGCTATCGTAATCCACGAAGACATCTACATTCGGTTGCACTTTGCGTGCAAATTCTTCAAATACGAGATGTTGATACTGCATTTCAGTAGCGAATTTCGCAGCTTGGAACAAGCGCTCGCCATTCCAGTCCCCATTCGCCAGTTTCCATTGATTGATGAACGCGGTGTTGCCGCTATTGGTTATCAATGCCTTGATTTCATCGACTTTGGTATTATGTTCGGCATGAAATACCGTGTGAACCGTGGTCAAACCAATGTTCTCATTACCGCGACCATCCCCGGTAATGAAGTGCGCATCGAGCAGTTCATCGTCATATTGCCCAGGCGCAATCGGGCCTTGATTGATCACCGCGTCAGAATCCGCCTCTTTCATCGTGCCATTTGAATTGCGTGGCGCTGCGTTGTGCGCAATGTCATCCAGAAAGGCGTGACCGGTACGAACGACATTACCTGGAATATTGACCGGCGCATTGGGATTACCTTCCAGCAACGTATTGTTGGCTAACACCAATTGCGCAAAACCGTTAGTGCTGAGAATCAATTGGCCATAGGAATCCGTTGCTAGCAATGGCAAATTGGTGAGGTCCGCATCCGACAGATTGAATCCAAGCTTGGTTTGGGCCTGTAATTTGATGTCTTTCCATGTGGCTAATCCGCCAAGATTTCCAGCGCCATCCAGCAACCTGCCTGTCGAAACCGGATCACCCTGACCATTGAGCGCATATTCACGCAAAAACGCCTGATGTGACGGGTGTGAGGTATAGGTCTGATTCTGGTCGATAAACGGCGTGGTTTGATTGATATGATTATGAATATCATCTCCGGTGCCTATCACGCCGTCGTCACCTGGCAAGTTAGTTGCCCGGGTCATCACCATAAAGCGTTCACCAACAGGTAAATCATCAAGGCTTTCGTCTTCCGGCGTATTGATGTCATCACCGATTACACCATCGGGTCCTGCGATGAGCGGATCATCGCTTGGCAGTGGAACAAACACCGTGCCGCTCTGCCCTTTGTTGACCAAATCCAGTCCGTGGTCAAAGAATTGACCAAACAGCGTAAACCAGGAATTGTAAGGTGCTGACAATCCTGCGTCAGGCGTTACGTTGGGTATGAACCAGGTATTGAAGGATGAGCCATCCATGCGCTCACCGGAAACCAGATCCGAACCGCCCGTACTTCCAGCTGCCGCATCCGCTGCCGGATTGCTGGGTGACTGGTCCGCAATCAAATTACTGATCAGACGCGGCTGGGTATCAAATACCAGGCCATTTTTTTGATTATAGGAGGTTGAACTGCCTTCAGGTTGACCAGGTGTGCCAAACCCGGCCGGTACGTTCTCACCATTAATGAATTCCGGAGTCAATAAACGCGGAAATACGCGATCAGCCGATCCGAATGCACTTTGACCAGGTTCCAGATTATTATAAGTGCCATTGACATTCCGCAATCCAAACCATAGCACTGGATCTCCCACCAGTCCTGGTAATGCGCTGAAATTACCATTGCGTTGCGCTGCGGAATCGTTCTCGGCAATGACGATTTGCTGAATTAAGAAATCGAGATCTGTTCTGCTTAAATTTGCCATTTATTGCCCCTCATTATTTATTATTAAAATGAAGAGCGAGACCCATGACGTAATTCACGATTAACCGTAGAAGATCGATGCCTATTGCATTCTTGTCTGTAATGCCCCTAAAAACTATGACGTTCTGCTATGCAGTGTTGATATCAAGCTCAAAATACTCATTTACATCGTGTAAACAGAACATTTTGCATTGATGTCGCCATGCTTAGCCTTCACACATCTCGTTTTCAAAGCAACATTCAGCTTTAGGCAAACCCTTCTACCCCTTTCGGTGTCTTCAGAATCAAGTTCATACCTTTGCTCGCTCCGAGAGCGATGGTAAGAGAATTTTCAGAAAAAATACATTGGCAAATTTCGTATTTTTTTCTAAATAATTACTTAGAAAAATAATATGAAAACTTCATTTATCCATGCTGATCCAGTTTAACAATCATTCTTTGATTCATTGCATTGAATGAATTGCGATGACCTTGACCGCAACTGCAAACCGACATGAAATAGACTGGCACAAACGAAGTTTGACCACCACACGGATTTCATCAATGGGAAGCTACGTGTAGGGCATTGAGGACATGCTTTGAAGGATGAAAATTACAAAAACACGGCATTTATTGATACCCTGCCCGAGCTGGAGCAGGGTATCTATGCAAAAGGAGCTTTTGCAACGTGAACTTATGGCGTATAGGGACTGATCGCCTGCTTGAGTTTAACGATCTCGGGCTGGTTGAGCGTTTCATCCTTCAGCAGCTTCTCAGCGGTTTGATCCAATAAGGCCCGATTATTCTGCAGGATACCTACTGCACAGGCTAGCGCCTGATCCACGAGCGATCGAATCGCGATATCGATCTTATTGGCGGTTTCTTCGCTGTAATTTCGATTGGACGGTATTGCGAAAGTTGGCTGCAGAAAAGTAGATTGATCCCGGTCATAGGCAACATTCCCCAATGCGTCACTCATGCCATATTTCAAAACCATGGCTCGGGCGATATCGGTTGCGCGCACAAGATCATCGGCTGCGCCAGTCGAAATTTCATCGAACACCACTTGCTCGGCGGCGCGTCCGCCTAGCAGCACCGCCATTTTATTCGTGAGTTCAGCACGCGTCATCAAATAACGGTCCTCTGTCGGACGTTGAATGGTATAACCTAGCGCTCCGATGCCGCGAGGAATGATCGAAATTTTGTGCACTTCATCGGTGCGCGGCAACGCCAGCGCCACCAAGGCATGCCCCAGCTCGTGGAACGCCACCACCCGCCGTTCATCGGGGTTTAGAAGACGGTTACGTTTCTCCAGTCCAGCGACGATCCGTTCGATGGCGTTATTGAAATCGTCCATTGCAACGGAAGGCGCACTGCGTCGCGTGGCCAGCAAAGTCGCTTCATTGATCAGATTGGCCAAATCTGCACCGGTAAATCCAGGCGTCAATGCGGCAATTTCCTTTAGTTTGACATCGGAATCCAGTCTCACTTTTTTGGCATGAACCAGCAATATTTGCTCACGCCCGATCTTGTCGGGCCGGTCAACCAGCACCTGGCGATCGAATCGTCCGGCGCGCAACAGCGCCGGATCAAGAATTTCCGGCCGGTTAGTCGCCGCCAGCAGCACAATGCCGCTGCTCGGATCGAAACCGTCCAGTTCGGCCAGCAGTTGATTCAACGTTTGTTCCTTCTCGTCATGCCCTCCACCCAGGCCGCCGTAGGCGCCACGAGCACGACCCAAAGCATCCAGTTCATCAATGAAAATGATCGCAGGTGCCAATTGCCGTGCTTGCTCAAACAGATCACGCACTCGAGCTGCACCCACTCCCACGAACATTTCGACGAACTCCGAGCCGGAAATCGAGAAAAAAGGCACGCCCGCTTCACCCGCAACAGCCCGCGCCAGCAAGGTTTTACCGGTACCCGGCGGACCAACCAGCAGAATGCCTTTCGGTGCACGTCCGCCCAGCCGGCCATAATCTGCAGGATTTTTCAAAAAATTGATAATTTCGATCAGCTCTTCTTTGGCTTCATCCACGCCCGCCACATCCTTGAACGTGACTTTAGTTTCTTTCTCGACAAATACTTTGGCTCGGCTTTTGCCGATCGACATCAACCCGCTCCCCATATTGCTGCCCATGCGCCGGATGATTAACAACCAGATACCGATAAAAATAGCCGTCGGCACGATCCAGGACAATAAATCCCGCACCCATGTACTTTGCACGACACCGGTATAGACCACTTGATGCTTATCGAGCATCTCGGCCAGATCCGGTTCCACCCGGGTAGTGACAAATTCCTTGAAGCCATCTGCCTGTTTTTCCTTGAGCGTGCCAACGATCTGGTTTTGAGAAATTGCAATCTCAGCCACCTTCTCTTGCTCAAGAAGCTGCTGAAAGCGGCTGTAGGGAATGTGCTCCACCTGGGTATATTGCGTATACAGATTCTGTATCAGCAACAAACCCAGCATGGCCACGATGACAAACCAGAAATTGATTTTTGTGTTATCCATTGATTACCTCAGCGTATTGGATGCATTACCATAATTCGGGAAATAGTGTGCTATCAGACAAAATCACGAACAAAATGACTCGCAGCAATAAAATATTTAACTAACGTATGCGATGAATTTCTTCTACCTCAGAATCGCCAATCCATTTGCAATCCGCCAATATTGATCTGCTCATTATAATACCCAGTCAGGCGATCGCCCGTTTGGCCTCGATGATCGATTCCGGCATCGGACATGAACAAGTGCGCATACGCGGCATGAAGATGGACATTTTTAAATACCGCATAGCTCAGTCCGACCGTCAACCAGTAGCGGCTGGCATCTGGAATTCGCGGCGAGCGGTGCTGTGCATTGGGAATGGGTGTTTGATCAAATGCAAATCCCGTTCTGATCGTCCATTTGCCGGAATCTGAAAAATAACTAATTCCAGCAGCATAACGCCACGTGTCACGCCATTTCAAATCCAGCACATCATCGCGTTGCGCTGATGAAAAATCCGTGCGTAATTCACGAATCAAACTCCAATGTGTCCATAATGCATCAGCCGAAACCATCCAGCGCGGATTTATACGATGAGAAAAACCAAACAGCACCGTATCCGGTAACGTCGCCGACATACGCGCCCCGGTATCAATAAACTGTCCGCTTACCCGTTGGATCAGCAGCCCGGCATGAGCGGGCACCGAAAAGTTGCCGTGACCATGAATGTCATGGCTGACCCTGGAACGATAACTGACGCCGAGTCGCGTATCATTGTCGTTAAAGCTATACAATGCACCGACGTTGTAACCAAACCCCACACTGTCCCCTTTCAGCGCAAAATGCCCATCGGCAGCCTGCGGCGATAACCCTCGGCTCGCGCAAGGCCCATCCCCGGCTTGTAAAACACAAATCGTACCGAAATCAATGGCATTGGTCAGACGAGTGTGCAAATACTGAACATTGAAACCAGCGCCGACGGAAAATTTTTCGGTAATTTTATACGATACCGAAGGATTGAAATTTAACGTGATGATTTCCGAATCAAGGGCCTGGTAGCGTCCCTGCCAATCGGATGCGTAGCCATTTTTCATTCCAAAGGGAGTATTAAAACCGATTCCGATCGCCACTCGATCGGTAAGTTCATGCACATAATATACATTAGGGATGAAGGCGATCTTGGCGGAATCTCCACCGTGGTGACCCGCCAATGGCGCACCGCCTACCAATGGACTGAGCTGTGAGGCTTGATCATGAAATGTGCTTGAGGGTGCAATGACATACCCTGCCATGGAAAGCATCCTGCCACGCACCTGACTCATCGCAGCCGGATTGAAAAACACCATGCTTGCGTCTTCGGTATTGACCGGTGCGCCAGAAAATGCGTGGCCTAATTCCTTGACGCTTTGCTCCATTACGGCGATGCCGGCTCCCAGGGCGAAAAGCGGAAAAAAAACCAGCCAGAATCCGATTAGAGCAAGCACGCAATCGCGATTGCGCGCGGTGCCGCTCGAAATTTTTCTTAGCATTTCATTCAAGTCATTCTGCTCTTGCATCATTTTAAACTGTCTCGACATGCTATTTGCCTGAATTCTTGAATGGAATAGCTAAACTGTCAACCTGATCAGTCAAAAAAAGACTTCAACGGAACAATTAATGTCTGCTACTACATGCTTGTTTGATTAATTTGATATTCCATCCTATAAATTCAGTTTATTTCCCTACTTAAGTAAGATATATTAAATCGATCATCAATAAATGATGCATCATCGATAAATGTCGGATTACTGGTTTGAAGGGTCTTGATTGGGTCATTACATTAAAAATCCCAGCCCTCAGCAAGTTGATCATGCTACCGGGCTCCTGGCAGAACAGGTCAAACTGCTTTATCAGCAGGCCAGCAAAGCACATCTTGCCACTCTGATCATTTCCCCTGCATTTGCTTTCATTTCCTGGAATTACTTTCCATCCAACTGGTTGTTGAGCTGGGTTTTGGCAGTGTATTTACTTGCGTTAGCCAGACAGTCTTTGATCCATTTTTATTTTCACAAAAAACCTTCTGCTGTTGAATCACTCCTCTGGGGCCGTCTTTTCATAGGCGCAGTTTTACTTTCCGGCATCCTTTGGGGTATCGCCGGCGGGGTTTTTTTCGTTGAAAACAGTCCCATTCATCAATTATTTTTGGCTTATATACTAGGAGGAATGGTCGCGGGCGCAATGGCGACATTGTCTTCCTACCGCGGTGCATTCTTCGCATTCTCGGTACCCGCGACCATTCCATTTATTTATCAGGTGATTTCCCACGAAAACAGTGGATATTTGTTGATTGCGCTCACCTATTTGTTTTTTCTACTGATGATGGTCAGCATCTCGCATCAGCTCTATCAGACTATCTCGGATTCGCTTGATTTGCGGTTTAATAATATTGACTTATTGAATCGCTTGCTCCAGGCTCAGAATCGCCAGTATGCCATCAATCTGGAACTACAGAAGCAAATCGCCGAAAAGGATCTCTCCCAGCAAGCCTTGCAGCACGCCAAGAATGAATTGGAGCAGCGGGTTGCAGAACGTACGACTGCGCTCGCGCTATCCAACGAAATCCTGCAGCATGAAAAAGAGCTTTTTCAAGTAACGCTGGCCAGCATCGGAGATGCCGTAATAACCACCAATTCGTCGAGCAAGATCACCTTTCTCAATCCGATTGCCGAACAGTTTACCGGCTGGCGCAATCACGAAGCCCAGGGCAATGACTTGTTGCAAGTATTTTCGATTATGGATGCATCAACGCAAATGCTCATTGACGATCCTCTTGCCTATTCTTCTCTTTTTGCAACGCGACTGGAGGGCAATAATGAATGTACGCTCATCGGAAAGGATGGTTCTGCGCGCATCATTGACTATTCGCTCGCTCCGATCCTGAACAATAATAAAGATGTAATAGGAACGGTGCTGACCTTCCGCGATGTCACCGAGCAGCGCAAATTAACGCAAAAATTGGCTTATCAGGCAGCGCATGATTCGTTGACCGGGTTATTGAACCGCGAGGAATTTGAAAATCGCCTGGAGAAAATACTGGCTTCGACGCGGCCGCATGATATTCACGCATTGTTATACCTCGACCTGGATCAATTCAAAGTTATCAATGATACTTGCGGCCATAGCGCTGGGGACGAATTGCTCCGCCAGGTTACCGCATTGCTGCATTCCAAGCTCCGCACCCGCGATACACTGGCCCGGCTGGGCGGTGACGAGTTTGGGATCATTCTGGAGCATTGCCCCGAGAATGAGGCATTGCAAGTCGCCAACCTGCTGCGCGAATTGGTCGAGAACTTCCGTTACCAGTGGCAGGACAAGACTTTCACTATTGGCGTCAGTATCGGACTTTTATCCATCAGGCACGATAACGAAGGCTTGGCAAACGCATTAAGCGCAGCCGATAGCGCTTGCTTTGCCGCCAAGGAGCAAGGACGAAATCGAGTTCATGTGTATCAAACGAATGATGATCTTTTACAAAAAAGATCAGGGGAAATGCAGTGGTTGCCTCGTTTGCAAAAAGCCATTACCGACAATCGCCTGCAACTTCTGTTTCAGCCGATCGTTGCGCTCTGCCAGGACGATGGGTTGGATGAGCATGGCGAATTTCTGCTTCGCTTGCGAGGCGAGCATGATGAACTGATTCTGCCGGGGTCTTTCCTACCACCAGCCGAACGCTATCATCAAATGCTCATGATCGATCGTTGGGTAATCGAACAATCATTACAATTACTTAAAACCCGGCAAGATGATCAGTTCAATGCGCTGTACGCCATCAATCTATCGGCGCATGCATTGGGAAACGTGGATTTTCTTGAGTTTGTCATCGATCATGTCCATGATTACGACAGCAACCCTGCCATGATCTGCTTCGAAATTACCGAGAATGTGGCGCTCGCAGATCTTCAACATGTGGTGAATTTCATCGTGACCCTAAAGAAATTGGGGTGCCGTTTCTCCATGGATGATTTCGGTAGCGGCCTATCGTCTTTTGGATATTTGAAAAACATACCACTGGATTACCTCAAAATCGATGGCCGCCTCGTAAGGGGAATGTTAACCGACCCAGTCGATCGCGCCATGGTCGAGTCGATCAATCATATCGGCCACGTGATGGGGTTAAAAACCATCGCCGAGTGGGTTGAAGATGTGCAAACCTCAGAATTGCTCAAACAAATCGGTGTCGATTACGTGCAAGGCTATGGAATCGCCAAGCCTCAGATATTTCTTCCAGAAATTCACAATCCACAACGGGCAATACAGAACTGAAGCAACATCCGGAACAGTTCCTGGCCGAGATTAACCTCGCTGTTTCTTGCAGGAAACTTCGGGTAAGCGCTGGTTAATTGACTGCACGATCGCATTACTTCGGTGCGCGGCATTCACTCGCTCGCCATCGGATTGATATGTCTCGGTTGCTGCATTCTGTGCGCCTCGCTCTTGATTCACGCTCGTTGATTTAATCAGCGCTTAGTTAAACAGTAAATGTTCAGAAAAATTGCCAGCCGCAATTTTCTCAAGATACTGCTTTGCTTTTTCACTGACGCCCGCGCCATGTTGCAAATAGGACTGCGCCGCAAGTCGGGGGGAATAATCACATGCCTGATAGCCCTGCCGTTTGATTTCCTCGAGCGATAAGGCAGTAACCGTAAGCTTGCCCTTGCCCAGCTTGATGAGGAGCAGATCCTTACCGCGCGTGGCAACGGTCAGCGCCGTGTGACGATTCTGATTGATAAGCACAGTGGGTTGCATCTACGCGATATTCCTTGGAGATTGACTACAATTTGACAACACAGTGAATTACACCATATCCACTCTCCCTCATTCAAATTTTTGACCGTCCTTTGCGAAAAGCCGGAAACTAGAACATAACTTTTCACCGTTATGCTTTTTTGGAGTAAATTACCGAACAGAATTGAATCGCAACGAATAGTTGACAATCCCTGAACCCTTCGATAGTCTCCACGCACGCACTTAATGTTGTGTTTACGCACTTGCCATGCTCTGATCAAGCCGAGGTAACGTTGGTTAGACGCAAGCCTTTGATTCTCACCTCGTTTCTCTATTCAATCACACTTGGTTCTGTGCGAAAAATTAAAAATATATTTAAACTTGAGACGTTAAAAAAGGAGAAAATGATGGAACTCAAAGGATCGAGGACTGAAGGAAACTTAAAAGCCGCGTTCGCCGGTGAATCTCAGGCCAATCGACGTTACCTGTATTTCGCTGCTAAAGCGGATGTAGAGGGACAAAATGACGTCGCTGCCGTGTTCCGGTCTACTGCTGAAGGTGAAACCGGTCATGCGCACGGCCATCTGGAATATCTGGAAAATTGCGGTGATCCAGCCACGGGCATGCCGTTTGGCGCCTCTCGCGACAATCTCAAAACAGCCATTGCCGGCGAAACTCACGAATACACCGATATGTATCCTGGCATGGCTAAAACAGCACGTGACGAAGGTTTTGAAGAGATTGCCGACTGGTTCGAGACACTCGCAAAAGCCGAACGCTCGCATGCCAACCGTTTCCAGCGCGCATTGGATAGTCTGGCAGACTAATCAGTAAACAATTGGTGCAATTTAACCAGAATTAATTTCTGGTTAAATTCAATCTACCAGATCCTAACGATCTGTTCATCCGTACATTCAGACATTGACTCATGGCAACTCGCGAAGGCAGTCTCGAAGCACCCAAACGTCATCCAATCGACTGGAAAAATCCCGATTTCTACGATGAAACCCAGCTGACGCAGGAAATGCAACGGGTGTTTGACATTTGCCATGGCTGCCGCCGCTGCGTCAACCTGTGCACGGCGTTTCCACGCTTGTTTGATTTGATCGATGAAGGCAAAACGGGTGAATTGGATGGTGTCGACAAAATCCAGTATTGGGAGGTGGTTGATCGTTGTTATCTGTGCGATATGTGCTTCATGACAAAATGCCCTTATGTGCCTCCACATGAGTGGAATATCGATTTTCCGCACCTCATGCTACGCGCCAAAGCGGTCAATTTTAATGACAAGGGCGCAGGATTTCGCGACAAACTTCTATCCGACACTGATCTGATGGGTAAATTGGCGGCCCATCCTGGCGTGGCGCAAACAGTCAATGCGGTCAATAAAAATCCGCTGGCGCGAAAATGGATGGATAGCGCGCTGGGAATCCACGCCGACCGGAAATTACCGGAATACACGGCCACGAAATTTCGCACCTCAGCCAAACTCAATGCGAGCTTTACCGTCCGGAACGGTGCGCGCAGTCCAGGCAAAGTCGCCATATATGCCACCTGCTACATTAATTTCAACGAGCCGGGAATAGGCCATGATTTATTGAATATTCTCGAACACAATGAAATTCCGGCATATCTGGTCGAAAAAGAAGCCTGTTGCGGCATGCCTAAATTAGAGCTAGGTGATTTGAAAGCTGTCGAAAAACTTAAAAATCAGAATATTCCTTATTTACATCGATTGGCTCAGGAGGGCTATGCCATTCTGACGGCGGTGCCGTCGTGTACGCTGATGTATAAACAGGAATTGCCATTGCTGTTCCCAGATGACGAAGCCGTTCTCGCTGTAGCGGCTGCAATGTTCGATCCGTTTGAATATCTATCGCTGAGGAACCAGGATAACCTTCTCAAAACTGATTTCAAGAAACCGCTAGGCAACGTGGCATACCATATTCCTTGTCATCAACGGGTGCAGAATATCGGAAAAAAAACGCGCGACGTGCTGCAGCTTGTCCCCGGAACGACGCTCAATACCGTCGAGCGCTGCTCTGGCCATGATGGAACCTGGGGTGTGAAAAGCGAGCATTTTGATGAATCAATGAAAATTGGTCGGCCGGTATTCAAGCAAATGGCAAGTTCGAATCCCGACTACATCAGTTCAGATTGCGCGATTGCCGCTCGCCATATCGAACAAGGCATCAGCAGTAGTCATGGCAGCAGTAAAGCGAAAAAATTACACCCGCTCACGTTACTATGGATGGCATATGGAATCGATCTCTCTTCAGAACTTACAGCCACCCGGAGAGTCGATTTAACCTTATCTAACAAACCGGACTCATCTCACAATCTCATGACTTCAATTAACCGCGACAGCCTGATGACGCTTGAAGCGTATGCCAAAATCCGCAAGGAATTCCGTTCTCAAGTAATGAACCATAAAAAAACGCGAAAAATTCATTTAGGAGAAAACATCACGCTGATTTTCGAAGACGAGATGACGGTTCGCTACCAGATTCAGGAAATGCTGCATGTCGAGCGGATTTTTCAGGAAGATGACATCATTCATGAGCTTCACACTTACGTGCCATTGATTCCCGATGGCCATAACTGGAAGGCCACGATGATGATCGAATATCCTGATCCCGACGTGCGTGCCGCCCGTCTCGCTGAGTTGATCGGAATAGAAGATCGCGTTTGGGTCAGGATTGGCGACTTCCCTCCGGTTTATGCCATTTCCGATGAAGATTTGGATCGGGAAAACAGCGAAAAAACATCTTCGGTTCATTTTCTGCGATTCGAACTGAATTCCGACATGATCAAGGCGCTGCAGCAAGGTGCATCTTTGCATATGGGCGTCGATCATCCTGCTTATCAAGCAACAGTTGAAATCACCGAAACCAGCAAGCGCTCATCGCTGCTGAAGGACTTGACGGTGTCATGAAATCTCTACTACAGGTGGCGTTGCTCGTGCTACTGGCCGGCTGTATCAATAAGCCGCCCTTCAAGGACGAATTTGAAAGCGATAAAACCTGGACTGAGCAAATGACTCAACTCCCCGCGTATCCCGATGCCCAGCATCTGATGAAATTTGACGCAGGTGCTGTCACGAGCAACCAGTACCTCATCGACGCGACGTCAATCGACATTGGCAACGATGGCGTCATTCGCTTTACGCTGGCCGTCAAATCCTCCTCGGGCGTCATGAATGTCAGTTATGAAGGAATCCGCTGCGAAACCTATGAACGGAAATTATATGCTCTCGGCCGTGACGATAAGACCTGGGTGCAGCCGCGCGTATCTGAATGGCAGAGACTGGATTACGTCAGGCAATTTTATGCCCAGCGGGAACTTGCAAAAAATTTTTTCTGTCCGCATCGTCAGATCGTCAGCAATGCGGATGAGGCCATTCGCGCCCTCAAGGCAGGCAAACACCCAAGTATTTTTCCATGAGAACGCGCCAGCAGATCACACTCAGCTTCATTTCCGCGACCAGTGCTTCAAAGTGCCATGGCGGTCGAAATACAGATAAATCCCGCTTCTTAATCCGAGAACATCCGAACCGGTAACAGGAAAATCCTTTTCCTTGGTAAACGCACTGTATTCCCAAGTGTCGCCACTGGGGCTTTTACGGGTGCCAAAGCACCATTTGCATGGAAGGCCCCAGGCCGCAATCACTTGCTCCTGGGTCATTCCGATCCTCAAATCCCGTTGATCGATGGCTTGGCGTATTTCCTCGGACATTTGAGGATCGGCTAAAACCTCTTCCCTGATCTTGTTTTCCCGAGTTCCTCCACAACCGTTCAGCAACAGGGAAAGTGAAATCAGTGCGATGGTGAATGTATAAGTCATGACATTAGTCTCATAGATAAACTCAGTTGATTCATTGCGGCAAAATACGTATTTTTAATGACATTCATCATTGCATTATCATTGATGCGCCGATTATCAGGACGATTTGACGATGTCCTTCATGATCAATGCCAGTTTGATGCGGTCGGAAATATGCAGCTTACGAAAAATTTCAGTCAAGTGTGCCTTGACGGTTCGCTCGGTAATGGCCAGTTGCTGGGCAATTTTCTTGTTACTGTCGCCACGGCTCACCAGCATTGCGATCTCATATTCGCGCCGAGTCAGATTTTCCAGTAAATCACGCACAGCTTGCTCAATTCGATTCTTCTCAAAAGTGACTTTGACGAGTTCGCTCAGAATACGATTGGTCAATGAACGACGGAACCAGAGTTCTCCTTGAGAAATTACGTCGATAACCCGTTTGATTTGTGCAGCATTCAGATCGCTCAGGCAACATCCCTTAACGCCAATCTTGAGGAGTCTCCATTCAATGTCATCGGAAAATCCTGAGCTAAAAATTACAATTTTGGTCTCAATAGCCACATTGATCAATTCACTGATGGATTGCTGATTCTTCAAGCCGGGTAACGCATAATCCAACAATAAGATGTCTGGCCTTAATTTCCCCAATCGTTCAGTCAGCGGTTGGAAACTATGCACCATCGCAGTGGGAAACAAGCCAAATAAGCCTTGTTCCCACCGCAGCAGCATGTGCTTATTATTGCTGGCCAAAAGAATCAACATTCACTTGAGCGAATATTAAAGCGATGCCGACACGATCCGCTGCATAAGCGTCGCAGTCATCCTGCGCGGCACCCAGGCTTCACCCCGATTGATTGCACTTACCGCTTTGGTCAAATCGACAGAATCCAGATCCACAGTTATAAATCCCCGCGCACCGCAAGCAAGGGCCTGAACTAGATCATCTTCTTCAATGGCTTCATCGATGACCAGAAGCGTACGAACACCGGGACATTGATCTCGCAGTGCTAATAATAAATCACAACATTCATGCATTGCCCGACTGGTATTCATTAATAAGATCTGAGGTTTTAACCGGCGTATCCGAGCAATGGCATTTTCGACGAACGACAGGCCACACCGCGCCAGGCGACGGCGCTCCTCTGATTGAATACCCTGCGACGGCGAATCCGTCAATAGCTCAAACTGGGGGGCGTTATGATGCAAAAGCTCATGGATGGTCGTTTTCTGCTGATTCTGCTCAATATTGACGATAGCGACGGTAATGGATGACATGGTTTTTCCCCAAAGCAATGCAGTCGGCAGAATATCATCTTTTGTGCTGTCGTTGCATGCAGAAATGGCTGTTCATGACAATGAAATCAATCAATTGCCCATTAATTGCCGCCCATTGCCCATCATGATATTTCCTAAAGCACATTTGAAAACCACGAATTATCTGACTATACGAACGAATTGCTTGGTTGCTCAGTATTGCTTCATCACCGATCGCATGATGTGTCTCGGTCGCTGCGTTCCGCGCATTTCTCACGTCACCTCATCCGTTCATCAACCAGTGATCGCTGGATTCCTGCTTTGATCACAGCGTCGAAGCGTTTTCCCGCTCAGCAAAAAATCGCTCGACCTCTGCCAATTCACGCGTACGTTTCATAGGCGGCAAACTTTGCCAGATTTGCTTACCGTAGGTTTTAGTAATCAATCTGGGATCACATATCATCAACACACCCCGATCAGTTTCATCTCGTATCAACCGGCCGGCGCCTTGTTTCAAATTGATGACGGCCCGCGGCAATTGATATTCCATGAAGGCATTGCGCCCTTCGTTGTTCATTTTTTCGATACGCGCGGACAGCACCGGATCGTCCGGCGAAGCAAAAGGCAGCTTATCAATGATGACCAGTGATAACGCATCGCCCCTGACATCAACTCCTTCCCAGAATGATTGACTGCCGATCAGCACTGCATTATCCAGTGCGCGAAATTGATCCAGCAAGTAAGAACGGGAACCCTGCCCTTGCAGCAGCAACGGATAATCAAATTCGTCAGATTGTACGAGCAATTCATGAACACGCTGCATCGCTCGCAGGCTGGTGCACAGAAAAAAAGCCCGGCCCCGGCTGGCGCGCAATACCGGCAATGCAACTTGAACAACATGGTCGGTATACTGCCGGTGATGAGGCTCCGGCAGATCCGTGGGTACATACAACACTGCCTGCTCGGCAAAGTTGAATGGACTATCCCAGCACGCCGTTTGTGCAGCTGCCAATCCCATCTCATCATTGTAATGAGAGAAATCCTTCTTCACTGACAAGGTTGCCGAAGTAAAAATCCAGGCGCGGGGAGATGCGTTCATTTGCCTCGCAAAAATCTCGGCAACGTTCAAAGGTGTGGCATGTAATTGAAGGGCCTGATGGTACACTTCCACCCAACGCACATGATCACTCAACTCAGCTTCGTTACGCCAGTTCTGCACCATATACAAATGATTCGCGGCACGCTGCCGGCAGTTTTCCAGACCTTCGGAACGCTCTGCCTGGCTCTCGAGCAATTTGACCAGCGCTGTCATTGTTTCCAATAGATTATCCAATGCTGGGCCAAAGCTTGTATTGTGCTTCAGCATCGCGAGTGACAATCGGGTATTGTCTTCCGGAATCGTCAATCGCAGATCACGGGTGGCTTTTTCCGTCGCGGCAATCACATTTGCCAGGGCCGTAACTTCGGCAGCACTTTGTATGGCTTCTACTTTGGCATCATGCACAAGATCCAGCAACTGGCCGGTGCTGATCGACTCTCCAAAGAACAGGCTGGCTGTTTCAGGTAATTGATGCGCTTCATCGAAAATGACGGTATTGCATGCCGGCAACAATTCGGACAATCCCTCGTCGCGCAGCATCACATCTGCAAAAAACAAATGGTGGTTCACTACTATGACATCTGCCGAAAGCGCCTGCTTACGTGCTTCCATAACGAAACATTGTTTGAAGTGCGCACACTCGGATCCAAGACAGTTATCGCGCGTTGATGTGACCATTTGCCATATCGACGCATTTTCCGGAACATCTTTCAGGCTGCTTTTATCTCCTGTTGTGCTGTGCTTGGCAAAACGCTCGATATGGTGCAGATATTTGATCTCATCACGATTGGCAAAGGTTGCGTGAGTATCCTGCACAGTTTTCTCTAGGTGATAATGGCAAATGTAATTGGCGCGCCCCTTCAGCAAAGCAATCGTAACCGGCACTTTGAGAGCGGATCGCACCATCGGAATGTCGCGTTCAAAGAGCTGATCCTGCAATGTCTTGGTTCCCGTGGAAATGATCACTTTGCCACCGAGCAATAATGCGGGCACCAGATAAGCCACCGTTTTTCCCGTACCGGTACCCGCCTCGGCAACCAGAACCTGATGTTTTTCGATCGAATCCGCAATGGCTTGAGCCATTTCCAATTGCTGGGAACGTACGTGAAATCCTGGAATGGACGCGGAAAGAACACCATCGCTGGAAAAAATAGATTCTAAATCAAGCATGAATTTGAAATGATCGGTTCAAAAGGAACCCATTAAATTTTACCGAACCGCAGCTCACCGGAAATCAATTGGCATATATCAAGACAATTGCGCTAGCCTTTATTATACTGTCGCGCATCGCTTGTTTGTTCTTGAACCAGAAATCATGCACGGACAGTTCTGCCAGAGTTCTGATCTAACTGTTGATCCGGAGATCCATCCGTCAAGAAAATTTTTCAAACTCCATATTTTTATCATGGATAACATGCACTCAGTAATAGTACAATATTCAATTGATTGAAGTAGATTGCCTGATCAAATTCAATTCGTTTCATTATTCACAGGATCAATCGTATAACCCCTGCAGGCTGCCCAGTCAGTCTGGGATGGCCGCAATAGGAAAAAACCATATTTTGTTCATACCTTGTCGTGTTCTTGTTCCAATAATCATCTCACCATGAATAGAAATATTTTCAGAAATATTTTGATTGGATCGTGGCTTGCCACTTTGCCTTCCCTCGGATTGAGCAATGAAGAATCAACCATTGGTCAAGAAAATGAACAAAAACCCATCATCAAGCCTCAAAGAAAACCTGTGCAAATTGAGGCTGATCGTATCACCGGGTATTACAAACAGGAAGTTGAAGCGCAAGGCAATGCAGAATTGCACTACGATGATAAAGTACTTACCGCCGACCGGATGAAATATTATCAAACCACCGAAGACACCGAAGTGGAAGGCAATGTCCGCCTGGAGCGGCCCAAGGACACATTAAAAGGAAATGACCTTCAGTTAAATTTGCAAACCCAGGAAGGCCAGATGTCGGAACCGCGCTATTACATCAAAGAGGGCAAGGGCCGCGGCGCGGGCAGCGTGTTATTGTTCGAAGGGAACGATAATTTCCGGCTCAAGGACGCCAGCTACACGACCTGCCCGGAAGGCAACCATGACTGGTACATCCGTGCCAAAGAGCTGGAAATTGACAATAAAACTGAGGTCGGCACAGCCCGACACGTCAGTATTATGTTCAAGGACAATCCTATATTGTATTCGCCGTGGTTGTACTTCTCCTACAGCGGAAAACGCAAGACGGGATTACTGGCTCCATTGTTCGGTTATAACGTCAAAACCGGTTTCGATGTCGCCTTACCGATTTATCTCAACATTGCGCCCAATATCGACGCCACGATTGCGCCGCGGGTCATGACGATGCGCGGCTTTTTACTGAGCAATGAAGTGCGCTACATGACCAAATCCATGAATGGGAATTTGTTGTTTGATATTCTTCCACAGGATATCAATACCAACCAGACGCGCTGGGGCATTCTATACACGCATGGGCAAAATTTTGGCAAAGGCTGGCAAGGTTTCCTCAATTATAACCGCGTATCCGACGATCTCTATTTTCGGGAATTGACCCCCAATCTTGCTCAAACCAGTCTGACCAACTTGTCCCAGCAAGCTGGAGTTTCTTATGGAGGAAAATTTGGTACGGGCGGTTCGATCAATTTGACCGGCTTTGTACAGCGCTTTCAGACCATTCAAGATCCCTTTGCACGATTTCTTTCACCCTACGATCGCCTACCGCATTTCGCCTTGAATGCCATCAAGCACGACGTCGCCGGAATGGATTTTGAACTCAAAAGCAGCTGGACCAATTTTTACCATCCGACACAGATCGATGGCAAACGTTTCGTATTGCATCCCAGCGTCAGCATGCCATTGCGAAATGAGTACGGTTACATCACCCCTAAATTTGGGTTTCATTACACCAATTACAGCTTATCAAGCGCACCTGCAACCGCGCCTGACAAAGGCGACAACATCGATCGGGCACTCCCGATTGTCAGCCTGGACAGTGGCACTGCCTTCGACCGGCAACTGGAACTGAGCGGCAGGAAATTCATCCAAACGCTGGAGCCGCGCTTTTTCTATACCTACATTCCTTACCGAAATCAGGATTATCTACCCAATTTTGATTCAGCAATCAATGACTTCAGCTTTGCCCAGATCCTGACTGAAAACCGTTACAGTGGCGGAGACCGTATCAATGACGCCAATCGCGCCACCATTGCGCTTACTTCCCGCTTCGTTGATCAGGAAACGGGCGTCGAGCATTTGCGGCTTGCCGTTGGCCAGCAATTCAATTTCCAGGATCCACGGGTGTTGATCCTGGGCACTCCACAGGTGACCAGCGGAAAATCAGACTTTATTGCAGCCATTTCTGGACGGCTGACCCCACACATCAGCACCGATGCAAACATACAAATTGATGAATCACAACTATGGGTTGAAAAGGTTCGTTCCGGCATCAGTTATCAACCGGAACCCGGCAAGGTAGTCAATTTTGGTTATCGATTCACGCGGAATATTCTGGATCCCACAATTCCCTTGCCACGTGTCAATCCATTGGAACAAGTCGATACGTCCATTCAATGGCCCATCACCAACAATTGGCATGGTGTCGCGCGAGTCAATTATTCATTACAGGATGACAAAATTTTGGCCGGGCTGGCCGGCTTAGAGTACAACTCATGTTGCTGGGCCTTACGATTCGTGGTTCAACGGCTGACAACGGCAACTCAGACAACCACAACGGCAGTTTTTGTGCAATTAGAATTGAAAGGATTAATGGGTATTGGCAACAATCCATTACAGGTACTCCAAGGTAGTATTCCTGGTTATACCAGCGTTTATTGAACTTGCTGAATTCATACTCATACCCTTAGCCTAATATGCATACAAGAAACTGTCTTTGCAGCCTTTTTCTTATCGTGGCCTTAGCGTCATCTCCTGTCGCAGCCGAAGATATGGAATCCCTTCCCCAGCCATTGGCAAAACAATCCATCGATCACATCATTGCAATCGTCAATGAAGATGTCATTACACGTCAGGAATTGGGCGATGCCATCAAGATAGCCACCGAACGCCTGCAATTGCAAGGAATTCAAATTCCAGATCATCAAACATTGCAAAACCAGGTGCTTGAATCCATCATCACCAAGCGGATTCAACTTCAGCACGCCGGTGATGTCGGGTTATCCGTCAGTGAAAGTGAAATTGATGAAACCATACGACGTATTGCAGATGACAATAAATTAACCTTGTCCGAATTTTATGCCGCATTGGACAGAGATGGCATCAGTTATAAGAAATTCCGAAACGAAATCAATGATGAGATGATCATGGCGCGTCTCAAGGAAAGAGAAGTCAAGCATCAAGTCAACGTGACGGAAGGGGAAGTCGATAATTTTCTCAGAACCCAGGAAACTTCTGCAGTTGGTAACGATGAGTATCGTCTTGCGCATATCCTCGTCCTCGTGACAGAAAATATGAATTCGAGTCAAATTCAACAACGTAGCGAGCGAGCCTCTCTGGCGCTGCAAAAACTCAAGGCAGGAGTGGATTTTTCTCAAGTCGCCGCTGAATTCTCCGACGCAGCAGATGCTTCAAAAGGGGGCATCATTGAATGGCGGCCTATTTCACAAATGGGTCCCACTTTTGCAGAAATGCTTGCCCCACTTCAACCCGGAGAATTGACCTCGATCGTGCAAAGCCCATCCGGTTTCCACATTTTCAAATTGCTGGGCAGACGCGTTCAGGAAGTGCAGACAGTGATCATCGATCAAACGCATGCTCGACACATATTAATTAAAATCAACGAATTAACTTCTGAGAATGAAGCCAAACTCAAAATCTCTCAAATCAAGGAACGGCTTGATCAGGGAGAACAGTTTGAGGAATTGGCCCGGCTTTATTCCGAAGATACCAGTGCAGCTTCGGGAGGTGATCTGGGTTGGCTTTCACCTGGTGATACGGTGGCTGTTTTTGAACAAACCATGAACAAGTTATTGCCCGGTCAGATCAGCGAACCTGTTCAATCTCAATTCGGCTGGCATCTCATTCAGGTCATCGAACGCCGCACCCAGGATGTCAGTCTGGATCGCCGCAGGCAGGCTGCGCGCCAGGCGATTCGCACGCGGAAAGCTGACGTGGTCATTCAGGAATGGCTTCGTCAACTGCGCGACCAGGCGTATGTCGAAATTCGATTGGATGATGATGACCAATGAGTAAGGCATCCTTTCCAGTCATAGCGCTGACTGCTGGAGAACCGGCAGGAATCGGCCCAGACTTATGCATACAAATTGCGCAGCAGCCTTGGCCATGCCAGCTTGTGGTCATTGCCGACCGCGAATTGTTACTGACGCGCGCTGAACAGCTCCGCGTGCCATTGTCACTCATCGATATGGCAAACAGCTCATTCAAGCAACAGCACCAAGCAGGAAGCCTGCATATCATGCCCATATCGTTGGCAGAGCCAGCCAGAGCAGGACAGTTGAATCCACACAACGCCGACTACGTTCTCACAACCTTGCGTGAAGCGATTAAAGGCTGTCAATCCGGACAATTCGACGCGATGGTTACTGCACCCGTGCACAAAGGCGTTATCAATGACGCGCATATCCCTTTTACAGGACATACCGAATATCTGGCCGAATTGACGCACAGCCGGGTGGTCATGATGCTGGTGGGCGGAAATATGCGGGTTACGCTGGCAACGACACATTTGCCACTTAAAGATGTGGCTGCTGCCATCACCGCTGACACCATCGCAAACAAATTACGCATCGTCCATCAAGATCTAATGACACACTTTCTAATCGCCGATCCCTGTATCGCCGTAGCAGGACTTAATCCGCATGCTGGAGAATCGGGTCACATGGGACTGGAAGAAATCGATATCATCATTCCCGTGCTCGATCAGCTTCGAGCCGAAGGCATCAATCTTATTGGGCCGCTTCCTGCAGATACCCTGTTCACTCCCGCGCAGCTACGACATTACGATTGCATCTTTGCCATGTATCACGATCAGGGATTACCGGTACTGAAACATGCCAGTTTCGGTGAAGGCGTCAACGTCACGCTGGGGTTGCCGATCATTCGTACGTCCGTGGATCATGGCACTGCACTGGATCTTGCCGGCACTGGACGCGCCAATGCCGGTAGCTTATGTGCGGCCATGGAACTTGCTGTGCAGTTGGCCGAAAATCACCGTTCCGTTTGTCATGCGTCATAATCCACGCAAGCGCTTCGGGCAGAATTTCCTGATTGATCAGGGAATCATCGCGCAAATCATCACCGCCATCCACCCCCAACCAACTGATCAAATCGTCGAAATCGGCCCCGGGCTGGGCGCACTGACGTCGCCTCTGTTGCAGCACGTAAGCCACCTCGATGCCATTGAAATCGACCGGGATATCGTCAAGAAATTGCGTCTGGAATTTTCACCTGACAACTTAACCATCCATGCCATCGATGCGCTGAAGTTCGATTTTTCTTCACTTGGCAATCAGTTGCGCATAGTCGGTAATTTACCGTACAACATTTCCACGCCCTTACTTTTTCACCTGAGCCTTTTTTCAGCCCATATTTTCGACATGCATTGCATGCTGCAAAAGGAAGTCGTCGAACGCATGGTCGCAGCGCCGGCAACCTCTGACTATGGTCGACTTTCGGTCATGTTGCAATATCGCTTCGATATGGAATATGTGTTGAGCGTCCCCGCCACATCGTTCCACCCCGCTCCCAAAGTAGAATCGGCCATTGTGCACTTGGTACCCCGCCCTTCAACGATGATGAATGCGCACGATGACGGTCTGCTGTCGCAGGTAGTCGCCGCCGCATTTTCACAGCGAAGGAAAACCATCCGCAATACCTTGCAGCGCTATTTAACGGCCGATGATTTCGATAGGCTCGACCTCAATTCCGGATTGCGGGCGGAGAATTTATCGGTAAATGATTTTGTCGCTATTTCCAATTTTCTCTTTCATCGGATTGATCAGTTCTACTGAACGTTCAGAAGCAGCTCGTCCCCCGATGAATCGCTGCCAGAAACTCGAATTCAGCCTCTTCTGTTCGAACTAAAATGTCGAATCTCGAAACTGTCCAATCGCAATTTTTGCCGAATCGTGTAAAATAAGGCACTTTTTTTCGTAGTCCAATACAGGCGAGTAAATTTTTCTTGGCATTTTACGTACAAAAATATGGCGGTACGTCAGTAGGAAGTACTGAACGAATAAAGAATGTCGCTCGACGCGTGGCTAAATTTCATTCACAAGGCCATCAGATTGTCGTCGTGGTCTCAGCAATGAGTGGAGAAACTAACCGACTGATCGCACTTGCAAAGGAAATTCAGGAATCACCAGAAGCCCGCGAACTGGATGTTATAGTTTCGACTGGTGAACAAGTGTCGATCGCACTTTTATCCATGGCGCTACTGGAATTAAAGGTTCCGGCAAAAAGCTACACCGGCTCCCAGGTTAGAATTTTGACCGATAACACCTATACCAAGGCTCGTATTTTAAGCATCGATGAGTCAAAAATCAGGGCAGACCTGGATGCAGGCTATGTGATCGTGGTTGCAGGCTTTCAAGGTGTCGATGAAAAAGGCAATATCACTACGCTGGGCCGTGGCGGTTCAGATACCACGGGTGTTGCGCTGGCCGCCGCTTTGAAGGCCGATGAATGTCAAATTTATACCGATGTCGACGGCATTTACACCACGGACCCTCGAGTAGTCGCTGAAGCCAGACGACTTAATACCATCACCTTTGAAGAGATGCTTGAAATGGCAAGCTTGGGATCGAAGGTTCTGCAATTGCGCTCTGTTGAATTCGCCGGAAAATATAAAGTAAAGCTGAGAGTTCTGTCCAGCTTTGAGGAGGAAGGGCAAGGCACCCTGATTACTTTTGAGGAAGATGAAAATATGGAACAAGCAGTCATTTCAGGTATCGCATTCAATCGTGATGAAGCGAAAATTACTGTGTTAGGTGTTCCAGATCATCCCGGCATTGCTTATCAAATCTTGGGGCCTGTGGCTGATGCCAATATCGATGTCGACATGATCATTCAGAATGTTGGACATGACGGATTGACCGATTTCTCGTTTACAGTTCATCGGAACGAATTCAAAAACACGATGAATATTCTCAAAGAAAAAATTCAACCGCATATTGGCGCGCGCGATGTGCTTGGAGGTGATAGAATCGCCAAAGTTTCGGTAGTGGGCGTCGGAATGCGCTCACATGCAGGCATTGCCAGTAAAATGTTTCGGGTATTGGCTGAAGAAGGCATCAATATTCAAATGATCGCTACATCGGAAATTAAAATTTCCGTCGTCGTTGATGAAAAATATATGGAACTGGCTGTCAGGGTACTGCATAAAGCGTTTGATTTAGAACAAACGCTCTGATTGGATTTTATTGCACACACCAATCACTTTTTCGAATAAAATCTCACTGCTTTTGTGAATCAACGTCGGAGAGATGGCCGAGTGGTCGAAGGCGCTCCCCTGCTAAGGGAGTATAGGCTCAAAAAGCTTATCGAGGGTTCGAATCCCTCTCTCTCCGCCAAAACACAAAATACAACCAATTGGTTATGCCAATTATTTAAGTATAACTGACCAAGAAACCAGCTTATAATCCTCCGTTGGAAATGTCCTTTTACATATATTCCAGCCTTCCCTATTGTATTATTTTGTCAAGAACAATAATCGCAGCAGTCCGAGGCGAAAAATAACTTTTAAACAAAGCCCTGTTCAAATCTGAACTGAAATTAATTCAAGAAAATGCTTAATGTCAAGAACGAAGAAATAAATTAAGCTTAACCAGCCAATCGCAGTATTTCCAATACACACCATACAAAAGATCGCATTTTTATCCCAATCCAGCTCAACCTGATGAGCTCTGATTAACTTTTGAAGGCTTGCTTCATCAAAAGAAATTTCTTCAACAGATCTTGAAGTAGAAATCCTTAAGTCAAAATATCCTGTTCGGGCTTAAGTGGCTCAGGGCGATCGGGTTCATTGATCAACTCAAGCAAGTTGATTTCTATCGTTCGTGAAATTGCATTCAATGGCAAATCATTGGGTTGTAGGCCAAAGGGATTTTCGATTTCATCGCCGATGGCGTCCAGTTCGAAAAAGGCATATGAAATCAGCAATACCACAACAGGAGTCAGAATACCGGTGGTTTCAACCAACCCAAAAGGCAAGAACAAGCAATATGAAGCTACTATGCGATGAATGAGTACCGAATAACTGAAGGGTATCGGAGTGTTTTTGATACGTTCGCACCCTCCCAGAATTGTGGATAGCTCATTGAGTTGAGCATCCATAAATGGAAAATTCAGATCATTCAGCCAACCTCGATCCCGAGCAATGGCAAGATCGCGCCCCAGTTTCTGCAGAATCATAAGCGGCCTATGCGTGGATTGAAGCACATCGGCCAAATCCTCAGGGGATAAAAAATTTTCTATCTCTGGTGCCGGATCTTCATTGCGCAGATGACAACGCAGTGCGTGCGCATACGAAATCATACGCTTGACAAAGATCTCTTTAAATTGCTGCACGTCTTCGCTGTCATGCGAAGCATCAATCATGAAACAAACCTGGCGCGTCAGATTGCGCGAGCTATTGATCAGCATGCCCCACAACCTTCGCCCTTCCCAGAACTTATCGTAGGAAACATTATTGCGGAATCCCAAAAAGACACCGACTGCAACCCCAATCAACAGGAATGGGGTGGTCGTCAGCGTATAGGCTTGAATGCTGTAATACAATTCTACATACGTCACCAGACAGGCAGCCAGCGTAACTGTGAGAATGCGCGGCCAGGTTTCCATGAAGCTGCTGCCCCTGAAGTGAAACAACAATCGCACCCATGACACTTTGTCCTTAACAATCATGTCATTTTTCCCTTATAGATCTATGGCTTATTAAAAACAGACGATTAAACTCGCAAATATTCAGTTTTCTCGCCTAACCAGCGTTCGATATGACGCAGAGCAAGATCCGGATACAGAGAAAGCATGTCATCGGCGCTCGCTTGAGCAGCCATCAATAATTCCTCATCATGTTCCAGATCGGCAAATCGCAGCATCGGTACTCCACTTTGGCGGGCACCAAGAAACTCACCGGGACCGCGCAATTGCAAATCCTGTCGCGCAATCTCGAAGCCATCGGTATGCTCAAAAATGATTTTGAGCCGTTTGCGAGCGATTTCTGATAATGGCTGCTGAAATAGCAAGATACACACACTCGCTTCGGCTCCGCGCCCCACCCGCCCGCGCAATTGATGCAATTGCGACAATCCCATGCGTTCGGCATTCTCGATTACCATCAACGAAGCGTTGGGCACATCCACGCCTACTTCGATAACAGTGGTGGCAATCAGTAATTGAATTTCACCGTGCTTGAATAACGCCATCACAGTCGCTTTATCCTGAGAAGACAAGCGCCCGTGTACTAATCCCACCGTTAAATTCGGGAATATCCGGCTTAATGTTTCATGCGTCTCTATCGCCGTCTGAAGTTGCAGGGTTTCAGACTCTTCAATCAACGGGCACACCCAGTACACTTGCTTGCCGTGCCGGCATGCCTGTTGGATGCGCTCAATGACTTCATCTCGTCGATTGTCGGCGATCAGCTTGGTCAGTATGGGCGATCGTCCCGGCGGCAGTTCATCAATGATGGACACATCCAGATCAGCGTAATAACTCATTGATAACGTGCGTGGAATTGGGGTTGCACTCATCATCAGTTGGTGAGGCACCCATCCATCATGATGAGCGCCCTTCATGCGCAGCGCCAGACGCTGCTGCACACCGAATCGGTGTTGCTCATCAATGATCGCCAGTCCTAATCGATGAAACGCGATATGTTCCTGAAACAAGGCATGGGTACCGATAGCCAGTTTTGCTTCGCCCGATGCGATGGCATCCTGTGCTGCTTGTTTTTGTTTTTTTTTCTGGCTTCCTGATAGCCAAGCCACCTGTATCCCAAGGGGCTCAAACCAACCCGACAATTTCTGATAATGCTGTTCGGCAAGAATTTCGGTGGGTGCCATGAATGCCGCTTGAAAACCATTATCGATGGCTTGCAATGCCGCCAGTGCAGCCACAATCGTCTTGCCGCTGCCGACATCACCTTGTAACAATCGCTGCATCGGATAAGCCACTGCCAAATCATGACTAATCTCATTCACCACTGCAGCTTGCGCAGCCGTTAATGTAAATGCGAGTTGCTGTAAAAATTGATCGATCAATTGATGCTTGCGTGATAAAACCGGTGCTGAGCGATCCCGCCGTTGACGGTAATGCAGACGCATCGATAACTGCTGAGCCAGCAATTCATCAAATTTGATGCGCCGCCATGCTGGATGGGAGCGGGTTTGCAGGGCCTCCAGCGATATTTCCGGCGGCGGATGATGCAAACACGCAATACTCTCCCGAAAACCAATCAATCGATACTCGTGAATAATCTTTTCAGGTAACGTTTCCATCTGATTCGATAGGCTCCCGAAACGCTGCAATGCCTGTCCGATCAATTTTCTCAGGACGTTTTGCGCCAAACCGGCAGTGGTCGAATAGACCGGCGTCATCGTACTCGCCAGAGACTCCCCTTCTTTGACGATACGACATTTTGGGTGAACCATCTCGGCACCGAAAAAGCCGTCACGAATCTCACCCAGCAGCCGCACCCGCTTACCGACCGTATAGGATTTGATTTGACTGCCGTAGAAATTCAAAAAGCGCATCACCAATGAACCGCTGCTGTCTTCCACGTGGCAAATCAATTGCCGTCGAGGGCGAACAACTACTTCAGCATGCACGATCAAACCTTCGATTTGCACAGTTCTGCCGGTCGGAGCGTCGGCAATTGAAAACAGATGCGTTTCATCTTCGTAGCGAATCGGCAGATGCAATATCAAGTCCAGTTCATTATGAATGCCCAGGCGGGATAATTTTTCCATGACGGCGGAGCTGATCGTCATTGCGGGATCTTCAAAGCAATGATATCTACTATGTGTGCTGAATAACCATTACTGCATCCATTTCCACCAATGCGCCTTTCGGCAAAGACTTAACTCCGATTGCTGCCCGTGCCGGATAAGGCTCGGAAAAATGAGTCGCCATTATCTGGTTTACCAGTGCAAAGTGATCAAGATCCGTCAGAAATATCGACAGCTTGACGATATCGTTGAGACTGCCTCCGCTGGCTGTTGCGACTGCTTTCAAGTTGGAAAAGACTTGTTGTATCTGGCTTTCAATGTTATCAGCCATCGTCATGCTGACGGGATCCAGCCCTATTTGACCCGACACATACACAGTATCTCCGCCACTGACCCGAACTGCTTGGGAGTAGGTGCCAATGGCCTGTGGCGCAAGTGAGGTATGGATGATTTGTTTGCTCATTTTTTCTCCTGGTAAATTGTAAACACTGTTTTTTTGTTATAGTAGCTGCGGCAGAACCCTCGAGACGATTTGCTGCGCTATGATGCAGCGAACTCTGGCACATTTCAACCGGCGAGTGACTGACGATGGGTTTGAGATCAAACCCTCGCGACACGATTTGATTAAATTTTATTGAGCATTTTGATGGAATGCAAAAACTGATTATCCAGGGCGGGTTCGCACTCCAAGGCCAAATTTCCATTTCCGGCGCCAAGAATGCGGCATTGCCAATCTTATGCGCTGCCTTATTGACTCGAGAACCTCTCGTCGTCAATAACGTTCCCGCACTTCATGACATTAACACAATGCAGTCACTGCTGCGGCAAATGGGAGTCGAAATCACGACACCAACGTCTTCAAACATTGCGCTTTCGGCCCATCACCTGAATCATCTTGTGGCGCCGTACGAAATGGTTAAAACCATGCGGGCGGCCATTCTGGTTTTGGGACCATTACTGGCGCGCGCTGGAGAAGCCAATATTTCACTGCCGGGAGGTTGCGCGATCGGCTTGCGCCCTGTCGACCAGCATATCAAGGGACTTCAAGCAATGGGCGCTGATATTGCGGTTAAGCATGGTTACATTCAGGCGATAGCAAAAAAATTGCGCGGTGCGCGCATTGTATTTGATATCGTTACCGTGACAGGCACAGAGAATTTGATGATGGCGGCAACGCTGGCGGATGGCGTAACAATTCTTGAGAACGCTGCACGCGAACCGGAAATTGTCGATCTAGCGAATTGCTTGCGTGTTATGGGAGCGAAAATTCACGGCGCTGGAACCGATACCATCACGATCGAGGGCGTACCATCGCTGCATGGCGGTGAATACGCCGTTATGCCTGACCGTATCGAAACCGGGACGTTTCTCGTGGCCGCCGCAGCGACCGGTGGCGACATTCGTTTGCTCAATACATCGCCTCATTTATTGGATGCAGTTTTGGATAAATTAATCGAAGCTGGTGCACAAATTGAATCTGGGGAAAATTGGATCCATTTACACATGAACGGAAAACCGCAATCGATCAATTTGCGAACAGCACCGTATCCAGCTTTTCCAACCGACATGCAGGCCCAGTTTATGTCATTGAATTGTATAGCAGATGGAACCGCGATCATCACCGAAACAATTTTTGAAAATCGTCTGATGCATGTGCAGGAGCTCAAACGCATGAATGCAGACATTGAGGTGGAAGGCAACGCAGCGATCATTCATGGTATCCCCAAATTGGATGGCGCACATGTGATGGCGACGGATTTACGCGCATCGGCAAGTTTGGTGATCGCTGGATTGACTGCACAGGGTGAAACCGTGATCGATAGAATTTATCACCTGGACCGCGGTTATGAGAATATCGAGGGAAAATTATCCAGCTTGGGTGCCCACATTAAGCGAAGTTCGCTCTCCTGAGCAACGGTAAGTCACAGATTGATGGCTGCACGATCGAATCGCTTGGTTGTGCAATATTTATTTTCCTGTCTATATCCTGCCTCGGCTGCAGCGTTTCGAACGCGGCGTGCGTCATTTCTCCTGTTCAATTTATCTGCTCTTCCTTAATTCAGCGCTGGACATACGGATCAACCTGTTGATCGTTTCCACTTCACTGTACTTCGTGACTTAATTTCAGTTTGTTCGATCGCGGCGCGCAGCCACTGCCAGACATCGGGTCATCCCCGATAAAAAAAGCCCTTGGATGTCCAAAGGCTTTAGAAGTCAATATTTCATGTGTCGATGTGCAGGATGCCATCGACATCAATCCTGATGAAGTGTGATTACAATTTTGCCAATTTATAGCTGACGACGACGGTGGCAATTTTCTTGTTCAGGCCCATCACCGGAATGACGAGAATTTTTCTGCCATCGACATCCGATTTAATGGTGATTTTCTGTAAATTCAGAATTTCTTTAGGAAATAATTCCGTTCCTTTGGTTTCTTCGAGACGCTTATCGGTGGACACTAAAAGCTGTCCTTCCTCATTGATCAATACCACTCGTTCTGTATCTTTCATCTTAACAATTTCGCCCAAATATTGGTCGATTTGATCAAGATTGTTGCGGATCAGTTCGCCGCGCACTGCCCACGACAGCACTTGTCCGAATCGTTCTTCTTCACGCGCATATTGAGTATCTGCATATTCACGAGCTTGTTGTTTAATCATCACGCGTTCATTTTCGAGTTTTTTCGCCATGTCAGATTCTACTTTACTGACAGCAATAAATTTCCAAACAATCACGACAACGATAAGACCAATGAGCGCCCCAGCATATTTGGCAGATAATTGCATCGTTGGAATTTTAGAAACCCACTCAAATTTATCATTTAGTAGTGAGAAAAACGTGGTAGGTGTGGATTGTTCAGTATGATTTTGCGTGTTCCGATCCGCCATGAATAGCTCCTTGAGAGTTGGATTGTTTGATAACTGAGGGAAATTCAGATGCAGATTATCTCTTAAACCTGCCGGGAGGAAAAGTGCAGTGATCGCAATTAAGGTTGTCGTTGCCGGGTGAGTTGAGCTGAATAAGAACAAAGTAGGCTTTTCAATCAGAATTAGATTTCTAATAATCAATGACATAACTAGCAGGGCTTAAATTCAATACGATAATACGACAGTAGTAAAAAAAACTGCACAGCATTGCCGGTGTGTTTCTGTTTTATAATTGATGACTTGTAGCAAAATATAAGGAATGTAATGGGCGCAATGAATAACGATCCTATAACGGAACATAACAAAAAAACGTGGTCGGGCCGTTTTAGCGAACCGGTATCAGAACTGGTGGAACGCTACACCGCATCGGTTCGTTTTGATCAACGGCTGGCTGAATACGATATCCAAGGTTCGCTTGCACATGCGCAGATGCTTTCTCGCCAGGGAATCATTAGTCAGGATGATTTGAACGCCATTCAACGGGGTTTGAGCCAGATCCAGGATGAAATTCGTGACCATCGGTTCGTCTGGCAGCAGGAACTCGAAGATGTACATCTGAACATTGAAAAACGCCTCACCGCTCTGATCGGCGATGCCGGCAAGCGGCTCCATACCGCCCGCTCCCGCAATGATCAGGTCGCTACCGATATCCGCCTATATTTGCGAGCAGCCACCGACGACATCATCAGCTTGCTCAAAGCCATGCAATCCGCCTTGATAGATTTGGCTGAACAGCACATCACGACAGTGATGCCTGGTTTTACCCATTTGCAGGTAGCCCAGCCAATATCATTTGGTCACCATTTGATGGCTTATTTCGAAATGCTCAAACGCGACATTGAACGATTGATTGACTGCAGAAAACGCATCAATCAATTGCCGCTTGGCTCAGCAGCACTCGCTGGAACCAGCTATCCAATCAATCGCGAGCTCGTCGCAGAGCTCCTTGAATTCGAAGGGATCTGCCAGAACTCACTCGATGCGGTGTCAGATCGGGATTTTGCCATCGAATTCAGCGCCTGCGCTTCCCTCATCATGACGCATTTATCGCGCTTGTCTGAAGAACTCATTTTATGGATGAATCCATCGTTTGGTTTTATCCAACTGGCGGATCGTTTTTGCACCGGCTCTTCGATCATGCCGCAGAAAAAAAACCCTGATGTGCCAGAATTGGTCAGAGGCAAAACCGGTCGCATTCATGGTCACCTGGTTGCATTGCTCACTCTCATGAAAGCACAGCCACTGGCCTACAATAAAGATAATCAAGAAGACAAGGAACCGCTCTTTGATACGGTCGACACGCTGACCGATACGTTGCGGATATATGCCGATATGCTCAGCGGTGTTCAGGTCAATCCACAAGCCATGCGCCGATCGGTATTACGGGGGCACGCCACCGCCACGGATTTGGCCGACTATTTGACCAAGAAAGGCATACCTTTCAGGGATGCGCACGAAATCGTCGCAAAATCCGTTCAGTATGCCGAACAAAAAAACTGCGATTTGAATGACCTGGAGCTAAAGGAATTACAGCAATTCTCAGCGTTGATCGAATCGGATATTGTCACCGTTCTGACACCCGAAGGTTCCATGGAAAGCCGGAGACATACTGGAGGCACCGCGCCAAATCAGGTTCAGGCAGCAATTCGGCGGGCGCGGCACTGGCTTGAATTAACATAAGGGACTGTGATTATAAATTCATCAATGCTGCAGACTTGGAAGGATATCGGCGCTGATGTTGCTTTTACCACGCAAACTTCCTTTACCATCACGCAGAGCGCGCCGATAGGCGGCGGTTGCATTAATCAAACATATTGCATAAGCGATGGCACGCAGCGTTATTTTGTCAAGCTGAATGGCTACGACCAGATTTCCATGTTTGAGAATGAAGCTGCTGGCTTGATGGAAATTCATCAAGCCAAGACGATGCGTGCGCCATTGCCGATTTGTTATGGATGCAACTCTTTTTCTGCCTGGTTAGTGCTGGAATATGTGGATATGCGCGGCCATGCATCCGGTAAAGGATCCGACTTAGGCATACAGCTCGCTGCCATGCATCGCAGGACATCAACCCATTATGGATGGACTCGCAATAATACCATCGGGGCCACCCCACAAATAAACTCAACCTCCTCCAACTGGGTGGATTTTTGGCGCATGCATCGCCTGGGCTATCAACTGGAGCTTGCGCAAAGAAACGGATTCAACGGTAAATTGCAAACATTGGGCGAAAAGCTCTTGATTGAACTGGATAAGCTTTTGACTGACGCATTCCCGGCTGCTTCATTACTGCATGGCGATCTCTGGAGTGGTAACTATGGGTATGATGAACGAGGAAATCCCGTCATTTTTGACCCAGCCGTTTATTATGGCGATCGCGAAGCGGATATAGCTATGACTGAGCTTTTCGGCGGTTTTCCAGCAGATTTTTATTCGGCATACCGGAATGAATATCCTTTGGATTCGGGGTATAATACCCGAAAAATAGTCTATAATCTTTATCATATTCTTAATCATTTGAACCTTTTTGGCAGTGGTTATCGCCACCAGGCTGAACAAATGATGAGCGTTTTGCTTGCTGAAACTCACTGACTCATTATCGGTAAATGCTGGCTGATTAAATGATTCATAAACAAACAACCTGCTTTTTCATTGAAAATTCTGTTAACAGCCGTCACTTATGACTAAATATGTTTTTGTAACTGGTGGAGTGGTGTCTTCATTAGGCAAAGGAATTGCCGCTGCCTCTCTGGCTGCGTTGCTTGAAACACGCGGAATCAAAGTGACGATGCTTAAACTGGATCCCTACATCAATGTCGATCCGGGAACAATGAGCCCATTTCAACATGGCGAAGTGTTTGTCACTGAAGATGGTGCTGAAACTGATCTTGATCTCGGGCATTATGAGCGATTCATCAGCACCCGCATGACGCGCCATAATAACTTCACTACCGGTCAAATTTATGAAAGCGTCATTCGCAAAGAAAGGCGCGGCGATTACCTCGGCGGCACAGTCCAGGTCATTCCCCATATAACAGATGAAATAAAGCGTTACATCCAGGCAGGTATCGGCGATGCCCAAGTTGCCATCATCGAGATTGGCGGCACCGTCGGCGATATCGAATCCTTACCTTTTCTGGAGGCAATTCGCCAGATGGCAGTGCAACATCCCCGCAACGACACCTGTTTCATTCATCTCACACTCCTGCCCTATATCGGTTCAGCAGGCGAGCTGAAAACAAAACCAACTCAGCATTCAGTAAAAGAATTGCGCGAGATTGGCATTCAACCAGACGTACTGCTATGCCGTTCTGATCGCGCCTTGCCCAAAGAAGAGCGTCGGAAAATTGCCTTATTTACGAACGTGCAGGAAGAAGCCGTCATATCCGCCATTGATGTCGACAGCATCTATAAAATTCCAGCCCTGCTCCACGAGCAAATGCTGGATGAAATTATCTGCCACAAATTGAATATTCTGGCGAAACCAGCAGACTTAAGCATCTGGAAAAAGCTGGTACACGCACTAGAACATCCGAAATTTTCCGTCAATATTGCAATTGTCGGAAAATATGTCGATCTGACCGAGTCTTACAAATCTTTATCAGAAGCCCTTACTCACGCGGGTATCCACACCCATAGCCAAATCAACGTCAGTTATATCGATTCAGAACATATTGAAAAAAATGGCACGGATTGTTTACTAGGAATGGATGCCATTCTGGTTCCGGGTGGTTTCGGCAAGCGAGGAGTCGAAGGTAAGATTCAAGCCATCCAGTTCGCGCGTACCCATCGTCTCCCTTATCTGGGCATTTGTTTGGGCATGCAATTAGCCGTCATTGAATACGCCCGCAATAAAACCAATATGAAAGGTGCTCATAGCACAGAATTTAATCCCGATACTCCATATCCCGTCATCGGATTGATTACCGAATGGCGTACCCGCGAAGGGCATCTCGAAACCAGAGATGAACATTCCGATATAGGCGGCAGTATGCGCCTGGGTGGACAGGAATGCTTACTGAAGAAAGATTCTCTCGCCTGGAAAATCTATGGCGCAGAAAAAATCATTGAACGGCACCGGCACCGTTATGAAGTTAATAGCCTCTATATTCCAAAATTAGAAAATGCAGGCTTATGCATTAGCGGATTTTCCAAGGAAGATAATCTGTGTGAAATGATCGAACTTCCCGAATCGGAACATCCTTGGTTCCTAGCGTGCCAATTTCATCCAGAGTTTACGTCCACACCGCGATTAGGACATCCATTGTTCAAATCCTATGTGCAAGCGGCAATTAATTTTTCTAACCATCAAGCCATCAATAATGAAAAACTGCACGCCATAACGTAATCAGTCACCCATCAATTTAGAGCAACAAATCAGTCCAGTAAAATCGATTGAAAAGTAATTCAGGCCAACCTGATGGTTGTGCAATCATACGAGCAATAATACTAATCAAATAAAATACAGGGAAAAAGCAGCATGAGTGCAATAGTAGATGTCATCGCCCGTGAAATTTTAGATTCTCGCGGCAACCCAACCATTGAAGCAGATGTCCTGCTGGAATCTGGTGTGCTAGGCCGCGCTTCTGTTCCTTCCGGCGCATCTGTCGGTACCCGCGAAGCGGTAGAGTTGAGGGATGGCGATATGGAACGCTACTCAGGCAAAGGAGTGCTGAAAGCAGTAGAAAACGTCAATACTGAAATATCGGAAACCTTAATGGGATTGGATGCCGTTGATCAAAGTTTCATCGATCAAGCTCTGATCGAACTCGACGCGACCGAAAACAAATCGCGGCTTGGAGCCAATGCCATTCTGGCTGTGTCATTGGCAGTGGCAAAAGCTGCAGCAGAAGAATCAGGCCTGCCTCTGTACCGCTACCTGGGAGGTGCCGGTTTGATGTCGATGCCTGTACCATTGATGAATTTAATCAATGGCGGTGCACACGCCAATAACAACATCGACATGCAGGAATTCATGATTGTACCCTTGGGAATATCCAATTTCCGCGATGCCATCCGCTGCGGCGCCGAAGTATTCAGTTCTTTGAAAAAGCTCATTGATGAAAAAGGCATGCCTACCACGGTCGGTGATGAAGGTGGTTTTGCGCCGAATCTTGAAAACAATGAGTCGGCATTGCAATTGATTGTACAAGCAATTGATCAGGCAGGCTATCAACCTGGAAATGAAGTTGCAATTGGCATCGATTGTGCCAGCTCGGAATTCTTCCGCGATGGTAAATATCATCTCGCCTCCGATGGTTTACAGCTTACGTCCGCACAGTTTGTCGATTATCTTGCTTCGTGGGTGGATAAATATCCAATCATTACAATCGAAGACGGCATGAGTGAACATGATTGGAAAGGCTGGGAATTACTCACACAAAAACTGGGCAAGACGATTCAGCTCGTCGGAGACGATATTTTCGTCACGAATGCAAAAATCCTGCAAGAAGGCATCAAGCGTGGAATCGCGAATTCGATTTTGATCAAGGTCAACCAGATCGGTACGCTCACGGAAACTTTCTCAGCCATAGAAATGGCAAAATGCGCCGGTTATACTGCCGTCATTTCCCATCGCTCTGGAGAAACTGAGGATACAACCATTGCGGATATCGCAGTAGCCACAAACGCATTGCAAATCAAAACCGGATCGATGTCTCGATCTGACCGGCTAGCCAAATACAATCAGCTTCTACGAATTGAAGAAGACCTGGGAGATTCAGCCCAATATGCAAATCGAAGAGCATTCTATCAATTACGATAATGAAATTTCTGACTGTGACATTGCTTCTAGTGATTGCGTTAATGCAATATCCCCTATGGTTCGGCAAAGCCAGTTGGAAAAAAGTGTGGGAGGCGGATCAGGATGTCATTGCAGCTCGTGAAAATAATTTAACGCTTCAGCACCGAAATAGCATGCTCGAGGCTGAAGTCAATGATTTAAAACAAGGTAGCGAAGCCATTGAAGAACGCGCTCGCAGTGATCTCGGAATGATCAAGCAGGACGAAATCCTGTTTCAGATCGTAACCGGCGCACCATAACCCTAACCCTTTAACCTTTATTTTTTTATCGGCCTCATTGTCATTGCCGTTATCCAGCATCATCGTTTTCTCTCTGAACGCGCGATAAGAATAGACTGCACCAGACTCTCAGGAAAGCTGCCGTTAAATAAAGCTCCGAGTGTTCGTTTTTGCCACTCAAACTGTGCATATATCAATCTGAACGTCCTTCGCCACTATTTTCAGTGTTTCTTAGGTAAAATTCATTAGTAACTCGCTCTTGAAAAAAGAGCATATGTTCTTACCTAACTAATCGTTCGCAATTATCGCTAATACGGAGTAAAAATAAATGAAAAGAATTCTACTTTTTTTAGCAACGAACTTGGCCATTATTGTGGTACTGAGCATTACACTGCGCCTATTGGGTGTTGAAAGAATTCTTGATGCCCAAGGAACTGGCCTCGACATTAATTCACTGCTGGTGTTTGCTGCCGTATTCGGTTTTGGTGGCTCATTGATGTCACTTGCAATGTCAAAATGGACTGCTAAACGATTCACCGGCGCGCAAGTCATCGAAATGCCACGTAATGCGCAAGAGCACTGGCTGGTCAGCACTGTACAAAGACAAGCCAAAGTCGCCGGCATCGGCATGCCCGAAGTGGCTATCTATAATGCGCCAGAGGTGAATGCTTTCGCTACAGGCATGTCAAAGAACAATGCATTGGTTGCAGTTAGTACTGGTTTATTGAACAACATGACCCAAGACGAGGCAGAAGCAGTTCTTGCTCACGAAATAAGTCATGTGGCGAATGGCGATATGGTGACCTTGGCCCTTATTCAGGGCGTCGTGAATACTTTTGTCATTTTCCTGTCGCGTGTCATCGGCCATACCGTCGATCGCGTCATTTTCAAAACTGAGGAAGGTCATGGCCCAGCTTTCTGGATCACCAATATCATTGCCGAAATCGTATTAGGCGTCCTGGCTACTATCATTGTCATGTGGTTTAGCCGCCAACGCGAATTTCGTGCCGATGCTGGAGGCGCTCAGTTGGCTGGAAGAAATAAAATGATTGCTGCGTTGCGACGCTTGCAATTAAATAGCCAGCAAGCGCAATTACCTGATCAATTAGCAGCTTTTGGCATTTCAGGCGGCAGGAGTGCTGGCTTGGCTCAGTTATTCATGTCTCACCCACCATTGGAAGAGAGAATTGCCGCTCTCCAAGGTCATGAATAATTTTAATTGGTCATAGTGATAAACGTAACAGCGTCGCAGGGAAATCTGCGACGCTGTTGTCGATATTTTTTTCTGTTTTTTTATTTCCGCGTTCGGCGAAAACTTGATCAGTTAATAGGACGTTTCTCTTGAAAAATCCTGCCAAATAAATGGAGGATTTACAGATGGTTTGGTGGGAATGAAAAATGTAGCCGCATCCAGCACGCCCACGAGACTCCGTCCCACTGTATGCATAATGCCCATGCCCAATCCAATCGTAGCTCCATACAAAGGCCCCTCTTTTTGCGATGTCAGGACGACATTTTTGGGTAATTCCACCCAGCCCGTCAGTGCATTGGCGATGCCACTCACAAATTTTTCACTGGCATTGCCAAAATAACTGTCTGAAGCAACTGCTTGCGCAGAAAAGAATAAAAATATCGAAAAAATCAATGACATTCCAGTAATTCTTTTCATCAAAAACTCCTTTTAAATATAGTAAAAATAAAATCCCTGACATTTAAAACCATAAGATTTCTGTTTCTAATAAAAAAATTAGCAGAAATGTATCGGGAGTTTACCTTTTCATGCCTCAGCAGACAATTTCTGATGCGGAATTAACTTGTTGAAAATTGACGATCCCATTTATTACAAGCTAGTAATATCCTCGGATTCTGTTATCCCTCAGCCAATCTGGAAGCCAGTTTCATATCGAATGTAAAAAAATATTACATTCTCAACAACAAATAAATTCAAGATAGAATTTGGTCATTCATAGTTGTTGAATTGTAAACGCGAGCAATCAGACACTCAATTTGATAAACCTTCCCTGAGGTAGAAGCTTCATGCAAAAACGCAATAGCTATTTTTTTGTTCAAATGATCTACAGTTTCTTTCCCGCGACCTCTTCAACTTTTCTCAATTCTAGCAATTCCAGGTTTCATCAACGCAATACCACTCTGCAATTCATGGGTAAATTATTTCTAATACTCATGTTGTCGAATGTTTTATTGCTAACTAAGTCTGACGCTTATGCGTATGACATATCGGTCAAACCCATTTCCGACCGGTTGAAGTTCAAAGCCAGCGAAACACGATGGATCAGCCTCGGAGCAGGTTATCGGGGAACAGGGCTGTGGACTGAAAACGGAAATGGCAATTTAGATGGCGGACATTATAGTAATGACAATGCTCGTATTTATTTAAATGGCCAGATCAATCAATACCTCAAATTTGAAGTCAATACAGATTGCTTTTTCTGCAACAACACCGCTTCTAACGAAAATCCACGGATGTCCTATAATATCCTGGACGCCATTGCAAAGTTCGAATACAACCGCTATTTCAACATCTGGGGCGGCCGCATGCTGGCACCGACGGAACGTGGAGAACTGAGCGGTCCTTTTTTCCAGGCGACTCATGATGCTTTCAAAACACCTTTCTTCTCTCAAGATTTCAGCGTCAAATTTGGAGATGGTGGTGCAGGCCGGTATGGTCGTGATGATGGTGTAACATTCTGGGGAAATGCTGAGCCTGGTTTTGTACCGGGAACGTTTAGTTACGCAATGGGTGTTTTTCGGGGTCTGGACTCTTCTCGAATCAGTGGGCCGAATCCCAATGGCACGATTCTGACAGCAGCACGGATTACCTATAATTTTCTCAATCCAGAAAAAAATCCCGGTTATTACACATCCAGCACCTATTACGGCAAAGCTGGAGATATTCTAGCGCTGGCATTTGGCATGTCTTATCAAAAGAATGGGGCTGGATCAGCGGCTAACCGTAGCGATTTTCTCGGATTTACCGGTGATTTGTTATTCGAAAAAGTGTTACCCAGAAATATGGGAGTGACCACGTTAAATGCGGAATATAAACAGTTTTATGCGGATTACTCGACCAGCGCATTTACTGATCGTGATTGTTTCTGCATGTTTGACGGTAAATCTTGGACAGTGACCGGACTTTATCTCATTCCAGGCAAGATCGGCATCGGACAATTTCAGCCCTATGGTCGTTTCACCAGTGTTCAGCCAAATCGAAGCAGTAACCGGGAAGAAATTGAAGCGGGCGTCAATTATATTATCGATGGATTTAACGCTCGCATCTCAGCCTACTATCAGCATGGTGATCTTTTATCCAAGGGTTTGAATTATGCACCTGGGGTTACCGGGCCTAATCAGGATGTTTTCAAAATCTCATTTCAGCTCCAGATCTGAAAATACCCTACGACTGATTTCTTTTTGATATTCACTAATATGCTGTTACCGACTGATTCAAACGCGCTGAACTTAGAGAAGCCGCTCTCCCCTCTTCTGAATTATCCTCAAGAAATCAGAAAAACGGAGAGGCCTCACGACCGGGTCAGCTCAACACATAAGCCGCTGGAGGCGAGATTGTCGCTTCGGTTTGCTGACGATCAAGGCACTACACGTTTAATATCGCGGGATCATTTCGGGCCGCTGCTAGTTCAGAAACCATTGTATCCAGAAGGGCGCGAGGTTTGCCATGCAGTCATCATCCATCCCCCCGGTGGCGTTGTCGGAGGCGATCAGCTCGAAATATCGACTCATCTTGGCGCATCGGCGCACGCACAGATCACCACGCCAGGAGCGGCCAAATGGTACAAATCGAATGATCATCTGTCACACCAGAAAATAAAAATTAGTTTAGAAAAAAATGCCTCTCTCGAATGGGTTCCCCAAGAGACTATTTTTTACAACAATGCGAATGTCCAGATCGATGCTGAAATAACGCTTGAAGACGATGCAAAGTACATTGGATGTGAAATATTATGTTTTGGTCGGACTGCATTCGGGGAATCGTTTAATCAAGGTCTAATTAAGCAACGTACACGCATCAAGAGAAATAACCAGTTGATCTGGCTTGAGCAAATTCGGCTTCAAGGTGAAAGCTCGTCAATGACAGGGCCTTTAGCACTTGCAGGCAAGACGGTATGTGCGACCTTAATACTGACTGGAAAAACGCTTTCGCAACCGTTAATCGATTTGGCTCGTGAAGATGCACAAAAAATCGCCCATAAAACCGGCCAAATCGGCGTTTCGCAACTCAAGTCGATTGTTGTGGCGCGTTATTTAGGTGATTCCAGTGAAATTGCACGGCTTGTGATGCTGCACCTGTGGGGTTTATTCCGCCCCGAATTACTGGAACGTAAAGCTATCGTACCCCGCATGTGGAGCACCTGATTAATCAAAGTATGGTTTAACGATTAATGGCTACATTAACGATGCACTTGTGAAAAATACTATTTCATTCAGGAGAAAATGATGGATTTAACCCCTCGAGAAAAAGACAAGTTACTGATATTTACTGCCGGATTATTAGCTGAACGGCGCAAAGCCCGCGGATTGCGGCTTAATTACCCTGAAGCGGTTGCACTGATTACCTGTGCTGTGTTGGAAGGCGCAAGAGATGGTCGATCCGTTGCAGAATTGATGTCTGCCGGACAAAAAGTTTTAACGCGGTCAGATGTCATGGAAGGCGTGTCAGAAATGATTCCGGATATCCAGGTTGAGGCGACCTTTCCGGATGGCACTAAGTTAGTGACTGTTCATAATCCGATTATTTAGTTTAGCAATAGGAGATCACTATGAGGATACCTTTAATACCGGGTGAAGTTTTTACCGAATCTGGCGACATCGAGCTTAACGCTGGCAGAAAGACCAAAACCCTGACTGTTTCGAATAGCGGAGATCGACCTATTCAAATAGGCTCTCATTTCCACTTTTATGAAGTCAATTCCGCCATGAAATTTGATCGCGACGCAGCTTATGGCATGCGATTGAATATTATGGCAGGAACTGCTATCCGCTTTGAACCAGGGCAAGAAAGAACGATTGAACTGGTGGACCTTTCGGGCGATCGGGTGGTGTACGGGTTTAATCAGAAAGTGATGGGAAAACTGAAATAGCATAGTTCGCAGCAATTTTACAGGAGTTAAAAAATGAGCCTAAAAATTTCCCGTCAAACTTACGCTGAAATGATGGGGCCGACAACCGGCGACCGCGTGCGCCTGGCCGATACAGAATTAATGATCGAAATCGAAAAAGATTTCACGACTTACGGTGAAGAAGTAAAGTTTGGTGGTGGTAAAGTCATCCGCGATGGCATGGGACAGTCACAGCGCAATCACGCAGATGTCATGGATACGGTCATCACCAATGCCGTAATTATCGACCACTGGGGCATTGTCAAGGCTGACATTGGCATCAAAAATGGCAAAATCGCCAATATTGGTAAAGCAGGAAATCCGGATATTCAACCCAATGTCACGATGGCCATTGGCGCAGCAACAGAGATCATCGCCGGTGAAAATTTGATCGTAACTGCTGGCGGTGTGGATACGCACATCCATTTCATTTCACCGCAACAAGCCGAAGATGCAATGATGAATGGAATTACCACGATGCTGGGCGGCGGTACAGGCCCGGCAGTCGGCACGGCCGCAACGACTTGCACCCCTGGACCGTGGCATATTCATTCTATGCTTAGAGCGTCGGATGGACTGATCATGAATACAGGCTTCTTCGGAAAAGGAAATGTCAGCTTGCCCACACCGCTTGAAGAACAGGTATTAGCGGGCGCATGTGGCTTAAAACTGCACGAAGACTGGGGCACGACTTTTGCCGCCATCGACAACTGTCTGGATGTTGCTGACAAATATGATGTGCAGGTCGCCATTCATACCGATACCATCAATGAAGGCGGATATCTGGAAAATACCGTTGCTGCGATGAAAGACCGCACCATCCATACGTTCCATACCGAAGGAGCTGGTGGTGGCCATGCACCCGACATTATCGCAGTGGTAGGTTTGGACAATGTGCTACCTTCATCGACCAACCCAACCCGCCCTTATACCGTCAACACGCTGGATGAACACTTGGACATGCTGATGGTTTGTCACCACCTGCATGCCAATATTGCCGAAGATCTTGCATTTGCCGAATCCCGCATACGCAAGGAAACGATTGCCGCAGAAGACATTTTGCACGATATGGGCGCCATTTCGATGATGTCTTCGGATTCCCAAGCAATGGGACGTATCGGCGAAGTCGTTTTACGTACCTGGCAAACCGCCCATAAAATGAAAGTACAGCGTGGAACATTACAAGAAGATAGTTCCCGAAATGATAATTTTCGCGTTAAACGCTACATTGCAAAGTATACGATCAATCCCGCAATCACTCATGGCATTGGGCATGCAGTTGGGTCAATAGAAGTAGGTAAATATGCTGACATTGTCTTGTGGAGACCGGCATTTTTTGGAGTAAAACCATCGATGATCCTGAAAGGTGGCATGATTGCAGCCTCTCTGATGGGAGATCCGAATGCTTCCATTCCTACACCACAGCCCGTGCATTATCGCTATATGTTTGGCGGATTCGGTGGTGGCATCAAAACATCGTGCTTCACGTTTGCATCACAAGCGGCACTGAGTGCTGGGCTTGTCGATCAACTGAAACTGGACAAGAATCTCATCGAAGTCAAGAATACGCGTAATCTGCGCAAAAAGGATATGATACATAATAGCGCTACGCCGAAAATGGAAGTGGATCCAGAAACTTATGAAGTAAGGGCTGATGGTCAATTATTGACTTGCGGCGCCGAGGATGTACTGCCGATGGCACAACGTTATTTCCTGTTCTAGAAATTATGACGAGTAAACGGAAGCCTACTATCCTTACAATCAATCGGAATAATTTTCCGTAAGCTAAATCTTCCGTTTTTTGGGGTCGCTATCAAATGTAATCAATATCTGATAGCACCCTTCAATCTTTCATTGATCATTATAAATGCTTACGCTGAATACAAAAATAGATCACGCCGATTCAGTTTTCGCCGAACTCGTTCTACCTTACGAAATGCGCGAAAACAGTCGATTGAGAACAGTGCTTGCTTCAGGAGAAGAAGTGGCCATTTTTACCCCGAGAGGTACAGTGCTTCGTCATAATGATTTGCTGCAGGGCGATGATGGCCGCATCGTGAAAATTGTCGCAGCGCACGAACCTACTTACCGCGTTACCTGCGGATCGCCTCATGGTTTATTACGATGCGCGTTTCATTTGGGGAACCGCCATACGCAAACGCAAGTCGGTGAAAGTTTCTTGCGCATCCATCAGGATGCCGTCCTTAAACAGATGTTGGAAGGTCTGGGCGCTGCCATTATTGAAGAAAATGCCCCTTTTGAGCCCGAATCAGGTGCTTATGGAAGCGGTGGACATCATCATGGCGATGGTCATTTTCATGCGCATGGCCCGCTGGCTCCCATACCGGCCCGGCAGAAGATCCACCGCCCCTCGGACTCACATTCTTAGGAGCTAACTTGCAGCCTGTCCTATTGCTCCGCTTATTGCAGCTCGCCAGTCCCTCGTTGCCTATTGGCGCTTATACTTATTCCCAGGGACTGGAATCTGCCATCGAAAAAGGCAGCGTCCATGATGAGAATTCAGCGCGCTCATGGATTTCTGAATCATTGGAGATCGTTGCCGATTTTGAAGCTCCGATCGTCTGGCGCTTACTCAAATCCTTTTCCGATCGCGATATCGAAGCCGTTAGTTATTGGACGGAATATTTTATAGCGGCCCGCGATACGGCCGAATTTCGCGCAGAAACCATACAGATGGGGTATTCATTGGGCAAGCTCGTCACTGATCTCAACATCGGGGACGACTCACTGAAAAGCATTCTGCTAGGTCAGCCCGAGATTCCGTTACCGACGGCGTTTGCCTGTGCGGCGGAAGCGCTTGCGGTGCCTCATGATGCCGCGCTCCTAGGTCTGCTATTTTCATTGGTTGAAAATCAAGTATTAGCTTGTGTCAAATCCGTGCCACTGGGGCAGGTTTCTGGTCAGAGACTCTTACTGTCACTGCACCCGATGATCGAGAAAGCAGCTTCTCATGCTCAACACCTTGACGACGATGATTTATCGAACTGGGCTCCAGGCTTATCACTGCTGTCGATGCAGCATGAAATTCAATATAGTAGAGTCTATCGCTCATAATTTCTGGATATAACAACATGAATAAACAATCAAATCCCCTTCGTGTCGGTATCGGCGGACCGGTTGGATCAGGAAAAACGGCGTTGTGTGAAGCATTGAGTAAAAAAATGCGTGACCACTATGAAATGGCCGTTATTACTAATGATATCTATACCAAAGAAGACATGGAAATTCTCTTGCGCGCCAATGCGCTGCCGCCAGAACGCTTAATGGGCGTGGAGACCGGCGGATGTCCGCATACGGCAATCCGGGAAGATGCCTCCATTAATCTTGAGGCCATCGCACGTATGACAGCCGATTTTCCTGACTTGGATCTGATACTCGTCGAATCAGGCGGAGATAACTTGGCATCGACGTTCAGTCCTGAACTTTCTGATCTCACCATTTACGTCATTGATGTAGCTGCCGGGGAAAAAATACCTCGCAAGGGAGGCCCGGGCATTACCCGTTCAGCCCTTCTGGTCATCAATAAAACTGACCTCGCGCCTCACGTCGGCGCCAATTTGGAAATCATGGCGCGAGATGCAAAAAAAATGCGCGGCGACCGTCCTTTTGTCTTTACTAATTTGCATACCGGTGAAGGTGTCGATCAAATTGTTGATTTCATCGTAAAACAGGGCTTGCTCGAAGAAGTGAAGAAGCAGCGGGCTTAATCACATCATTAATGCTCATTCATTATCGTCTAAATAAATTTTCAAAAGCTGGTGGATTTATCCCTATTTCTCTCACGACACCTTAGGAGTTAAACGTCATGGATTGGTCTTTATCGATTGACAAGGCAATTCCGAAACCGCTACGCATCATTTTGCGAGGCGTTGGACAAGTTTTCTTTTGCTGCAATGCCGTTACCGGCCTTATTTTCCTGATAGCGCTATATGTCGGCGGAATCACGGCAGGATTGGCTGCGACCGTAGGCGTCATCAGCAGCACGCTGGCAGCGTATTTATTAGGATTTTCGGAAGATGACATCGAGACTGGACTCTATGGTTTTAACGGCACGCTGGTTGGCCCCTGCCTGTTTCTTTTTTTAGAAAATACCCCGCAGCTTTGGCTTTTTGTGGTGCTTGCGTCGATCTTGTCGACTGTCGTATTGGCTGCTCTGATGAGAATCCTGCAACCCTATAATATTCCGGCTTCCACGTCGCCTTTCGTGCTGACGTGCTGGATGTTTATGATAGCGGTATACTCGTTTGATATATTCTCGCGCGGCCCGGTACTGCCAGTACCTTCGATACCAGCCGAGATCGCATCGGCGTCCGCAGTAAGTGCAGAATTCGCTTCTTTCACCCAGGAAACCGCGATGGCATGGTATACGGCAATTACCAAAGGCGTTGGAGAAGTGATGTTCGCGGATAGCGTGATCGTCGGTATTCTGTTTCTTATCGGTATCGCAATTACGTCATTACGCGGCGCTATGATGGCATTAAGTGGTGCAATTATCGGCGTGGTTGTACCAATTTTTTTAGGTGCTGATAAAACGCTCATTGAAATGGGACTATATGCCTTTAATCCTGTTCTGACCATGATGGCGATTGGATGGGTTTTCCTGACACCGACAGCCGGCACCGCCCTTCTCGCGTTGCTGGCAGGCATACTGACAATCGTTTGCCAGGCTGGCTTGGCCAATTTCCTCGCTCCGGTGGGTTTACCGACATTGACATTTCCATTTGTACTGGTGATGTGGATGTTCCTGTTCGCTGCCAGCAAGTCCAGTTACTGGGGAAAAGCCGCCTGATAGATCGATGAGTGCGCCAAGGAAATGCTGATTAATTCGGCGAACGTGATGAAATGCAAGGCACAAACAACATAGCAACTGAGACATATCAACACGAGAGTCAAGAGAGCGAGTACCACACGACGAATCGATTTGCTCGTGCAGCGAATTAATCATGGTTTCCCTAAGAGAGCTATAAACGATCATGTTATCCAATGATCAGGTTCAAAAAGCCCATTCATTCGCAAAAATGGGACCTATTGAACCTGATCAAATTTCCCAAATTGCTAATTTTTGATTGCATCACTCATCAATTTCCACAATCTGCTGATCTATATTTATCTTTGTTTTCGCCGGTTTTCAGGTTCTCGGGCTACAATGCGTATGTGGAACGGTCGAATGGGCATGCTGTTCCTGAGATAGCTCGATGGGCACGATATGCAATTTTCCATGCCGCACACCATTGGTGGCGATGACGCGATTCGCAAAGATTCTGACGTCCTGAATGGTGCCGCGCAAAATAACAACCTCCAGGCAATTGTCGTGATCCATATGAACATGCATGCTGGATAATGTCAGATCGTGATGATGATGATGGGCAGACGTCACTTGGCTGGCCAAGTCTCTTTCATGGTGGTTATATATATAGGTGAGTGTGGCTATGCAAAAACCTTTGTTATCTTTTTGAAGGCGTGCATTTTCAAGATAATCCCGTATCAGGTCGCGAATGGCTTCTGAGCGATTATGATAGCCTCGTGCTTGAGACACCGCATCGAACTGCTCGAACAATTGATCATCCATTGAAATCGTAAATCGTTCCATTCTCTCTCCTCAAAAATTTCCACCTTAAATAAGCTGCAATTACCATGGCACATAATCCAGACCGTCAGAATTCCGGTCTTCAGAAATTTGCCATCAGGTTCACGCGAAACGAACGAGTTTCAACTGGGTGAAAATGAACATCGTTCACCCCTGCGGCGCTCTCTCCCGGAAGCCGGGAGGCATAATAATAATCGATGGCATGGGCATGAGTGTTCAGTAAATTGAATCCCTGCACCATCACACGCACGTTCTTTCCGATTTTATATCCGATCTGGCCATTCAACGTCACGGTATGATGAGATTGAACGCTGTTATCCTCGACTAAAGAACGCTTTCCGAAATATCGCCACTGAAGACTTCCAAACAACGGGCCAAGGTTATCAACCCCGATCGCTAGCTTTCCAACCCCCTGAATTGCGCCAGGAATATGATTGCCACTGGCTTCAGAATCACTAAAACGCGCGCGAGCCAAGGCATAATCGATATCAACCGTCAGCCATTCAAGAGGCATATAAAACATCGAGACTTCAAATCCTTCCCGCTTACTAGGGCGGCTGGCCTCTGTCGTACCGGCATCACCGACAAACAATAATTCTGAATCCATATCAAGCCTGAATACGGCAAAGGATGCCTGCAGACCGGGAATAAAGGCCGTACGAACCCCTGCCTCATATCCCGTTGAACGGACGAGCGGATTGACCCGGCTGATCGAGTCTCCAGTTTTGGGATCTATTGTCGAGGTCGTGCCGCGCGCGTCATTGCTATGAAATCCGCTGCCATAATTAAAGTAGAATTCGGTTTGCGCCCACGGCCCGAAAACCAGGCTCAACTTGGGATTGGTCATACTATCGTAACGTTTTCCCGAATTGGCATTCAAATTACTGTTCACATCAAACCAAAAATGATCCGAACGCACACCAGCCACAGTGCGGAATTTTTCCAGCCATTGGATGCTGTTCTGATAATATAGACCCACACTGTTTTGGTTGATGTGATCACGACGGGTAATTGTAGATATTTTGCGTTCTTTGGTACTCAATAATCCATTATCAATGACATCATTTTGAAATTGGATACCTACCATATGCTCTATCTCGAGCCCCTTGATCCTGTGCGACCATAGGTGATTCACATTCATGGCCGACTGAAACCGCTTATCAACCTGAGAAAACTGGTCGCCATTGACCGGGTCATCTAAAAAATACGTAAAATTCGAAAATAACGCCAAATTGCTATGAAGCGTATAAAGATTCATCTGTGTGATGCCGAATCGACTGATGTGTTGCAACGCGCTGGAAAGACTGAAGCGGTGGGATTCTCCTCCACTACTGGGATCGATCGTGCCAAGCCGTGAAATAAGCCCTGTTGCAACTGCACGCGCCGGAATCTGATCGGTTGAATTCCAGTTGCCCCCATAACCCATCGCCGTGACGTTGAATTTGGTCGCACCGCTGTCCTGACTGTACCGCAACAGCGCATTGAATTTCTTGTAGTCCTCATGTTTGATCCAGGGTCCATCTTTAGTCAGCAGTTCGACCGCATATAACACATTGCCATTGCCCGCTGCCACCGGATGAGACTTGGCGACTAATCCACGCATGAATCCTTGCTGTCCGAGACCATAACTGAGAATTCCCTGCGGCAATTTATCGACATAGCTCAAACTGACCGCCCCGGCTGAGGAAAAATCACCTTGATTGGCATAGTAGGGTCCTTTCAGATATTGCAAATTGCCCAGCAATTCCGGTATGAGGAAATTGGTATCGGCCCACCCTTGGCCGTGACCATGCGAACGCTGATTGACCAGCATGCCATCCACAGTGATCCTTACGTCCGTACCATGATCCAGATTGAATCCACGTAGAAAATATTGGTTGGCCTTCCCTTCCCCGCTATGCTGTGTAACGATCAATCCCGGCACGGTCTCGAGCAATTCTCCGGGACGATAAACTGTGCGTGAATCCAGTTGTTGCTTGAGCACGGTACCCTCATTGGCGGAATTGGCAGTGCCGATCAACTCGCGCGCATTCGCGCGAATGACCATTTCTTTAAGCGTGGGCACTCCTGCGGCATTCACCATACAAGACATCATCGTAAGAACGCTTAATGCGAGAATCTTCATTTCTCTCATCTGTTCAGTGCCTTATTTAATTTCTAGCTACCCAGATCAATTCGAGCTATTAATTCTAAGAGAAACTCTTATAAAGAAGGTTATTTTTTCCTACATTTTAAAATTTTAAGTATGATAAAGTGGATTTTTTTCATAAAAAATAGACTGACACATCCCACGATTAAATTCAACGCTGGAGATTTCATTGATAAAAAATCCGATCACGTTTGGTTCAGGCATTCTGTTTCTAATGATGTATCTTTTTTTTCACACGGCAGCCGCTGCAACCACAGCACAATTCTTAAAACCTACCGTTGTCTCCTCGGTAGCGCCAATCGCGAATTTGATCCGAAATGTGGCCGGAACGCATATACAAGTAGTGGATATCGTTCCAGGAGGAATCGATTCACATACTTATGAGCCACTGCCTTCAGACATAAAAACTTTACAGGCGGCGGATCTGATCATTGTCAACGGTCTTGATCTCGAACTGCCCATCATCCAATTAGCCGAAAAGGTACGAAAGAAAGGCACGGCTATCGTGCAACTCGGAAATCTGGCGCTCAGGTCTGAAGACTGGCAGTATGACTTCAGTTTTCCACGTGAGCTTGGGCATCCCAATCCTCACTTATGGCTGAATGTCGAATTGGTGATGCGGTATGCGAATATCATCAAGGAACATCTCATTGAGCTTGATCCTGTTCATGAGGCCAGCTATCAAGAAAATACCCAAGCCTATCTCAGCAAATTGAAAACACTCGATGAGGTGATTTTCAAGTGTATTGACACCATTCCAACCAACCATCGCAAACTGGTCACCTATCATGATTCGTTTGCGTATTTTGCGCCTCGATATGGAATGACGGTCATTGCGGCGGTGCAGCCTGCCGATTTTTCCGAGCCGGGCCCACAGGAAGTCATTCGCATCATTAAACACATCAGGGAGGTCGGTGTGCCTGCAATATTCGGTTCGGAAGTTTTCCCCAGTAAAATCATGGAACAAATCGCCCGCGAAGCCAAGGTCAAATTTGTCGATCAGCTTTCAGATGACGAATTACCCGCACCGCCAAATGATTCCTATATAGGAATGATGGCTCATAATGTAGCCGTCATGACACAAGCACTTAAAGGCGACTCCGCCTGTATGACGCCCATTGATGCAAGAAACCTCTCCTTTTGACGTGCCGTACCCTGCGATCTCATTAGCCAACGTCACTGCGGGCTACGAACGGTTGGACGTTTTGAACGATCTTTCATTGGCGATTGATGCCGGTCAACTGGCAGGAATCGTTGGCCCCACGGCCAGTGGGAAATCCACCTTGCTTAGAGTCATTTTGGGCCTTCATCCATTCATTTCGGGCCAGGTGCATGTATTTAATGAACGAGCGAGTAACATTAAGGCAGGAACGATAGGCTACGTGCCTCAATTGAACAGCGTCGATTGGACTTTTCCGGTTACTGTCGAAGAAGTGATCATGATGGGGCTTAACGCCCATGGACGTATTGTGCCATGGCTTAGCAAAAATGAACGCGCAATCATCCGAACGCTCGCCAACCGCTTAGGGGTGGAAGATTGCTTAAAGCATTCGATCAACGACACGTCTGGAGGACAAAGGCAACGGGCATTTCTGGCGCGGGCATTGATTCACAACCCGAGATTGCTGATATTGGATGAGCCAACGTCAGGCGTCGATATCAAGACTCAGCACGAAATACTTCATCTGCTGAATGACCTGAATCGTGCGGGAATGACTATTGTATTAACGACGCATGACTTAAATGCGGTTGCATCACATCTGCCCTGGGTGATTTGTTTTAATCGTGGCGTCGTTGCACAGGGACGGCCCGCCGATATTTTCACCAATGAAATCATGACTGAAACTTATGGCGGGGATATCGTCATTATCAAACATCAAGGTCACCTGCTTATCGCCAACAGCACCCCCCTTAATACCGGTCGGCACTGAATGGAATTCCTTCTCGAGCCACTCGAATATGAATTTTTCCGCAATGCATTAATTGCTGCGTTCGTGACCGGAATATCCAACGGCTTGATCGGCGTTTACGTGGTATTACGCGGCATGAGCTATGTTGGCCATGGATTGGCTCATGCAGCTATCGGTGGCGCCGTCATCGGCGCGGCACTGAATCTGAATTTCTATGCGGGAGCATGTGCAGTAGGCGTACTGGCAACTCTGACCATCAATCTCATCACTAAAAATAACAAAATTAAGCTGGATGCCGCGATTGGAATCGTTACCACGGCAATATTCGCCTTCGGTGTAGCCATGGTCAGCACAATGAAAAATTTCCGGCAAAACTTTGAAACGGCGTTATTTGGCAATATCCTTGGTATCAACGACGCCGATTTGATGCTGATCGGAGTCGTGGGATTGATTACGCTTGTAGTCATGTTCTATAGTTACCGTTCGCTTCTGTTCTCTACTTTTGATCCTGAAGCAGCCCAGATTTTCGGCGTCAAACAGAAATCCGTGCAACTGGTATTCTCATTGTTACTGACCTTTTCTATCATAGCTTCCCTGAACGTCATCGGGGTCACACTGGTTGCCGCCACACTCATCGCTCCAGCCATGACCGCACGAATGCTGACCGACAGCTTTGGTGCAATGCTTCTATACTCCACGATCATCGGCGCAACGAGCAATGTAATCGGCATGTATCTGAGCTACATTTTCAATGTCGCTTCAGGTACAACCATTGTATTATTCAGTGCGCTGGTATTTGTCGTGTCTATGATGATAAAACCGTTACGTAATCACTGAATGATCCTGTGTTTATAAATTCTCAGCACTACCGTCATAATCAATGTTTCTGAGGGCAGCAAAGCCTTAGGGAATGTTTCCTGTTGCGCTTTTCCTCGCACTCACAAAAATTTATCTAAAAAAAAGGTCAGCTTTGTCGCTATATCTATTTAATTTATAGCGCAGTAAGTTTCTTAGGAAGAACTGAAAAGATAACGATCAGCAATCAAGCAAGCCGAATCAGATCAGAAAGACTAGATATCGATGTAAGCGATTTGAACCTGGTTTAGGCTTAATGATGGCTGATCATAGTAATTTTTCAGGATCCGCTAACTTTTGGAGAGGCAATTGGGAATCCGGGAGCAGTCAATTATGGAAGGATTGATCGTCGAGCCCTCCAGAACATATCAAAAACTATTATCCTCAGCGATTGAGTCAGGCGGACTGAAAACCAAGCAAGTATCGTCTGGCAGTGAAGCGCTGGAGTTATTGAGTACGAACGCGTTTGATCTCGTGTTCGTGGCGATGCATTTGCAGGATATGGATGCGCCCAAGTTTTCTTCACACATTCGGGGCAATTCGCAAACCCAGCAGGTTCCTATCATCATGGTGACATCGAATGATGATAAGAAACTTCTGGATGAAGCGTTTTCAGCCGGCATTACGGAAATTTTCGCCAAGCATGAATTAGATAAAATCACCAGTTTTACTGCACAATTTTCCCGTAAGAAATACAACGGAGGCACCGCCGGACATATTTTATTTATCGAGGATGGTTCTTCTGCGGCCAATCCGACCCTGGCTGCTTTAAGGGAACATGGCTATACGGTTGACCATTGCATCACTGGCGAACAAGGCATTGAGGCTTTTCAAAAGAATAGCTACGATCTCGTACTCACGGATGTACTGCTCAAAGGAAAATTGAACGGTTACAACATTGTCAAAGCAATACGCCAGTATGATGGGAATCAACAGAAACCAGTGCCCTTGTTGGTATTCTCCGCTCTCGATGATGTCACGCACAAGGTCGAATTATTGCGCTTGGGTGCTGCTGATTATGTGACCAAACCCTTGATCGAAGTGGAATTGCTTACAAGAATCCGTACTTTGATACTCAACAAGCAATTACGTGAAAAATCAGTCACTCAGCAACATCTGCTACAGGAATTAGCGCTCAAGGATCCCTTGACGGGCCTATATAATCGCTATTTTCTGCTAGAAGCTGCCGCGTCAAAAATGCGTGAAGCTACACGACACAGTATTCCCTGCAGTTTAATTTTGATTCATCCCGACAAATTCAACGAAATCAATAAAAATCACGGTCATGCCAAAAGTGACGCAATCTTGAAGAAAATAGCTTCGCTGCTGACTCAATCCATGCGCCGGGAAGACATCATCGCGCGTTATGATGGTGAAGAATTTGCTATGCTTCTCTCACATTGTAATGTCTATAATGCTGCGATCATTGCAGAAAAATTTCGCAAATTGATAAAAACTTTACGCCCAGACGATGTGGATATCACGGCAAGTTTTGGGGTGGCGGAAATAATGCCGGACTCATCGGGGAGTTTCTCGGAATTATTGGATGCTGCCCGGGATGCCATTGCCCTAGCTCAAACCAATGGCGGCAATCAAGTCATTTCACAGCAATAGGGAATGCCAGTCCTGAGATGAATCTGGTAGGCGCGATTGGATTCGAACCAACGACCCCCACCATGTCAAGGTGGTGCTCTAACCAACTGAGCTACGCGCCTGGGAAGACCGGATTTTAACCGAAACAGCTAGCCGGTACAATTGATATCTGCAATGCTGGTTTGAAGTCATTGTAAGAAAGTAATTATTTCAAACACTCGGCATTGTTTCTCAAGCTGCGGCGTGCGTAATAAGCAAATCCTACCGCGTTGCGTTGACCACGCAAAATCCAATCATGCGCTTCCCGCCCCAAATCTGGATCAATCGCCTGGATGCGACCCGCCGATGCCGCCAGCAATTGCATGCGCGCTGCACGTTCAAAAGCAAGTGCCAATAAGCAGGCTTCTTCAATACTCGAGCAAGCGATCAAAAGCCCATGATGCGCCAATAGCAAGGCGCGCTTATTGCCGATCGCTGCAGAAATCAATTCACCTTCTTCATTTCCGACCGGCACCCCGGGCCATTTCGGCAAAAATGCGACATCATCGTACAGCACGCAATTGTCCATATGAGATATTTCCAGGGGTACTTCAAGCATGCTCAACGCAGCCGTATGTATCGCATGAGTATGAATGATGCATTGCACGTCAGGCCGCGCTCGGTAAAGCCAAGAATGGAAACGGTTGGCCGGGTTGGCCATGCCATCTCCTTGCACGACATTCAAATCTTCATTCACCAGTAAAAGATTACTGGCGCATATTTCATCAAAACCATAGCCGAGCCGCTGCGTCCAGTAAGTTCCCGGTGTCTCACCGCGGGCAGTGATCTGCCCAGCCAAGCCTGAATCATGTCCATTATCGAATAAAATGCGGCAAGTGAGCGCCAGCTTCTGGGTCAGCGTGTAATCCACGCCACGCAAATGTTGCTCCATTTGCTCATGGGACTGCTGAATCAACTGATCTTTATTCAAGTTAAAAGTGTCATTACTCATTGGAATCTCACTCACGGATATTTTTATAACAAAATTTTGTTGAACAGCTCGGAAAAATCGTTAGGTTTCCATGCAAAATCAATATTCATCGTTGTCGGAAATGAATTGCTCAATCCTGCGCCGATCACGTTTGGTTGGCCTGCCCCGGATAAGCAATGACTGAGGTTGTGCTTTGAGTCGGGCAATCACTAACTCGCGCTGTTCCTTGCTTTCATCTGTTTCGCGATAAAGCTGCTGGGCCTGGGGCGCGGATCCGCGTTTATTCGATAACGCCAGCACTTCGATGACATATTGAACGCTGCCTATTCGAATAATAAGCCTATCACCCACCGCCACTGTCTTCGCAGGCTTTACTCGCTGATCATTCAAGCTAACCCGTCCACGTTCGACAGCTTCAGCCGCCAGGGAGCGTGTCTTGAAAAAACGTGCCGCAAACAGCCATTTGTCGATCCGGAATTTTTCAATGGAATTATCGGCTTGCATCATCCTGTACATCCATCAGGCTAGTATTGATCTGGATCTTGTTATTTAACGTTTTATGTACCGGGCAGGCATTCGCTATTTCCAACAGCCGGGTACGCTGCTTCTTATCCAAATTCCCGTTCAACCGTATGACGCGAGTGATGACATCGATCTGTTGCGGATGTTCATCACAACCGGCACAATCGTTGGCATGAATGCGATCATGATGCAATTCCACCTGAATATCCTGTAAGTCGATCTGCTTATGGTTCGCATACATTCGCAATGTCATCGAGGTACAACTGCCTAGTGCCGCCAACAACAATTCATAGGGATTGAGACCTAAATCAGCGCCTCCCATCGCAATCGGCTCATCACTGATCAGGCGATGATGGGATGTCAGAATCTCCCGCGTAAATTTCTTGTCACACTCGCGCACGATGACACTGCCTGGTTGAATGACCGATTCTTCGTGACTATCATCTTTCGCTACCGTTTGCTCAGCTGTTAAATATCGACTCACCCATGCCGACAGCACATCTGCCACGTAATGAGCATCTCTGGAATCAGACAGCATATGATCAGCATGATCCAGCGACACAAAGCTTTTTGGATGCCTCGCCGCCGTGTATATCCGCGCCGCTTCGTCAATTGAAACAACTTTGTCAGCGGGCGAATGAAAAATCAACAGCGCTTTGTTCAGCACTTGAATATGCGCGACAGAATTGTATTTTTCCAGATCATCAATAAATTGACGACGGATATTGAATGTCCTGCCGCCAAGTTGCATTTCAACCGAAGATCGTTGGGTTAATTGATGATACGAATCTGCAAATAAATGTTTGAGATGCGCCGCGGTCGCGGGTGCGCCGATGGTGGCAACCGCTTTTACAGCCGGGAGCTCCTGAGCCGCCGCTAATACCGCCGAACCACCGAGGCTATGTCCGATGAGCAATGAGGGTGCAACATACTGCTGTTCGAGATACTGCGCGGCCGCGAATAAGTCCTGCACGTTGGAGGAAAAATTGGTATGCGAGAATTCGCCAGTACTATCTCCCAATCCGGTGAAATCGAACCGCAAAACAGCAATGCCTTGATTGGCTAGGGCACGTGCAATCCATGTTGCAGCCGGATTGTTTTTTGAACAGGTGAAACAATGAGCGAATAACGCATAGGATTTAATCGCACCGGATGGCATTTCCAGCACACCAGCCAACGATTCTCCCTGTTGATTACTGAATGTTGCCCTCATCTGTGACACTGATTTTCACTCCTTTCCAATCGACATCCTTACTCCTGCTGACGACTCAATCGCTGATACGGCGCAGTCATTTTGGATTCGTGCCTTTCACAAGTATTCACATTTGCTGATCCTGTGGTGATATGAAAACGCTATGTTTCGATACTCAATACGCGGCGAATTTCATCTGTCTTGAATCCCAGTGCCATCGGGCGGCGTACCTGAGGCAACGTAATCACGTCATACAGTTCATTCACCACGCCTTCCATGCGTAACCAGTGCACGATATCACCGGTTCGCAGATCGATGATTTGTACCCCGCAACGCGCCTCGGCATTGCGCGATTTCAAATGATCATCGAGCGCAAGTCCGCTGAAAGTTTTATTATCGCGCGGCTTTGACAAACCAACGAGTGCGAAATGACCATGAAAACTCAGTCCGCGCATATATCCCGGGCAAAAGCATACCGCTTCAAACCGGCCTGTCGCGGAATCGACATAACCAAAATCTCCGGTTCCGGAATTGAGCAGCCAAAGTTTATCGTTATACCAGCGCGGCGAGTGCGGCATCGACAAACCGGTGCAGACAATTTCATTGCTGTTGACATCGATGGCGATCCCGCCACTCATACGATGCTCACGCCAGCCGTCGGCAACATCCGATTGGCTGACAGCCGTCACATACGCCGGCTGACCGTCTCTCATCGCCAGGCCATTCAAATGACAGCGGTCTTCAGCCGCTAGTTTGCTGATGAAGGAAGGCTGCCATAGCGGCTTGAAGCTGTGCGTCTCGCTTAATGTCGCCAAGCAGCCGAATAATGTATTCACAAAGACCAAACGTCCGTTACGATCCACAGCCATGTCATGAATATCAAGATCGCCAGTGGTATAGCCAATCTGAGGCACATACAACCGGTCAAAACCATCCTGTTGTTGGCCAGGTTCGAACACATTTTCGAAACGCCACACCTGATACAAACTGCTCATATACAGCCCATTCGACGTGACACACAAGCCCATGCATCGATTGAAGCTGCGCTCAAAAACCGACAATCCATTATCTGGCTTCAGTCCAATGAAATATAATTTACCAATCTGATAAGTGGTCAGCGCAATTGAAAGCCGCTGCTCAGCCAACCACGACAGCATCTGGCGCGACGTACTGATTTCAAGCGTGGGTTTTACCTCTGTCTCATTCGTATCCATTGTATTTCCTGATTTTGAATTTTGTCATCGAGCCAGTCAAAGCCTCACATGGCTGTGCCGGTTTTCATGAACAGCTTCGAGAACTAATGCTACCTTACGGATTTCCAGTCCTTACCGCGTATTCAATATTGCCTGCTTGCTAACTCGTAGGCTGGAAAGTGATTGAATATATACTTTCAATTCAATGGATGTAAAGCGACAGAAGCTGATCCAGTCCACATGGAATCAGCTTCGTGCAGAGTTCATTGACAACGAAAATGGCTGCTTCAATTCGCCTGCTCATTGACCAGAATGAAACTTCACCGTTTTGGCACGACTTTACACGGTTCAAAACTTATGAATACTTGCTCAACACAGTCAAAGTGGAAACAAAAACCTTTAAAGGAACAATCAAATAAAATCGGTCACTACATTCAGACCCACCAGCAAAACTGCTTCACCGTTGGTGAAAGTATGCAGATTCCCATTGATTCCCTCATCTTGCCACCCGCTTGCCAATCCCATAATACGATCTCCCACATCTCCTTTGACGGTTAACGTGTTGCTGCTGTCCGACAAATTGATGACGTCCGTGGCCGTCAGCGTGAGCGTGTTATCGCCAGTACCATACAGGAAAATGGTTTCGATGCCGCTGATCTTGCCTGCTGCACTCGCCAAATCAAGATTGAGGTCTTTATTACCCAATCCCAAAATATCTTCACCGTCTCCACCCTCGACCTGAGCGAAATCAAGATTGCCGACCCGGATATAATCATCGCCGGCGCCGCCCTGGAACACGTCGGCTCCGCCGCGGCCGATCAACAGATCGTTTCCATCGCCCGCCACAAACCGATCGGCCGAATTTTTACCGATCAGATGGTCATCGCCCGGTGTACCTAGTATCACCGGTTCATTGATCAAAAAATTACCGCCCAGAATGACGTAACTCGAACCTGATTCTTCTCCGTTGGCATCAGCACCGGGCGCGCCGATGATAAGGTCGTCAAATCCGTCGTTATTGATGTCTCCGGCGCTGCTCACCGAACTGCCAGAAAAATCATTTGATGCGACACCTTCAAATCGAACGCCCATCGTATCATCGAAATTGGTCAGATCAAGGTTAGCGCCAAACCCGCTGGCACTGCCATAGATCAAGTAGCTGACACCGGCCTGGCTGGCGATATCAACCTCTTGAAAGCGTTCACCGAGGATCAGATCGTCAAATCCGTCGCCATTGACGTCCCCGGCGCCGCTGATCACAAAGAACGTTGTCGGCAAAGTAAAGTTAAAACCATTGGTGCCATCAAGGGTTGCTACATCGACAATGGCATCGAAAGCGGAATTCTTGCCAAATACAATATGGTTTCCAGCAATCAGATCGCCGAATCCGTCACCGTTGACATCTCCCGCTTCATCGACTGGTTGCTGCGTGCCTCGCAATTGAAAACCATTGCTGCCATCCAGACTCAGCACATCGACCGATGCATTGAAACCATCGGCTTTACCGAAAACCACATAACTATTGTCTCCATAATACCCATCAGCACTGATAATCACATCACCAAACCCATCGCCATTAATATCTCCGGCGCTGCTGACCGAAGCGCCCAGATGATCGGCTCGTACGCCATCAACCCGGAAACCATCTACGCCAGTCAGACTGGACAGTGGCAATGTGGCGCTGAAGCCGGACGCTTTCCCGAATACCACATAAGCATCGCCCGACAGGCGAGCATTGTCTTCGGGTAAATACGAAAACGGATCGGGAGCGCCGATGATCAAATCACCAAATCCATCGCCATTCACATCGCCCGCATTGCTGACGTTATGGCCGGATGCATTGATGACGGACTGCCCATCGAGCCGAAAGCCATTGCTGCCATCCAATTGGGTCAAGTCTAGGACGGGGCTGAATCCAGTGGACTGACCAAATACCACATAGCTGGCGCCAGTCCCAATGCTGTATCCATAACTCGTGCTGCTGCGATCCGTAAGACGCGCGCCGATAATGATGTCTTCGAGGCCATCACCATTGACATCGCCGGCAGCACTGACGGAGCCGCCCAGCCGTTCAAATTGTCCAGTGCCATTCATGCGGAAACCATTGCTGCCATCCAGGCTCGTCAAATTCACGATTGGAGTTACCCCGGACGCCGTGCCAAACACTACATAGCTGGTTCCCGATTCGGTGCCATTCTGGCTGCTTTTCGAAGTTCCGATAATGACGTCATCGAAACCGTCCCCATTGATATCACCGGCGTTGCTGACTGGATTGCCTACAGCATCGAACGGTGATACGCCATCGAGGCGAAAACCGTTGCTTCCATCCAGGTTTGCTAAATTAATCGTTGTCATAATCAAAGGTTCCTTTTAAAAAATGATTCCATTGGATTCGAAGAGCTAAACCCGTATTCTTCGAGAAAACATTGCTAATTACATTCGCAAGAAAATAGAGAAATACTACGTGGGAAACATCGGGCTGACAATCAGATAAATTCTCTCTTTGACAAAAAATTTCATTCCTTATTCCATTCTAGAATATTAAAAGAGAAGATGAGTCAGGAAGCCTTGCCCATGTATGACTTCTGGCAGAACTACGCCACTTCTCAATGACAGAACAGAATTTCAACAAAGAACATGTCGCCTTGATCAGCGGTTAGCTTCACACATAATTGACTGCAAATCCATCGCAGAATTTCAGCATAGATGTTAATTCTGATTTTGCTATTAAATGTTCAATTCAGATGAACAAGGGATCTCTTTGAGGGTACTTATTTCCGGACTTCCTTGAAGTGAATCATTGCGCCTCGTGCGGCCTTTCTTGCCGTATCATCGGCATCAAATTTTCCATTTTTGATGGCTTGCTCGAGGCTGACTATGCCTACTGCCAGATGAATGCGATCTGCAGATGAAATATTATGTTGACTTTGTGCCATAAGCGCATGATTCTTTGCTGTTTCTGAATGCTTCGCGATGGTTTCTCCATCGTCCGCAACAACCGCGGCTTCCGCATAGCGAATGGCTTGATGCAAATGGTTTTCCACCCAGCATGCCGACAACCCGAACCAGGCAATAAGCCCCAACAAACCCAAATTCATCGCTTTGCATGCACGCATCATTCAAATTCCCGCTTTTATCTGGCAATGGAGTCATTATAAAAATGCTTCATTAATGCAATGTCACAAAGAAATTGGCAAATACACCTCATTTCAAGCATGAACACTCTCCCACAGCTTTTGCAAACGCTTGACCGATACCGGATAAGGTGTCTTTAATTCCTGAGCAAAAAGAGAGACGCGCAGTTCTTCGATATGCCAGCGGAATGCCTCCAAATGTTCATCGGCCGTGCCGCTCGCGCGATGCTTTTGCAGACGTTGCACATACTGTAGCCACAATGCATTGACCTCCCGGCTATTGGCTTCATCGCGGTAGGGATTATTGGCAAATTTGTCGATTCTTACTGACATGCCTCTGATGTAGCGAGCGAATTGCAGCAAATTTTGCCAGGATGTTTGACTGAGGAAGCCTGGATGAATCAAACTCTCGAGCTGTCCGGCCAATTCATTCTTGACTCTGCTGATACGGACATGGCTCATTTTACCGATCAGAATCTGATATTCTGCACCTATTTCCTGCAACAGCCGCGCGAGCGCACCAACCGCATCGGGCAGGCGGCTTCTTGCCCGCTGACACTGCGCGGCAAATTCGGCCTCCGTGCGTGGCAGTGAGTCTTGATCTATAAAAGCCCGCTCAATGATGACATTGAGCATGTCCTGTTTCAGATCACCGGGCTGTATGCAGGCTGCCAATTGAAGACTGGCTTGCCTCAACCCCGGCAGGTTTTTTTCAAATTGCTTGAGCTGCTCCTTCAGCGTCAGACACAACAATCGCCGCACTCCGGCACGCATTGCCGCGTTCGCAGCCGCTGGCGTATCGAACAAGCGGATCCCGGCGCTAACTTGTTGATCGATCAGCGCAGGATAGCCGGTCAGTTGTTGTCCATTGCGCTGAAAGATGATTTCTTCCGGCAAATCACCAAAATCCCAACATGTGATTTGATCCCGTTCGATATTGATTTTCTCGCTGGCGTCACCACGCGACACGAATGTCATTTGCGCGGCCTTACCTAATCGCGCCTGTAATTCCGGCAGATCGCGGCTCATCGCTATTTCTTCGCCCACATCGTCGACGATCTGGATATTCATCAGCAAATGCGCGGGCATTTCCTGGGTTTGCCACGTTGCTGGCGGAATCGTCAGCGTGGTTTTTCTGAGCACGAATGTCGCCAGCGCATCCAAAAGCGATTCTTGCAACTCGACGCGCGGTAGCGCTTGCAGGAATGCCGTGACCGTTTCGGGCAAAGGCACCAGCATGCGGCGAATCTGCTTCGGCAGCGCTTTGAGAAGCCAGGTGACTTTCTCGCGAATAAGCCCCGGCACCAAATAACCGATCTGTTTCGGATCCAGCCGATTTAATAACGGCAATGGCACACGGACAGTCACGCCATCCATTGGATGACCGGGATCAAAACGGTACTTGAGCGGCAAAACACTGCCCTCCGGCAACACCAGCGTTTCGGGAAACTGCACGTCGGTGATGCTATCGGCTTGATGACGCATCAATGATTCACGATTCAGATACAGCAATCGCGGCTCTTGCTGCTCAGCCAGCTTACGCCAATGTTCAAAACCAGCGCCGTTAGTGATCGTGGCCGGAATCAGCGCATCATAGAAAGCAAAAATCTCTTGCTCATCCACCAGAACATCCTGCCGCCGCGCCTTATGTTCGAGTTCTTCGATATCGTGAATGAGCGCTTGATTGTGCGCAAAAAAAGGCGCCGCCGTAATATATTCCCCAGCCACCAGCGCTGCGCGGATAAAAATTTCCCGCGCTTCCGGCGGATTGATCGGACCAAAATGCACCGGCCGTTTTTGCACGATCGTCAGGCCATACAGCGTGACTCGCTCGAAAGCCACCACCTGCGCGCGTTTCTTTTCCCAATGCGGGTCGAAATACTGTTTTCTGCATAAATTCCCCGCCATCTTCTCCAGCCAGGAAGGCTCGATCCTGGCCACGCAGCGGGCGTACAGCTTGCTGGTTTCGACCAGCTCCGCTGCCACCACCCATTTGGCTTTGCCTTTTTTCAGCACGGACCCAGGGAAGATGGCGAATTTTATACCGCGCGCTCCCAGATATTCACCGTCCTTTTCCGTGTTGAAGCCAATATTGCCCAATAATCCGGTCAGCAAGGCACGATGAATTTCCTCGAATTTGGCGGGTATTTCATTCGTCCTGAAGCCCAGCTCGCTCATCAATACTTGCAGTTGCCCATGAATTTCACGCCATTCCCGCAATCGCCGATAGGACAAAAATTGCTCGCGGCAATGCGCGATAAGTTTCCGGGTAGATTTCTTGTGCTTCAGCATTTCGTCGAAAAAATCCCACAGCTTCAGATACGCCATGAAATCCGAACGCTCATCGATGAATCGCCGATGCGCAGCATCAGCCGTTGCCTGATGCTCGAATGGCCGGTCACGCGGGTCTTGCAAGCTCAGCGCCGACGCAATGATCAAGATTTCATGCAGGCAATTTTCCTGTTTTGCGGCCAAGATCATGCGCGCAATTTTGGGGTCAATCGGAAATTTCGCCAAGCGCCAGCCAATAGCAGTCAATTGCCGGTTATCATCCACCGCGCCCAATTCCGCCAGCAACTGATAGCCATCGGTAATCATGCGGGGCGACGGCGGCTCTAAAAACGGAAAATTCTCGACATCGCCGATTTTGAGCGATTGCATGCGTAAAATGACTGCTGCCAAGGACGAGCGCAGTATTTCCGGATCAGTGAATTCGGCGCGGCCCTTATAATCCAGCTCGGAATACAACCGGATGCACACACCATTCGCGACACGGCCGCAGCGCCCGGCTCGTTGATTGGCCGATGCCTGCGAGATTTTTTCCACCAGCAGTTGTTCGACTTTGTTGCGATAACTGTAGCGATTGATGCGCGCCAGTCCGGTATCGATCACATAACGGATGCCCGGCACGGTCAATGAGGTTTCCGCGACATTCGTGGCAAGGACGATGCGGCGTGTATTGCCGGACTGGAATACGCGTTCCTGCTCGGTAAACGACAACCGCGCAAACAACGGCAGAATTTCGACACCGAGAAAGCCCGACCGGGCGCGATCAAAATGATGCTTGCGAAGCGTTTCTGTCGTTTCACGAATCTCCCGTTCGCCGGGTAAAAATATCAGGATGTCGCCTGGTCCGGTCGCGATCAGTTCATCGACCGCATTGACGATGGCCCGCTGACAATCCTCCTCCTCATCGTCATCCACGCCAACCGGACGATAAAATACCTCAACTGGGTACATCCGCCCGGTCACCTCAATCACTGGCGCATCGTTGAAATGCTCGGAGAAGCGCTGGGCATCGATGGTCGCTGACGTGACGATCACTTTCAGATCCGGGCGCTGCGGCAGCAATTGCCGCAGATAACCCAGCAAGAAATCTATGTTCAGGCTGCGCTCGTGCGCTTCGTCGATGATCAGCGTGTCATATGCTTGCAGCAATGGATCGCCCTGCGTTTCCGCCAGCAAGATGCCATCCGTCATCAGCTTGATATAACTGTCCGTGCTGGTTTTGTCGGAAAAACGCACTTTGTAGCCTACCGTCCCCCCCAGCGGACTATTCAACTCTGCCGCAATCCGCGCCGCCACGGTACGCGCTGCTATACGCCGCGGCTGGGTATGACCGATCAAGCCATGCACGCCACGCTTGAGTTCCAGGCAGATTTTCGGAATCTGCGTCGTCTTGCCTGAACCCGTTTCACCACAGATAATCACTACCTGATGTTGCTCAATCGCGCGCTTGATCTCGTCGCGACGGGCATTGACCGGTAGATGTTCCTCGTATGTCGGAAAAGGCATGTGAGCAAGCCGTTTGGCGATCAATTCGGGAGGGAATTTTTTCATAGAAATTTTGATATCAGATCCATTGTGATTAATTTTTACCAATGATCTGGAGGCCGAGAATAGCTTACAGCGCTAATTTAAAAAACATGCTGAAAATCTTTTATGCTGATACGCAATAACTTGATATTTTAATCAAATCCATACCCAAATATGAGGTTCATATGAAACAGAGTGTTCATGGGCTAGGTAAAACTTTACAACTCCACCCTAATCACGCTTATCTCAGCCTGATGACGTTAGGCATGAAAAAATACCGGCGATCTGAGTTAACTCTAAAAGTTTCATAATAATGACCGTATTAACCATGTAGGCCAATATCAAAACCATAGTCTGGCTCACAATTAAGAGAAAGATTCACTGAGTGAAAAAAGATTCATCGCGAAACGACATGGAATCATCTGAATTCAAAAAAGTAACTCGAATCAGCAATCTCAACATTGAACATAAGCACAAATTAATTAAATCATAGGAAGAAATCATGGAATTTTTGCTGATCTATTCAGTATTTCTGATAATCGTATTAACTCCATCCCTACAAATCTTCCGATCTCGAGCTATCGCGGGCTGGACAAAAACTGCTTGGGTTGTCGGTTCTGCTATTTCTGTTTTCATCCCGGCTATGCTGGTGTCAATCTGCCTGGTAATTGCGATAAAATTTTTAAACTATGAGATCACAGCCAAAGGCTTACTGTTTGGACCAGAGGCAATTATCTTTTGGATTGCAAATATCTTAAGTTTCTCGCTCCCATGGATTGTTTATTCCAAATTCAAGTCGACCATCAATAAAAAAACCGCGTTAATTTGGAATAGCAATACCGCTTTATAACTCCGGCCTTGATCAACCAACGCACCTGCGAACTGTCGCATGACGAAATTCAGAAAATCGCCGATCATTACCAAGTCCTGATGTTCAGCCCATCCATTCCCTGCCGTAGAGGCGCGTTGTATGCGCCTCTATGAGAATTTAGCCCGTCGGAGAAATGGATTCCCAATTTAAGGACAGATGCCTTGGGAATTATTTTCGAGCCATCAACCTGTCTTCTGCACCGTGATAGACTCACAATCGGTCTGACCGGAATCTTGAAACTCATCATTCCTTCAAGATTATCCAGTTCAATTCACATTCACCGGATTCCGTAGCCACAAAAGCTGATTCTTCTGTGATCGTCACGGAGAAATCCATTGTGCGCTGCACCAGTTTGGCCAGCGCTTGAATGTCTGGCCACGGAAACTGAACTATCGACGCGGTCAATGGGCTGAGCTTTGTTTGTTCCTGCAGCCACCAGACATTCGATTTGGAATTGAAGCTATACACTTTGACCATTTGCGCGATCCGCGTGGCCTTTTTGATTCGATCCGGCGCAGGTTCCCCGATATCGATCCACAGGGCAATCTGGCCATCGAGCGTATGCGCCCAGAGATCGGGTTCTTCTGCGGTACTCAATCCTTTTGTGAGCATCAGGGTTTCCTGCGCATTGAGACAGAATGCCAGCATGCGCACCATCATGCGTTCGAGCGTCTCGGAGGGATGCTGGGCAACGGTCAAATTGAGCGTATCGTAATGATTGCGGTTGAGATCAGTCAGCGCAATTTTAAATTTATAAATGGTCGGTTTTAACGCCACTGGTTCATCCAGAAAATCATGCCTGAAAACAAGCCTTTTGGTTTAGTTGTGAAGATTGACAGTGTCAACGTACTGAAGATTTTTCCATTCAATCGGCTTCTTTCTGCATGATGCCTTGAAATAATTCTGACGCGGTCAACTGATGCAGCCATCGGATCAAATGAGAATACTTCGACGCATAGAACCAATCCGGATTGACATTGCTGAATTGCCGGATGAAAGGGAAAATCGCCATGTCCGCAAGCGTATACCGTCCTGCCAGCAGATGACCATCCTGTTCCAGACGAGACTCCAATTCCGCCAGAAAAGGTTCGGCCTGCTCACGGTAATAGGCTTCGGAATGCTGCGGATAACGCACGGCGTATTTATATAGATCCAGCTTTGGCTTGAACCATTCATCATTGCGTCGAATCAGCGCCATCATATCCGCCATGATTGTCTGGTCGGCATCCAGCCAGCGTTCAGGATCATGTTGTGCCAACGCCCAACGCATGATGTCGAGGCTTTGCTCCAGCACCTGTCCATCGGCGAATCGCAATACCGGCACGGTGCCTTTCGGTGAGCATTCCAGCATCTCCTTGGGCTTGGCACGCAAGCTGACTTCTTGCATTTCTACCATCACCCCACTGATCTTGATCGCCAATCGCGCGCGAATGGCAAACGGGCAGCGGCGGAAGCTATAGAGCAACGGTTTCATTTCGACGGAAAATTTTTATCGGTAAGAGAATTATGTCGCGGCTCTGTTCTGATCGCGGTGTTTTTTGATCAGATCATACGCAATCTGAACTTCCTTGGCTTGTTCGGTCGACACATTGATCATTTCCTCGGGCACGCCCTGCCCCATCAATTTATCAGGGTGATATTGGCTCATCAGCTTACGATAAGCACGCTTGACTTCCTGATCGCTGCTGTCCTTATTGACGCCCAAGGCACGATACGCATCGTCCAGTGCATTCACCGACGTGCTTCGGCCTGCCGCAAAATGGGTTTGATTCGACACCATGTCAAGTAACTGCGCAAATGCCGCGGGAGGGTAACCCAAGCGTCCTGCAATCTCCCTCAACAGCTCTTCTTCGGCCGCATTCAGGTCGCCATCCGACAATCCCATGATGATGAGATAGATCAGCAGCATTTGTTTCAAATTAGCCGAATAGCCGCATACAGTCACAAATGCATCGATCGTTGAGTGAATGTCGTAACCTGGAGAAGCGCCCTGCTTGAACCATCCGATCGCTCTCAAACGATGGTCGGGCGTCATGCCGAGTTTCTGCATGAATTGTTCGACATGCGATACTTCGCTTTCGGATACCCGGCCATCGGATTTCGCCAATTTACCCATCAAAACAAACACAGTTTCGAGGAAAACCGATTGGCGCTTGGCGACATTAAATGGATTCATGCCGCCAGAGCCGAATGCCCGGAACCGGTCGATGAAACTTCCAATGAAATAGCCGAGGAATATTCCGATAAAACCAAAAATATAGAAGCCTACTATGGCGCCGAGTAATCTAAACACTACAATTCCAAATCAAATAAAAATGGCCAGAGGACGTCCAAGGAAATTTCCAGTTCGTTTTGTTGCTTGTATTTCGTGATTGATGAATGCCCCTGGGGCATCGTGAAAAAACATATGTGATCAACCCCGTTTAAAGGGGCCTTTTTGTATTACATTCAAACATGTTCACTAGTAATTAAAACTGCGTACATTAACGTCGACTTCGCTGACCTGTCTGTCGTCCGTCCCCTTCATTAAGTTTTTCTACGACCGGTGCGCCCATTGCTCTGGCGTCAATGTTTTCATCGATAACGCATGGATTTCCTGTTTCATGCGATCTCCCAAAGACTTGTATACCATTTGGTGCTGCTGCACAGTATTCTTACCGACGAACTGCGCGCTGACGATAAGGGCTTCGAAATGTCGCCCGTCATCCCCCTCGACCTGCACATGCTCGCACGGTAGCGCCGATTCAATGTACGTTTTTACACTTTCTGCAGTAAGCATTTCAATTCTCCTGTATGCGTTATATTCAATGTGTTGAGTTTTTCTAGTGCCGCAATTTATAGCCTTTTTTAAGCAATTGAATAGCCAGCATCGAAATCATAAGCAGGCATATTGCCACAATCGCCAAACTTATATAAGGCGAAATATCGGATATGCCAAAAAAGCCGTAGCGGAATCCATCGATCATATAGAAGAATGGATTAAGATGAGATAAATACTGCCACTCAACCGGCAACGAATGGATGGTATAAAAAACCCCCGACAAAAATGTCAGGGGCAGAATGATGAAATTCTGGAATGCGGCCAGTTCATCAAACTTATCCGCCCAGATGCCAGCAATCAATCCGAGCGCGCCCAGAATCGCACTGCCGAGCACCACGAACAGCAAGGCCCATACTGGCAACTGCAAGGGAATATCGAAGAAAATCAGCGTCACGATATAAACGCCCAGCCCAACCAGCAATCCCCGGGCAATCGATGCCAGAATATATGCCAGAAAAATCGCCTGATACGATAGCGGTGACAATAAAATGAACACGATATTGCCGCTGATCTTGGATTGAATGATGCTGGATGAAGAATTGGCAAACGCGTTTTGAATGACTGCCATCATCACCAACCCAGGAATCAGAAAAGTTGTATACGGAACTTGTGGATACACTTCGACATGCGCCTCCAGAACATGGAAGAAAATCAGCAGATACAATAATGTAGACACCATTGGCGCCATAATCGTCTGAAAGCCGACTTTCCAGAAACGAAGCAGTTCCTTGTAGAGCAATGTAAAAAAACCGGTCATGCAGGCTCCTTGTTCTTACGCATCAACTTGATAAAAACATCCTCCAAATCCGGTTGTTGCAAGTGCATTTCCACAATCTGAACCTTTGACGCACGCAAGGCTGACAGAATAACTTCGATATGCGCATAATCTTCGATACGCAATTCATGCAATCCATGCATCTGAGCAATGCGTAACGGATGCAGGGCTGATGGCAGATCATCCGGTAGAATTTTCAATTTGACGCTCTGCCCCGAGGTCATGGTGCCGATCAGATTTTTCGTGCTATCCAGCGCGATGATTTTTCCCTGCTTCAGCATTGCAACCCGGTTACACAGGGTTTCCGCTTCTTCCAGGTAATGGGTCGTCAATACGATGGTATGGCCTTCTTGATTGAGCTTTTTGATGAAATCCCATAGTGTCTGGCGCAACTCGACATCAACTCCAGCTGTGGGTTCATCGAGAATGATGACTGGCGGCTTATGCACCAGCGCCTGCGCTACCAGCACTCGGCGCTTCATGCCCCCTGACAGAGCACGCAGATTGGTATCGGCCTTGTCGGAAAGATCCAGGCGTTCGATGATTTCATCGATCCAGCGATCATTTCCAGTAATTCCATAGTAGCCCGACTGGATACGCAATATTTCGCGCACGGTAAAAAATGGATCGAATACCAGTTCTTGCGGCACCACTCCCAAATTCAAACGGGCATCCTGATAATTACTGATGACATGATGCCCCATCACAGTCACATCGCCGCTGTTGGCAAGCGAAAGACCAGCAATGATGCTAATCAACGTAGTCTTGCCGGCACCATTTGGGCCAAGCAAGGCAAAGAACTCACCACTATGGATTTTTAGATCGATATCATCGAGCGCGTGCACATGACCATAGCGTTTGCTCACATGCTTGACTTCAATGGCGGGCAACATCAGCAATAAAAATCAAATGAACTTGATGTGTTAGACAAAACAGAGATAAAAAGATCAGTATATTCGGTCAATGAGATGATTCATCCGTAGGAATCAGTTCTTCAACTCCATATAGCTGAATTAAGCTTCCAAGATTCGGAGACAAATTGACGAATCTTATCTGACAACCCTGCAGACGCGCTGCACGCAACCATTCCAGCATCATGCTGATGACGCTGGAATCGACTTGTGTGATCTGTTGCAAATCAACCACCCGAAGAGGTCGATCGAAAAATGTCTTTCCCTGTTGGGTCATAGCAGCGACATTATCAATCGTGATAGGGCCTTGCACAATCATTTCTTCATGATTACAGAAAATCATTGCGTTATGCTCAGACTCAGAATGATAGCGGGTTATTTTTTACCTTCCAGAGACTTGTTCTTATCGGATAATGTTTTCAATAGGCCTTCGATACCGCCCTTGCGAACCTGGCTGTTGAATGTGCTGCGATAATTGGTCACCAGACTGACACCTGAAACCGTGACATCATAGACTTTCCAGCCATCAGGTTTTTTTTCCATGTTGTAATCAATCGGTACCGGTTGTTTGCCATTTCCTTGAATGACAACTGTGCGCACGGTGGCTTCATTGCCATCAGCCGATGGATGCGCCGGATTGACCTTGATCGTTTCATCATGATAGGTCGTCAACGCATTGGAATAGGTACGCACCAATAAAGTACGGAACTCATCCACCAGCTTGGTTTGCTGTTCCGGTACCGCAGTTGACCAATGCTGACCCATCGCCAGTTGAGTCATGCGGGTAAAATTGAAATGCGGCAGGATTTTTGTCTCAATCAAATCGAGCATTTTATCTTTGTTGCCGTTTCTCAATTCTGCATCTTTATTAATGATCTCAATCACTTCTCTCATTGTCTTATCAACCAGACGGTCCGGCGACAGATCCATCGCCCATGATGGAAATACCAAAGCACAAGACCACAAGAATGCCATTAACCTAATCAATTTGTTCATTATTTCCTCACCAAGAATTTAATTATCACGCAATACTAAACCAATCAATGTCAAATTAACACACTCGGCTCATTTCGATTCAGATGCCTTATCGAACATAAAACGTCCGATCAATTCCTCAAGCACCATCGCTGAGTTTGTTTTGATGATTTTATCACCATCTTTCAGGATGGCTTCATCCCCTCCAGCAGCCAATCCGATATATTGCTCACCGAGTAAACCCGACGTCAGGATACTGGCAAAAGTATCTTTCGGAAAAGTAAAGCGGCTGTCCACGCTCATAGTTACCAATGCATCATAGGTTTGTGTGCTGAATTGAATGTCGGTGACTCGGCCTACGACGACACCAGCGCTTTTTACCGGAGCACGAATTTTCAGCCCGCCGATGTTCTCGAAATTACCGGTGATCAGATAACTTTGAGAAGGATTATAGGCATTTAAATTACCCACCTTGAGACTCAAAATCATCAACGCGATGACCCCCATCACCACAAACAATCCTACCCACAAATCCATTGTTGTGCGCTGCATTAACTGACTCCTCTAAACATGAACGCAGTCAAAATAAAATCCAATCCGAGAATCACCAGGGATGACGTCACAACGGTCCGGGTCGTGGCGCCAGAAACACCCTCAGCCGTCGGCGTTGCATCGTATCCTTCGAATACCGCGATCGCAGTCACTGCGACACCAAAAAAGCAACTTTTGATGAATCCATTCAAAATATCGAATCTGAAATCCACCGCGCTTTGCATTTGCGACCAGAATGAGCCTTCATCCACACCGATGAAGACCACGGTCACCAAATAACCTCCGTAAACGCCCATCACTGAGAAGATGGCGGCCAGCAACGGCATCGAAATGACACCCGACCAAAAGCGCGGTGCGACCACTCGCGCGATGGGATCCACCGCCATCATGCCCATTGCTGCAAGCTGTTCGGTGGCTTTCATTAAGCCGATTTCAGCAGTGATGGCTGAGCCTGCGCGGCTGGCAAACAATAACGCCGCCACCACCGGCCCCAATTCACGCACCAATGACAGCGCCACCAATGTGCCTACGGCAGATTCCGATCCATATTTCTGCAATGTTTCATAACCTTGGAGTCCCAGAACCATGCCAACGAACAGGCCCGAAACGACAATAATGATCAGTGACAATACGCCGGTGAAATACAATTCGCGGATGACCAGATTAAAACGCCGCAGGCTGGTGCCCGATTTCAATAACACCAGCACAAAAAAACGGCTGGCGTAACCCAATCGCCAGATGCCTTCGATCGCGCGGTGGCCAATTTTTCGGATCGATGAGATGAGATGCCTAAACAACGCGATTCTCCAAATCCAGATCTTTCGAATAAGTTTGCGCGGGATAATGAAATGGCACCGGGCCGTCTTCCTCGCCATGAATGAACTGATGCACGAACGGGGCTACCGAATCCTTCACTTCTTTCGGCGTGCCATGGGCAGCAATGACTCCATCGGCGATGAAATACACATAATCAACGATTTTCAGAGATTTTTGAACATCGTGCGTGACAACGATCGACGTCATGCCCAGCGCATCGGTCAATCGACGAATCAGGTTTCCAATTACGCTCAATGAAATGGGATCTAGGCCGGTGAATGGCTCATCGTACATGATCAACATCGGATCCAGTGCGATAGATCGTGCCAATGCCACACGCCGTGCCATGCCGCCGGATAATTCATTCGGCATCAGATGGTGGGCTCCCCGCAACCCCACGGCGTGCAGTTTCATCAATACCAGATCGCGTATCATCGACTCCGGTAGATTGGTATGCTCGCGCATTTGAAACGCGACATTGTCGTACACCGACAGATCGGTAAACAAGGCGCCGAACTGAAATAACATGCCCATTTTGCGCCTCAACCTGAACAATGCATCGCGATCCAATTCATGCACCACTTCTCCGGCGAACTTCACGTACCCGGCCGTCGGGCGAATCGCCCCGCTGATCAAGCGAAGCAAAGTCGTTTTACCCGAACCGCTGCCCCCCATGATGGCAACCACCTGACCACGCTGCATGGTCATATCGACACCCTTCAAAATCGGGCGCGTGTCATAGGAAAAGCTGAGGCTTCTGGCCTCAATTAAGGTTTCGGATGGCATGCTAAACGGTAAAATCTAGTTGGAGAAAAAGCGAATGAACGGCAATCCTGGTAGTGTGGGTAATGAATTAAAACATTTCAAATGATGGAAGATGATCGATGAATCTCTCGCTGCTTTCGATATTATCATCAATACGGGTATTTGGACGGATTTTAACTAAAAAACGCATGTTCATGAATGGTTAAAATGCGTTTGAAGATTTCAAATTAAATGCATTGAACAAAATTATGGCATTATGCTTGCCATACCCGATATGAACTTTTCTTCCCGACAATCCATTATATTTCTTACATGTGGCGTAGTTTCATACATTGTCTCATTGTCTGTGTCATCTCATCCACTGCGGTTGCCACCGAAATTTACCGCAGCGTCGATGATAAAGGCCGAGTTACTTATTCTGATCAGGCTACGCGTGGTGCCCAGCAGGTACAGATTGCCGGTTCGAGCAACCGGCAGTTGCAGCATGTGGTTCGGGTTTATGATGGCGATACGATTATTTTACAAAATGGCAAGCATGTCCGGTTATTGGGTGTCAATACGCCCGAGATTGAAAGCCGTCACCAGGTAGAGGAACCCGGCGGTGTAGCTGCCAAACAGTGGCTACAAGCTCAATTGCCAGGCAACAGTAAAATTTATCTTGAATTCGATCAGGTCAGACACGACAAATACAAGCGCTTACTGGCGTATATCTATTTGCCGGACGGCGAGCATCTCAATCTTGCCCTTTTGGAAAAAGGGCTGGGAACCGTCAGCATCATTCCACCGAACGGACGTTACGCTGATGAATTGATCCGGGCGCAACAACATGCGGAAAAAAACAAACTGGGCATTTGGTCGATGCCGGAATATCAATCCCGACCGATTACGGAAATTTCCAGTCACAGCAAAGGTTGGCAACGATTCACCGCTACACCCATAAACCTTCGCAAGGGCAAGAAATATACACGTCTCATCATCAACGATAAAACCGATATACGCATCGCAAATGCCAATGTGCATTTGTTTCCCGAATTAACTGATTACTTGGGAAAAGCAGTCGAGGTTCGCGGCTGGGTGGCGCGCAATAAGGATCATTACACGGTTCTGATCAGTCATCCAAGCGCATTGATCATGCAATGATGCTGGCAGCATCCTGCCATCTGAACTTATTCGACTCTCTTACTCAATTCAACCCGATTCCACGATTACCCCGTGTGATTCAACGTACAGACATTTTCAAGCTGCCGAGATTATCGTGAAAACCTACTCAAACTGATAGGAGATCATCATGACTTCACAGGCAATTGAAGCCAGCAAGAGCAAAAAAGATCCTGATAAAAATAAAACTCCAGGACGTAAAAAATAGGTTTTTTTTAAAAACCCGTAACCACTAAGAATGGGTTTCCGAATCCAAATGCTATAATTTTGAGCGAATCGCACCGTTTCCGGCGCTCGTGAGTTCATAAACGCAGTTTTACTAATCAGCAGGTCAATGATGCCCGGGGCCAGTTAGCTGATTAAAAAACATCGCTCGCGTATGTGCATCAACTGTTGTTCAACGCTGCGGACAAGAAACCCACTAATCCTTCATTCCAGATGCAGGGATTAATGACATGAGCATTGCTGAATTCTGATTTCGTTCAATATGCTGACGATGATAGTATGCAAATAGCAGACCATGAATGATCGGTTCCTAATTGCCGTGTTGCTGACACTGCCCGAAATGCAATTGAAAAAAATAGATTTGAGCGCGGTAGTGGGTTTTTCTTTACTACTCGATTACTGCTCCGCACGAGCTAGCAAACAACCTGACGAATGGATAAATGAGTAAAATCGTTCTTGGCCTGAGATGACATCGAACAATTCTACTCATCGTTACAAACAAACTCAGCTCTAACAGTTCATACCGCTAGGTTACAAAATATTCAAGCTGATATAGCCATCCGATTACACATCAATGTGCTGACTATACGGTATGCCTTCTAGCTAGCAGTACTAGAAAGTGGATATATCTTAGAATAAATTGGGAATTCCTATATGTACGGTCTCCCACACAATAATTAATTTCGCAAATTTTCAATTCAGTGGATCATGGCCCTAGAACACTACGATTTCTGCATGCGTCAAAGCTAGGCCAGTACCGATTATGGCGATTTGTATGGCGCCGCCCGTACCATTACCGTTTGCATCATATATCAACGCACCGGTAGCACTGTTGTAAATGATATGGTCATTGGCATCCAGCGCTTTGGCGCCCAACCTAAACTGACCAGCCGCAAGCACACCTGGATCACACAACGCGGTGAAGACGCTGTTTTCCAGTTGGATCGTATCATCAGCCACATGATAATCGGTAATCACATCCACCGGGCCTTTGCTGGTAAACCTGAAAATATCATTGCCTGCACCGCCGGTTAATCGATTGGCACCATAGCCGCCATCCAGGATGTCATTTCCTCCACCTCCATTCAACTGATTAGCGGCAGAATTGCCCGTTAACACATTCGATAGGCCATTGCCTGTGCCGTTGATTGGACTGGAACCGGTCAGAATCAATTTTTCAACATTGGCAGACAGGCTGTACGTAATGCTGCTGCTGACAGTATCGATACCTTCATTCGCGTTCTCGATCACCACATCGCGGGTATTCTCGACAAACAGCGTGTCATTGCCCAATCCGCCGATGAGCGTATCCGCTCCCGACCATCCTCGCAGAACATCATTGCCCGCGCGTCCCTCCAAGATGTTATAGGTCGGATTGCCCGTCAACGTATCGCCAAATTTTGAACCGATGAGATTCTCAACCCCGGTCAATGTATCCCGGCCAGCGCCACCGGTATTTTGCGCAGTCGTGATGTTCAAAGAGACAGTCACAGGCCCGGTAGCTGATTCATAGTTGACGGTATCATTGCTTGAGGTTGTGCCCTTCAGGATGGTGTTGCCGGGAGTGCTGGTCAGTATCGCGGTGAAATCTTTCGAGCCACTAAGCGTCGGTGCCACGTTATCGGTAATACTGGCTTTGATCGAGAATGCACCAGAAAAATGGAGAGCTGGCTTGAATATCACGCCCGCCAACAATGCATTCACATCTGCAATTTCGCCACTGGCTTTCCATTCCCCTGTTGCTGCACTGTAGCTGGAAGTCACTGCACCCGACGTGGCTGTGCTCAGCTTACCAGCAGCGGCATTCGACAATGTCAATGTGGCCGTTACCGCCTTACTACCGGCATCATCGATGATAATATCCTTCAGATTCAGTGGTGTATCCTTGGTGTAGTTTTCTGGGACCGTGAGATTACTTACGTTCGGAGCAGCGTTATTGATGTATAGTGATTCCCAGGGGCTGATATTGCCATACTGATATGTACCTGTGAGGTAGGCATCCATATCGCCATCGCCATCCATATCTACAAAGCTCAACGTATCGATTGAAGCACGAAAGAAACCATCCGGCAGTCCAAAAGTACTGAAACCGACATCTGAAAAAACCGGATTCTTGGTTGTTCCCGTATTCCGAAAAAAATGAGTGGCGTCAGTAAACGCATCGAGATCACCATCCTTATCGATATCAATAAATGCCGGGTTGGAACCGCTAAGTCCGAACGAATCAGCTTTAGGTTGAGCAAATACTGGCTTGTTCTGCGTCCCCACGTTCTTGAAAAAAAGATTGTTCACGAAGAGGTCCAGATCACGATCACCATCTATGTCTATGAAAGTAGGCTCGGCATAGCTGTTGATAGTGTTTAAACCAAACGGATTAGCCATAGGAGCGGCAAATCGGGGAGCATTGTCAGTTCCTGTGTTGCGAAAAAACATCATATTACCCGCGTCATTTCCGATGAATGCATCGAGATCGCCATCATTATCGATATCTGCAAACGCTGGGCTTGCGAATCCCCCTACATCTTTCAAACCGAATGCATTGCTCAGCGGAGAAGCAAAAACGGCCTGCTTAGCGGTACCGATATTTTTGAAAAAAAGTGTATTACCGGCTGTTTTACCACCGTAGGAATATCCCAGACCGACAAAGGCGTCTAAATCTCCATCACCATCGATGTCTACAAAAGCCGGATCGGAAAAATAGCTGACTTGATTGAAGTTAAATGAATTGCTGAACGAAAAATGCGGAAGGGTTCCAGCACCGGCATTCTGAAAATATGCGATATTACCACTGGCATCCCCAATCAATGTGTCACTATCGCCATCACCATCGATATCAGCAAAAGTAGGATTGATGATGTAGCCACCCGCTTCATTTAAACCAAAGGAGTTTTTACTATCGAAATAGAATAACGGATTGTTGGATGTTCCTATATTCCTGAAAAATTGTAAGCCACCACCGCTGCTATAATGCTGCATGCCGACGAATGCATCCAAATCGCCATCACCTTCAATGTCTACAAATGTTGGAAAGGAATATCCATTGACTTCCTTTAATCCGAAGGGATTGGGTTGCGGAGAAGCTGAAAATGCTGGATGACTGGCTGTCCCGGTATTTTTGAAAAATAATATCTCGCCACCATAGTTTCCGGCAAAGGCATCAAGATCGCCATCGCCATCGATATCAACGAAATCGGCATTTCCCAGCGTTCCTTTTGTGCTCAACCCGAACGGGTTTGAAATGTGCGCGGTAAACAACGGATTCACAGCTGATCCTATGTTCCGATAGAATATAGTCGTACCATCCACCTTGCCGGCCAATGCATCAAGATCGCCATCATTGTCGATATCGACCAGCTTTGGATTGGTTGCGCCTGGTTTGAGTCCAAAAGGATTAACCAAAGGAGCTGCAAAAGTCGGATTCTTGGCTGTTCCTGTGTTGCGATAGAACAATGTATTACCGTCACCATTACTGATAAAACCATCCAAATCACCATCTCTGTCGATATCGGCAAAATATGGTCCTGATACACTGCCCACGTCACTCAGACCCAATGGGTTCATACCCTTAAAGTTAAAAACAGGATCAGACATAATTATTATTTCCTATAAGAGATAGAATAAATTAATGCGTTACTCGTGCTCAGTTGATGATAATTTTCATCAAATAATCGCCTTCATTGATCATATGGATGACTTCATCCATCGTTCGTTAAAAATCCACTTTATTTTTTAGAGCACGCCATGCATGACTAATTCATAGATTTGCAATTACTTGAATCTGAGTATTTCAATTAAATACGAATGACTGATCCAATGACGTGTTTTATTGCACATGAACATGTAGATTGTTCCTGCAATAAATCACCCCCATAAACGATACCTAGTCACATCGGTTACTACTTACATCAGGAAATGACAAGGAAAACTTTTGAAGAAATTACGATGGATCTTTCCAAAGCAATTTTGCACGCCAGTTTTCATTGCCATTTAATGTTAGCCATTAAGCTTCATTCAGAATGAACCACGCTAATTATTCTGAAAATCAATCATTGAGCATAGTTTTGGCAAACTAATAAGTAAATAAGAGAATCCTTATTTCTTCCTAAGCCTTTTCTTAGTACATCGCTCATAACCGCTGTGTTTGCGCTCGATGATATCTGCACAGATAACCGATCCAACATATTAATGACCGCACCCAGATTACGCTTTTTAAGGCTTCGCAGTACAGAATTACAGGAAGTCGCTTTGGGTACTGCTTGAGAAGAACCGAGGGTGATCTAGCAGGGAAGAAAAGCCCAGAGCCACATGAATAGACAGCTTGCAGAAGTGGGCTATTGAAAGAAGAATGGCTTTAATCACCTACAAAATCAGTAGCCATAAAAAAGGCCTCATTTGAAGAGGCCTGATACGCAAAAGTTGAGCGAAATTGACACCAATGACACTCAGCTTATAAATTTTCTGATAAGAAGGGCATCGGCTTAGCGAAGACTTATCATTTATCCAAAAACGAGCGTTCAGTAAATGAAGATGAAGTTCCTGCAAGGTTTATTGCAGTGTGGTTACGAACTCTAGCACCTCCTGAACATGACCGGGTACCTTAACGCCCCGCCACTCTTTCCTCAGGATACCTTGAGCATCGATCACAAAAGTACTTCGTTCGATACCGCGCACTTGTTTACCGTAAGAATTCTTCATTTTCATGACATCAAATTCATTGCATACAACTTCGTCAACATCACTCAACAATTCAAACGGAAACTGCATTTTCTGTTTGAAATTGATATGAGATTGAAGGGTATCTCGAGAGATCCCGACGATGACACAGTTCTTTTCTTTGAAGTTAACCCACTGATCACGAAAATCCTGACCTTCCGTGGTACAGCCTGGCGTATCGTCCTTGGGATAAAAATAGATAACGATATGCTTGCCTAAATGCTGCGCTAATGAAAATTCCCTAGCACCCGTCGAAGGTAAAATGAAATTCGCAACATGCTGATCAAGCTTTACCATTTCTCATCCTCATCAGGGAACTTGCTTATCGATCAAGATGGCTATGTCGTTGTGACCAAGCTTGACTGGTTCGCTGAATCCCTGAAGATCACCACTAGCAGGTACAGCCTGACCTGATTTTGAAATTCTTGCTTCTATCACAACTTCAGGGAAACTCGACATTTTCATTGTGGGAGCCATCGCCATATCATCCGTCAGTGTAAACGATGCGGGTAAATCGCTGACCTTCAGCCTTAAAATGGCTAAGGGCATCTTGGGCCCCGTCTTAGCTCGCGCAAAAATGAATAAAGTATCATTTGGAGCTGCCTTGGATGCGAGCTCAGGCTTAATAGTAACTCGACCAGAAACGGATGTGGACGTTGGTGCATCAGTGTCATTTTTGACGGGCTGAAGATTTGTTTCCATCGACTCAGACGCCGCAATCGGTTTCTCAGGGGATTGGCTTGTGCCGTTGGAAGAAAGCAACTTAGCCTCGGCAATGCTGTCTTTGATGGATTTGGCAATCGGCGTATCCTGCGGAATACTTGCCAATAATTTTTCCCAATGCGCTGACGCTTGAGCATAGTGTTCCTGTTCAAACTCCGCATGGCCGGCAAGCGCTAGAGCAGGCGGAAATTGCGGATCAATTTTTAGCGCTTGATACAACAATTCCGTAGGTTTTCCCGCTAGAACGCCGTTATTTTTCATAGCCAAAGCACGTGCATATTCACTTAGAATCTGCGGATTGTCTGGAATCAATTCGACTATCTTGGCATAAGTATTGGCAGCTTCTGTATATCGTTCCATACTGCTATAAGTACGCCCAAGCATGACCCATCCATCGATGTCGTTCGGATTATCACTGAGCCTCGAGATAAGACCTTCAAGCGCGGCTGAGAGATTCTCATGACCCTGGGAACCTCCACCGCTGTTATTTTGATTCATCTGCGTCGCGTTGGCGAGCTGCGCTTGAGGTAACAATCCTCTAGTTTCCCCTATCATCAGATATAAAGAAACTGCTGCAAGTGGCAATGTCAGTGAAATAAAAATCGATATTGCAATATTATGAATCTTCTTCGTTTTCCTTACAGCATCTTTTTCTCCATCAGGAATGTCCTGTAGCATGCGCTGCTGGAGCTCTTGCTTACTTTTATCATATTGATCTTGAGTTAAGATATCATTGCGTAAGTCATTCTCAAGCTCGGCTAATTGATCGCGGTATACCGTTATATTGACTGCATCATGTTCCAGATTGGCCTGCTGTATGTCTCTATTCCTTATCAAGGTAGGAACGATGAATAACAAAGCCGTGACTATAAAAATACCAGAAATAACCCAAAATGACGTCATGCCTTCTTACCTTTTTTTTCATCTAATAGCGCTTCAGCTTTTTTAAGCTGAGCTTCTGATAACGGAACATCCTCAACCTGTTGGCGCCGACGCTTCAGATATACAATCAATGCTCCAAATCCTGCCAAGAACAGGGCAACCGGACCAAACCACAATAAAAGGGTTGTTGGTTTAACGGGCGGATTATAAAGAACGAAATCGCCGTAACGATCTACTAGAAATTGAACGATCTCTGGATCAGTTTTATTCGCTTTGATCTGCTCACGAATTTCGCGCCGTATGTCATTAGAAAAATCAGCCCGCGAATCTGCAATGGATTCATTCTGGCAAACGAGGCAACGCAGATCCATCGTCAACGCCAGCATTCGTTTCTCCACTTCTGGATCCTCAGCGACAGGAACAGCTTCTTTTGACCAGGCTAAGGAAGGAATGATGACTAACAAGAACAAAATAAAGCAGATTGTTTTATTTAATCTCAACAACATTAAATCACGAGAAAGTACATAATTTTTAATCATATGGAGTGAATGAATCAAGCCTGTTTTTGTAGTTCGAGAATGAGCGGAAGGATCGTTTTTTGTAACGAGTCAACGGTTACCGGCCCAATCTGCTTGTGTCTAATAATTCCTTTCTTATCGATTACATATGTTTCAGGAACGCCATAGACGCCATAATCAATTCCCACTTTGCCATCCGGATCCACGATGCTGATCGTATAAGGATCACCAAATCGCTTTAACCATTGAATTGCGGTAGTCCTTTCATCCTTATAATTCAACCCGTAGATAGGTACTACACCCGAATTGGCTAATTGCACCAAGAGGGGATGTTCATCACGGCAAGCGACACACCATGAAGCCCAAACGTTCAATAGCCATACCTTGCCCAAATTATCACCGGAAGTCATCATCTTCTCTGGATCATGCAACTGATTTAATTCAAAAACCGGAGCAGGTTTATCAATGAGAGGAGATGGAACTTGTCGAGGATTCAGCGTCAGCCCGACTAACAAGAACGCTGCAAGTATCATAAATCCAACGAGTGGAAGCAAATATCGCATCATACTTTTCTAGTCTCCGGCGACATAACTGAATGACTAATGGATGAAGCAGGTGAAACAACCACCGGAATTTCTTCTTTAGTCCTGTCGGTTTCAGTTTGTTTGGTTAGATTCGTACTTGTTTTACTAACTTTGAGCCGGTAACGACGATCAGTTACTGAAAGTATGCCGCCAACCGCCATCAGCAAACACCCCAGCCAAATCCAATCGACAAAAGGTTTATGATAAGCGCGCACAACCCAAGCATTATTGGCGAGCGGCTCACCCAAAGCTACATACAGATCACGAAATAAACCTGTATCAATGGCGGCCTCAGTCATGGCCATGCCTGAAGCGTTATAGGTGCGTTTTTCTGGATGCAGCGTGCGAACTACTTTTTCATCATGAATGACAGTAATATCACCCTGAACTGCTTTGTAGTTCGGACCGACTAGATCACTTGTTCCATTGAATTGAAAGGTATAGCCACCGACAGTCACTTTGCTGCCAATATCCATGCGCACGTCTTTTTCGGTTTCGTAACCATTGACCAGAGTCACACCAATGATAAACACAGCCACGCCAATATGCGCGCAATGCATGCCGTAATAGCTTCTAGATTGTCTAGCCAGTTTCGTAAAAATATTCCCTTCTCCACTGTTACTGAGACGGTGTTTTAGATTAACCACCGCACAAACGACAATCCAGAACGCCAGCAATAAGCCAAAACTTACTAACGGCTTCCATTCGCCCATGAAATAAGGGGCAATCAAAGCAGAAATCACACTGACAGCAAATGCCCAGCGGAGACGAACAACCAGTGTTGGCAAACTCATCTGTTTCCAGCGCGCAATCGGCCCGATGCCAATCAAAAAGATAGCCGGCGTCATCATCGGAACAAAAACCGCTTCAAAATACGGAGGGCCTACTGAAAGCTTTCCTAAGCCCAGAGCATCAATGATGAGGGGATAAAGTGTACCCAGCAGTACGCTGCCAGCCGCTACCAATAGGAGGATATTGTTTGCGAGTAAAAGGGATTCTCGTGAAAGAAGATCAAATTTCCCTCCCAGCCCAACTTTAGGAGCCCTCCAGGCAAATAAAATCAGTGAAGCACTAATAACCACCACGAGGAAAACAAGAATAAATATTCCCCTTGACGGATCCGTTGCAAATGCATGCACTGAAGTCAACACACCCGACCGTACCAGGAAGGTTCCCAACAAACTCAACGCAAAGGTACAGATCGCCAACAAAACTGTCCAGCTTTTGAAACTGCCCCGCTTCTCGGTCACGGCCAAAGAATGAACCAATGCAGTTCCGACCAGCCAGGGCATAAATGACGCATTTTCCACGGGATCCCAAAACCACCAGCCTCCCCAACCTAGCTCATAATAAGCCCACCAGCTTCCCAGCATGATGCCACACGTCAAAAATACCCAAGCCACGATGGTCCAGGGACGGGACCATCGCGCCCATGTGGCATCCAGTCTGCCACTGAGCAGCGCAGCAATAGCAAAAGCAAATGCTACCGAGAATCCCACGTAGCCCATATATAGCATGGGAGGGTGTATCACCATTCCGGCATCCTGCAATAATGGATTTAAATCACTGCCTTCCATCGCTGCTGGCAATAAGCGATCAAATGGATTTGATGTGAAGAGCATGAATAATAAAAAGCCGACACTCACCAAACCGAGAATGCCAAGCACTCTCGCAACAATATCATCAGGCAATTGTCTGCTGAATACGCTCACTGCAACTGACCAGCTCGCCAGCATCAGAACCCACAGCAATAAAGATCCTTCATGCGAGCCCCAGGTAGCCGCCAACCTGTAATGAAAGGGCAATTCAGTATTAGAATTTCTCGCGACATTCTCAACCGAAAAGTCACTGCTGACGAAAGAATACCCCAGACATAAAAAAGCAATCAAAACAAATACGAATTGCCCTTGAACCACAGGTCTCGCCAATGCAATCCATGAAGGAATGCCGCGAGTTGCGCCTATGATCGGAAGCGTTCCTTGTGTAATTGCCAGCAATAAAGCGAGGATGAGAGAAAAATTACCAATTTCTGGAATCATGATTTATATACTATAGGTTAATGATTTTTGTAACGGACAACACAAGATTGAAGAATCATAGGCGCTTAGCCTAAGAAACCGAGTCCTTCATTGAACGAGAGAAGCCTTTTGGGCTTTAGCTGCTTGTTCCAATGCTTCTGCCGCTTCGGGAGGCATATAGTTTTCATCGTGTTTGGCAAGCACTTCGTCCGCTTGGAAGATGCCATTAGCGGCGATCTTTCCTTGCGCGACAACGCCCTTACCTTCTCTGAATAAATCGGGAAGGATGCCGGTATACACTACGGGAATCGTTTCGGCTGTATCCGTTACTGAAAAGCGAACGGTGGTGCTGCCATCTTCACGCTGCACACTGCCTTCTGTAACCAAGCCACCGATCCGAAAGCTTTTTCCGATGGGTGCTTCTTTTGCAACCACTTGCGATGGACTGAAGAAGAAAACCAGATTACTTTGAAAAGCATTCAAAACTAAAACCGAAGCTATACCCAATGCCGTAACTGCCGAGGCAATAATTACAAGTTTTTTATGACGTGGTTTCATGTGTTGTCTCTTTTTTATTGATATCGTGAGTCAGACCATACTGTTTTTCTAAAGTTCGGTGACGATTTTTAATCAAAAGAATTTCTCCGACGACACAAATCAACGTCACTCCATACGAACCCCAGACATAAAGGCCATACCCACCCATTGAGAAAAATTCCGATATGTTTGACCAATTCATGATACGGTTCCCTTTTTTTGCAGTTCCGCCACCCATGAGGTATGGCTCTCACGTTCTAAAATAATGACTCGAATACGCTTCAATATGATCGCAATCGAATACATCCAACTGGCAAATACCATGATCAACATACCTAGCAGCATTGTCGTAGCCATTGAAGGAGCTTGATTTACACTTACGGAAGCTCCTTGATGCAAAGTATTCCACCATTGCACCGAAAAATAAATGATCGGAATATTTACCACTCCAACCAACGCGATAATTGCCCCGGCTTTATCTGCCCGGCGAGGATCATCAATTGCCGCCTGTAAGGACATAAATCCAATATAGAGGAATAAAAGTATCAATTCCGATGTCAATCGTGCATCCCATACCCACCAGGTACCCCACATCGGTTTTCCCCACAATGAGCCAGTCCATAATGCAACGAAGGTAAACATAGCACCGGTTGGCGCTATCGCCGAAGCAAACATCGCCGACAGTCGTGTATTGAAAGCCAAACCAATACCGGCCCAGAAAGCCATCACAACATATAAAAACATGGACATCCATGCAGCAGGAACATGTATGAAAATAATTCGATAAGCTTCACCTTGCTGAAAATCAGTGGGAGCTATAAAAAAACCTACGTAAAGCCCTGCAGCCAATAGAATTATTGCAATAACCGTAAAAAACGGAATCATTTTTCCTGCCAGCGAATAAAAACTTGCAGGGGAAGAATATTTAAACCAGTTGATCGCCATATTAAAATTTAATTTCTTTATAATTATCAGAGTTTTGAGCGTAACTCTACAGTACACAATGCACTTTTTAATCGTCAATTCTATACTAAAAACACTAAATCACGAATGGCTTTCTTTCCAGCGATTCAGGCAACTGAAAGTTAAAAAACATAAGTTTCTGAAGTAAAAATATTACCGAATCGTAGTCTGGCAATGTTCAAAATTTATTCTAGCGATACTCTCAATGAAGAAGCCGCCGCCCACGGCGCAAACACCATGGATACCAGAAGAAATGCTCCAATCAGCGACAGGTGAGCATCGAACTCAACTCCTGCCATATTGGCTTCTACCGCACCTGCACCAAAAATCAAAATTGGAATATATAAGGGCAATACCAGCAATGAAACCAGCACACCACCGCCGCGCAATCCCAATGTCAAAGCTGCACCAATAGCTCCAATCAGACTAAGCACCGGCGTTCCCAATAATAGAGAAAATGTCAGAATCGCTAACGCATCGACAGGCAAATCATACTGAATACCCAATACGGGAGCCATTAGAACCAGCGGAATCCCTGTAACCAGCCAATGCGCCAGAGCTTTGCCAAGAACCAATAGCGACAATGATTGAGGCGATAACAGCATCTGTTCTAATGTGCCATCCATATAATCATTCGAAAACATTCTGCCAAGCGACAGCATCGATGCGAGCAAGGCTGCAACCCAAACGATGCCCGGAGCCATGGCGCGTAATAAGTTCATCTCCGGTCCCACGCTCAAAGGAAACAAGCTCACTACAATGATAAAAAAGAATAATGTCGTTAACACATCGGATTGACGGCGCACAGCCAGCAACAAATCGCGTTTAATGATCCATATAAACATATCAGGCTAACTGTAATTCCAAAATTGAGGCAGCAGAAATTTTTATTTCCTGATGTGTTGTCAAAACTGCCATGCCGCCGTTGCGCAGATGTTTCTCAAGTATATCTTGAATTAATTTGACAGCCATCACGTCCAGTGCGACCAAAGGCTCATCCAGAATCCACAGGGGCGTGTTACACACCAGCAGACGTGCCAGGGCAACCCTGCGTCTTTGGCCTTGTGACAATACTTTGGCCGGCAACGCCTCCCTTCCTTTCAATCCAATAAAATGCAGCGCCTCATAAGCCCGATCGATACTAATCTCCGTACCAGCCAACGCACTGGAAATTTGCAGATTCTCAAGGACTGTCAAATCATCTTTGGTGCCACTTAAATGACCAATATAGGTGACCGCTGCGTAATAATCATTTTCTAACTCGCGAATGGTCTGGCCATTCCATAGAATGTCACCCGCTGCCGGCTGCGACAATCCACAAATCATGCGCAATAAACTTGTTTTGCCGCTGCCATTGGGTCCACGCACCTGCATCAAACCACCAGCTTCAAGGGAAAAGTTGACGTCTTGAAATAATTCGCGATCGCCGCGCACACAAACGAGATTAATCCCTTGCAACATAGTGAAGTATAGCGATGAGTTGGAATAAAAGCCGTTGATTATAACGTAATGAGAGCACGCGCAACATGACGTGCTCATTATTTCAGGAAAGAAAACCGTTGCTGTCTCTTGAAATTAACTGATATAAACCGTTGAGTCTGGTTTTTGACCAATCGGTAACGATTGAATTGTGCCGCGACCATTGATTGAATTTTTTTCTTAAGATAGTGATCGGGTTAGTATTAACCGCCTGATCAGCTAACTAAATGTTCAATAATGTTTAAAATCAAAATTTCAAGTATACTGCCCCGCGGCTGGATTTATCCAGCACACAGCAACATACAATCGCAATCTTTTGACTTACAATATAAAATCATAAAGTTATAACTTATTAACTGGCATCCGCTAGGGAGAACTTATGCACAAATCATTAGCAAACGTTTTATTATTCTTGGCACTTTCTCTGTCTCACAGTGCTTTTTCTCATGAAGGAGAACATCATGATCATGATGAGTCTGAACCGGATTCACAATTGGAAAGCGGCCATGGCTGGCGTGTTGTTCGCTCCATCGAAATGGGTACTTCAGGCAAATTCATTCACATGATATTAATCGATCATGATGTTCACACTGATAAAACTGTTTACAGCGCCGCTATCAACAGACTCTGCCGCACCACTGACGAAGAGTTTTGCAGGCTCAGATTCTGGAGTCAAGAGCGCTACATTCCGGAAAAAGTATCATTGACCACGGAGCAGAATAAACAGCTCAAGGCTGAATATGTCGTTAATAAAGCTGCGGGCATTCTTCAATTGCGCTGGTCGTGCAGTGTCAATCCTGTCAAAGGACAATGCTTCTAGTAGTCATCAACCATAAGTCATTCATCACAAACTCTCGAACAGCCGCGCAGACTCCAGTCTAGTAAAAATCAAATATGGAGAGCACGCTTGTCCACTCCAAGCGCGGCTTCATGAAATACTTCCGATAAGGACGGATGAGCATGAACGATACAGGCAATATCCTGGCTGCTGGCTGAAAATTTCATCGCCATTACCGCCTCCGAAATAAGCTCAGAAACATGAGGACCTATCATATGCACTCCAAGAACCCGATCGGATTTTTCATCCGCGAGCACTTTGATAAATCCGCTAGTTTCACCCATCGCACGCGCTCGCCCGTTGGCGATGAACGGAAATTGGCCTACCTTGTAAGCAATACCTGCAGCTTTCAGTTCCTGCTCGTTTTTCCCCACCCAGGCGATTTCAGGTGAAGTGTAGATCACCCATGGAATGACATTAAAATCGATTGCCTCACCTTCACTTGAATAACCTTTTTCGATATTTTCAATTCGTTCGGCCACGGCAACACCTTCTTCCGAAGCTTTGTGAGCCAGCATCGGGCCGCGAACCACATCCCCAACCGCGTACACATTTTTAAGATTCGTCCTGCAAAATTGATCGACCATGATAAATCCGCGCTCATCCACCAACAACTCATTGTCCTCAATACCGAGTCCCTGTGTATTGGGAACACGGCCGACCGCCACGATTAATTTGTCGACCTCCAAAATTTGCGGCTCATTATTGGAATTATTGTAATCAACAATCACCGTCTGACCGGAAAGCTTTATCGAGTTGATCTTAATACCAGTATTGATTTGCAAACCCGTTTCCTTGGTAAAAACACTTTTCGCTTCTTTGGCGATTTGCTCATCAGCAGCCATCAGAAAATCGGGCATGGCTTCCAGGATGGTAACTTCTGCCCCCAATCTGCGCCAAACACTCCCCATTTCAAGGCCGATAACCCCAGCGCCTATGACGCCCAGCCGTTTAGGAACTTCCGTCAATGCCAGAGCACCGGCATTATCCAGAACCCGATCATTGTCAATCGCCACAAATGGCAATGGCCGAGGCGTCGAACCGGTTGCCACGATCACATGCTTAGCCTGAATAATCTCTGATTGCTCGTCATGGGTGACCTTAATCCGCCAAGCCGATTCCTCCCCTTCACGCTTCAATAATGTTCCTCTGCCATGCATTGATTTAACCTTATTTTTCTTAAAGAGAGACGCAATCCCCATCGTGAAGGTAGTAACGATTTTATCCTTGCGCGCTATCATGACGGGAACATCAACCGATACCTTCTCAGCACTGATGCCATGAGCAGATGCGTTATGCTGAATGTGATGAAAATTTTCCGATGATTCCAATAAAGCTTTGGAAGGGATACATCCCACATTCAAACAGGTACCTCCAAGACTGGGCTTACCCTTGCCGTTCTTCCACTCATCGATGCACACTGCATTCAATCCCAGTTGTGCGCAACGGATTGCCGCCACATAACCTCCTGGCCCCGCACCAATGACAGCAACATCAAAAATTTCAGTCGTCATTTGAATCCTTTAAACCCTATAAAAATGTTTTGAAATAATCGTGTAATAAAACAAACAAGACAAGACTGATCGACAGCAATCGTTTTACTCCAGTGGCAATTCTTCACTTTCAAAACCGATCACGCTGATTTCTCTGATCGCTTCAACGTATTCACCATATTCTCGTAATTTCGTGAGTGAACCAAACATTCTTCGTGCATGCATTCGAGCAAGTCGCGCCAGACTCAGCGCCGACATTTCCCACTTCAATGCTGCCAGAATATTATCGACACCCTCAGAATTATTGCATACCAGTATCATATCGCAGCCAGCGCTTAGAGCAGACTCAGCCCGCAAGCACATCGACGACAAATATTCGCCAGCGCCGCGCATGCTCAGGTCATCACTGAAAACGCATCCTTCGAATCGCAGTTCGGTGCGTAGAATTCGCTGCAGCCACAACGCTGAGAAACCAGCAGGCTTCGAATCGACTTTTTCATATATGACATGCGCTGGCATAACTCCGGCCATTCCATATTCAATCATGCTCTGAAATGCAATTAAATCATTCGAAGCAATATCTGCAAATTCCCGCGTATCAACAGCGACTTCAAGGTGAGAATCAGCCCGAATGTAGCCATGCCCAGGGAAGTGCTTACCCACAGCGACCATGCCTCCTTTTTTAAGGCCGATCATCAAGTTATGCGCAAGGGATGCCACCACACACGGATCGGGATGGAATGCACGATCGCCAATCACGCTACTCTGTCCGTAATCGAGATCCAGAACAGGGGTAAAACTAAAGTCCACGCCGCAGGCATTCAATTCACCGGCCAGCACGAAACCGACTTGCTGGGTAAGATGACGGGCCCGAACAGGATGCCGATCCCAGATTTTTCCTAACTCACGCATCGCAGGTAAAAGTGTGAAATCGCTTTTAAAACGCTGCACGCGCCCTCCTTCGTGATCCACAGCTATCAGCAAATGCGGTTTCCTTACGGCATGAATTTGCTGAGTCAATTCTGCCAATTGATAATGATTGGAATAATTGCGTGAAAACAGAATAACTCCGCCTGTCAGCGGATGTTGTAACCGCCCGATATCTTCATCAGTGAGTTGGGTGCCGGCGATATCGAGCATGACAGGACCCAGTGACATCATCATTTCTCCAAAACAACGAAAGCACACACCATGTTAATCTCGTCACTGATTGAAAGATGATGCTGGGTGATGCCTTTATCGCTCATCAATTGATTGAGGGCAGGATGAAATTCAAAGTAGGGTTTTCCCAGGTTATCGTGATTAATCGACATATAGCTTAAATTGACGGGATGACGCAACCCCGTTCCCATCGCTTTCGATAGAGCCTCCTTCGCTGCAAAACGACTGGCGAGAAACGATACCGGTTTACTGCTGGCATTATAATAAGGCCACTCATCGTCGGTCAGAATACGCCGTGCAAACCGCTCGCCAAATCGATCCAGAGATTGTGCAATTCGGGCTGACTCAACAATATCAGCCCCAATTCCGAAAATCATGCACGCGCCTCGATCATCAACTGCTTCATTTCCGCTACAGCTTGCTTGAATCCAACAAAAATTGCTCGCGCAACGATCGCATGTCCAATGTTTAGCTCGGATATTTCAGGGATGGCCGCAATGTCTTGTACATTTTCATAATGCAGACCATGACCTGCATTCACTTTGAGGCCGCACGCCAAGGCTATTTGTACCGCTTTGTGCACCGTATGGAATTGCTCCTTTTGCGCATTCAGCGTTACCGCGTCTGCATAAGTACCAGTGTGAATTTCTATCGCCGGTGCGCCTGTTCTGGCTGCCGCTTCAATTTGCAGCGGATCAGCATTGATGAACAACGATACCCGTATACCTGCTTCTGCCAATTTTTGGCATACCCGTGTAATCTGATCAAAGTGCCTGATCACATCGAGTCCTCCTTCAGTGGTCAATTCTTCACGCCGTTCGGGCACCAGACACATGTCTTCGGGTTTAATTCTCAATGCTATCGCAATCATTTCATCGGTAACCGCACTCTCTAAATTCATACGGGTAGTTAAACGCTCACGCAAGATTTCGACATCCCTGTCTTGAATATGACGCCGATCTTCCCGTAAATGTAAAGTTATCGCATCGGCACCCGCAGATTCTGCAATCAATGCAGCCGTTATGGGATCGGGATAGACCGTGCCACGGGCTTGCCTAAGCGTTGCCACATGATCAATATTAACGCCCAATTCAATCATGATCAGTGCTCCCAGAAAAATTCCGACTACTCTGTATGTTATTCATAACCCAAGTTTCTCAATGTTGCTTCATCGTCAGCCCAACCATTCTTAACCTTGACCCAAACCTCCAGATATACTTTTTCTCCAAACAAGAGTTCCATATCGATACGGGCCTGACTTGCGATCTGCTTTATTTTTTCACCTTTATTTCCAATGATAATTGCTTTCTGGTTAGGTTTTTCAACCAAGATTGTGGCATGTATTTTATGCAAACTGCCTTCCAGTTTGAAATGATCCACGACAACGGTGGTTGAGTATGGAATCTCATCGCCAATCAAGCGGAATAATTTTTCACGAATAAATTCTCCCGCGATAAATCGCTCACTGCGGTCGGTTATTTCATCTTTTTCAAATAATGGTTGATTGATGGGCAAATAAGTTCGGATGATATCCAGCAATTGAGTCAGCTGAATCTTTTTCTGAGCACTTACAGGGACGATGGCAGCAAATCGAAAAATATTTTCGAGTCTGCTCAAGAAGGGTAGCAACTGATTCTTGTCGGACAATTGATCAATTTTATTGATCACCAAAATGACCGGAACATCGGCAGGAAGAATTTTCAACGCATCCGCATCGCGCTGATCAAACTGCATCGCTTCTATGACAAATAAAATAACATCGACATCAAGCACACTCTGAGCCACCACTCGATTCATCGCCGTATTCAGTCGATTGGTATACTGCTTTTGAAAGCCCGGGGTATCGACAAAAACATATTGCGTCTGATGATCGGTCAAAATGCCGTTGATTCTGAAACGCGTGGTTTGTGCTTTCCTTGAAGTGATACTGACTTTATGCTGTAGTAATTTATTTAATAAAGTGGATTTACCCACATTCGGACGACCGATAATTGCAATATATCCCGTCCGAAAATCGGCATCAGTGGTCATTCTGGTTGAGCATAACTGAGGTGCATCCGTAATTAAGCAGATTGAAATTCAAGATCAATGATAAAAACAAACTTCCTGGTAGGCTAATTTTGCGGCTTCCTGCTCTGCGCTACGGCGGCTCGCCCCTTCGCCGACCGTTCGAATATTGCAGGTCGTTATCAGGCATTCTACAGTAAACCACTGTTTATGTGCTTTTCCCGCAGTAGTCACGACGCTGTATTCCGGTAACGCTAATTTCTGGCCCTGCAGAAACTCTTGTAATAAAGTTTTGGGATCTTTACCTTGTTCGTTCAGGTCAATCTCTTCGATCATAGGAGTATAGAGTGATTGCACGACTGCTTCTGCTTGAGAAAAACCACTATCCAAATAAATCGCCCCCAGCACCGCCTCGAAAGCATCCGCCAATATGGATGAACGATGACTGCCGCCGCTTTTCAATTCCCCCTCTCCAAGTCGAAGGATTTTATCCATTTGCAAAGTGAGTGCAATATCCGACAGAGCCTGTTGATTGACGAACCGGGCTCGAAGTCGCGATAAATGTCCTTCCGGAGCATCGGGAAATGCATGAAATACTAATCCGGCAATTGCACAGTTAAGCACCGCATCACCCAGAAATTCCAGACGTTCATTATTTCTTCCACTATGACTTCTGTGAGTCAATGCTTCTTGTAATAACTCTGGTCGTCCAAAAATGTAACCCAATCGTTTACAAAACGCATCCAATAAAACTTTACGATTGCTGTGCATTTCTATTACAACCCAAACATTCTTAAGGCTTGCTCTTAGCCTCGAAATCAATCAGCAACGACAAGTTAGCAATCAAGGGAATTTTGGAAGTATATTTTGCGGTCAGATTAACTCTGTCATTATTTTTATTGATGATAATATCCTGGCCATTGACTGATTTAATATTGTCAATTTGCGCATATTTACTGAATGACGTTCGGATTTGATTGACACTCAGTTTTCCAGAATTGACATCGCTGACAATCGCCGTCAAATTTTTCTCAATGACTGAATGCTCCAGATAAGCCGGCACCAGCTTCATGCTAAAAATTGCGATTACGGTTATGGCAGTTGCCCATACCAACAAGCTGGACAGGCTCAAACCCTGTTGTTTGCGAACGATCATGAGAAACTCCCTCGAGAAAAACGTGATCTGTCATTTGATGGCCAATCCGATGCGGCTGAAATCTCCAAAATTCCACCAAATCATAAATGCCTTGCCAACAATATTCTGTTCTGGAACAAACCCCCAATACCGGCTGTCACTGCTACTATCACGATTGTCTCCCAATGTGAAATAACTTCCGGGAGGCACTTCGCAGGTAAAGCCCGTACGCCGGTATTTGCAATTCTCGCGAAACTCAAACTGCCTCACATTGGAGAATTGAATGCCTTTAGTATCTTGATTGATAAGGACTGAATGACTTTCTTCCGCCAGGTATTCCGAAAAACGATCAGCGTAGATATAACCGAAGCCGGTTTCCACATACTTATAATCGCCTTCGTAATCTGTCCTAATAGTCTCTCCATTGATAATCAGTTGTTTATTATGATAAGTAACGGTATCACCCGGCAGTCCGACTACGCGCTTGATATAATCGATGGAAGGATCTTCGGGGTATCGAAACACTAATACATCACCACGTTTCGGTTTATTGATATCAATTATTTTTTTATTGATCACCGGCAGCCTAATCCCGTAGGTATATTTGTTCACAAGAATAAAATCGCCAATTAATAGCGTTGGTATCATTGAACCCGATGGAATTTTGAATGGCTCCATGACAAATGAACGTAGGGTGAATACTATCAATATGATTGGAAAGAAACTTTTCGGATATTCAATCCACCACGGTTCATTCTCTACAGCGCTCCGCTTTTTTTTCCAAAGCAGAGAATCCAATAACCAAATACAACCCGTAATGACTAATAAAATAAACAGAATCAGCGGAAAGTTCATAGATTTCCTTTCGAAAATCCAACAGGGGTGCTAACTGGAGAATTGTTGCAACTATGGCGCTTGTTCTTCGTTACAAAAATTTTATTTTTACTGATCATTATTTATTATCAACTTGCAATATTGCTAAAAAAGCTTCTTGTGGAATTTCAACGTTACCCACTCGTTTCATCCTCTTTTTACCTGCTTTTTGTTTTTCCAGCAACTTTCGTTTACGTGTAATGTCTCCACCGTAACATTTTGCCAACACATTTTTACGTAATGCCTTCACTGTCTCACGAGCGATGATGTGTGCCCCGATGGCAGCTTGCACCGCGATATCAAACATTTGACGGGGAATCAATTGGCGCATTTTTTGCACGAGTTCTCGGCCACGGTATTGACTGCTACTTCTATGGACAATCAACGATAGCGCATCAACCTTGTCGCCATTGATCAGGATATCCAATTTAACCAAATCCGATGCACGAAATTCCTTGAATTCATAATCCAACGACGCGTAGCCTCGGCTGGTCGATTTCAGGCGATCAAAAAAATCCATCACAACTTCGTTCAACGGCATCTCATAGGTCAGCATGACTTGTTTACCCATGTATTGCATATTGACCTGATTGCCGCGTTTATTGACACATAAGGTGATTACTGCCCCTACATATTCTTCCGGCACCAGAATGGTTGACGTTATGATAGGCTCACGAATCTCGTCAATTTTAGAGAGATCAGGTATTTTCGACGGATTCTCTATTTCAATCAGTTTGCCATCGCGCATAAGAATTTGATAAATCACTGTCGGTGCAGTGGTAATCAAATCCATATCGTATTCTCTTTCTAACCGCTCCTGAACAATATCCATGTGCAGAAGCCCAAGAAAACCGCAACGAAAACCAAAACCTAGCGCCTGCGATACTTCCGGTTCAAAATGTAAGGATGAATCGTTCAACTTTAATTTCTCTAGTGCCGAGCGTAGGGCATCATATTGATTCGATTCAACCGGATACAACCCGGCGAACACTTGAGGCTTTATTTCCTTAAAACCCTGGAGAGGTTGATCCGCGGGTTGACTTGCAGAAGTTACCGTATCCCCAACTTTCGCTGCGTTCAATTCTTTGATGCCGGAGATGATGAAGCCAACTTCTCCGGCGCTGAGTGAGTCCTGATACACCGACTTCGGTACGAAAACACCGACCTGCTCACATAACTGCACAGCCTTACTGGCCATCAATAATATCTTGTCACCAGGCTTTAAAGTGCCATCCATCACCCTGACCAATATCACGACACCGACATAATTATCAAACCATGAATCGATAATCAGTGCTTTCAGCGGCTTATTGGGATCTCCTTGGGGAGCCGGAATTCTGGCGATCAGTGCTTCCAATACGTCAATCACACCCTCGCCCGTTTTCGCACTCACACGAACCGCATCTTGCGCGTCGATACCGATCACCTCCTCGATATTGGTGATGACGCGCGCTGGATCAGCCGCGGGCAAATCAATTTTATTCAACACCGGGATTACTTCAACGCCTTGCTCGATCGCAGTGTAACAGTTAGCAACGGTCTGGGCTTCGACACCTTGCGAGGCATCCACTACCAGCAATGCTCCTTCGCAAGCGGCCAGTGAACGCGAAACCTCATAGGAAAAATCGACGTGTCCCGGCGTGTCAATCAAATTCAGCAGATAAGTTTCACCATTCTTAGCCTTGTATCGCAAAGCAGCAGTCTGTGCTTTGATGGTGATCCCTCGTTCACGCTCCAGATCCATCGAATCGAGCACCTGCTCTTCCATTTCGCGATCGGATAATCCTCCGCATAAATGAATAATACGATCGGCTAGCGTTGATTTGCCATGATCAATATGAGCAATAATGGAAAAGTTTCGAATGCGCTGCATCAAAATATACTCAGCAAATTGCCTTACTTATAAAAGAAAACAATCGCAAAATTCAATCACTGAATTGCAAACTCAAGATTGAAAGGGTCATTTAAGGAGGCAGCATTCTAACGAAATTTACCAAGATAATCATCTAAAGCTGTCATATTCAGAAAATAATGGCAGATTTCTTGATGATCTTCGGCAGACACTAATACAGGAATTTTCTCCCCATAGCGGGCGATCAATTCCTTATCTGAATCAATATCAATTACTTGTAAGTCAAAAGAAACGTGCTGTTGTAAGGTATGCAAGGCATGCATCATATCCTGACAAAGATGGCATTCTTCTCGACCAAAAACTATTAATTGAGGTTTCACGGAACAAATAACTCGGTTATTTTTTTTCTTCATCAGAGAGTTTCATCGTAATGAAGGTAGTGATCTCTCCTCTTTTAACCAGCAATGCAATGTTCTTACCACTTTTTGCACTATCAATCAGCTCATTGAATTGTTTTACACTTTTCACATCCTTACTATTTAGACCGAGAATGATGTCGCCAATGCGTATCCCTGAGCGGCCAGCGATACCCGGTTGCATGTCTTCCACCAACAGGCCATTGGTGATTTCAAGTTGTTTTTTCTGTTCCGCAGTAATTTCACTTAACACCAATCCCAGTCGATTAGAAGTTTCTGATTTTTTATTCTGCTTGAGTCGACGGCGCTCTGCACCATCGTCTTTGGAAGACTCACCCACTTTTATTTCAAGTGTTTTGAAAGAATCATCGCGCCATAGGTATACGGGCACGGTTGACCCAGGTTTGGTATTCCCAACGATACGCGGCAAATCAGCCGAAACGGCAACATCTTTTTCATCAAATTTCAGAATGATATCTCGCGCTTTGATGCCGGCCTTATCTGCAGGTCCTCCTTTCTCTACAGTTACCACCAAGGCACCATTATTTTCAGACAAACCAAATGATTCAGCCAGTTCTTTGGTAACCTCCTGAATCATCACTCCGATTCTTCCACGATTGACCTTGCCATTGACCTTCAATTGGTCAGCAATTTCGGTAGCGACATTGATCGGGATGGCAAATGACAACCCCATAAACCCACCAGTCCGGCTATAGATTTGCGAATTGATTCCTACCACCTCACCTTTCATATTGAATAACGGACCTCCCGAATTGCCCGGATTAATCGCCACATCGGTTTGGATAAAAGGAACATAATTTTCCTGTGCAAGTGAACGGCCTTTGGCGCTCACGATGCCGGCCGTTACACTATGTTCAAAACCAAAAGGTGAACCGATGGCCACGACCCATTCACCAACCCTGAGGTTGTCTGGATTTCCTTGCGCAACAATGGGCAGTTCCGTTGCATTGATCTTGATCAATGCAATATCGGTCTTCCGATCGGTCCCAATCACTTCGGCTGTAAACTCGCGTTTATCATTGAGTTTTACCGTAATCTCATCGGCGGTTTCCACTACATGCGCATTCGTCAGAATATATCCATCGGAACTAATGATAAAACCAGAGCCTAATGAACGAGGTTCTGATTTTCTCGGCGCAGGAAAAGGCTGCATATGTTTCTTGAAGAACTCATAAAAAGGCGAATTTTCAGGAATGCCGGGTAATTCAGGAATCTGACCATTCATTGCATTTGAGGTCTGTATTGCACTGATGTTGACCACCGCCGCGCTATGTTTATCGACAAGCCCTGTAAAATCAGGAAGCTCTTTCACTTGTGCGAATACGATAGGCGATGATAAAAATAGGGAAATCATCATCACTTGCAAAACATTTTTTATTTTAGACATCAGGCCAGTATTTACAATGAAGAGGTTATTCATAATTAATCAAATAGGAAAAAAATCTTATAGATATGAGGAGTACATGACCTGAGATTCGATTTTCATCAATAAAAAATCAGAAGTATCGGCTTTAATGTGCAATTTGCGTGATGGAGTTTTTAATCGTGCTTGACCACGGAATCACCAATCAACTTAATGGTTTCAACAGGAACTTCCCCTACAGTTGTAATCTTATGATCATCCAGTGTTCGAACATAGATATTGATGGCTCCGCGATTGGTAAAAAATCCCGGTGCAGGAGGAGGCGCATCTTTCTTTAGCGATTCAATAAAAATGGAAACGGTTGCAAGTCCATCTGACAATGCAAGATGATCCACCAATGGTGATTTCTCGGTCAGATTTCGTCTCATTTCAATCAATTTCTTAAATCCTGCAGGTAATTTATTGATTTTCCACCTCATCTCCCCTTCTTTCAAGAAAGAAGTTACCAAATCGGTAACATGCCATTCTCTCGTTAAAAGAGATCGTTCCAGCTTGAACGATTCCGGAGGAATTTCTTTATCAATTTCTATCTGTACAAATGAAAATTGTTCGATGATATCGTTTCCATCCAATACTGCAACTTTGAGCAACAGACCAGTCTCAGTATCTATCCAAAACTGATGGCCGTAGCGCAGATCATCTCTTGGCGTCAGCAGTAAAACCTGACATTCACGTTCAGTTACACGTTCACGCTTAACTTCTTTGACATAATAATTGTCATCAATACCTTCAGATGATTGCGGAAGAAGATTAGGAAAAAATTTACGGAACCAGCGCTTCTCCGTATACATCTTCTTGCTCTCAGGAAGATAACACTTCATTTCATCGTTATTACGAAATACGATACGAGGAGCACCGTCCAGCACTTCTATTTTTTCACGCTCGCCGGCATCATCCGCTTTATGGATGATGCGGGTGGTTTCAATGTAGTCGTCGGCAAAATATACGAATGTACCGGCATAATCATGCTGACGCGGCGCCTCCGCCATTCTTTTTAACCATTCAAGCGCAGTACTGGATGAAGTAGGCAGATCGCGTGCATACGCGGCTTGAAAACAAACCACAAATAAAAAAAAAAGTGCGATTATTTTATGACTATTCATCTACCATATCTTTCATTATGTTGAGGCCCACTATTCACATTAGTAATTTGTCCACGCATATGCCCACCCGGAGAAAATTCTCGATGAACAAACAAATAGTCATTAATTTCAGCTGAAGGATGGTTACTTATCGTTGGGGAAGCGGTGACTGATGCTGGAACAACCGTTAGGTTATTTTTCTGTTTCTGATTATCTGCAGTGAAGGAAGGCTGAGGAGAATACGAAGGATTATACATAAATAACCATGCTGAAATCATCGCAATGACCGAAGCGGCAACGGAAAAAACCAAAACTTTGAATTTTTCTCGTTGACGATTGTTGGTTGTATTTGGAATAAGAATGATCGGTTCAGTTTTTAATTTCCGATTGATACTCTGCGAAAGATCTGTTGATAATCGAGAAGAGTGCCTCAATGCATCGCCGATTAAATGATAAGTTTTCCAATCCTCTCTTAAGTCATTATCGTCGTTTAATTGTTTGATAATGTTTGTTGAATCTTGCTTTAGAAGCTCTCCATCCATAAATGCTGATATTTTGCTTTTCACCTTACCACCTCTTGTCTTTACTCGTACCTAATAAAGGACGAAGCTGTTCAGAAATTGCTTCTCGAGCGCGAAATATTCGTGATCTTACAGTACCAATCGGACAATTCATGATATTTGCAATTTCTTCATAGCTTAATCCATCAATTTCTCTTAAAACGATCGCAGTTCGTAATTCTTCAGGTAATGAATCGAGAGTCTGGTTAACTGTTTGAGCTATTTGCTTACTCATCAGTTCACTCTCCGGAGTATTCAATTCCTTTAATAAACTATTATCTTCAAAGCTCTCGGCATCTTCGTTATCAAATTCCTGCAAGGTCGGAACTTTTCGTCCCTGCGACACTAAGAAATTTTTTGCGGTATTAATACCGATTCGATACAACCAAGTATAAAAAGCACTATCTCCTCTAAATAAAGGTAACGCTCGATATGCTTTTACAAACGCTTCTTGTGTCACATCCTCGACTTCCGCTGCATCACGGATAAAGTGTGATAGCAGACGAGCTAGCTTGCGCTGATATTTAATGACTAGTAGATCAAATGCATGCTTGTCTCCGCTTTGAACTCGCTCTACTAATTGTTGATCGACTTCCCGATCACCCATACCACTTGATCCCTGAGCATTTTAATTTTGAATGAATGTGCAATTTTATTCTTGATCTTTTACATGCGGCATAATGATACAAGAGATTAAGTATATCCATTCAATCAAATCTGGGAAACTGGTAATTAACCATAGCGCTTTCTAAAGACAATTTACTTGAAGAGTTAGTTCACGATTTAATCCTATAAACAGATACTCATAACACCGGTTAATCCTCGGTTAATAGAAACATAAAACAGATTGAGTCTGTTATTATCTAGCGCTTATTCTGTTTTTAAATCTACACATCTGTCGACAACCATGCCTGACAATCATTATGACGTACTTATCATTGGCAGTGGATTAGCCGGCTTTACATTGGCGCTTCATTTGGCCGATCAAAAGAAAATCTGTATTGTTACAAAGCAAGCTGTTGATTCAGGAGCAAGCTCATGGGCGCAAGGGGGTATTGCAGCAGCGTTATCTTCTGAGGATTCTCCTTCCCAGCATGTTGAAGATACCTTGATTGCCGGAGCTGGATTGTGTGATCTGGAAATGACGCGTTATATTGCAGAGAATGCTTCTCAAGCAATTCACTGGCTCATAAATCAAGGCGTCAATTTTACTGCGGATCAGACCAGCGAAACCGGTTACCACTTGACGAAAGAAGGCGGTCATAGTGTTCGACGTATTATTCACAGTGGAGATGCCACCGGCCAAGCCATTCAACAAACGTTGATCGAAAAAATCCGCAGTCACTCCAATATTTGCATATTGGAACATCATATTGCCATCGACTTGATTACCAGCGACAAATTATCTGACGATCAAACCCCGCCTCAGGAGCGGCGTTGCGTAGGGGCTTATGTGCTCGACAAGAAAATAGGCACGGTTCACACCTTCAGCGCGCAAGACACTATTTTGGCAACTGGCGGAGCCAGCAAAGTGTACCTCTATACAACCAATCCTGATACAGCCACAGGAGACGGTATTGCAATGGGATGGCGAGCAGGCTGTCGGATTGCCAATATGGAATTCATTCAATTTCATCCTACGTGCCTTTATCATCCTCATGCCAAGTCGTTCTTGATCAGTGAAGCTGTGCGCGGTGAAGGCGGCATTTTGAAGTTACCGGATGGCGATCGCTTCATGCTTCGCCATGACGCGCGCGCCGAACTTGCTCCACGTGATATCGTGGCACGCGCCATCGACTTTGAAATGAAAAAAAGAGGATTGGATTGCGTTTACCTCGACATATCACACAAACCCGCAGTTTTTTTAAAACAACATTTCCCGACTATTTTCACTCGGTGCCTGGAATTGGGTATCGACATTACTCAAGAACCCATTCCCGTGGTCCCGGCAGCACACTATACCTGTGGCGGCATAGTTACCGATAAAAGTGGAAAAACTGATTTGAATCATCTTTATGCCATCGGAGAAACTGCCCATACCGGATTGCATGGCGCTAATCGGCTTGCAAGCAATTCGTTACTGGAATGCTTGGTGTTAGCTCAGTCTGCGGCTAGGGATATTAGCCATCACACATCGCATTCTTTACCTGCTTTGCCGGCCTGGGACGAAAGCCGAGTAACAGACGCTGACGAGGAAATCGTGATCGCACATAATTGGGATGAATTACGTCGCTTTATGTGGAATTATGTCGGAATTGTACGAACCACCAAGCGCCTTCAACGAGCACAGCGGAGGATCGAATTATTACGTGAAGAAATCAATGAATATTATACAAATTTCAGAGTCACCAGCGATCTTCTGGAATTACGGAATCTGGTCGATAGCGCTGATCTCATCGTCAAAAGTGCGATGTTGCGTTACGAAAGTAGAGGGTTACACTTCAGCAAGGATTTTCCCAATACCGCTCCCCTTGCACGAAATACGATATTGAAAAAAGTATGATTAATGCTCAGCAAGGCGCTTTTATTGAGTCAATGCCAGAACCCAGTCAATAACCGATGTCGGACAGAATATATGATGCTCTAAGGAGCATATGTTGACATCCATGAATCTGAATTTAACGAGAGATTGAAACTCTATAAGGAAACTCTGAAAAACTGTTGTGCAAAACCATACTGCAACCCTGAATACTGACGGCATAGCGAAGATGTTCAGTTATATTGAAATTGATTGAACTTGTCAGCAATTTCACTTCGCTGAACGCCTGACATTTTCTTCTCCAGAGCTTCCTCATTCAATCTATTGCTTAAGCAAATACTGCGGTTAATTTAACAAGTAATCCATTAGCGATCGGCTGAAATACACCTAGAAAATTATTGAGCTGCATCGTTCCCACAACAAAAATCAATAATCCTCCTGCAACGATTCCGTATTTAATGCCATGTACGAAATTCGCGGATGCAGGCGCACGGGTATAGGTTTGATTGGAAAAAGACAAAAATATCTTCAAAATTCCCAATAGAATACCAGCAGCGACACAGCCCAGAAATAAATGAATTGCACAATGCACTCTTTCTGACAGGCTTTCATGCGCCAGTTCAAGGTTAGCAAACCGTAGACACACAATGATGACGAACAACAAAATCAGAGAATTCCAGAACCCCCCAAATCGTGTTCTGAATTCACTTTCCATACTCATATTTTTCTCCCTTTAAAATTAATGATGACAGCAAGCAGACCATTAAATATGAACCAATCCCATCCGCTCGCCAATAAATCTGCTTCGAATGAAATTTGCTCTCATTCAACTTCCTGCTTATATTTATAGCGAAATAGCCTGAAGCTTAACCATTATAGCCAAATTCGAAAATAACGAAATATTCCTTGTCAGTGCGCACATGATTCCATCTTCATCACTTAACCAATCGAACGAAAGACATGAATTATTCGTAACCATCAATGACACAGTTTTCTTCATCATCAGTATTTCTTTTAATCATTCAGAAACACTTTGCTACTCAGGAAAAGAGATTGTATCGCCCGAATTTTACGATAAAAATTTATCTGAACGTCTTGTACTCATCACTCCTACTAGGGTATAGTGCGCACTTTGCCGTACAGGTCCAAGCAGGAGAGCGCGCTGATTTCAGTGCCGCCGAAGGCGTAACCCCCCCGGAATCGCTCAGGCATGGTCAAGTCAAACTTGTTCCAAGAGAACCGCTTGTGACAGGCAATCTGGAGAGCGCTGAATTATTCGGCCACCGAAGGGGCACACAGACGCTGATCTGTAAATCTCTCAGGTAAAAGGGACAGAGGGGTGATAAGTCATTACGAAATGACTCTTTTATTTCCGGGAGAATAATCCATGCTGAAAATGACACCTCTTAATCATGTCCACCGTGACATGAATGCCAAAATGGTCGATTTTGGCGGTTGGGACATGCCGTTGCATTACGGCTCGCAGTTAGATGAACACCACAAAGTCCGCCAAGATGTCGGTATGTTTGATGTCTCACACATGCTATCGGTTGATATTCGTGGCCCTCAGGTACGTGATTTTCTTCGTCACCTGGTCGCCAATAATGTCGACAAACTCACGCTTCCAGGAAAAGCATTATATTCCTGCATGCTGACCCCTCAAGGCGGTATCATCGACGACCTGATCATTTACTTTTTATCTGAAACTTGGTTCCGTATCGTTGTAAATGCTGGTACTGCGGACAAAGATGTGGCCTGGATGATCAAACAGCGTGACGAGCTAGCTCCTCATTTAGAAATTTCTCCACGACGGGATTTAGCCATGATTGCCATACAAGGCCCGAATGCGCGCGCCAAAGTCTGGCAGGTAATCCCTGGTTCTCAATCCCTCACCGAAGAATTAAAACAATTTCAATCGGCTGCAGTCGGTCAATATTTCATCGCACGTACAGGATATACCGGAGAAGATGGTTTCGAAATAATTCTTCCTGCTGCGGATGCCCCCGTATTATGGAAGGCGCTGCATGATGTCGGAGTTTCACCAGCGGGTTTGGGAGCTCGTGATACGCTACGCTTGGAAGCTGGTATGAATCTATATGGTCAAGATATGGATGAAACGAAGCATCCACTTGAATCTGGCTTGGCCTGGACGGTTGATCTGAAAAGCGAACGCGATTTTATCGGTAAACAAGCGTTATTGAAAATGCCCGCAACACATCACCTGGTCGGCTTGGTGCTGATTGATCGAGGTGTCCTGCGAAGTCACCAGCATGTGGTAGGACAAAAAGATGGAGTGGAATATCAGGGAGAAATTACCAGTGGTGGTTTCTCACCAACAATGAATCAATCCATTGCACTCGCCCGCGTTCCAGTACAAATAGTTATCGGCGATGAAGTCAATGTGATCGTTCGTGATAAACAACTACGCGCCAAAGTTGTTAAATACCCGTTTGTACGAAATGGAAAAGCCCTGATTTAATATAGAATTGTAATAATGAATTTCTTTTATCCGAGGTGAAAAATGAGCATCCCAACACAATTGAAATATAGTAAATCCCACGAATGGGTAAAACCTGAAGCTGATGGTACGGTTACCATAGGAATTACCCATCACGCACAAGAACTGCTTGGTGATATGGTTTTCATCGAATTGCCGGAAGTCGGACGCAATCTTAAGCAAAAAGAAGAATGTGCAGTTGCCGAATCTGTTAAAGCTGCCGCCGATGTGTATTCGCCGATTTCTGGAGAAGTCATCGCAGTGAATTCCCCATTAGTGGATGAGCCCGGAAAGATCAATGAAGACGCTTATTCTTCCTGGCTTTTCAAAATGAAACCAAGCAATGTAGCTGAATTAGATGGACTGATGGATGCCGCAGCTTACACTGAATTGGTCGAAAACGAAGATCATTGAACGATTCGACTACTGGCCCATTGAATTCATTTGTTAACTTTTACTCCCTTACTTCACGTTCTATTTAATTAATCATGCCGTTTATTCCACATACCAAAGAAGATGTCGCCGAAATGCTCGCTAGCATTGGCGCTAAAACTATTGAAGAACTTTTTGATGAAATTCCGAAGGAATTGATCAGTGGTCAGCTGAGCGGTGTTCCGATCGGTCTCAGCGAAATGGAAATTACGCGCCTGATGATGGAGCGGGCCGGTAAGGACGGGATTTACCAGAACTTCATCGGAGCCGGGGCATATGAACATCATATTCCTGCTGCAGTCTGGCAAATCACCACGCGAGGAGAGTTTTATTCCTCGTATACACCATACCAGGCTGAAGCCAGTCAAGGCACCCTGCAGTTATTGTACGAATATCAGACCATGATGGCCTCGCTGACGGGTATGGATGTATCCAATGCCAGTATGTATGACGGAGCAACCGCCCTGGCTGAAGCTGCTCTGATGGCAGTTCGTTCCCATAAAACCTCGCGGCGCATCTTGATTCCGAAAACTGTGCATCCAGTTTACCGTCAAGTCGTTCGCGCAATCGTCAGCAATCAGAAAATCGAAGTGATTGAATTGCCATTCTGTACCGAAACTGGGCAAGTCCTGCCGGAATCATTAGCTCATTCAGATCATGGGGATTTTGCGGCGCTGGTTATACCTCAGCCCAACTTCTTCGGCATATTGGAACAAGTGGATGCTCTAACCGATTGGGCACACAGCAAGAATGCCTTTGCCATCGGAGTAGTCAATCCCACTGCCCTGGCATTGCTGACACCGCCAGGAGAATGGGGCAGCAAAGGTGCGGATATTGCCGTGGGTGAAGGTCAGCCATTAGGTATTCCATTGTCCAGCGGGGGACCTTACTTCGGTTTCATGGCATGTAAGAATGATCTGGTTCGACAGATGCCCGGGCGCATCATTGGTCGTACCACGGATCTGGATAATAAACAGGGTTTCGTGCTGACTCTGCAAGCCCGCGAACAACATATTCGCCGCTCTAAAGCAACTTCCAACATTTGTACCAATCAAGGCCTCATGGTCACTGCTGCGACAATTTATATGTCTTTGGTGGGGCCGGAGGGATTACGTCGGGTTGCCGCACAATCCCATGCCAATACTTTGGATTTGGTAGAACAACTAGAAGCCATCAAAGGCGTGAAAAGAATGTTCAGTGGTCCTTTTTTCCATGAAGCCGCGCTAGGGCTTTCCACTTCAGTTGCTAATGTACTGGAAGAATTGAAACTGAAAGGCATCGTTGGTGGCTTGGATTTAAGGGAATATTATCCTGACTTGGGCAATGCAGTTTTAGTCTGCGCCACTGAAACCAAAACAGCATCTGACATCCGAAATTATGCTGACGCCATGAAGCACGCGCTCAGTTCATAATATTCTTTTCCATTATTCACACAGGAAACACCATGGTCACTCTCAAAGGTAAACCCATCAAAATTGAAGGTACATTCCCGCAGACAGGACAAAAAGCACCTGCATTTTCTCTGGTCAATAGAGACCTGGTCGATACGACATTAGCGAATTTCGCTGGCAAAAAGAAAGTGCTCAACATCGTTCCTAGCCTTGACACCCCGGTATGTGCGATTTCAACCCGTAAATTCAATCAGCAAGCCAGCGATATGAACAATACGGTCGTTCTGATCATTGCTGCCGATTTGCCATTCGCGATGAGCCGCTTCTGCGACGCCGAAGGTCTGGATAAAGTGATCACGCTGTCAACGATGCGTGGTGCCAGTTTTATGAAAGACTATGGGGTATTCATAGCCGATAGCCCATTTGCTGGCATTACCGCCCGGGCTGTCATAGTGTTGGATGAATCTGACACCGTGGTGCATGCAGAATTAGTCCCGGAAATCGCCGATGAACCCAATTACGAAGCCGCATTAGCCGCTTTAAAATAAATTAACGATTGCACTCAACCATCATGCTGATATTTGAACACTCTCGTCCTGGCCGTCGAAATTATTCACAGTCACCGACTAAACCTGCAGATAAATCCGCAATTCCTCAACACATGTTGCGTAAATCTCCGGTACTTTTACCTGAAGTATCGGAAATGGATACGGTTCGTCATTTCACCCGCTTGTCACAAAAGAATTTCTCCATAGATACCGAGTTTTACCCTCTGGGTTCTTGTACGATGAAGTACAACCCTCGAGCCTGTAATTCATTGGCCATGTTACCGCAATTTCTGTCCAGGCATCCACTCGCGCCCGAAGATACCGGACAAGGTTTTCTGGCCTGCATGTATGAACTACAGGAAATTTTGAAATCCGTGACAGGCATGGCAGGAGTGAGTCTGACACCAATGGCCGGTGCACAGGGCGAACTGATCGGCGTCATGATGATACGCGCCTACCATGAAGCACGCGGAGATTTTGCACGCACGGAAATTATTGTTCCAGACGCGGCTCATGGCACCAATCCGGCAACTGCAGTGATGTGCGGATTCAAAGTAGTTGAAATTGCCACCGATAAGGATGGCAATGTCGATCTTGAAGCCTTAAAAGCCGCAGTTGGCCCCCAAACGGCCGGATTGATGTTGACCAATCCTTCCACGCTTGGCGTCTTTGAAAAGAATGTTGCGGAGATGAGCCGCGTCGTTCACCAAGCTGGCGGGCTGCTGTATTATGATGGCGCCAATCTGAATGCAGTACTTGGAAAAGTTAAACCGGGTGATATGGGCTTTGATGTCATTCATATCAATCTGCATAAAACGTTTTCCACGCCGCATGGCGGCGGCGGCCCAGGTTCCGCACCCGTTGGCGTCGCCGAACGGTTATTGCCATTCATGCCCATTCCGATTGTTGCGAAAGAAGGCGAAACGTATCGTTGGATTACTGAAAAGGACAAACCTCAATCTATTGGTCGATTGTCCGCACACATGGGTAACGCCGGCGTGCTGCTTCGCGCTTATATTTACGTCCGGCTACTGGGTGTCGAGGGCATGCACCGCATTTCTGAATATGCCACCTTGAATGCCAACTATTTGATGGCGGAACTGCGTAAGGTGGGTTTTCAAATCGCTTACGATAACCGCCGCGCAAGTCATGAATTCATAGTCACGCTGAAGGATATCAAAGATAACACCGGTGTGACGGCAATGAATCTTGCCAAGCGACTTTTGGACAAAGGCTATCATGCTCCTACGACGTATTTCCCATTGTTAGTGCCTGAATGCTTGTTAATCGAACCCGCGGAAACAGAGTCAAAAGAAACACTTGACGCCTTCGTTCAATCAATGAAAGAGATTCTACGTGAAATCGAACTACAGCCCGATCTGGTCAAAGGGGCACCTCATTCGATGCCGGTACGGAAACTGGACGATGTCAAGGCAGCTCGGGAGCTGGATTTGTCCTGGAAACCAAACGCCTGATTATTGAGCAATACACAATGCGTACCTTGATTTGCGGCTCCCTCGCTTACGATAATATTATGGTCTTTCCCGATCATTTTAAAAATCATATTCTGCCGGAAAAAATCCATATGCTGAACGTCGCATTTCTGGTTCCAGAAATGCGACGTGAATTTGGAGGCTGCGCGGGCAATATCGCTTATAACTTAAAAATGCTGGGTGGCGAACCAGTTATGATGGCGACAGTTGGCGATGATTTCTCTCCTTATACTGCACGACTTGAGCAGTTAAACATCACTCAGGAGCATGTGCAGCATGTTCCTGATACCTTTACAGCTCAGGCATTTATCACCACTGATTTGGCAGATAACCAGATCACTGCATTTCATCCCGGCGCAATGAATTTTTCTCATCTGAATTCTGTAAAAGATGCCCGAGATATTAATCTCGGCATCATTGCCCCAGATGGGCGCGATGGCATGTTACAACATGCGCGTGAATTCCATGAAACCGGAATTCCTTTCATTTTTGATCCGGGCCAAGGATTACCCATGTATAACGGTGACGAGCTTCTCGATTTCATCGATATGGCGGATTATGTTGCAGTCAACGATTATGAAGGTCAGATGCTGCAAGACCGAACCGGTCGTAATCTTGAGTCATTGGCGAGCAAAACCAAGGCGGTGATTGTTACTCTTGGTGCACAAGGTTCAATGATTCTTGCGGATGGAAAGAAATTTGATATTCCGTGCGTCCCCCCAACCGAAATTATTGACCCAACCGGCTGCGGAGATGCTTATCGAGCTGGATTACTATACGGTATTTTGCATCAATTGGACTGGAACACGGCTGGCCAGATTGGGTCACTGATGGGTTCTCTGAAAATATCACGACGCGGTGGGCAAAATCATCAGTTTTCGCGAGATGAAATTGATCAGTATTATTTAGATCATTTTGGCCATCGCATTTTCTAGTCTACGCCATCCGTTCTACTGCTTATTTCATTCAAGCTCAACCCATATAGGTTGATGATCTGAGGACTGCGTCACCATATCAATGCCGAAAGATTTTAACCGCGGAATCAATCCCTCAGTTACAAAAATAAAATCAAAGCATTCCGGCCGATCGACAAAATCGACTGAATGAATGCCCACTGTCGGAGGGTGCTGTGTATCTGGGTGTAACACTAACCACACATCACTAAAATCAGGTATCCCCTCTTCAAAGGGAGCAAGAATTTGTTGATGTTCCCCTGCCCATGCCGGAAAATTTAGATCTCCACAAATCAATGCCTGTGCTGGACGAGGAAAAACCTCGAATGGACCGCCTACTTCTTCCCTGATTGAATTGCGCCGCGACATGGCACATGCATTTCGATGTAAATCGCGAATTGTATCAATCTGGGTTTCACGTTGATGTTGTGAATAATATTCAAGATGAGTCGTCATCACTCTCACAGCACCGAGGTCGGTATGGATCACTGCTTCAATTAATACGCGCTGCATGCTCGGAGTCATCAATTCGCCTTGCCAAGGTAACAGATGACCCCAGACCTGACCTATTGGAAAGCGGCTATAAATTGCATTTCCAAATAAATTTCTGCCTCCAAGTTTATCTGGTACATCTGTGGCGATCCCATAGATACCTGTAAAACCCTTCATTGCATTTAATAACTTCTCAAATTGGTCTTGTTTCCGATTGCCTGGTAGATCAGGAAAGTTGTTCGCTACTTCCTGCAGACAAATGATATCGAAATCGCCATGTTGTTGAATAGTGTGAACAATTCTCGACAGGTCCACACAACCATCGATGCCCTTTCCCCATTGAATATTCCAACTTAGCAGCTTCATAGTTTTTCCCAATGTAAATTTTAATAGGAAATAGAGATTCGAGGAGTGATTTATAACTTGATACATAGATCAAAGTGATCTTTAAATAATATCCCCCTATGATCTCTTTTACATATTACTATGTATTCAGTAACTTATATTAATTCTGAAGTTTTTGTCAAAATTAATGGAAGAAATATCTTACAAATTTGTTGACGTGGGAATATTTACCACTTATAGTTACACCTGTTCGCGGGAAATTTTCACACACACCTGGAACTCTAGTAGTAACTGTTCATAATTGATTAATCAAAACCCTCATGGAGAAAAATATGAAATTATCACTGATCAAAACCTCAACAGCTTTAGCCGCAGTTTTAGCCATATGCTCAACTGCTCTTCCAGTCACCGATGCGAATGCAGCTAGCATCCGCGTAGAATGCGAGAAAAGAGCAAATCGCTCAAAAATCTCGGTGGACGGTAATAATTTAATACAGGGCAATTACAAAGCTGTTGTTAAATCAGGCAGTAACACAAAAACAACAGCTCTTAAAGCTAGCACAGGTGACGAGATAGAGTTTGATTTTGATAGCGATCCAGCTGATGTTGAGGCTGGAGCAACACACATTAAGCGTACTTTCATTCAAGGAAATGTCACTGGAAAGCTACTTAACGACAAAGGATTTGTTGTTATCTCAGACACAGTATCTTGCCGCACAAAATAAATTCTCTAGTGCATCCGATCAGTAGTACCCCTCTTACTGATCGAAAACCCCAGCCTGGAACATCTTCCCCTTCTGTGATGTCTCCAGGCTGTTTCTTTTCCTTTTTTATTGCTTTCACTTTTCTTTAAAGTAACAAAACCATTACTCAGCTACCGACGTTACTGATTAATGCTTCTGAAAATGACTATGACGAAGAATTCGCAACCAATTGGATGGGCTGTGGTTGATGGTGATGCAAAGAATGTAAATGAGAATTCTCGGCATGATTTTTCGAAACGAACCTGACAAGCTGATCCGCTGGTAACGGTCGGCAATAATAATAGCCCTGGATCAGTTCACAATCATATTTCTTCAAAAACTCCAGTTGAGCTTCGCTTTCAACCCCTTCCGCCACAATTTTTTTATCAAGGGTATGCGCCATGGCGGCGATGGTAGCGGCTATCGTGCCGCCCTCCCCATTTTCGTTAATTTTGCGCACAAATGAAATGTCGATTTTTAGTGTATCGAAAGGCAATTGCTCCAAATAAGACATTGAAGAATAGCCCGTGCCAAAATCATCAATCGAAAGTTGAATACCCAATTCTTTGAGTTTTTCAAGCATCCTGATTACTTCCTGCATATCCTCCATGAAAACACTTTCAGTAATTTCAAGTTCCAAACAATGTGGATCTAGTTGATTTATCTTCAAAATATTTTCAACCATCTGGAAGAAATCAGGTTGCCGGAACTGTTTGACTGATACATTCACAGCTACATAGTCCAGGCAAATGCCCTGATTAAGCCATTCTCGATATTGCTTGCAGGCTCCGGCAAGGACGATACGCCCTATATCGATAATCAGTCCAGTATCTTCAGCAATCGGAATGAACATGCCAGGAGGAACAAACCCAAGCTCTGGATGGTTCCACCGCACCAATGTCTCCACACCACACACCCGGTTAGTTTTGGGATCCACCTGAGGCTGATAATGTAAAACGAATTGTTGATCGGATATGGCTTTTCTCATGTCCCGTTCGAGCTTCAGACGCTTGCTCACCTCAGTATTCATGCCTTCCTCAAAGAAAATAAACTGGTTACCTCCCTTGGTTTTTGAACGACACATAGCGATATCGGAATTTCTCATTAAATCTGAGTTATTGATGCCATCTTGAGGATATACGGCGATGTCGACACTCACCGTAAGAATAGTCTGCTCATCATGAAAGATGTAAGGTGCAGCCAAGTTATCAATAATATGCTGAGCGATCGATTGAATCGTTTGACCGGAGTCCAGATCACAGATAATGACTGCAAATTCATCGCCACCTAATCGCGCGGCGGTATCCCCTTCATATATACAATGCATAAGACGCTGACCGGCTTCATATAGCAATTCATCCCCTGTGGCATGACCATAAGTGTCATTGACCATTTTAAATCGATCAAAATCAACATACAGCACAGCTAGTTTGCGCTCCCCTCGCTGACTCTGAGCAATTTCTTTTTGTAACTGCTCCATGAATAAGAACCGATTGGGCAAACCCGTTAAAGCATCGATACGCACTTGACGCAGCAGTAATTCTTCACGATTTTTGGTGAACAGCGCAACCGCAACCCGATCTGCAAAATCATTGATGGGCTGAATAATTAGCTGGTTTAGGCTTGGTTTATAGACAAAAGCTAACGAAACATACCCAACAAGCTGATGATTCCAATTCAAAGGCAACAAGAATACGCATTCAAAATGCGAGCCTACCCATTCGCGCAAAGCTTGCAAACCTAATTGCTGCAAATCATTGGAGTCTAACCACTGTCCCTTGTAATTAGTCTGAAGCCATCGTCGAATGGACTCCGAAACCTTGCAGGGCTTGGTTACTAGATTATGCCTACTGATATCAAGCGCATGCATATGACCGTGTTCCGGCTCATCGGCATCGAGCACGGTAATGCAAACCGCATCTGCTTTCACAATTTTCTGCATGTGGATCAGTGCTAATTGCGAAATCTTATCGATATTGAGACCCGATAATATTTCCTGATCGATACGGGATAACGTAGTCAGCATTTCGAATTGTTCCCCAAGTCGCGAGGTCATCGTATTGAATGATGTGGCCAATTCGCCGAATTCATCGGAGCTTACTACATCGATTTGAGTGGAAAAATCATGATCTCCCAATCGCCGGGTTCCTGCAATCAGTTTTTCCAAGGGTACGAGAACGCGGCGAATCTGTATCATGCTGAACAACATGATCATCAATATCGATAAAACGACGCTCCCCCAAAAAATCGTATTTAAATTCGAAGTATTGCCAATTGCGTCCGCTTTGGATTGTAAGGTGACAATCACCCAGCGTGGCATCAGAAAATGTGCTTCGAGAAATACTTCATTGTAATTAGCAATGTAATGCTCATCATGCTGATGCCAGTCAAACTCTCCTTTGATTTCTTGCGTTAGTGGCGCGATCAATTCTTTATCAAATGTGATATCGCTTTGATGAGCGCAAAAGAGTGTAACGTATTGACTGCTTAAAACGCATTGCTCCAAATTATAAGCAAAAGTGCTGGGATCCCCCCATAGATAATCCGGAATGATTTCTGCTATTACCAAGCCATGATCGGGAACCTTAGGATTCAGTGCCTTTAGCAGCAATAACCTAATCCCTCCTGCTACGTTTTCTATTTTAATGATGGTGCGTTCCGATGATAAATGGCGTATTTCGGCATCGGTCAAATTAATCTTTTCCGCCAAAGATAATGTACCGTGCAAGTTTATCGGTTCACCTTCAGGAAGAACGATGGACAAATTGCGAAATCGTTTCTTGAATTGATTGCTTATTTCCGAAAGATGAAGCTGATCAGAGAATTGCGTACTATCCTGAAACAATTGTTCAATCATCAATAAACGTTCGTAAATCGCTTCATTGTAAGTCTCGCCCGCCGCATTGAGTTGATGATGAGCTTTTCTCAGCAGCATGTCATTGGATTCTGAATAAGACAGAAATGCCAAAGAAAAAATGGGAATGAATGTTGATAACATGAAGAATATCAACATCCTACGGGCGACCTGGCTACGCAATAAACTATTTTCTGTTCTCATTGAAATCTAGTGTTTAGACGCTAAGCCCACAAAACGGCCATCATTGGCTCGAACTACATCATCTCTGCTAGCAGAAGCTGTAAATGGAGCAACGCTCCTACCGTCTTTACCCAGACTATAAAGATCAAAATCCGAGTTAACAGGCACTAGGTTTTTATCTTTGCGTGCTTTTCCTTTTATTCCAGGTATTTTCGGGTTTGATAAATTCAAATATTGATATGGCCTTCCCCACGGATCGAGAAAATCATTCATACCAATTTCGGCAAGAGAATCAGGGTAATGACTTGAACCTGTCGGGATAAAACCTTCAATGCGCATCTCAATCTTGCTGATGTCTAGAATTGCTTGCTCAACTTTGATGCGCTCCGAATAGTCTGTGTAAGCCGGAACTGCAACTGTCGATATAATCGCCACTATCGCCACTGTCACCAGTAATTCGATTAACGTAAATGCTTGCTGCTTTACATAAGAATGAAATATTTGATTACTCATAACCGACATAAATATTTTTTAGTGATTGCAAAACTCCAAATTTGTCGCTAGAGCGATATTGATAATGATAATTAACGGTTAGATAGGAAAAAACTATAATATAAATTATGGTTGCAACCTATTATTAATAATAAGTTTTTTATTTACAACGAATTGATTTTGTAAAACTGGGAACAAAAAAGCAATTTGAAATTTTATGCTCTCAACTCTTGCAGTCCCAAAAAACTGCTGACATGTTGAAAATTTTGACAAGGGCAGCACATTTCATAGCTGCCCTTAAAATGGCAGAGGATTTTTATAATAATTAACGGGATGTTAGAACAGATTGCAGCATGTCAGCGGAAGCTTTATCACTGGATTGACGCACGTAATTGGTAACGACAGGGATGAATTTACCCACCATGTCGGGAGAAAGATCAAGCTGTTTAAAGGATGAAGCCAGCGCTGCTGCGCTACCCAATGTACTGCCACTTCCACCTATCATGGACGTTACGCCCGCTCCTGACATCGATGGCGCTGCTGATAGCATCGTACTCATTCCTGGAATGGATTGTGACATGGAGGTAAATGCTTGCGGATTCATTTTTCCCTGAGCCAATTGAAAGATTGCGCCAGCTCCACCGAGAGCCTGTTGAGGAGACACGCCCAAGCGATGCACCAGAATATCAACTAAACCAATTTGACTTACACCTGATGAACCAACAGCCGCTGCTGCCGCTTGAGCCCCGGTACCAGCATTCAATAACTGCTGACCGCCTTCCGCAGCACCGCTTACAGAAGACAATCCCTGATCTGCAGCACTCAGCGGATTGCTCGTTCCTCCCGTTCCTGCACATCCGGCCAGGCCAATCAGCATCATTAAAGAACCTATTTGCAGGAAATTTTCTTTTTTCATGGTAACTCCTTTTAAAAACAATAATATAAATTCTGATTAATGCGTATTATCGATATTCCGTTTATAGCATGCCACCAATCAACATTGATTTCCACATAATGTAAACAATGTCATCTATTTTTCATTTTACTGTCATCTCTTTTTCATAATATTTGGTTAGGCTATACAGCGTACTCAAATATATATTAGGAGAAAAAATGTATTGTTTAATCAAAGAATGGCCCAATAAAATGGCAACGCTAATGACTGAAGATGGTGTAGTACTCTGGACATTCAGTGACGTTGAAGAAGCCCGCCAAGTTTGGCAGGATTGGTGTTCTCTTCAAGAGAAAAAAACATTCCATGAGGTAGGCTTCATTAATAAAATGAAATGACTTTGCATACGAATTCAACTCATAACACCTCAGCTTGCAATCTCATCATGTGTCGTGAATATTTGCTCTGATTCCTCATGTTATGAATTTTATTCGCTCTCACTTCCACTAACCTAGAACAATCGGTTTTTTTGATAAATTAAAATGGGTCTTAGGAAGTTAAGCACTTACTAAAGTGTGTTAACTTACTGAGATGAATGTTAAAAACAGATGCTATTTTCGTTCTCGAATCAGAGAAGCAAAATTTAGGCAACTCATTCGGTGTTTTTCGTTGGATTTCACTGCTACTAGCACAGCCCAATTGACCGATATTTCTATCCGATCCGTCAATCCCATTTACCTTAAAATACGACAGCGAATTGCCCAGAATTGCGAGCTTGAATCCCCTCTGCAAGGTTCTGTAGAAGTTGATGAATCTTACTTTGGTGCCCAGCGAGTCAGAGGTAAAAGGGGTCGGGGGTGCTTATGGCAAAACAATCGTCTTTGGTGTGCTTAAGCGCCAAGGCAAGGTTTATACAGAGATTGTTCCAGATTGCTCCAAAGCAACATTGCAAGCCATTATCCGTGGGCATGTCGCACCAGATACCGTTATCCATTCCGATGGATGGCGCGGCTATGACGGATTGGTGGATATCGGCTTTGATAAGCACTTCAGGGTTCACCATGGTGACAATGAATTTGCCAGTGGTGAACGGGCATATTAATGGTATCGAGTCTTTCTGGAGTTTCGCTAAAAGACGTTTGGCTAAGTTCAATGGTGTGCCTGAACATACTTTCTGTCTACACTTGAAAGAAACCGAATTTCGTTTTAATCATCGCCGTGATAATCCCTATCATCAGATTCTCAAATTATTACGTTTAAACCCGCTTTAACTTCCTAAGACCCATTAAAATATTCAGCCGGTAGCTGAGCCACTACGCAATCCACTCCATTTAACCATTTACTTCGATCTGTAAAGCCGTCTATCTATGGAGTTATTAAACTGATATCCCTATAATTTGATTGTCGCGCATTAAAATTCACGCAAGGAGATCAGTTTGTTTTTAACTCGTGATGATCGAAAGATCAGCATCATTGGCGGCATCTTGTTACTTGGATTGACGTTAACAACCGGCATTACGGTATACAGCGCCATGCGCCAGGAAATTGAATCTGTGCTTGGCCGAGGTCTGGCTGTGGCTCTACAAGGGAAAGCACAACTGCTTGAATCTCAGATTGAAAAAGGATTAGCTGATACCCGCGCATTGGCGCTTCGTCCCTTTATCGTTCAGTCCATGCAACAGCTCAAGACTGAGCCGGATAATCTTAGTGCCCTTCATGATCTTACTCGCAATGTAAACTCCCTACCCGAAGCAGGATTCTCGGCAGCAGTCGTCCATGATATGCAGGGTAAAACATTATCGCAAGTGGGACATTTTTCTAAAAGCAAAGAAGCGCTTCAATTGAATAAAGACACATTTTTGGTATGGGATGAGCAACTTATTCTCCATACAACCAGAGACGTATTTAATGAAGAAGAACAGCGTATAGGCAGTATTACGACCCAAGCTTATTTACCTCAGCTTACACGGCGATTTAGAGCAATCACATCTGTCGGAGAGACTGGTGAGTTCATTTTATGCGCAAAACCGGAAAAAGGGAGGCATGAAATGCCATGTCTGATCAGTCAGGTAGATAGTGTTAAATTTAAACATTTGGTACCTGACGAAGGTGTTGCTTCAAGGAATTATAAAATTGATAGAAAAAATGGTGTGGCTGCAACGATTGATTACCGTCAGGTACCCGTCATCGAAGCATATGCGACATTACATCCCATCGGGCTCTCGATGATTCTCAAGCTCGACGAAAAAGAGTTATTTCAACCGGTGACTGAAAAGCTGAAAGATATTATTATTTATCTTGCCGCTCTGATCATTGCCGAAATATTGTTATTGAATTGGTTTGTACGCAAGCTCATTCAATCCGAAAAGGAAGCTCGCAAAGCTAAAGAAATCGCCGAGCAATTTTCTATTGAATTAAGCCGCAAAGAAAGTGAACTTCGCGAACGCTTAAAAGAAATCACTTGCCTTTATGAAATTCGCCGTAGCCTTGGTCTTGATTTATCAGTAGAAACAGTGTGTCGTAATATTATTAAGTTTCTAATACCGGCGATGCAGCATCCTGAATACGCTTCAATTACAATCGAGCTTGACGGAAAGCGCATTGTCTCAGTACCTCAGAGTCAGGATTTAACCCATGAATTGACTTCAGAGATATGTATTAATGGCGAAGCCTGTGGTCAATTGAACGTTTATTATCCAGAAGACAAGCCTTTTTTAGTCATTGAAGAGCAAAGGCTTATCAATGCTATTACGAGTGACTTAGCTCGCTGGCTAGAGCGCAAGCATGTTGATGAGCTTCTACATGCCCGATTGAATGAAATCACTTGCTTGTATGAAATTCGCCGTAGTATGGGAATGGAACTATCTTTAGAAGATGTATGCTTGAGTATATTCAACTATCTAATACCTGCTATGCAGTTTCCAGAAATTACGACTGTGGTCATCGAAATCAACGATAAGCAATTTACTTCGAAAAATTCTGAATTACATACAACTACCAAGCGACAATTACCCAATAATGCCGACGCAGATTTCGTTCCTTTTAAAAAGGATATTCAGCTTTTAAAAAATAAATCAGCCTTGCGCTCTCAAATTAGCGTCAATGGCATAGAATGCGGCCATTTGAGCATTTTCTATTCTGAGAACCGACCTTTTCGTCTTCCCGAAGAGCAAAAGCTGGTAAATGCGATTGCAAGTGATTTAGAAAGCTGGCTGGAATTGAGACGACTGGAACAAGCGTTAGTCTCTGTCGCAGAAGAACAAGCGCATACAATCGGACAAGAGCTACATGATAATGTTGGACAGCAAATCGCTGCCATTGGTTATCAGGCCCGAGTATTAGAAAAGAAAATCTCTACAACCACAATAGGAAACGAAAATCTCGCTACGTTGGCAGCTTCAATCGCTACACAAACGCAAACTGCGGTCATTCATATTAAACAGCTTGCCCAAGGATTACTACCATTTGAATTAGAAGCCAATGGTCTAATCCAGGCACTGCAAACGTTAGCAACAAGAATCTCAACAACATATAATATTAATTGCAACTTTTCGTACAATAATATCAATGTCTTCAATAATAACAACAGTATGGCGTTAAACTTATACCGAATTGCACAAGAAGCAGCAAATAATGGGATTCGGCATGGCAAAGCTCAGAATCTTACAATCTCTTTAGTTTCTGATGAAAAGATGCTTTGCCTGTCTATCTGTGATGATGGATGTGGTTTTGCAGGAATTGATCTAAATCATCCATCAACATCAGGTATGGGGATTAAAATTATGCAGTATCGTGCCAAACAATTAGGAACAAAGCTGGAGATCTTGGCTCGCGAAGAAGGTGGTACGGAAGTTCGTTTAAAAACTCAGATTACGAAAAATGTCGATTAAAAAAACAAAAGTAATGCTTGTGGATGATCACGCGATGCTTCGGCATGGCTTAGCGATGCTCATCAATATGGAGCCAGATATGGAAGTGTTCGCCGAAGCAGGTGACGGTGCTGAAGCCCTTGAAATATTGAAGAAGAACAATTCCATTGACATTATATTATTGGATGTGACACTTAAAACCGTCTCGGGACTTGAAGTTATCAAAAGTATCCATGCTTTGGTTCCAGATCTACCTGTACTTTTTATTTCTATGCATGATGAATCAGTCTATGCTGAACGGGCTCTTCGTGCCGGAGCACTTGGTTATGTCATGAAACAAGAGCCTGGAGAAGTATTGCTGGATGCTATTCACAAGGTGCTGAACGGTAATGTATTTTTGAGCAAGCAAATGCACGAAAAGTTATTAAAACGTATGGTTATGAAAGGCTCTGAGCCTGAACACCTCATCAATACGCTCACTCCCAGTGAATTTGAGGTATTACATTTAATTGGGCAAGGGCATAACAGTCATGAGATTTCTAAATTACTTTGTCGGAGTGTTAAAACAATCGAAACACATCGTTTTAATATCCGAACAAAATTAAATTTAAAAGATGGAGCCGATTTGATTCGTTACGCAACTCGGTGGATCTCCGAGCAGCAATAAAAATAAAATTTCCGATTTCACAGAGAGCATTCATTCTAGATTGCATAATTTTTTTCTAATTATTTAGTCCCTCAAATGCATCAACACCTTATATATAAAACCTTAATAGTTGTTTACGGGTAGCGCAATTAGACGCTTAATTGGTCAAGGCTAAATAAATCATGACAGTACCATTGGTAATCCTCCCAAAAATTAATTGAGCAAAGCAGTAGAATTTTCTATCGTAGACGAAGAGGAATTTTACTGATGAAGAAGCAGCGATTTACGGAAAGCCAGATTATGCAGATACTAAAGCAGGCTGAGGGAGGAATACCTGTGGCAGATTTATGCCGAGAGTATGGAATGAGCAATGCCAGTTTTTATAAATGGCGTAGCAAGTATGGCGGGATGGACGTTGCGATGCTTTCAGAAATGAAAGCAATGGCTGAGGAAAACAAGCGATTAAAGCGGATGTATGCGGAAAGCCAGATGCAAAATGAGCTCTTGAAGGAGGCCTCGGAAAAAAGTGGTAAAACCCTCACAGCGCAAGGTGATGGCACAGTGGGCAGTACGGGAAAAGTCCGTTAGTATCGTTTTGGCGTGTGCAACATTTTGCATTTCTGAGACCTGCTATCGTTATCGACCCATGCGCAACG